>JAJXZW010000024.1 GCA_021779855.1 Actinomycetes bacterium
ACGTGAAGGCGCGCGAGGAGCAGCTGCGCGACGCGCACGGCGCGGCGGCCGCGGGCGCCGAGCGGGACCTGCGCGAGTGGCTCGTCGCGCGCGCGGCGACCGTCTCGTGAGCGGGCCACGAGGGGGCGTGCCGGGCCGTATCGGCGGGCTCGACGTCCTGGCCCCGCTCACGGCGTCGGACGAGCGGGACCTCTACCCGATCATCCGCGAGGGTCGGCGGGCCGAGGCCGAGCTGGCCGGCGGGGCCGTGCGCGACCCGGCGCGCCGGCGCCAGCTGCGCCGCGCCCGGCTCGCCGGCCAAGAGGCCGAGTCGACGCTGCTGCGCGCGACCTTCGGCCTCGTGAAGGCCCGGGTCAACGAGCGGGGCTACCGCTGGCGCGACGAGGACCTCGAGCTCGCCGGGGTCGAGGGCCTCGTGAACGCGCTGCACCGCTTCGACCCCGACCAGGGGACGCGCTTCTCGACGTACGCCAACTACTGGATCACCAAGCTCGTGAACCAGGCCGTCGCCCAGCGCGCGGGCCTGACCGACGCCGAGATGCGCCGGGTCCTCGCCTACCAGCGCCTGGTGCGCGCCCAGCCCGAGCGGCGCCCGGGCGTGCGCGAGGTCGCGGCCGCGCTCTCGGTGAGCGTCGCGGTCGCGCGCGAGACGGCCCAGCTGGCCCACGACCTGGAGCGGCGCCGAGAGGGCTCGGTCGCCCTCGACGAGCTCGACGATCGCCGCGAGCGGCCCCCCGAGGCCCCGGCGTGGGTCATCGACGAGCTGCGCCGGCTGACCGGTGAGGACTTCGACGCCTTCTGGCAGTACACGTTCCACGCCGCGACCCTGAGCGAGCTCGCGCGGGCGCGGGGCATCTCGCGCCAGGCGTTGGCCAAGCGCCTCGAGCGCTGCCGGCGCGCGGTGCGCGAGAGCCCCGAGGCCGAGCGGCTCGCGCGCTGGCTCGACGAGCAGTAGCCCGCGCGGGCCGGATGGTAACGTGGGCCCGCCATTCCCAGATAGCTCAATTGGCAGAGCAAGCGGCTGTTAACCGCTAGGTTGCAGGTTCGAGTCCTGCTCTGGGAGCCACCCCGCAGTTCACTTAGGGCCGTAGCTCAGTGGTCAGAGCAGGGGACTCATAATCCCTCGGTCGTGGGTTCGATCCCCACCGGCCCTACCCACCAGGTGGATTGCGTCACCTGAGGCTGGACGCTTCGGTGTCAGGTGATGCTTCACACAGCTTCAACCGATGGGCGACACCAGGACAGCCGATGCGTGACACCCGCTCGGAGTGGACACCGGAGGTACCATCGCGCCGAGCGCTCTGGCTCGCCCTAAGCATATGGGACACCCCCTCTTCTCCCTCGACGGAACGACCGCGCTCGTCACCGGCGCCGGCAGCCCGGGCGGCATCGGCTTCGCCACGGCGCGCCTGCTCGTCGAGTTGGGGTGCGCGGTCGCGGTGTGCGCGACGGGCGCGCGGATCGAGGAGCGCGCCAGAGAGCTGCGCTCGCTCGGCGGTCCGGTGAGCGCCCACGTCGGCGACCTCACCGATGCCGACGAGGCCCGGCGGGTCGTCGAGGAGGCGCTCGGCGAGCACGGCCGCGTCGACCTGCTCGTTAACAACGCCGGCATGGCCCAAGAGGGCCAGCCGGAGAGGTTCGCCCCGGTCGCCGAGCTCGACGTGGCCGAGTGGAGGGCCGGGGTCCGGCGCAGCCTCGACACGTGCTTCCTCGTCACCCGTGCGGTGCTGCCCGGCATGCTGGCGCGGGGCTCGGGCGCGATCGTCAACGTCGCCTCGGTGACCGGGCCCCTCGTCGCGACGCCGGGCGAGTCCGCCTACGCCGCGGCCAAGGCGGCCGTCGTGGGCCTGACGAGGACCCTCGCCCTCGAGGTGGCCGACCGGGGCGTCACGGTGAACGCCGTGGCCCCGGGTTGGGTCGCCACCGACACCCAGCTGCCCGACGAGCGGGCCGCGTCGGTCGCGTCGCCGATGGGGCGCGCCGCGCGACCCGACGAGGTGGCCGCCGTCGTGGCGTTCCTCGCGATGCCGGGGGCGCGCTACGTCCACGGGGCCACGATCGTCGTCGACGGGGCCAATCACCTGGTCGAGAGGTTGCGCTGAGGCCGCGGCGCACGGTGCCGTCGCCCCGAGACGAACGGCCCCCTAGGGCTTGGGCACGCCGTGCTGGAGGGCGGTGACCAGGAAGCGCGCGTCGTTGCACAGCGCGAGGTTCACCGCGTACTGCACCGTCAGGTCGGCCGGTCCGCTGGTGGCGATCGTGGCGTGGAGGTCCAGCGCGTGCGCGCAGCCGGTCCCCGGGTCGACCCCCACGACCGGGACGTCGCGGAACCACAGGACGAAGCCGGCCTCGCCGTTGGGCGGCAGCACCACGGTCTTGTTCGAGGCGGGGAAGACGTTGCGCTGGGTGCTGTGGATCGGCCCGCGCGGCCCGAACATGACGATGTCGGGGTAGCCGCGCAGCACGCACACGTCGGGAGAGGTGTTCACGTAGACGACCGTCACGTACTTGGTCGTGTGCTTGACCTGGGCGTAGTCGAAGCTCGACAGGTGGCTCGAGGAGCAGGCCGGGGGGAGTGGCTGGGCCGACGCCGGGGCCGTCCCGATCAGGGGGACGGCGAGGGCGGCCAGCACCAGTGACACGCTCGCGACCCGGGGGGTACCGCGGCGCCTACGCACCCGAGTCGCCGGAGACATCCGAGCAAGCGTAGCAACGCCTACCCGTTCGAGGGTGAGGGGACGACCACGACGGGCACGCGCGCGTGCTCGACGAGCTCGAGGCTGGTGCTGCCGAGGAGGAGACCCTCGTGGCGGCCGCGGCCGCGCCGTCCTACGACGAGGATCTCGGCGTCGACCGGCGGGCCGACGCAGCGCAGCAGCACCGAGCAGGGGTCGCCGTCCTCCACGCGCCAGTGCACCCTCGCCGGGTCGAGCCCAAGTTCGGTCACGGTCTCCGACACGACCGGGGGCACGGCGGGCGCACCGCGCTCTCCCAGCAGGCCCCGGGCGTGCAGGACCCAGGTCGTGGCCCCGGTGTCGCGCGCCAGGGCGAGCGCGACGCGCAGGGCGCGCGTCGCGTCGGGTGAGCCGTCGAAGCCGACGGCGATCGATCGTGTCACGTCGCCTCCTCCTCGCTCGTGGCGAGCACCTCGACCGTCTGGTGGAACTGGGCGAGCGCCGCCGGCACCGCCTCGGAGCCGGGCCCGCCGCTCGTGGGCGCCTCGGCGGCCGACGCCTCGCCGAGCAGGGTCGAGAGGCTGGCCGCCACCGACGCGCGCAGCGCGGCGAGGTCGTAGCCGCCCTCGAGGAAGAGGGCGATCCGCCCCGGTCCCGGCGCGAAGCCGCCGGCGAGCGACGCGAGGGCGGCGAAGTCCCCGCTGGACAGGGCGAGGTCGGCGAGCGGGTCGGCGCGGTGCGCGTCGAAGCCGGCCGAGACCAGGACCCAGGTCGGCTCGAACGCCTCGACCGTGGGGGCGGCCGCCTCCAGCGCCCGGCGCACCACGTCGCCGGTCGCCCCCGGCGGCAGCGGCAGGTTGAGGGTGCGCCCGAGGGCGTGTGGCCCGCCGACCTCGACCGGCCTGCCCGAGCCGGGGTAGAGCGGCCACTGGTGGGTCGAGACGTAGAGCACGCGGGGCTCGTCCCAGAAGATGGACTGGGTGCCGTTGCCGTGGTGGACGTCCCAGTCGACGATCACGACGCGCTCGCCCCGGTCGACGAGGTGGGCCGCGGCGACCGCGACGTTGTTGAGCAGGCAGAAGCCCATCGCCCGGTCGGCCAGGGCGTGGTGGCCGGGGGGACGGGTCACGACGAAGCCGACCCCGTCGCCGCGCTCGGCGAGGGCGTCGACGACGGCGAGCCCCGCCCCGGCCGCGTTGACCGCGATCGTCCAGGAGTCGGTCGTCGCGTAGGTGTCGGGGTCGAGGTCACCGCCCCCGGCGTAGCAGAAGGCCCCGAGCTCGTCGAGGTAGCCGGCGGCGTGCACCCGCGCGAGCTCCGCGCGCTGGGCCGCGCGCGGGCCGACCACGACGAGGTCGTCGCCCAGGTGGAGGTCGGTGACGCCCTGGAGGGCGGCCGTGGCGCGCGCCGGCCGCTCAGGGTGGCCGGCCTCCTCGTGGGCCTGCGCGCCGTAGTCGGCGTTGAGGACGAGTGCCGTCACGGCGACCCGGGCGCCCGGGAGCGGTCGCGCCGCTCGGCGCGCCGGGCCCGGGCGGCGGCCGTCGGCTCGATGGCGAAGCGCACCTCGACCTCCTCGAGGTCGTGGACGACCTCCACCGGGAACCCCGAGTCGTAGAAGACGGCCAGCATGTCCCGGTTCGTCGCGAGTGTCGAGGCCGAGAACTCCTCCACGCCCCGGGCCCACGCCGCGGCGGCCAGCCGCTCGAGCAGGGCGAGGCCGACGCCCTGGTGCTGGAGCGTGTCGAGCACGACGAAGGCCACCTCGGCCGTGGTCGAGTGGGGATAGCGGTCGAAGCGGCCGACGGCGACGAGCTCCTCGCCGTCGAACACCACGAGCGCCAGGCGGTCGACGTAGTCGACGGTCGTGAGGTGCGCGACCTCGGCGTCGCTCAGCTCGGTGTGCAGCGAGAAGTAGCGACGGTAGATCGAGTCGGCCGACAGGCGGTGGTGGAAGGCGACGAGCCGCCCCGCGTCGCTCGGCAGGATGGGTCGCACCGCCAACGCACGGCCGTCGCGGGTCGTGACCACCCCCTCGAGCTCGTGGGGGTAGAGCGCCGGGCTCGTCCCGTCGGACCGATTCGCGTGCGTGCTCAGTGGTTCCTCCTCGGACCCTCTCTACCATCACAGCGTCCGCGCGCGACCCCGGGCTAGGGGCGAAGGCCCCGACGTCTCCGGCTCACGTATCGTGTCGCCGTGGAGAAGGTCGACCTCACCGACGCGGCCCGGGCGCTCGGTGGCTCGCGGGTCCTGCGCGGGCGCCTGGCCCGCCCCCAGGGGGAGGGGCCCTGGCCGGGGGTCGTGATGATCCACGAGGTCTTCGGCCTCGACGACGTGATGATCCGTCAGGCCGAGCACCTGGCCCGGCTGGGCTACGCCACCCTCGCGCTCGACCTCTACTCCGACGGCGGGGCCCGACGGTGTCTCACGACGATGTTCCGGGCGGTGGCGAGCGGGACGGGCCGCCCCTTCGCCGACGTCGAGGCGGGCCGTCGCTGGCTCGCGGGCTCCCCCTGGTGCACCGGGCGCGTCGGGGTGCTCGGCTTCTGCATGGGCGGGGCGTTCGCCCTGTTGTGCGCGCCGCGGGGCTTCGACGTGGCGGCCGTCAACTACGGCCAGCTGCCCAAGGACCTCGACGCCGCCCTCGCGGGGGCCTGCCCGATCGTCGCCTCCTACGGCGGGCGGGACCGCTCGCTGCGCGGCGCCGCCGCGCGCCTCGAGGACGCCCTCGAGCGCGCCGGCGTCGCGCACGACGTCGAGGAGTACCCCTCGGCCGGCCACTCCTTCTTGAACGACGCGATGGCCGGCCCGCTGCTCCTGCGCCCGGTGCTGCGCGTGGCCGGCGTCGGCCCCGACCCCCGGGCGTCGGTCGACGCCTGGGCGCGCATCGACGCCTTCTTCGGCGCCCACCTCCGCTAGCCCAGCGGCGCCAGCGCCCCGGCGTGGCGGATCTCGACCCCGAGGCCCTCGTCGAAGGGGGCGAGGCCGAGCACGCGGGCGAAGAACGACTCCTCGATCGCGGCCTCGCGCCGCCAGGTGGCCGGGTCGGTGAAGCCGTGGCCCTCGCCCTCGACGACGACCAGGCCGTGGGGCACGCCGCGCGCCTCGAGCGCGGCCGCGAGCGCGAGGGACTGCTCGAGCGGGACGACCTGGTCCTCGGTGCCGTGGAAGAGCAGGAGGGGGGTGGAGAGCTCGTCGGCGAAACCGAGGGCCGAGCGCTCGGCGTAGAGGTGGTCGGCCTCGGGCGAGGGGCCCACGAGGCCGTCGAGGTAGTGGGCCTCGAGGCGCGCCGGGTTGACCGTGAGGCGGCGCAGGTCGGTCACCGGGTAGCGCAGCGAGGCCGCCGCCAGCACGCCGCGGCGCGCGAGGCCGAGGGTGGTCACCCCGCTCGCGCTCGCGCCGATCGAGACGACGCGCGCCGGGTCGAGCCGTCCCCGCTCGGCGAGCGCACGCACGCACGCCGCCGCGTCGTCGACGTCGACGACGCCCCACTGGCCGCGCAGCCGCTCGCGGTACGCGCGCCCAAAGCCCGCGCTGCCCCCGTAGTTGACGTCGAGGTAGGCGTAGCCGCGGGACGTGAAGAACTGGACCTCGAGGTCGAACTGGGCGAGCGCGCGCCGGGTCGGGCCGCTGTGGGTGTGCAGCACCGCCGGGGGCGCCTCGCCGGACGGCCCGGTGAAGGCGGCGCTGGTCGGGGGGTAGTAGATGGCGTGCACCCGGCCCGACGGTGAGGCGACGGCGAGCAGCTCGGGCCGGGCCACGTCGTCCGGCCCGAGCGCGGGCTCGGTGGAGGCCACGACCGGGCCCGGACGTCGGCTCCGGGGTGAGAGTCGCTGGACCCGGTCCGCGAAGAGCGCACCGCCCGCGACGAGCGCGGCGGCCCCCTCGGAGGCGGCGACGGCGCCGACCGCCGTCCAGGGTCCCTCGAGGGCCGCGAGCCCCCCCGGGGTGACGACCCCGACGTGGTCGAGGCCGTCGCGGGTCCAGGTGAGCAGGACCGAGCCGTCGGCCACGAAGGCGTAGCTCGTCTCGCCGGCCAGCCAGGAGGGCGGGGCGAACTCCGCCTCACTCGGCGTGACGTTCACCCAGGCCTCGCCGTCACGGCGGTGGAGGTTCCACCAGCCGCTCCGGTCGGTGATCGCGTAGAGGGTGCCGTCGGGGCCGTAGCGGGGCTGGGTCACGGACTCCCCGGGACCGCCGAGGACGACCCGGCTGGTCCCGTCGGCGGGGTCGACCTCCAGGAGGACCGTCGAGTCCCAGGGCATGTCGGGGTGGTCCCAGGCGACGACCGCGACGCGCCGACCGTCGGGGCTCAGGACCGGCGCGCCGAAGAAGTCGTGACCGGTGAGGACCGACGACTCGCTCCTCGAGGCCAGGTCGATCAGGACGATCTCGTCGATCGCGCCGGTGGCGGTGTCGCGCTCGCGCAGCGCGACGACGCGGCCGCGCCCGTCGAGGTCGGGCGCGCCGTGGCGCACCGAACGCGGCGCGGGGGGAGGCGCACTCAGCGCCTCGGGGGCCCGCCCGGGGGCGAGCAGGTAGAGGCGCTGGTCGTCGTCGCCGACGACGACCACGTGCCCGTCACGCACGGCGAGCGGTCGGGCGCCGTAGGAGTGGACGCGCGAGCGCACCGCTAGGTCGGCCACCCACTCCGGTTCGCCTCGGCCGAGACGGTGGCGACGGACGAAGGCGCGTCCGGCGCGCGCGGGGTCGGACTCGACCCAGTAGAGGTCGTCGCCGTCGGCACACGGCCACCGCCTCGTGACCGCGCCCGCGACGAGCGCGTCGAGCGAGACGCCCGACGGCCATGTCCCGAAGGGCCGCACGCTCTTGGTCACGGGGCGACTGTAGGGCCCACCCCGGGGACGCCCCGCGGGGGGCGAGGCGCGATGGCCCCCGCCCGGTCGGGAGCCGCCTCGCCCCGACGGGTGCCGGCGCGACGTGTCGACGCGCTCGCCCTTGGCCCCGGGCCCGGGTCGACGAGAGCCGGTCGGAGCCTCACGCGTGCGCCCACGTCCCAGAGCGGGGCCGACGCCCACTGTGGGGCCGGATTCGCTCCGGTCGAACTCCCCATCGGGATCGTCGTGCCCGAGCTCCTCGCGACCGCCCCTCCCCGGGGCGCCAGCGGGTCGACGAGCGTGGCGTCGGGTCGAGCCGACGTCCGCGTCGTCGAGCCGGCCGAGCGCCCGCGCGGGACTCGCCTCGAGCCGGTCCGGCGCGACGATCTCGACGGCGTCCCGGCCGACCACGACCGTCGCCGGGACGACGGGCGCCCACCCCACGCGCTTGAGACTCCGGCGGGTGGTTTGCGGTCTCGGGTGCGGTATCCCGTAAAGGCGGGGACGAGTTCGAGGGCCGTCGCCGCACGTTGTGGGGATGACCACGCGGCGTTGACGCACTTCTTACGCCCTTCTTCTCCGGCTCTGAGGACGTCACCGGTACCCTGAGGCGTCCCCGAGCGGCCGTCGTCGTCGCACCGCGGGGTCCTTCCAGGATAGGAGTGGTCGTGCGAGCACGCTGGCGTGCGGCGAAGGTGGCGGTGCTGGCCCTGACGGCGCTGGTGGCCGTCGTGGCGGCCGCCCCCGCCGTGGCCTCGGCCGACGCCGTCCCCTCCGTGTCGAGCGGCTTCTACCTGGCCCTCGGCGCCTCGGAGTCGCTGGGCTGGCAGCCGACCCTGGCCTCGCCGGGTGGCCAGCGCACCGACCAGGGCTACGCCAACGACCTCGTCGCCTTCGAGGCGGCCCGCGGGGTGCGCCTCGACCTGACCCAGCTCGGCTGCCCCGGTGAGAACACCGCGACCATGATCTCGGGCGCGGACCGCTGCTACCAGTCCACCGGCTCCCAGCTCGCGAGCGCGGTCGCCTTCCTCGAGGCCCACCGGGGCGAGCCGGGGATCGTGACCCTCGACATGGGGTTCAACAACGTGATGACCTGTATGCGCGCCGGCGTCGTCGACGCCACGTGCGTGAGCGGTCACCTGGCGGTGGTGCGCACCGAGCTCTCCTACATCGTCACGACGCTCAAGGCCGCGGCCGGCCCGGGCGTCACCTTCATCGGGCTCAGCCACTACGACCCCTTCGCCGCGGCGACCGTCGCCCACGTCGGCGGCCTCGGCTACGCCCACCACAGCGACGGCGCGATCTACCAGCTCAACCAGGTGGCCGACGACGTCTTCACCCAGAGCGGGCTGCGCGTGGCGAACGTCGCCTCGGTGTTCCACGTCACGCGCGCCACGAGGAGCCACACGCGCGCCACCACCTCCCGCGTGGACTCGGTGTGCGACCTCACCTGGATGTGCCAGCCCGCTCCCCTCGGGCCGAACCTCCACCCCAACGCGGCCGGCTACGCGGCGATCGCCGGGGCGATCGAGGCGGTGCTGCCCGCGCCCTGGGCCTAGCTCAGTCGCGCAGCGCCCGGTGCAGGGGCGCGAGGACGCTCAACTGGTCGAGGACGCGGGTGGCGGCCGCGGCGACGGCCTCGGTGGGCTCGAAGACCCCGTCGACGACCGGGCACTCGGCGAGTGAGACGGCGACGTCACCGGCCGAGGTCATGGCGAGTCCCGTGAGCAGGGTGCGCAGCGCGACCGAGGCCCGCAGCCCCCTCGACTGGCCCCCGTAGGAGACGACGGCGAAGGGCTTGAGGCGCCACTCGTGGTACAGGTAGTCGATCGCGTTCTTGGTGGCGGCGTTGTAGGAGTGGTTGTACTCGGGGGTGACGAAGGCGAGCGCGTCGGCCCGGTCCACGACCTCGGACCAGCGCCGGGTGTGGTCGTGGGCGTAGCGGCGCTCGACGGCTTGGCGGGGCTCGTCGAGCAGGGGCAGGGCGACCTCGGCGAGGTCGGCGAGCTCGACCTCGAGGTCGCCGCGGGCGTAGGCGACGTCGCGGAACCACTGGCCGACGGCGAGCCCGGCGCGCCCGGGTCGGGTCGAACCGACGACGACGAGGAGGCGCGGGGTGGGCACCCGGGGAGCCTAACGGTCCCGGGAGAGCCGGACGCGAGGAGAACCCAACGCGCGAGGCACGACCGTTACAGTTGACCTATGGCCAAGCAGAGCCGGTCGGGCCCCGTGATGCAGACGGTCCTCGACGCGGTGGCCGAGCGGCTGATGACCGGCGACGAGTCGCTGATCCGGATCCCGGAGGTGTGCGAGGCGACCGGCATCAACTACGGCTCGGTGTACCACCACTTCGGGTCGCGCGAGGGCGTCATCGACGCCGCCTACGACATGATCTTCGCCCGCCTGGTCGAGGAGGACATCGCCCTGTTCCGCCAGGGCGTGGACCAGGCGTCGACCTTCGAGGAGTTCGTCTCGATCATGCAGCCCGTCGTGGCGAGCGTCTCTTTGGGCGCGGCCCGGCGCCACCGGCGCGCCGTGCGGGTGCGCATCGTGGCGGCCGCCTCGACCCGGCCGCGGCTGCGGATGCTGATCGGCCGGACCCAGGCCCGGCTCTCGGCCGAGGTCCGCCACACCATCGAGCGGGCCCAGTCCCGGGGCTGGCTGCGCCAGGACCTGAGCGCGGGGGCCCTCGCCGTCCTCTTCCAGATCGTCGTCTTCGGTCGCTCGCTCGACGACGTCTCGATCGACCCCGTCGACGAGGGGGAGTGGGAGAAGACGATGTCGGCGGTCTTCTTCGACCTGCTGCCTCGCTAGCCCCCCGGGCTGTGGTGTACTACGGATGTGGGTACCGTCTCGCGCGTCCTCCTCGTCGTGGTGCTGGCGGTCGGCCTCGGGCTCGCCGCCTCACGGGCCTCGGCCTCGACGGGCGCCGCCCCGGTGGCGGCGCCGTGTACGGCGCCGTCGATGAGCGCCGCCTACACCCACGTCGACAGCGTCCAGGGGTACGGCTGCTCGGGCGGGTTCGGCTACCTCTGGATGACCGTGGGCAGCGGCGCCGGTGAGGTCGGCGTGACCGAGGTCGTGCGCTACGACGAGGGCACCGCGCGCTGGGTCAACGCCGATCGGGCCTACTACTGCGTCGCCGGGCGGCTGCCGGCGTACGTGGATACCTGGGGTTGCCACTCGAACTAGCCCGGGTGGCGTCGGGGCGTGTCTACGCTCGGGGGTCGTGCGGGCCCGCGGATTCCTGACCCTGGCGCGGGCCTCCGCGCTGGACCTCTTCGACCAGACGACGGCCTTCGGGCGCCTCGCCCTCGTGCACGTGCTCATGATGGCGGGCGACACGATGGTGACGGTCTCGCTCGCCGGCTCCCTGTTCTTCTCGGTCTCGCCCGACGAGGCCAAGAGCAAGGTCCTGCTGTACCTGGTGCTCACGATCGCGCCCTTCGCCGTCGTCTCGCCCCTGCTCGGGCCCCTCATCGACCACTCCACCAACGGCCGGCGCGTGCTGGTGGCCCTCTCGGCCGGCGCGCGCGTCGCCCTGTGCTGGCTCATGGCCCGTAACCTGAGCTCGCTCTGGCTCTTCCCGCTGGCCTTCTTGCTCCTCGTCTCGTCGAAGCTCTACGTCGTGACCCGGGGGGCGCTCGTGCCCGAGATGGCCCGCACGGACCAGTTCAGGGAGCACGCGCTGCCCGTCGACGACGCCGGCTGGCCGACCCAGGGGGTGCACGCCGAGCCCGGCTACGCCGGGTTCAACGCCCAGCTCACCCTGCTCGGCACGGTCGGGGGCTTCCTCGCCGGCTCGCTCGGGGCGGGGCTGCTCAAGGGGATCGGCGCGGTCAGCGTGCTCGTGGTGGCCTCGGTGGTCTACGCCGTGGCCACCGTCGCCAGCGTGCGGCTGCGCCGGCCGGGCGCCGCGGTGCGCGAGTCGGTGGACCGGCTCACCCAGCGTGAGCGCGACCGCCACGCGCTCAACCCCCTGGGCGAGGGCGAGGTGGCCTGGGGGCTGGGCGCGGCGGCGGTGATGCGCTTCGCCGTGGGCTTCGCGACGTTCCTCCTCGCCTTCGGCCTGCGGCGCCAGTCGGCCGCCCTGGGCTGGTACGCGACGGCGCTGCTGCTCTCGGGCGTGGGCTCGCTGGGGGGCCTCGCCCTGGTGACCCGGGTGCGCCGGCGCGTGGCCGAGTCGACGCTGCTGAGCCTGGCGCTGCTCGGGACCGGGCTCGGTGCCTTCGCCGCCTCGACCCACCCCGACCTCGTGGCCCAGGTCGTGCTGGCGGGGTGGCTCGGCGCCACCGCCGCCATCGCCCAGCCCAGCTTCGACTCGATCACCCAACGCCACGTCGCCCCCGGGGCCCAGGGCCGGATCTTCGCGCGCTTCGCGGTGCGCCAGCAGCTGGCCTGGGTCGTCGGGGCGCTGATCCCGGTGGGGGTCGCCCTGGGCTTCGGGGTCGGCGACCGGGTCCTCGCCGTGCTCACGCTGTTCGCGGCACTCGCCTACCCCATCGGACGCCGGGGGTCGGCGCGCGAGTGAGCCCTATGCTGCCACGGGATATGGCGACCTCCCGCGTGTCCGCCCCGCCCCGCGCGCCCCGGGAGTGGCCCCACGTCGTGATCGTCGGCGGCGGCTTCGCCGGGGTGTCGGCGGCCCGCCAGCTGGCCAACCGGCCGGTGCGGGTCACCCTGGTCGACCGGCACAACTTCCACACCTTCTTGCCCCTGCTGTACCAGGTCGCCACCGCCGGCCTCGAGCCGGCCGACGTGGCCTACCCGATCCGCACGATCTTCGGCCACGCCGACAACGTCCGCTTCCGCCACGGCACCGTCGCCGACCTCGACCGCGCCCGACGGGTGGTGGTGCTCGACGACGGCGGCGAGCTCGGCTACGACCACGTGATCGTCACGACCGGGGCCACCGCGTCGTACTTCGACATCCCCGGCGCGGCTCGCCACGCCCTGCCGCTCTACTCGCTGGCCGACGCCCGCCGGCTGCGTAACCGGCTGCTGCTCGCGCTCGAGGAGGCCGACGTCGCGGCCGAGCGCTCGTCGGTGGCGCTCAACTTCGTCGTCGTGGGCGGCGGGCCGACGGGCGTGGAGACGGCGGGCGCCCTGAGCGAGCTCATCGGGATCGTGATCCGCCGTGACGGCCTGCGCCTCGACCCCTCGAGCGTGCGGGTCGTGCTCGTCGACCTCGCGCCGCGCCTGCTCACGGCCTTCCCCGAGTCGGCCGCGAAGTACGCCAAGCGCGAGCTCGAGTCGATGGGCGTCGAGGTGGAGTTCGGCCGCTCGGTCGTCGAGGTCGGGCCGCGCTCGATCCGCTTCGCCGACGGCGAGGGCTGGTCCGCCGCCGCGGTCGTCTGGGCCGCCGGGGTCACGGCCGTCGGCACCCTGGCGGGCCGGCTCGAGGGTCCCCGGGGTCCCGGCGGGCGGGCCGTCGTCGGGGCCGACCTGCGCGTCGAGGGGGACGAGGGGGTCTGGGCGGCCGGGGACGCCGCGGCCATCCCCGACGGATCGGGGGGCTACCTGCCCCAGCTGGCGCCCGTGGCGATCCAGTCGGGCCGCCACGCGGCCCGCCAGGTGCTCGCGACCCTCGAGGGCCGCCCGAGCGAGCCGCTGCGCTACCGCGACAAGGGGATCATGGCGACGATCGGGCGCCGGGCGGCGGTGGCGAAGCTGCCCCACGCCGGGGTGATCCGGGGCACCCTCGGCTGGCTGGCCTGGCTGGGCCTGCACCTGTGGTACCTCGTGGGGTTCCGCAACAAGCTGCGGGTGATGATCAACTGGACGTGGCGCTACTTCGACTGGCCCTCGGGCCCACGGCTCATCGTGGCCGACGCCGAGACGGCCGATTAACCTAGCTGTATCCGGCCCCTCAGTCGTTGACGATCAGCATGCTCTCGAGCGACGGGTCGCTGCAGTAGGCGACGCGGCAGCTCGCGCTGGCCGCGACGATGGCGTCGAGCGACTCGGCGGTGACCCGCTCGCCGGGCGCCAGCAGAGGCACGCCCGGCGGGTAGGGACAGAACTGCTCCGCGCTGACGTGGCCGATGGCCTCGCGCATCGGGACCCGGCGCCGCTCGCGCAGGAATGCCTCGCGAGGGGTCATCACGACCTCGGGCTCGACGCGCCAGATCGACTGGGCGGAGGGGGGTCGGGGGTCGCTTCGATGGGCCTCCACGACGTCCGCCAGAAGGTCCGCGAAGGCGAGGATCCACTCGGGCTCGTCCGCCACGCTGGTCGTGAGGATGAGGGTGTCGTGGTCGGCCGACTCCGGGCCGTGGCCCATCTGCCACAGCGCCTCACCGATTGCCACGCCGTCCGCCCCGGTCCCGGGCAGGATCAGGGTGATCTTGGTCGGGTCCACCGCGCACCCGGCGGTCGCGTCGTCGAGCACGGCGAGGCCCCGGACGGTGGCCAGTCGCCGGCGAGCGGAGCCCACCGCGTCGATGAGATCGTCCAGGCGCGGGCCACCGCCCTCGACCATCGCCGCGCGTGATCCGTCGATGGTGGCCATGAGCGTCCCCGAGGGGGAGGTGGTCGAGGTGAGGTCGACCCAGCGGTCGAGCGTGGAGCGGGGGATGACGGCGTCGCGCATGCTGATCACGGCGGTCTGGGAGTAGCCGAGCAGGGTCTTGTGGACGCTGGTCACCGAGAAGTCGGCACCCTGGTGGATCGCCCCGCGGCCGGGCAGGAAGTCAAGGTGGGCTCCCCACGCTTGGTCGATGATGAGGGGCTCGCCGTGGCGGCGGGCGACGGCTGCGAGGGCCTCGACGTCAGAGAGGGTCCCGACGTAGGACGGCGAGGTGGCGAAGAACCCGTTCACTCGCGCGGCCAGCCCCTCGAGGGCGGAGGCGGGCACGCCGATGGGCAGGTTGAAGTCAGGGTGCAGCTCGGGGTAGATCCACACCGGGGTGGCCCCGATGAGGACCAGGCCGGCCTGGGTGCTGCGGTGGGAGGTTCGGTCGATGGCGATGGGAACGCCCTGATCGCCGACGGTCGCCAGGGCGGCGATGTTGCCCTGGGAGGAGCCCCCGACGAGGAAACGGCTGTGGTCGGCGCCGACGGCCTCGGCCCACAGGGCCTCGGCCCGGCGGAGATAGCCGTGGGAGTAGGCGTTGTCGTCGACCCCGCCCTGGAGAGGGATGTCGTCGCGCACGGTGTCGCCCACGAACTCGCGGGCCCAGCCCGGCGCGCCCTCGAGGTAGCGCAGCTTGTGGCCCGGGACCTGCATCGGCCGGCGGCCGAGTGTGCGGACCCGGCGCCACGCCTCGACTAGCGGCTGCTCCACGGGACCTCGCTCCCACTCACCTTGCACGACCTACATCGTTCACCGTATCAGGATGATGCGGATTCTGAAATGGCTGTTTCACTCCCCTGGCGTGGCACCTGGAGAAGACGGTCCCGACCGACCTCGATCTGCTGCATCCGCTGGCGGGCCGACGGTCCGAGGCGCGCGAAGAGACCCGCGACCAGCACGTCAACCACCGCCAGCACCGAGGTCATGGAGTCGAAGGAGCTGAGCGACTCGACCGAGGCACCCAGCACCACGTCAGCGACGGCCGAGATCGGCGACATCCAGGGGTCGGTGATGAGGATGACCTTGGCCCCGCGCTCGGCGGCCATCTGGGCGAGGGACACGACATCGTCCTGGTAGCGGCGCACGTCGAAGACCACGCACACAGTGCGAGAACCCACGTCGGCGAGGAAGCCGGACTCGGGCTGGACGCCCCACGACAGCAGTCGGGTGCGCGGGCGCATCATGCGCAGGTGCAGGTCGAGGTACTCGGCGCTCAGGCGGGTGAACCGCCCTCCGAAGGAGACGACCTCCCGGCGCCGGTCGGCCAGCAGGTCGATCGCGAGGTCGAGGTCGGCCTTCAAGAGGGTGGCCATCGTGCGCTGGAGACCGCCGCCCAGGGTCGCCCAGGCCTGCTGACACAGGAAGTCGGGCGAGGTCACGGCGGAGTCGAGGGTGAGCGGCGAGGCGGTGCGCGCCGACAACTCGGCGCGGATGGCGTCCTGCAGCTCCCGGTAGCCGGGGAAGCCCAGCTGGACGGCGAAGCGCACGACCGTCGGGGCGCTCACCCCGGCCCGGCGGGCCAGCTCGGCCGAGGTGCGCAGCCCCGACGCCGGGTAGTCGGCCATCAGCGTGCGGGCGATCTTGCGCTCGCCCGGGGTCAAGGTCGACGCGCGCAGCCGCAGGCGCTCCATGACCGACCGGTCCTCCTCCTCGGGAGTCACCGCGCGCTGGGCCATGCTCGTAGCGTACCGAGGCGTCCGGCGGACCCCCGAGCAGCCTTCCGCTCGGTCTCAGGTCTCGGCGGCAGCGCTACAGCGCGCACATCGTCACCTTCAGGTCCTCGCGACGCACCCGCAGCAGCGAGTCCGGCGACAGCGTCTCCCAGTCCCCGGTGAGTCCGGTGTGGGCCACCGCGACCACCCCGTCGCGCTCGCTCCAACTGAGGTCGAAGTAGTGCTCGAGGTGGGCGGGGGGCACCTCGGCGAGAGTGCCGCAGGACTCCTCGAGGTCCTCGATCGGCATCGGCATCCCGGTGTGGGAATGGACTACGCAGAACTCCCGGTCCGTGAGCAGCACCGCGTTGAGACTGGCTACCGGGGCGAAGGCGCGGATCGCCTCGACGGTGGCGCGCAGCGCGTCGCCCACGTCGGGGTGGCGGGTGAGTGATTGGAGGAAGAGCAAGAAGTACAGCTCGGAGTCGGTGTCGCCGCGGCGCAGGGCGCGCTGCTCCTCGTCGAGAAGAGGGACGATCTCGGCGTGGTCGCGGACCGACCCGTTGTGGGCGAAGGCGACCGGACCGTCCGGGTGGGCGACGAAGGGATGGCTGTTCTCCTCGCGCACTGGCAGACCGAGGGAGGCCCAGCGCAGGTGGACGATCCCCGCCCGGGCCCGCTTCTCGTGCAGCGACGCGACCTGCTCGTCGACCCGCGCGGCGACGGGGGAGCGGTAGACGTCGAGATCGTCGGGCTCGGCGGAGAGCGCGTAGCCCCAACCGTCGCGATGCAGGCGCGAGAGGTCGATGAACTCCTCGAGGGCCTTCGGCCCAAGGGCCTCGGCGGCGCTGCACTGCTCGGCGGCTACGAAGCCCATCAGCCGGCACATCGGACGCCCCCCGGAATCTCTTGAGTTACGTTTCACGCGATGCTATCGTCCGCGCCAATGAAATCAAACGTTCAGCTGCCCACGTGGCTGACGGACCCCGTGGAGCACGTGGCCGAGCGCACCGTCGTCGCCGATGACGATAGGGTGGCGGCCCTCGTCGAGGAGTTCGGCGCGCGCGGGGTGCGCACGGTGCGCGGGTCCTACATGGACTCCTCCGGGGTGCTGCGCGCCAAGCAGGCGCCGCTGGCGCGCCTGGGCGCCTTCAATCGGTCCGGTCTGGGCGCCTCGAACTCGTGGGCGGTCTTCGCCGCTGACGACCTGCTCTGCATGACGCCGAGCTTCTCGGCGGTCGGGGACATGCGCCTGCGCGCCGACCTCGACGCGCTGGTGGACCTCGGTGACGGCGTGGCCTGGGTCCCGCTCGACCTGGTGGATCAGGACGGCGAGCCCATGCCCTTCTGCCCCCGACAGGCGCTGCGACGTCAGGTGGTGCGGGCTCGAGAGGAGGGTGTGTCGATCCTCGGTGCAACCGAGGTCGAGTGGACGATGCTCGACGCCGATGGAGCGACCCTCGGCGGCCAGGCCTACGGGTTGAGCCGTCTCACCCAGTACGAGGGGTTCGTCGCCGAGCTGAGCGCCTCTCTGGAGGCGGCAGGCGTGCCGCTCGAGCAGCTGCACGCCGAGTACGGTCCGGGCCAGTTCGAGCTCTCGGTCGCGCCCCGCAACCCCCTCGCGGCGGCCGACCTCAACACGTTGGTCAAGGTCCTCATCTCTCGCTCGGCCCGCCGGGCGGGGTACCGGGCCTCCTTCTCGCCCAAGCCCTTCTTCGACGCCATCGGCAATGGCGCCCACCTGCACCTCTCCTTCCAACGCGACGGACGAGCGCTGCTGTCTGGAGGCGCTGGCCCCCACGGGCTGACCGACGAGGGCGCGGCGATCCTGGCCGCCTACGTCGCCCACCTGCCCGAGGCGGCCGGCGCGCTGGCCTCCTCGGTCCTCTCCGCGGTGCGCCTGCAGCCCTCCACCTGGTCGGGCGCCTTCGCCTGCTGGGGTTTGGAGAACCGCGAGGCGGCGGTGCGCTTCTGCGCGGCGACCTCCGGCAACCCCCACGGGGCCAACGTCGAGGTCAAGTGCGTCGACCCCTCGGCCAACATCTACGCCGCCTACGCGGCGCTCGTCGGGGTGGCGCTGGCCGGCCTCGCGGCGCCGACCGCCCTCCCGGCTGAGGTCACCGTCGACCCGGCCCTGCTGAGCGAGGAGGAGAGGGCCACTCTCGGCATCGTCCTCGTCGGGGCCGACCAGGTCGAGGTGGTCGACCGCTTCGAGGGCTCGGCGCTGATGGCCGAGGTGCTCGGGCCGGCCCTCGTCGAGGCGATGGTCGCGGTGCGCCGGCACGAGGCCGACCTGGTCGCTGCCCACGGCCTGGAGGAGATCGCCCGGCGGTTCACGTTCGCATGGTCGGCCTAGGTCGAGGGACTTGGGCCGCTCGGAGAGAGAAACATCACAACAAGGGGGAGTGCAGATGAGTGAGGCCGGTTCGACCCAGACGGTGGGCAAGCGGAAACTGAAGCTGTGGGGGGCGGTTGCCCTCTCACTGGGGATTGTCGGGCCGACGCTCGCCATGTCCGGCAACGGGCAGGGCACGGTCTCGGTCGTGGGCAAGTCGGTGCCGCTGGTGTTCCTCTTCGGGGCCATCGGCATCGCGCTGATCGGCCACGGCTTCATCCGCCTGACCCAGCGCTACTCCCACGCCGGGAGTTCCTACGCCCTCGTGGGTCTTACCATCGGGAAGCGGGCGGGCTTCATCGCGGGCTTCGCGGTGATGGTCACCTACGTCTTCTTCGCGATCTGCTGCCTCGGCGCGGTGTCAAGCTTCCTCAACGCCTTCCTCGCGGCGGCCGACAGCGGCTCGACTCACCCGCCGCACGTGCCCTGGGTCTTGGCGGCCCTCATCGCCGCGGTGATCGCGCTCTTCTTCAACACCCGCGACATCGCCACCGTAGCGCGTGGCCTCCTCGCCATCGAGGGCCTCGGCATCGCCTGCATGACGATCCTGACCATCGTGATCATCGCCAAGGGCGGGGCTCACTCCACCGGAATCGACTGGAGCACCTTCTCACTGAAGGGCAACAGCTTCTCAACGATCATGGGCGCGGTGGTCGCGGCCTTCCTGTCATGGGCTGGATTCGAGGGCTGCGCCGCGCTGGGCCAGGAGACCGACGATCCCAAGCGCAACATCCCACGGGCCCTGACCTGGGCAGTGGCCTTGACGGCGGTGCTCTTCATCATGGTGATGTTCGCCCAGACCATTGGGTACGGCACCAACGCCGCCGGGTTGCACACCTTCGCCACGCAGGGGAACTCTCTGACCACGCTCGGCAAGACCTACATCGGGACGTGGTTCTCGCTGGTGATCTCCTTCGCGGCTGTCATCTCGGCCTTCGCCTGCCACCTCGCCTCGGTGGCCACCTCCGGCCGCTTGATGTGGGTCTTCAGCCGTGACGGCCTCGGCCCCAGGAGCTGGTCCAAGCTCGACCCCAAGCACTCCCAGCCAATCAACGCGATCATGACGGTTACCGGTATCTCGATGCTGCTGGCGATCATCGGCGGGATCACGAAGCACCCGGTTGTCGGGACGGGGGACGCGGCGCTGGACTACTACTTCTATTACGCGACCATCGGGGCGATGACCTTGATGTTCGCCTACCTAATGATGGAGCTGGGGACCATCAAGCACCTGCTGACCGAGCGCAAGGAGAAGGCCGCCGAGGTCGTCCTGCCGATCCTCGGCGCGGTGCTGATGATCCTGGTCTTCTACTACAACGTCAAGAGCCAGACGGAGTGGTCGGCCGCGCCCTTCATCGCCTTCATGGTCCTCGGGGTCGGCCTGCTCATCACGCTGTTCCTACCGGGGCTGGCCGACAAGGTGGCCGCGGGTCTCTCCTCGGACCCCGAGGAGGCCGGCTCGGTCGGCAAGGACCTGCTGGCGCCCGGCGTGGAGGCCCACCTGCCGACCTCGGGGGAGTAATCGATGGAGCCGGACCTCACCTCGCTGCCCGCGGAGGCCGCCGACCTCTACCGTCGCGACCTGCGCGCGGTCGCGGGCATCGAGAAGCTGCGCTTCTTCCCGCTCGCCGCGGTCTCGGGGGAGGGGTCCTGGCTGATCGAGGCCGGGGGGCGGCGGGTGCTCGACCTCACCTCGACCTGGACCGCGTCGGGGCTCGGCTACGGGCACCCGGCCATCGTGGAGGCCGTGACCCGGGCGGTGAAGTCCCCGCCCGGGTCGGGCGGCCTCTCCTCGGTCCACCCCGACTCGGTCGGGCTGGCCGAAGAGCTGTTGGCCCTCACCCCGGGGGAGGGGGACCGGCGCGTCTACCTCGGTCACGCGGGTTCCGACGCCTGCGACGTGGCCCTGCGGGCGGTGCGCCTGGCCACCGGCAAGCGAAAGATCATCGCCTTCGAGCACAGCTACCATGGCGGCGTCGGAGTGGCCCTCGGCGCGTCGGGCGTGCACATCGAGGCCGGCTCGACGGCCGCGGACCCCGACGTCCTCTTCGTTCCCTACCCCAACCCCTACCGCCCCCCCGCCGGCCAGGATCCGGCCGCGGCGGCGCTGGCGCTGAGCTTCGCGGCGATCGACGCGGCGCTCCGAGGAGGGGACGTGGCGGCGATGATCGTTGAGCCCTTCCTCGCCGACGGCGGGATGGTGGTGCCCCCCGAGGGCTTCCTGCGCGGCTGCGCCGAGCGCTGCCGCGCCGCCGGGGTCCCCCTCGTCGTGGACGAGGTGAAGGTCGGGCTCGGGCGCTCGGGCATGATGCACGCGTTCCAAATCGAGGGCATCGTCCCCGACGTGGTCTGCTTCGGCAAGGTGCTCGGGGGCGGTCTGCCCCTTTCGGCCTGCGTCGGGCCGGCCTGGATCCTTGACGGGCCACCGGCGACCGCCCTGCTGACGACGGCCGGCAACCCCATCTGTGCCGCGGTCGGCCGCGCGGTGCTGCGCACGCTGGTCGGAGAGGACCTGCCCGCGCGGGCCCGGGCCGCCGGTGAGCGGCTGCGCGCCGGGCTGCGGGCGGCCGACCTGCCACAGATCGGTGACGTGCGCGGCCACGGACTGTCGATCGGCTGTGAGCTCGTCGAGGGCCGCGCCACCAAGGAGCCGGCCCGGGCCCTCGCGGCCAAGACCGTCTACCGGGCCTTCGAACTCGGCGCCGCCGTCTTCTACGTCGGCGGCAACACCCTGGAGATCACCCCGCCGCTGGTGATCACCGACGAGGAGGTCGACCGCGGGGTCGAGGTCCTGGTCGCGGCGATCCGTGACGCAGCCGCCGGTCGGGTGAGCGACGAGCTCGTCGCACCCTACGCCGGGTGGTGAGAGTGGGCCTCGACGAGCTGATCGCCTCGGTGCCCCTCGTCGACCACCACGTCCACGGGGCGCTGCGCGACCCTCAGGATCTGGCCTCCTTCGAGGCCGTGATCACCGAGTCGAACCGTCCGAGCGCCCCGGGGGTGTCGAGCTTCGACTCCCCGGTGGGCTTCGCCCTGCTGCGAGTCTGCGCCCCCCTGCTCGACCTCGACGGCGAGGTGACCGGCGCCGCCTACGTGGAGCGGCGACGCGAGCTCGGCCCCGAGGAGGTCAACCGCCGGCTGCTGCGCGCGAGCGGCATCGCCACCTACCTCATCGACACCGGCTTTGACGCCGACGGCCTGCTGGGACTGGAGGAGATGGCCGAGGTGGGTGCGGCGGAGACTCGTGAGGTCGTGCGCCTCGAGGCCATCGCCCAGCGCCTGCTCGCCGAGGAGACGGCCTCGGCCAGCTTCGCCGACGCCCTGGCCGGCGAGGTGGAGGCGGCGCGCCGTCGTGGGGCCGTGGGGACCAAGAGCGTCCTCGCCTACCGGGCCGGCTTCGACATCGACCTCACCCGGCCCTCAGGACCCTCCCTCATCGCCGCGCTCGACCGCCAGCGCTCGCGCGGCACCCGCGTCGATGAGCCCGAGGTGCTGGCCCACCTGCTGTGGGCTGGCGTTGACGCCGGCGTTCCCCTGCAGATCCACACCGGCTTCGGCGACACGGACCTGACCCTGCACCGGTCCAACCCGAGCCTGCTGACGCCCTTCCTTCGCGCGAGCGAGTCCTCGGGCACCGCGATCGTGCTGCTGCACTGCTACCCGTACCACCGGGAGGCGGGCTACCTGGCCCAGATGTTCCCCCACGTCTACTTCGACGTGGGCGAGGCGATCAACTACGCCGGCGCCCAGAGCCGTCAGGTGGTGGCCGAGTCCTTCGCGCTAGCGCCCTTCGCCAAGCAGCTCTTCTCCTCCGACGCCTGGGGCCCGGCCGAGCTGCACTTGCTCGGCGCGGTCCTCTGGCGCCGGGCGATGGCCAGGGTCCTCGGGGGCTGGGTCGAGGACGGCGACTGGAGCGAGGCCCAGGCCCGCCGGGTGGTCGAGATGTTGGCCGGGGAGAACGCCCGCCGCCTCTACCGGCTCTAGCTGTATCCGGCCATCAGGTTGGCGACGGCCGACTGATCGGCGGTCGACACCTGAGGGAACCGTGGGGACGCTCGTGGTTTTAACGCCGGAGCCATGATGCCGGAGCCCTCGTGCGCTGGGCCTTGGCGGTGTAGACGCGCCGGTGGGCCCACTCGATCTGGAGGGTGCGATTGAGTCGCTCCACTTTGCCGTTCTGCCAGGGACGGTGGGGGCGGATGAGGAAATGGCGGGCCCCGAGGGTGGCGAGAGCCTCCTGGAAGTCGTGGCTGAGGGTGTAGTTCTTCGCGTTGTCGCTCATGACCTCGGAGATGCGGGGGATTCCGGCCGTGGCGAAGGCCGCCGCCGCGCGCGTGAGGAAGCCCGCGCGGGTGGCGCCGCGCTCGTCGGCCAGGACCTCGGAATGGGCGAAGCGGGAGTGGTCGCCGACCATCGAGTGGACGTGGTCGAAGCCGATCCGACTCTTGGTCCCCGGACGGGAGCCGCGTCCGTTGGCGCGGTCCCGCCGCCTCCGGGGATGCGCCCGAACTTCTTCACGTGGACGTGGACGGGCTCGCCCGGGACGGGGCGCTCGTAGCGGCGGGCGGTGGCCCGGCTCGCCCGGATCACGAGACCCGTCATCGGGTCGCACTCGGGCAGACGAGGGACGCCCGCGTGGCGCACGATCCGCGTCACGTTCCGCTCGGAGACCCCGGTGAGACGGGCGATCTGCGCCGGGCCGCAGAGCTGGCGCTCGCGCTCGGCGAGGACTCGGGCGACGCGGCGCGGGGAGGTCGCCGTCGGCTGGGACACGGGCCGGCTGGAGAGGTCCTAGAGACCCGCGGGTCCCTCGGTGCGATGGCGGGTCACCCAGCGGTGCGCACACTGACGCGAGATGCCCATGGCCCTCGCCACGTGGGCGACGGGCATGCGCTGCTCCACCCGCTCGACGAGCACGAGACGACCCCTCGGGGTCAGGCGGGCATCACGGTGCGACATGAAGGCCTCCTTGGGTTCGTGATGTCATTAATCACCACGTTCCTTGGAGGCTTCCGCCTATGTCAAGGCGTCACCAACGTCATGGCCGGGTACACCTAGCCAAGTCGGCGCTCGAGGGCGTCCACCTCTGCCGCCAGGGCGTCCGGCAGGTGGTCGCCGAACTGGGCGAAGTGCTCGCGGATGAGGGGCACCTCGGCGCGCCACTCCGCGAGGTCGACCGACAGAAGCCCGTCCATCTGGTCCGCCCCGAGGGCGAGGCCGGTGGTGTCGATGGCCCCGGGGGCGGGCAGGTAGCCGATCGGGGTCTCGACGGCCTCGCCGCGACCGGCCGTGCGCTCGAAGACCCACTCGAGGACCCGCGAGTTATCGCCGTAGCCCGGCCAGAGGAACTTCCCGTCGGGCCCCTTACGGAACCAGTTGACGTAGAAGACCTTGGGCAGGGTGTCCTCGCCGAAGCGGTCGGCGAAGGAGAGCCAGTGACCCCAGTAGTCGGCCATGTTGTAGCCGCAGAAGGGGAGCATCGCGAAGGGGTCGCGGCGCAGGTTGCCCACGGCGCCGGTGGCGGCCGCGGTCGTCTCGCTGGCCATGATCGAGCCCAGGAAGACCCCGTGGGCCCAGTCGCGGGCCTGGAAGACGAGCGGCACGACGCTGGCGCGCCGACCGCCGAACAAGACGGCGTCGATCGGCACGCCGGCCGGGTCCTCCCACTCGGGCGCGATGGCCGGGTCCTGGTTAGCCGGGGCGGTGAAGCGCGAGTTGGGGTGCGCCGCCGGCGTGCCGGACTCCTTCGTCCAGGGCTGGCCGCGCCAGTCGGTGAGCCCCGCGGGCGGCTCGCCCATCCCCTCCCACCAGACGTCGCCGTCGGCGGTGAGCGCGGTGTTGGTGAAGATGGTGTTGGCCTCGACCGAGAGCATCGCGTTGGGGTTGGTCTCCATGTTGGTGCCGGGCGCGACGCCGAAGAAGCCGGCCTCGGGGTTGATGGCGTAGAGCCGGCCGTCGGGGCCCGGCTTCATCCAGCAGATGTCGTCGCCGATCGTCTCCACCTTCCACCCGGGCAGGGTGGGGACCATCATCGCGAGGTTCGTCTTACCGCACGCGCTCGGGAAGGCCCCGGTGACGTAGCGGACCTCGCCCGAGGGGTTGGTCAGCTTGATGATGAGCATGTGCTCGGCCAGCCAGCCGTCGTCGCGCGCGAGCACCGAGGCGATGCGCAGCGCGAAGCACTTCTTGCCCAGGAGCGCGTTGCCGCCGTAGCCCGAGCCGTACGAGACGATCTCGCGGGTCTCGGGGAAGTGCACGATGTACTTGTTCTCGGCGTCACAGGGCCACGGCACGTCGGCCTGGCCCTCGTCGAGGGGCATCCCGACCGAGTGCAGGCAGGGCACGAACTCCCCGGTGTCGCCGAGCACCTCGAGGGCGCCCTGGCCCATGCGGGTCATGATCCGCATCGAGACGGCGACGTAGGCCGAGTCGGTGACCTCGACCCCGATGTGGGAGATCTTCGAGCCGAGCGGGCCCATCGAGAAGGGCACCACGTACATGGTGCGCCCGCGCATGGAGCCCGCGAACAGGCCGTTGAGGGTCGCGCGCATCTCGGCGGGGTCGCGCCAGTTGTTGGTCGGGCCGGCGTCGTCCTCACGCTCGGAGCAGATGAAGGTGCGGTCCTCGACGCGCGCCACGTCGCCGGGGTCGGAGGCCGCGTAGTAGCTGTGGGGCCGCTTGGCCTCGGAGAGCCGGGTGAAGGTGCCGTTGTCCACGAGCTGCTGGCAGAGCGCGTCGTACTCCTCGGCCGAGCCGTCGCACCAGTGGATACGATCAGGCGTCGTGAGCCTGGCCACATCCTCGACCCACTCGATGAGCTTCTTGTTCTTGGTTGGGTACGCCACGACGTCCTCGTCTACGGTCCGGGCGCCGCGGGGTTACGGCGCGTCGCACTGCCCGTCATGACCGCGCCGGCCGACCCAACCAGAGAACGGGACCGGCGCGAGGATGACGTCCTCGAGCGTATAGCGAAAATCGTGGGCCCCGGCTCCCCGGCGCGGGGCGAGCTGTTCGTCGGCGACGACGCGGCCCTGCTGAACCCCCTCGTCGGACAGGTCGTCGTCTCGACCGACGTGGCCGTCGCCGGGGTCCACCTCGATCTCAGCCTCTTCTCGGTCACCGACCTCGGCTACAAGGCCGTCGCGGCCGCGCTGAGCGACCTCGCGGCGATGGGCGCGCTCGCGCGCGCCCTGGTGCTCGCGGTCACCTCGCCCCCGGGCACCGACCTAGAGGCGCTCCACGAGGGCGTCGCCGCGGCCGCGGCCGCGGCGGGCTGCCCGGTGGTGGGCGGCGACCTCTCGCGCGGGGGCGAGATCGCCGTCGCGGTGACGGTCATCGGGGAGTGCCCGGGCGCGGACGCGGTACGCCGCTCCGGGGCCCGGGCGGGGGACCGGCTCTTCGTGACCGGCCCCCTCGGCCGCTCGG
>JAJXZW010000006.1 GCA_021779855.1 Actinomycetes bacterium
CTTCATCGCTCGCGAGGTCCACGGCAGAGTGATGGCAGATTTCCGTGCGCGAGAGTCAGTCAATGAGGCTGCATGACCAACTATTGACATATAGGGGCATCAACGCGATGATGGAGAGCTTCTGGTCCTCGATGCAGAACGAACTCCTTGACCGCAAGCGATGGAAGACCCGTCTGGAGCTCACCAACGCGATCTTCGACTACATCGAGGTCTTCTACAATCGGCAGCGACGCCACTCGTCGCTCGACTACGCCTCACCGGTCGAGTTCGAGATGTCGTTGACAGAACAGACCGCCTGAATTCAACACGCAGTGTGGAAAGAATCTAGGGGGCAGGTCAAAGTACAAGAGGGCTGTCCAACTGACGGCCACCACAGTCGTGCGACTAGGGGATTCGGCTACGCGGTGCTCCTCGAGTGGCCGTCAACTGGATAGCCCGTAAGTAAAAACCATTCCTGGGGCAGGTCAAGACGTAAACCAAAGCGACAGCAGTCCCGTCAAAATCACTAGCGCATTGCAGATTCGAAAGCATCTACTGCCTTCTTGTAGCGCAGGTCAATCGCCTCAATCTCGCCGAATTGCCTATCGAGGATATCCTTCAACACACTGTTCACTCTGCGCAGAGAGACTTCTTGTCCAACACCAAACGTCATTCGGCCACGCAAGATTGCGCTTCTCTGCAAGGTCAACAACGAGTTGAACGACTGGAGCCACTCAGTGTGTTCTCGAAGTATCGCAGTAGTCTGTCCAAGGGCCTGCGAGAACGTCTGATGCGTTTCTTCGCTCTTGGCATTCAACTCGGAGAATGCGCTAGTCAATCTCTCGACGACGAGGCGATCCTTCCTGAACTCGTCGACTACCTCGTGAAGCTTCCGTTCAATGTCATCAAGCAACGTCCGATTCTCTTCTCGAAGTCTCCGCACTTCGCTATTCATTTCTTCTCATGCCCTCTCTCCAAAGGTGAAAATTGCCCGCAATAAGTCAATCAGACTGAATGCCCTCGCTGTTGCAGCTTCTTCCGCTACTCCCCAAGCTGTCTCGGCGGCGATGTTTGCAGCGCTTCGCTCCGCCGCTCCGACTGCCGCATCAGCTACTTCTTGCATGGCAGCGGCAGTCCGATATGTCTCTGCGAATGTGGCGCCAGCGTCTGCGAAGGAATACGCGGATGTTGCGATGGAGGCGAGATTCCTGAACTGCGACACAAGGATCACAGACAAGTTCTTTGCCAGGTAATTGAAATTCGCAAGTAAGTCTGGAGGCGGCGGGCCTCCACCGCTATTTGCGACCTGGAGAACAGTCCAGTCGGACTTCAGGAGTTGCTCTCCAGGAGCGTCGCTCTTGATGTCGGCGCGGACTGTCAGCGTTGCATAGTGAATGATTGCGCGTGCTACAACTGGTTCGTACTGTTTGGCTACAGACTCCGTCTGAGCAGTTGTCTGTTGGGTGCCGACTGAAGGAATTAGGCCAGAAACGTCGATTGCGCTCACAGGGTTATCCCCGACGAACGCGAAGGGACTTAGGGTCGCCACAATGGCTGGATCCAGGTTCGTGAACCTCCCGAGAGCGGGGTCGTAGTACCGATGGACGAAGTAGGTGAGCCCTGTCTCATCTGTCGACACGCCATCGAACCCGATCGACGTGTACGAGTTCAAGCTCGAGGAACCTTCAACGTTCCCCCACGCGTCGTACGTGGCGGTCGCCTCGAGACCCCCTGCAGAACTCACCGCCCCGGTTCGAATCCGGTTGGGGGTGCTCGCAACCCGTGGCCTAGAGAACGCCCCTCTCGGTGCCTACAGCGTCTCTCGTCCCGTTCAGCGACCCGGTGGAGCCTCGTGGAGGGTCGGCCACCCGAGCCCGCTGGTGCCGCATCGCAAGCCACGAACCTCGCCCTCCGCCAGCGTCATGACCACCTCCGCCGATCGGCGGAGCCCGACGAAGCGAAGACGGACACGGTGCTCGCCCGCCGCCACCGTGAACTCGCGCATCTCCCCCTTGCCGATCGTGCCCACGGGTCGGCCGTCAAGAACCACCGTGTACCTCCAGTTCGCGTGGACGAGGCGGGCGAGCACGGCCGTGGGCAGCACGTTCGCCGGCGTGGGCGACCAGGGTTGCACCGGTCTCGAGAGGGCGATTGTCGCCTCGACCCATCCTATTCCCAGTACACCGCGGTCCACGACCCCGCGCCGTCGGGCGGACCGCTGTCGGACGACCCGCCCTCCGCTCCCCCATCGCTGCGCTCGAGGCGCCCGAGGCTCGGCCGGGAACCCTCCGGGCCGCGCGGGTCCGCCCGACCCGGCGGGCGAGGGTGCGGCCGGGTCACGCGCCCGTGGCGCCCCGGGCCGCCGCTACTCACCGACGAGGGAGATGGCAAGGCTCGGCTGGAACACTGAGGCGAGCCAACGCGGCCAGACCATCGCACCGTGACAGCGGAACGCGACGACCTCCCCGTCGATCGCGTCGAAGGACTTTGCCCGGCTCCGATACCGACGGACCCGGAGCTGGAGGGAGTGAGTGCCCGGTGCGACGGTGAACTCCTTCGTCTCGCGCCACCGGATCGAGCCCACCCGCACCCCGTCGATCTCCACGTCGAAGGTCCCGCGTCGCAACTCGATGCCGACGCCCTCGCGGGACGGCGTCACTGTCACGGCCATGCCCGATCCCTCCAACGCCGACACGTCGCCCCACGAGTCAGGCGCGGGACTGCGACCGCCGACGAGCGACAGGGTACCCGTAGGCCGACCGTCTCTCGCCGTGACGGCTCCTCGCCGACGGGGCCCGTTCGGGCTCGAGCACCCGCCCGCGCCACGAGGGTGCGCTCGCCACGGCACTGAGTTCGCGTGGGGACTCCCGGGGACGCGGGACGTCACCCGCACGAAGGGATCACGAGTGCGGGCGGAAGCGCGCCGTGAAGTGACGCAGCGTCCTCGGCTCGTAGGTGATCTCGTAGGCCGGGAGGGACGACGCCTCCGCCGCGACGCCCGTGACGACCTCGATGACGTAGTCCATGTGGCTCTGGGTGTAGGTCCGCCGCGGGATGGCCAGGCGCACCAACTCCATGGCGGCGGGCCGTTCACTGCCGTCGGGCTGACGTCCGAACATCACCGAGCCGATCTCGCAGCCGCGTAGGCCTCCGGCGACGTAGAGGGCCACCGCCAGCGCCTGGCCCGGGTAGTCGAGGGGGTCGAGGTGGGGCGCGAGCGCCCGAGCGTCGAGGTACACGGCGTGGCCTCCGATGGGGCGCACGACGGGCACGCCGGCCGCGACGAGGGCCTCGCCGACGTAGGCCGTCGAGCGGATGCGGTAGCGCAGGTAGTCGTGCGAGACGGCCTCGCGCAGCCCCTGGGCGATCGCCTCGAGGTCGCGGCCGGCCAGCCCGCCGTAAGTGGGGAAGCCCTCGGTGAGGATCAGCAGCGCGCGGCAGCGCTCGGCGACGTCGTCATCGTCGAGGGCCAGCCAGCCCCCGATGTTGGCGAAGGGATCCTTCTTCGCGCTCATCGTCATGCCGTCGGCGAGCGAGGCCATCTCACGCACGATGTCGGCGACGGAACGCTCCCCCTGGCCCTCTTCGCGCTCGTGGATGAACCAGGCGTTCTCGGCGAACCGGCAGGCGTCGAGGAAGAGCGGTACCCCGTAGCGGTGGCACAGCGCGCTCGTCGCGCGGATGTTCTCGAGCGACACCGGCTGGCCCCCGCCGGAGTTGTTGGTGATCGTGAGGAACACGACCGGCACGTCACCGCGACGCTCCTCGAGCAGGCGCTCGAGGGCGACGAGGTCCATGTTGCCCTTGAAGGGGTGCTCGGCCGCGGGGTCGAGACCCTCGGGGATGACGAGGTCGAGCGCCTCGGCGCCGGTGGCCTCGACGTTGGCCCGCGTCGTGTCGAAGTGGGTGTTGTTGGGCACGACCTTCCCGGGGCCAGCGAGGACCGAGAAGATGATCTTCTCGGCCGCCCGGCCCTGGTGGGTCGGGATGACGTGGGCGAAGGGGAAGAGGTCCTTCACGGCCGCCTCGAACGCGAACCAGCTGGGAGAGCCGGCGTAGCTCTCGTCGCCGTGCTGGATCGCCGCCCACTGGTCGCGCGACATGGCCCCGGTGCCCGAGTCCGTGAGCAGATCGATGAGGACGTCGCTCGAGTGCAGGCCGAAGACGTTGTAGCCAGCCGCCTCGATCGCCGCGCCCCGCTCGTCGGCCGTCGTCATGCGCAGCGGCTCCACCGAGTGGATCCGGAACGGCTCGATGATCGTGCGGTACTCGCGGTCCACGAGCCACTGTACCGCCGGTCCCACGTGCCTCGGCGAGCCAACTCCCCTCCCGGACGGACTCGCCATCCCCCACCGCGAGGAATCGGGTGCCGGGTCTAGTCCCCGTCGGGGGGCGCCCGCTCCTCGACCCAGGCGGAGAAAACGGGGACGCCGAGCCGGGGTCGGGCCAGGGCAGGCTCGTCCCTCGAGGGTGGCGACGCGGGGGGCGGCGCTGTGGCCACCGCGACGACGGCGTAGGGACGGTTCAGGTGCACGACGGCCTGCCGGAAGGGCGCCCCGCTCGAGCCACCCCACGGCGACGAACCCGTGGTCGTGCCGATGGTGGTTATCGCCGCCGCCGCGAATCCCGCGGCGGAGAACTCGGCCACCGCCGACTGTCGAACCTCAACGGGCCCGGGCACCGCGGGGACGCGCCTCAGCGTGTCCCCGTGCGCCCGTAGACCCGGTGCCCCGTCAAGGCGCTCGGCCTCGCGAGAGGCCCGCCAGGGTGCGAAGCGCGCCCACCGACTGGCCCGGAGCGCGCGGCCCACGTCCCTTCGACGATCGACTATCCGGGCCCGTCGGCCCGCAGGGCACGCGTCGGCTCGACCACTTCGAGCTCGAAGAGGTTGACCGCCTCGGCGGGTCCGCGCCCCACGAGTGAGAGGGCGACCTCGTAGACCCCCTTGAAGACCCGTCCCGGCGGGTCGAGCGGCGAGCCGATGACCGAGCAGACCGCGATCCCCTCCTCGGTACGGGCGACGTGGGCGCCGACGACGCCCGTCGGGGTCCGGTAGAGGGCGCAGGAGTCCCAGGGCGCACTCTCGAAGTACCGGTCCACCCGGTCGGCGAAGGGTCCGCCGAGCTGGCCGGCGGTGTCGCCGAGAGGCTGCTACGGACGACGCCAGCTCACACGGGCCGCGAGCGCCGAGGCGAACACCGCCGCGAGGGACGGGTCATCGACCGACTGGGGGAACCGGTCGACGCGCCCCCGAGTGCGCTCGCGCGCCCACGCGTCGGCCTCCGCCTGGGACGGCATGGCCCGTCGGACGAGCCCCGGCGGGAACCCGGCAATCGCCCGGGAGCCGACGGGCGAGAGGAGCGCTCCGCGAGCCCACGCCGCGAGCGCGAGGTCGACGGCGGGGTGGGGCTCGCGCAGGAGCGACAGTGCCGCGGCGTACGCCTCGTCGGGCTCGAGGCCGAGCGCCTCGCCGAGCTCGGCCCGGTGGGAGGACCCCTCCACGGTGGGAGCCAGCAGGGCCTCGAGCATCCACAGCCCGAGGGGTGAGCTCGCCGCGTGGGAGGTCGTGAGTCGGACGTCGAAGGCGGCGCCGAATCGCGCTACCGCCGTGGCGATACCGGTCACGCCGGGCCCATCGCGCCACGGAGCATCTGGCCCCGCGACGGTGGCGCTCGCCGCACCCTCGAGGTCACGACCGCGTCGAGACGACGTCACCGCTCGAGCTCACCGCGACGCAGTGGCCCGCCACCGGGCACGACACCGAGGTGAGCCCTAGGACTCCGGCGCTCCGGTCCACTGGCGTGGCCCCCGACCACCGCGAGCCATCCCACGCAAACGCGTCGCCCTCCCGGTCGACGCCCACGCAGAACGTGGTCGTCGGGCACGACAGGGACGAGAACCCCGTGCCCGAGTGGTCGACGAGCACGGGGTGCAGGGTCGCCCCGGTGTCCACCGCGGCGTCCCCGTTGGAGAGGGCGGCCATGCAGTACTTGGTGGTCACGCACACCAGCGAGACGCTGATCCCGGCGGACGCGGTGTTCTCGTCCGCGGGCTTGGACCATCTCTTCCCGTTCCACGACGTGAAGAACCCGTCGGTAGTCATGGCGACACAGCCCGAGGCCTGGGGGCACGAGAGCGTCGAGAAGCCCTGACCACCGCTCTCCACGGTGAACGGGCGCGACCACTGGCCGCCGTCCCAGGTGAGGACCCGTCCGGCGAAGTCCGCCGCCGCGCAGAACGACGTAGTCGGGCACTCGATCGCCTCGAAGCCGTGGGGATCGACCTCGACCGGTACGGACCAGTGGGTCCCGTCCCAGCGCACGACGCGGCCGGCCTGGTCGACGGCGACGCACAGCGACGTGCTCGGGCACGAGACGGCGTGGAGGGCGCCCAGGTGGGGGTCCGCCACGACGGGTGACGACCAGTGACCGTGGCGGAACACGGCGGCGTGACCGAGCTCGTCGACCACCATGCAGAACGTCACCGTGGGACACGACACCGCGGCGAAGCCGGCGCCCGGGTCGAGCCGGTGTGGGACGTTCCACTGCGGTCCGCCTGCGCCAGCCCGGGCACGCGGGGCGCCGGCCGCGTGGGCCGAGCTAGCGGCGCCGAGAAGGCCGGCCACGATGAGCGCCACTGCGATGACGGCGCGCCCCGAGCGCCGGTGCAGCCCCTCGGCGGTCACGCGGAGAAGGAGAGAGGGATCCAGCCGTCGAGGTGCCCGTCGAAGTAGAACTCGGCGAAGTAGGTCCCGGTCGCGGCGTAGTCGGCCTTGGCGGCGAAGGTGAACCAGTCCTCGCCCTGAGGCAGGGACGTTGACGTGAACGAGTAGTTGTAGACGGTGGCCTTGGTCGGGGAGACGACCTTGAACTCTGCCTTGCCCTTCTCAGCCCGGCTGGAGAAGACGAAGACGAGGAAGTTGATCGTGTAACTCCCCGTTGTCCACACGTCCGCCACCCCGTTGGCCCACACCGATTCGCCGAACTTGACACCGGACGTCCCCCCGCTCAGGGCGGTGCTGCCCACCGCCGTGTCGGCCGCGGGCAGGATCTCGGCCTGGAGGAAGTACGAGGCCGCTGAGGAGTGGGATCTTCGATCGGCGGCACCGGCGGCGGCCGGCGCGGCCAGCGCGAAAGTGAGCGCGAGGGCCACGCACCGCGCGACCAGGGGACTGATCCTAGTCATGCCTCCACCCTTTCCGAAGAACGCGTGCTCGATCGACCGGGGGGCCCACCACTAGTGTACCCCCGCCCTGCGCGCGCCAGGGACGGGGCCCGTTTCCGACACCACGTAGAGAGTCAGCGCACTGCGGCTCAAGGGCACGGGGCGATGGCGAGGGTGACCACCGTCGCCACGACCTCGGACTCGTGCACGTCGAGGCGTGTCAGTGCCCCGCCGGGGACCAGTCGGAACTCGTCGACGACCGACGTGTCACCGAGGAAGGCCGTGGACGGGGACATCCACACCGGGATCTTGCCCAGGGATCCCGCGGCGGCGTGGTGGTAGTGCCCGCAGATGATGGTCCGCACGTCCGCACCGGCGACAGCTCGCTCGAGGTCTCCGGGATTGTCGAGGCGGAGTTGCGCCATCGGGGCGATGGGCGATGGACTCGGGGGATGGTGCAGGACGACCAGCGTCCCTTCGGGCGCCGGGGCGCGCAGTGCGTCGGTGAGGAACGCGAGCGTCTCTGGTGCGAGGTGCCCGTGGTCGGCGCCGGGGACCGTGGAGTCGAGGGCCACGATCCGCAGCCCGTCGTGCCAGACGACCTGGTTGATCGGGCCCTCCCCGGGCCCCTCGCCCAGCAGGGCGGTGCGGAACGATCCGCGTCGGTCGTGGTTTCCCGGCACGAAGACGATGGTGGCGCCCGCCGTCGCGGGACTCGCGAGAAGCGCCGCGGCGAACGCCCGATAAGAGGACTCCTCGCCCTCGTTCGCGAGGTCCCCAGTGCACAGGACGACGTCGGGCGCGACCCCCTCCTCCTCCAATAGCACGAGCGCTCGGGCGAGGTTGGCGTCGGGGTCGACCCCGGGCGCGAGCTCGCCCCCCACAGACAGGTGGACGTCGGAGAACTGGATCAACAGGTGATGGGCCACCAGTAGCCTCCCGGGTCAGCGCCGACTCTAGCGACCGTCGCCCGGCTGCCCGGGCTCAGGCGACGGCGGTGCGCAGTGGCGCGGACGAGGCGCACTCGTCGCGGAGCTCGAGCGTCGTCACGCTCGAGCGGGTTTCGTCCGGCTCGGGGGTGGGCCCCAGGATCCACGCCGCCTTGAGCAGGTCGGTCAGGGTGACCCGGCTCGCGGAGTCCGGCCCACTCCGGCCACCCGGGTGCAGGGTCACGACCGTCGGCTCGTCCTCGACGCCAATCTGGTTGATGAGCATCACTCCTCCAGCATCACTCGCCCGCCGGGGCTGAAGGCGGCCACCGGCCTCCCTCACCCTAGGCCCGACAGCCCTCGCGCACGGGGAGGCCGAGCCCGCGCACCCGGGCGCTACCCTCGGCTCGTGATCGAGGAGATGACGAGCGCCGAGGTCGAGGAGTTCCTCCTCACCCACAGGGTCGGACGGGTCGGCTGCCGCGACGGCGAGGACACCTACGTGGTGCCCGTGATCTACGCCTGGCACGAGGGGTGCGCCTACGCCTACACCACCGAGGGCAAGAAGGTGGCGCTGATGCGACGCCACGGTCGCGTCGGCTTCGAAGTCGACGAGTACCGCCCCGACGGGGGCTGGCGCTCGGTCATCCTCCAGGGCCTCTACGAGGAGCTCGACGCCGAGGGGGCCGCACTCACCCTTGACCTCCTGCGCCAGCGGATGGCCGCGACCGGCTCCGCCGGGCGCGGCCCCTCGCGCGAGTCCGGGGGCTCGGGACGAGCGCCCGTGGCCTTCAGGGTCCGGGCCGAGACGCTCAGCGGGCGACGAGTCGAGCGGGGCTGACCCGTGCCCCGGACGCGGCGAGGGGCTCGGCGACCAGCAGGCACCCCGGGTCCGAGGCCAGGGCGTCCCCGAAGGTGGCGAAGGCTCGCGAACGTGAGCCGCCACAGAGGTTGGCGTGGACGCAGCGCCCGCACGGTCCCGAGAACTCCGCCGCCCGGATCGAGCGAAGGAGCGGGTGGCGCTGGTAGATCTCGGTGAGGCGCGTCTCGCGCACGTTGCCGAGGGAGAGGGGCAGGAAGCCCGACGGGTAGACGTCGCCGTTCGCGCCGACAAAGACGATCCCCTTGCCGTCGCGGGTCGCCGCGCTCGGCGCCCGAGGGGTGGCGCTCGGCGGCCCGAGGAGCTCCTCGAGGCGCGCCGACAGGCGACGGTAGAGCGGGCCCCCGCCGCCCGTCCCCTCGAGGGCGACGCGGCGAAAGAAGGGCGCCTCGACGGTGCGCACCGTGACCCCGTAGCGCGACGCGTCCACGAGGAGTCGGCACACGTCCTCGTTCTCCCGGGGCGTGGTGGAGGGGATGGCCGACCCGCGGCCCGTCGTGATGAGGAAGAAGACCTCCCAGACGTCGGCGCCGTGCTCGGCGACGATCGCCGCGACGTCGGCGAGCTCCTCGAGGTTCGAGGGCATGACCGTCGTGTTCACCTGCGTGGAGAAGCCCTGTCCCACGAGCAGGTCGATCGCCGCGAGGGTGGACTCGAAGTGGCCCTCGATCCCCCGCAGGGTGTCGTGGGACGCGGGTCCGGCACCGTCGAGGCTCAGCGAGGCGCTCTTCACCCCCACCTCGCGCAGCGCGCGCAGGGTCGGCGCCGTCAGCCGCGGGGAGACCGAGGGGGCGACGGCCACTGGGAGGTGGGCCTCGTGGGCGTGGCGGGCCAGCTCCACGAGGTCGCCGCGCATCAGGCAGTCCCCGCCCGTCAGCACCAGAATCGGCCGGGGGCTGCCGAGGGTCGCCAGGTCGTCGATGAGGGCGAGGCCCTCGTCGGTCGTCAGCTCGTCGGGCCCCCCGGCGAGCTGGGCGTCGGCCCGGCAGTGGCGACAGGCCAACGGGCAGGCCTTGGTCGTCTCCCAGAAGACGAGCAGGGGGCGGCGGTCAAAGGAGATCGCCCGGTGCGCCGGAGCCGGTGCGCCCTCGGCCCGTGGTGTGTCGTCGGTCACGTCGAGTGACCCTACGAGCCCCGGGGCGGCCGGCACTAGCGACTTTGGTCCCGAGTGGACCTTCGTCCCGGCCGGCGTGACGCCGGACGTGGGAGGCGGAGCCACCGTGACGCGTCCCGACGAGCCCGCCCGCCCACCCCGGCTCCTCGTGATCGCCGCCACCGGGTGGCACGCGAGGGACGCGCTCTGGCGCCTGCGTCGCCCCCTCGGCTCGCTCGTCGGCGGGCGCGGAACGCGCCGGGGCGGTCACGCCCGACGCGGGGTGGGCGCGCCCCCGAGATCTGGCGCGTCACGGTCCTCGAGGCACCCCGACGGCTCCCACGGTGCGCCGAGGTGCGCCCGCCCGGAATCGGTCCCCGCCGTCGAGGTCGCGCCGGCCGGGCGCGCATCCGCCCTCACCCCGACGCGACCTCCCGCCCGCGCGAGCTGCTCGCTCGCCCCGGCCGGTACGTGATGGGATTGCCCCATCGCTTCGTCCTCCCGGGGCTGTGGGCCGGCGTCGCGCCGCCACGACCGGCCCGGTCGGCGACCTCAGCGCGGAGGCGCGTGGCCCACGATGACGTGGTCGGCCGCCACGTCGGGGCGGTGCGGGATCGGCTGACGGCGCTCGCTCCAGCCCCCCGGGCCGAACGCCGCGTCGGCCACCCGGTGCCAGAACGCCCCGGCCCGGGGGTTCTCGTGTGGAGCGCGATCTCCCAGGTCCCCTGGTGGCGGGTGATCGTCTCGAGCGCGAGACGCGAGCCCACGCCATCGCGACGCACGACGGGCGACACCCAGAACGCCGCGAGCGACCACCGGGACGGCGCGAGCCTCTCGACGAGGGCGAAGGCGATGGGCGCCGGCTCGCTGGTGTTGGGATGGTCGCGCCAGGCGAGGTAGCCGTGATGGTCGGGCGACGGGTAGGCGTCGAGCGGACGATGCGCGTAGCGCCCGTCGGCGTAGGGCAGGCCGCGCACCACGAGCGCGAGGTCGTGGCGGAAGACCTGGTAGAGCCACGCCACGATGGGCCACTCGCCGACCTCGACCGGGCGGATGGACGCGAGGGGCGAGGCACGCACCCGACCGGGAGCGTCGTCGTCCGTCACGCGACGCCCGAGGGGCTAGGCGTCGGCGTAGCGAGCGGACGTGAAGGCGATCGTGGTGGGCACGCTCACCGCGAAGATCACGAGCATCAGGGTCACCTCGGCGAGGGTCACGCCCCGGGTGTGGTCGTGGACGAAGGCGAACTCGATCATCCCCGACGTGACGACGTAGGCGAGCAGAGACCAGCGGAACAGGCGCAGGAAGGTCGACCAGGCGAAGTCGGGAATCCGGCTCAGCAGCACCAGGGCCACCGCCATCAGTGCGTACGCGAGGACGGTCAGGACTGTCGGAACCGCGAGCGGCGCCCGACGCGGGGCGTAGGTGGCGATGAGGATCCCGCCCACGATGACACACCCGAGCGCCGTCGTCGAGAGCCAGTCCACCGGCGGCATCGAGCGTTCGGCGACGGCCGCGGGGGCGCTCATCGCGAGGCGACCCGGGTCATGATCACGAGGGTGGCGATCTGCATCACCCCGGTCACACCGGCCGTGTAGACGAAGCGCTGCATCAGCCGCCCGATGCGCTGGCCGTTCGGCTGGGGCTTCCTCATCTCCATCAGGACGGCGATGTTCGCCGGCTCGAGGACACCCAGGGCGATCACCGCCATGACGCCAACGACGATGAACGAGGCGATGAGCCACGCGTGATTCGGGCTCCCCACCGCGAGGTTGCCGAGGTTCCCCGCGATCTGGAAGCCCGTGGCCAGCGTCATGAGCACCACGGTGGGCATCAAGACGACCATCTTGGGCATGAAGCGCGACGAGAACTCGGCCCGGGCCGAGGTCGAGAGCCGGCCGAGGATGGGGCCCACGATGAGGCCGACGAAGAGGTCGATGGCCGTCCACAGCCCGCCGCCCGCGACGTGGCAGAAGACGAGACCCCACTTCCAGTTCTCGCCGATCGAGAGAGCGACGAAGACGACGACGAGCACGCTCACCGGGAGGGCCCGGAGCGGCACGACCCGAATCGCGGGACGCGGACCGAGCTCACTCGACACGTAGGCCGACTCAACGCTCGCCACGGCACCCCCTTCGCGACGACGCAACTATAGCCAGCCGCGCCGCGCGGCGAGGGCCTCTACAACGAGGCCAGTAGGGCGAGGGCCCGCTCGTTGAGGAGTCGGGCGCTCTCCTCGTCGTAGTCGCCCCAGGACGCGTCGGCGAAGAGGTGGCCGCTCCCGGGGTAGAGGAAGAGCTCGGCGCCGTCGACCGACTCGACGAGGCTCTGGGCCTGGTCCATCTCGACCCAGGGGTCCGCCTCGGCGACGTGCACCTGCAGCCGGAGCCCCTCGGGCCAGGCGAGCTCCATCGTCGCCAGCGAGAGCCCACCGTGGAAGAGGAGGGCCGCGCGGGCCCCGGGGGCCGACGGGGCGACGAACTGGGCGCACACCGAGCCCAGCGAGAAGCCGGCGAAGGCGGTGGTCGTCGGGTGCTCGGCGCCGATCGCCGCGGCCACGGCGATCCAGTGCTCCATCCCCGTCGCGTCGACGAACTCGACGGCCTCGTCGAGGTCGGAGAACGTGCGCCCCTCGTAGAGGTCGGGGACGTGCACGACGTGGCCCTCGTCGCGCCAGCCCTGGGCGAACTCGGCCACGCCCGGGGTGAGCCCCAGCGCGTGGTGGAACAGTACGACCTCGGCCATGGGTCCCCCCGACGAACTGTGCGCAACCTACCCCAGCCCCGTCACGGGTACGGCCGGCGGCGGGGGGTGGCGAGTACATTGGCCTGGAGCCTCAGATCTCGGAGTGTGCATGGCCCTACAGCGGACCGCCTACCGCTACTACGAGCGCCGACTCGCCGCGGCCCTGCCCGCCGACCGGCTCCCGCGCCACGTGGGCGTGATCGCCGACGGCCACCGCCGCTTCGCGCGCGAGATGACCGATGGCGAGTATCGGGCCAGTTACGAGGCCGGCATGCGCAAGCTCGAGGAGCTTATCGAGTGGTGCGCCGAGCTCGGCATCGGTGCCGTCACGGCCTGGGTCCTCTCGACCGAGAACCTGGCGCGGCCGGCGGCTGAGCTCGACCCCTACTTCGAGGTCCTCACCGACCTCTTCGGTCGCCTGCCGCGGGTCGCCCAGCGGTTGGCCTTCACCCTCACCGTGAGCGGGAGCCTCGACCTGCTGCCGCCGGACCTCGCGCTCGCCGCGAAGGCGGCGGCCGACAAGACCGCCGGCGTCGCCACCCCGGCCATGACCGTCAACATCGCGCTCTGCTACGGCGGCCGTCAGGAGGTCGTCGACGCGGCCCGATCGCTCGTCGCCGACCTCCTCGCCGACGGGGTCGCCCCCGAGGACCTGCCCGAGCGCATCGACGCCCAGGGCCTCGCGCGCAACCTCTACGCCGCCGACCTGCCCGACATCGACCTCGTCATCCGCACCAGCGGCGAGTCCCGACTCTCGGGCTTCCTGCTCTGGCAGTCGGCCTTCGCCGAGTTCGCCTTCGTCGATCCCTACTGGCCCGCCTTCCGCAAGGTCGACCTGTTGCGTGCCCTGCGCGACTTCACCCGTCGTGAGCGGCGCTTCGGCAAGTAGCCGTGTCGCCCTTCGACGAGCGCTGCCCGGTCTGCGGGTTCCGCTGGAGCGCCGTGGACCCGGCCGAGGTCGCGGGCCGCGTGCGGGGCGCGACCGAGGAGATCATCGCGACGCTCTCGGCGATGGGACCTCGGGTGGGCGAGCGGATGGCGCCGGAACGGTGGTCAGCGCTCGAGTACGGCGGCCACGTGCGCGACGTCCTCGTCTCGTTGCGCGAGCGAGTCCTGCTGGCGTGCGCCTCGCCCGAGATCGCCGTCGCGCCCAGCATGTTCCGCGACGAGCGAGTCGATCTCGGCTTCTACGCCCGTGACACCCTCGAGACCGTCACCACCGAGTTGCGGGCTCTGGGCGCGCTCTTCGGGCGCACCGTCGCGTGCGTCCCGTCGGGCCTCCGGGACCGCACCCTCCTCTTCCCCGGCCGGGACGAGCCGGTGAGCGTCGCCTGGCTGGGCGCCCAGGCCGTACACGAGTGCGAGCACCATCTCGCCGACGTCCGCGAGGACCTGGCCCGCACCATGGCCTAGGGCGATCCGCCGCGGTCCCTACACTTCAGCCGATGGAGGGCCACCACGAGGTCATCGCGGCCAAGCGGCTCGAGTCGTTCAGCGACGGCGTCATGGCGGTCGTCATCACGCTCATGGCCTTCGAGCTGCGCCCGCCGGCGGGTGTCGCGTGGTACCAGATCGAGCACCGGCTGCCCAACCTGCTCGTCTACGTCCTCAGCTTCACCGCCGTCGCGATCTACTGGGTCAACCACCACCACCTGATGCGAGTGGTCGAGTCCATTTCGGGCGCCGTCATGTGGGCCAACCTGGCCCTGCTCTTCTGGCTCTCGCTCGTCCCCTTCGCCACCCAGTGGGTCGCCAGCGCCTACCGCGACACCGCCCCGGCGGTGGCCTACGGGGTCGTCGCGGTCGGGGCGGCCGTCACGTACTACGTCCTCGTGCGGACCCTCCTGCGCGCCAACCACCACGACCGCCGGCTGGTGCGCGCGCTCGGGGTCGACGTAAAGGGGCTCCTCTCGGTCGTCCTCTACCTCGCGGGCATCGGCCTCGCCTTCGTCTCGCCCTACCTCATGTACGGCTGCGCGGCGGCCGTCTCGACGATGTGGATCATCCCGGACCGGCGCCTCGCCGGGCGCCGGACCAGGGGATGAGCGTCGTGAGGCGGAAGGGGTGACCGGACGGGTCGAGGTGGACCCGGGGGTTGGTCACCGTCGGACCCGGCGGGCGGACGGTGGTCCTCGACCCGCGAGGTGACGAGCCACGTCCTCGCGATCGACACCACGACGACGCCCTCGGTAGCGGAGGCCCCGCCGTCGAGGACCCCGCCCCGAGGGCCCCGAGAGTCGCCGGGTCGGCGTGGTCCAGCGCCACCACCCCGACCCGCACCGGCCCCTCCGCCCCGGCACCTAGACCCTCGGGCTCACGCTCCCGCGTCGGATGCTTGCCGGCAGGCAATTACCTCTAGACTGAGGCCGTGGCCGAGACCCTGACCCGCACCCAGGCCGCCGGGCGGCTGCGCACGGCGCTCGGCCGGCTCAACCGGTACCTGCGCCTGGCCCACCCCGACACCGACCTCTCCCCCAGCCAGAGCGAGGTCCTCGCGGCCGTGGCCCGAGCCGACGGGATCGCCTCGGGCGACCTCGCCGCGAGCGAGGGGCTCAACCCGACGATGGTCTCGCGCATCGTGGCCAAGCTCGAGGCCGAAGGCCTGGTCGAGCGCTCCGCCGACGAGGTCGACGCCCGGGTCGTGCGCATCTCGCCCACCGCGCGGGGTCGTCGGCTCGTCCAGACCATGCGCGACGAGCGCACCGACGCGCTCGCGCGAGCCCTCGAGTCGCTCCCCTCGACCCAGCGACGCCGCCTCATCGAGGCCCTCCCGGCCCTCGAGGCGGTCGTCGAGACCCTGCGCGAGGAGCGGTGAACGCCCGGGCCTCCGCGCGACGGACCTTCTCGTCGCTCTCGAACCCCAACTACCGCAAGTACTTCGCCGGACAGACGACGAGCCTCGTCGGGACCTGGATGCAGACGACGGCCCAGTCGTGGCTCGTCTTCACCCTCACCCACTCGGCGACGGCCATCGGGTGGGTCGTGGCCCTCCAGACGCTGCCGGTCCTGCTGCTCGGGCCCTACGGCGGGGTGGTGGCCGACCGCGTCGACAAGCGCCGGCTGATGGTGCTCCTCCAGTCGATGATGGGGGTCCAGGCGGCGGCCCTCGCGGCGCTCACCCTCGCCCACGTCGTGACCTACGCCGAGGTGTGTGCGCTGGCGGTCGTGCTGGGGCTCAACAACGCCTTCGAGAACCCGTCACGCCAGTCGTTCATCCTCGAGATGGTCGGGCCCAAGGACTTGCGCAACGCCGTCAGCCTCAACTCGACGATGAACAACGTCGCCCGGGTCGTCGGCCCCGCCGTCGCCGGGCTCCTCATCGCCGCGGTCGGCGAGGGCTGGTGCTTCGCTCTCAACGCCCTGAGCTTCGTGGCGGTGGTGGTCTCGCTGAGGGTGATGGACCTGACGAGGCTGACGCCGGCGCCGCGCACCGAGCGGGCCCGGGGCCAGCTGCGCGAGGGTCTGAGCTACGTCCGCCACACGCCCACCCTCGCCGTGCCCCTCGTGATGATGGGACTCGTCGGCATGCTGACCTACGAGTTCCAGGTCACCCTGCCGGTCGTGGCCGAGCGGGTCTTCCACGGCCACTCCGCCGTCTACGGAACCCTCATGGCGGTGATGGGGCTGGGGGCCGTCGTCGGGGGCCTCTTCACGGCGGCCCGGGGACGCACCGGCCTGACGGCGCTGGTGCGCACCGCGACCCTCTTCGGCGCGGCGATGGTCTTCGCCTCCCTCGCCCCCAGCCTCGCGCTCGAGCTCGTCGCCCTCGTCGCCGTGGGCTTCACCTCGGTGTCGTTCCTCTCGATCGCGAACTCGACCCTCCAGCTGGGCACCGACCCCCAGATGCGCGGGCGGGTCATGGCGCTGTGGGCGGTGGCCTTCATGGGCTCCACGCCGGTCGGCGGGCCGTTGGTGGGGTGGATCACCAACACCGTCGGCGGCCGGGTCGGGTTGGCGACGGGGGCGGCCGCGTGCGTGGTGGCGGCGCTGATCGGGCTGGTGGCGCGCCGGCGCCTCGAGCGCCGGCACCGGCTCGTCTCGGCGGCCTAGCCCCGTCGCGGGGCCCGCCAGGCGGGCCGGATCGCGGGGATCGCGACCACCCGCTCGACGCGCCGGGCCGCCTCGAGGACGACCCACTCGTCGTGCGGCCGCCCGATGACGGCGAGGCCCACGGGCAGCCCGTCGACCAGGCCCACCGGGACCGAGGCGATGGGCCAGCCGGCGATCGCCGGGGCCATCGTGGCGGGGCTCGCCATCCCGGCGTGGTCGCCGAGGGTGAGGTCGGTCTTCCATCCCGGGGCGTAGGCCGGGGCGAGCAGGACGTCGACGTCCTCGAGGGCCGGCTCCAGGCAGGTGCCGAGCGCCCAGGCGAGGTTGCGCTGGCGGGCCGGCGCGTATCCCTCGCCCGCGCGCCCGCCCGAGGCGAGGGCGGCCGAGAAGTGCTCGTGGCCGAAGAAGGGCATCTCGCGCGACGCGTTCAGCTCCTCGTAGTCGACGACGTCGGCCAGTGAGCGCACACCCTCACCCGGGCGCTCGGCCAGGTAGGCCGAGAGGTCGTCGAGGAGCTCGCCGAGCAGCACCGTCAGCTCGTCCTCGCCCTCGGCCTCGCCCGGGGTCGCGACGTCCCGGTGCACGACGGCGTCGAAGGCGCCGGCGAGGCCCGCCACGACCGCGTCGCAGTGGGCGTCGGTAGCGGGATGGCCCGTGCGCCACGTGGCGGCGTAGGCGACGCGCAGCGGCGCCCCGGCCGTCGCCGGCGCGCCCTGGCCCGAGAGGACCCCGAAGAGGAGGGCGACGTCGTCGACCCGCCGGGCCATCGGCCCGGGGCTGTCCTGACTGGCCGAGATGGGCACGACCCGGTGGGTCGGGACCACCCCAACGGTCGGCTTGAGTCCGACGACGCCGTTCACCGACGACGGGCAGACGATCGAGCCGTCCGTCTCGGTCCCCACCGCCAGTGGGGCGAGCCCGGCCGCCACGGCCGCCCCGGAGCCCGAGGACGAGCCGCCGGCGGTGCGGTCGAGCGACCACGGGTTCGCGACGAGCCCCCCGGTGGCGCTCCAGCCGCTCGTGGAGTGGCCCGAGCGGATGTTCGCCCACTCCGAGAGGTTCGTCGAGCCGAGCACCACCGCTCCGGCCGCGCGCATCCGTGCCACCAGGGGCGACTCGCGAGCGGGCCGCCCGACGAGGGCCGTCGAGCCGGCCGCCCCGGGCAGCCCCTCCGCCTCGACGTTGTCCTTGATGAGGACGGGCAGCCCGTGGAGGGGGCCGCGCGCCTCGCCGCGGGCCCGCTCGGCGTCGCGGGCCGCCGCGAGGGCCCCCGCGTCGTCGGCCAGGGCGGCGATCGCGCGCAGCTCGGTGGTGGTGCCCGGCCCGTCGAGGGCGGCGATGCGCCTCTGGAGCGTCTCGACCAGCTCGGCCGAGGTCAGCTCCCCGGCCTCGAGCCGGGCCGTGGCCTCGTGGGCGCTCGCGAAGGCCAGGTCGGCGCTCTGGGGGTGGGGATCGGTCATGATGGAACTCTACGGTGACCGTCGCGGCCGCCGGGACCGCTGGTAGGTTTCGCCCCGGGGGAGCCCACGAAGGGAGTCTCATGAAGGCCTTCACTCTGGTGGGCCTGCTCGCGGCCGGCGCGCTCGGGCTGTCGGCCTGCGGCGCCCAGGCGACGCTCAACGGGGCGGTGACCTCGCTCGGCGCCTCGCCGTACCTCCAGCTCCACCTCACGGGCTCGCTCGCGAGCGCCGACCCGGCCTACGCCGACGCGCAGAGCGTCGCGAAGGACCTCTCGCTCAACCTGGACTACGCTAGCGCCAACGGCGCCAACCTCTCGGCCGCCGGCACCTCGGTCGACAGCGAGGTCCTCCTCTCCGTGTCGGGTACGACCGTGCTCGACGCGCGCTCGATCGGCGGCAGCCTCTACGTCGAGTTCAACCTGTCGTCCCTCGGGTCGCTGCCGGGGCTGAACGTGCCTCCGACCTCGATCGCCGCCGCCGGGCAGATGCTCGACGGGCGGTGGTTCGAGCTCCCCCAGAGCCTGCTCGCCCAGGTCGCCGCCGCGCACCAGCCCTCGGCCGCCCAGGTGGCCCGGGCCCAGTCGATCGCCCAAGCGATGATAAAGGCCCTGTCGACCCTCGTCGAGGGGGCGCCCTACACCTCGTCGAACGGGACCCTCGCCGAGACCGGGACCCTGCAGTCGGTGGTCGACGCCGTCGCCCCGGTCCTCGGACCGGTCACCGGCGCCACCCCGCCCACCGTCTCGGGCACCTACTCGATCAGCCTGACGACCTCGGGCACCACCGCGACGGCCGGGTCGGTCACGATCACCTCCCAGGGAACGAGCGCCCACCCGGCCCCCTCGCCGGTGACCGTCTCGCTGCAGGCGACGGCCAGCCACGACGCCGTGCCCGTGGCGACGCCCGCCGGCGCGATCGTCGTGACCCCGTCGATGCTGGCCCAGCTCCCGACCATCGGCGGCTAGGCGTCGCCCTCCAGGACGCTCCGGATCGACTCGCGGTCCACGTCGTAGACGTGGGCCGACTTCACGAGCATGGTGAGCTCCCCGACCGGTGATCCGACGCCGTCGGCCACCGCGCGCTGGAGCTGGGCCAGCTCCACCAGGTTGGCGAAACCCTTCGTCCCGAAGTCGATGGAGTGGCAGTAGGCGACCAGGCTCAGCCCGGGGCGCTCGAGGAAGAAGTCGAGCAGGCTCACGCAGGGCACGTAGGCCGTGTCGGAGAGGGGTTGGAAGGTAGTGATCGCCGCGCGCCGGCTCGCGGGGTCCGCCCGCAGCCGGTCGATCACGCCGCGGACCTGGTCGAGCCCGGTCCCGGCGTAGTCGAAGAGGCGCGTGGCGTAGCTGTCGGCGTCGCCGAGCTCGGCGACGCGCGCGCGCGACGAGAAGTTCGCCCGCATCCACGCCCGGCGCTCCGGTGGCGCCCAGCGCTCGATCAGCGCGTCGGACGGGTCGGGGCTCGAGACCCGCAGCGCCACGAGGAGGAGCTCGCGGGTGGCCCGGCCGTCGTAGGTGGAGGCCACCCCGTCGGCGAGGATGCGCCGGGCGACACCGAACCAGGCCTCGCCGATCGTCGACGCGTCCACCGCGGTGCGCACGGCGCGAGTCTAGGGAGCCCTGCGGGGGGGCCGGTGCCGCGCCGGCCCGCGGGGGGCCGGTAGGGTCGTCGACCGTGGCCCCCCTCGTCCTCGTCGTCGCGCTCGCCGGCGCGGCGTCGCTCTTCAGCTGGGTCGCCTCGCTGGTCTCGGGCGACACCTCGTGGGTCGACCGGCTCTGGTCGGTCCTGCCCGTGCTCTACACCTGGGTCTTCGCCTGGGCCGACCACGGGCGCGACGCCCGCCTCGACGTGCTCGCCGCCCTGGTCACGCTGTGGGGGGCGCGGCTCACCTTCAACTTCGCCCGCAAGGGCGGCTACCGCGGGGTCGAGGACTACCGGTGGGCGGTGCTGCGCGCGCGCATGACCCGCTGGCAGTTCCAGCTGTTCAACCTCGGCTTCATCGTCCTCGCCCAGAACGCGCTGCTGGTATTCATCACGATGCCCGCCTGGCGGGCGTACCAGTACCGGCGCGCCGCCCACTACGGGCTCGCCGACGCCCTGGTCGCCCTCCTCTTCCTCGCCTGCCTGGCGCTCGAGGCGCTCGCCGACGAGCAGCAGTGGCGCTTCCAGGAGCGCAAGCGGCTCTTCCGCGAGTCGGGGCGCTCCCCCGAGGCCGACTTCCTCACCACCGGGCTCTTCGCCTCCTCGCGCCACCCCAACTACTTCTTCGAGCTCGCCCAGTGGTGGCTGGTCTACGCCCTGGGCGCCCTGGCCGTGGGCCACGCGCTCGACTGGACGATCCTCTGCCCGGCCGCGCTCACCGGCCTGTTCATCGGCTCGACCCGCTTCACCGAGGAGATCTCGGCTTCGAAGTACCCGGCGTACCACGACTACCAGTCCCGGGTCTCGGCGATCGTGCCCCGGCCCGCGCGCACCCGACGCGTCACGACCACCCCCGAATAGGGTGCGGCCCGGCTCCAGGAGCCGGGCCGCCTGATCGGTGGTCGGGGAAGATCACACACCGGTCAGAACTTTGGCCTCCTCGGCGACGTGCACGACCAGCTGCTCGGTCACCGGGGTGCGCCGCGCGTGGGCGAGCCCGATGAGCGCCAGGATCAGCAGGACCGCCGCCCCGATGAAGCAGGCGACCGCTCCCCACTCGGCGATCAGCGCGAACTGGCTGAAGCCGTAGGCCTCGAGCAGGAGTCCGCGCAGCGTGGTCCCCTGGAAGACCGTCTGCACCTCCGCGGCGAGCGCCTTGTTGGTGGGGTTGGCCAGCGAAGCGGCCGAGATCTTAGAGTAGACGCCCCCGTAGGGCATCTCGGAGAGGTGGACCGCGATGAAGTGGTTGGCGAAGGCCTCGGCCTGCGCGCCGTTGAGCACCTGCTGGCCGGCGTACTGCAGGAGGTAGGGCTTCATTCCCGGGGTGACCTCGGTGCCGGGCTTCGCGGCCGCGAAGGCCGCCTTCGTCGGGAAGTAGATTTCCTGCCGCGCCAGCTGGTCGTGGACATTCGAATTGGCGAAGCTCGCGCCCCACAGCAGGAGGGCGCCACCGACGACGAGGGCCACCACGAGGACGAGGCCCACGACGCTGAGCAGCATGTCGAAGAACTTCCTCTGCATGATTACTCCTTCGCCTCTCGAGGCTCTCTCTCAAGGCTCCGGGCCAGTCTGACCCTGCCCGGCACGGCGCCGACAGGGACCAAGGTCCAACCAGGTCGGGACCATCGTCACTGGGGACCGGCTGGACCCATCGGGGACACTGGCGGCGGAGGCGGGCGCCGGACCGGGTCGGACGATGACCGTCGTCTCGGCCCCTGCGACCGGTCCGGCCCCCCCTCCGCTCGAAGGGGGGACGTGGGGAGCGGCTCGACGGGTCTCGGCCAGGCAGCGGGCGGGCCCGCCGACGGGCCCTGGTGCGCGGCGACTCCGGCCACGCGCAGCAAGGGACGAGGGTCCCTAGTAGGGACCATCTCGGCGCGAGGAGGATGAGCGCATGTCGATGTACGTGGAACTCCTCACCCGGGCCCTCGCCGAGTGGCCGAGCGAGATCCGCGACGACACCCTGGTCGAGTACGCGCGCAACTGCCGGCGCGAGATGGTGCGCACGTCGTCTCGGCGCCAGAGGGGCGCCTACGCGGCGCTGGCCGCCGAGATCGCCTACGACCGGGCGCTCGTGAAGCTCTGCCTGGCCAACGACGTGGTCGTGGCACCCGACGACTTCAGCCACCCCGAGAAGGAGCGGCGCGAACTCGAGGTGCGCCTGGCCGAGCGTGGGCTCGACCTGGTCGGAACGGCCTAGCCCTAGGGCTGGTCGAGCGTCCCGTCGCGCAGGCGGGTCACGAAGACGGCGGCCTCGGTACGGTTCGCCATGTTGAGCTTGGCGAGCAGGCTCGTCACGTAGTTCTTCACGGTCTTCTCCGAGAGGAACATCACCTCGGCGATCTGGCGGTTCGTGAGCCCCTCGGCGATGTGGTCGAGGAGGCGGCGCTCCTGGGGCGACAGCGCCGCGAGCTCGTCGCTCGGGCTCGGCGGGTTGGTGATCCGCTCGATCACCCGGGCGATCGCCCGGCTGTCCATCAGGGTGCCCCCGGCGGCCACCTTCTTCACGTCGGCCACCAGGTCGCGCCCGCGCACCTGCTTCAGGACGTAGCCGGCGGCCCCCGCCATCACGCTCGCGTAGAGGGCCTCGTCGTCGGCGTAGCTCGTGAGCATCAGGCAGGTCACCGCCGGATCGTCGGAGCGGATGTCGCGACAGACCTCGATGCCGCTCCCGTCGGGCAGGCGCACGTCGAGGATGGCGACGTCGGGGTGGGCGAGCGGGATGCGGGTCATCGCCTCGGCGACCGTGGAGGCCTCGCCGACGACCTCGATCTCCTCGTCGTACTCGAGCAGGCTGCGGATCCCCTCGCGCACGACCTCGTGGTCGTCGAGCAGGAAGACGCGTATCGCCACCGCCCCCACTATCGCACCCCCGGAGGGTTTCCGTCAAAGTGCCGATCGGAGGCGACGTCCGAGCCGACTCTCGGTACTGTGGGGCCGTGCCGTACCGCAAGGTCCGTGACATAGACAAGCTCCAGCGCCTGCTCGGCGCGGTCCTCATGATCGAGGCCGACGTCGAGCTGGGGGACCTGCTGGCCCACCTGGTCGAGGAGGCGTGCGCCCTCGCGGGCGCCCGGTACGGGGCGCTGGGCGTGCTCAACGAGTCGCGCACCTCGCTCGCCGAGTTCATCACCTACGGCCTCTCCGAGGAGCGCGAGCTCGCCATCGGGGACCGCCCCACCGGCCGGGGCGTCCTGGGAGTCGTCGTGGCCGACGGCGAGAGCCTCCGGCTCGACCGGATCGGTGAGCACCCCCTCAGCGTGGGCTTCCCCGAGGGCCACCCGGCCATGTCGTCGTTCCTCGGGGTCCCCGTGCGGACCCCCTCGACGGTCTACGGCAACCTCTACCTCACCAACAAGCTCGACGCCGATCGCTTCAGCGAGGACGACGAGGCCCTGGTCGAGGCGCTGGCCCAGGCGGCGGCCATCGCCATCGAGAACAACCGGCTCCGCGACCGGCTGCGCCTCCTCTCGGTGATCGAGGACCGCGACCGCATCGCCCGCGAGCTCCACGACCGCATCATCCAGCGCATCTTCGCGATCGGACTGGCCCTGCAGGAGGCCTCCCGCTACGCCGTCCGCGACGAGACCCGGGCGGCCATCGCCAAGGGCGTCGACCAGCTCGACATCGTCATCAACGAGCTGCGCGCGACCATCCACCAGCTCGACGACGACCCCCTGCCCGGAGGCCTGCGGCGCCACGCGGCCGAGCTCATCGACGAGCTCGCGCCGATCCTCGGCCCGCGCCCGACGCTCGCCTTCACCGGCCCGATCGACACCGCGATCCCCCCGCGGGTCGCCGACCACCTGCTCGCGGTCCTGCGTGAGGCGCTGACCAACGTGGCCAAGCACGCCCGGGCCCAGAGCTGTTCGGTCGAGTTCGACCTGGCCGACGGCGAGATCACCCTGCGGGTGAGCGACGACGGCGTCGGCGCGGGGGCGGGGCGCCCGAGCACCGGCCTCGGCCTCGCGAACCTCGCCCAGCGCGCGACGATCCTCGGCGGCGCCTTCTCGATCGAGCCCGTCGAGCCCCACGGAACCCGGCTCACCTGGCGGGTCCCGCTGAGCGCGACCTAGGACGACCGGTTCAGCAGGCGCTGGAAGGAGCGCGCCACCCCCGGAGTGATGACGCCCCGGCTGCGCAGCACGTAGAGCGGCTGGGTCCGGTCGGGCTCGAGCTTGGAGCGGAACCGGTTGATCCCACTGAAGCGGTACTGGTGGTCGAAGAAGGCCAGGACTCGCCGGCCCACCACCCCCAGGTCGTGCGGGTCGCGCCAGTCCCCGTCGGGCCGCCAGAAGGGCAGAGGCCCGTTGGAGACCGTCTCGAATGCCTCGTCGCGCAGGGTGTCGAGGGCGAGGGCGAGCGCCCCCTCGAGCGAGCCGCGCGCCGCGTCGGCCAGGCGCACCAGGTCCTGGAGGTACCAGCCCGCGGCGTTGATCGGCGTGCACACGACGAAGGAGGTCACCGTCCCGTCGAGCTCGGAGACGAAGTAGCGCCGGTGCGAGGCGATCTCGAGGTAATCGGTGCGCAAGAACGAGTCGGTGCGCCGCTCGGGGCGCGCCGCCTTCCAGGCCGACTCGACCCACGCCAGGGCCGCCCGGTCCTCGGTCCGCTCGAGCGGGCGGGCCTCGCGCCAGGTGACCCCGAGGCCCGCGGCGTGGTTGCGGGCCCACCGCAACTTCTGGCGCCGCCCGCCGGCGAGGGACCAGCGGGCGAGGTCCACGTAGCTCTCGACCCCGGTCCACAGGACCGGCAGGCCCAGCGCCTCGCCGGCGCGCATGGTCGCCTCGTTCACCTCGAGCGCGAAGAGGTACTTGCGCCGGCTCGAGGCGTACTGCACGAGCCGGGCCACCAGCTCGCCCTCGACCCCCGGCGCGCACACCGGCGAGCGCCAGGCCACGACGACCCGGCGGCCCTCGAGGAAGCCGACGAAGCCCTCACGGCCCTCGCCGAAGAGGACGAGCCAGGGATCGGGGCCGAGGACCGTGTACTGGCCCGCCTCGCGACCGTGTCGGGCGAGGAGGGCCCCCACCTCATCACGGACGTCGGCCACCCTTTCGGGATCGACCGCGGACGGGCGCGCCAGGACTCTGCTCGTCCTCCCTGGTTACCACAGCCCCGCGCGCGGGGCGGACCAGCCGACCGGTGGCGGGTTGGCGGGACCGCCCGGGCGATCCCCGCCGGTGCGCCTACCAGCCTCCGCCCGAGGAGGACGACGAGGTCGTGGTGGCCGGGCCCACCTTCTCCGGGGTCGCGGCCGCGGTCTTCGCCCACGCGTTGACGAGGACCCAGGTACCCGCGCCGAGCTTGATCCCGACGCCCTTGGCCTCGTGGGGCTTGGTGTCGCCCGCGAAGGTGTAGAGGGGGTAGCCGTTGAAGGTGGCCTGACGGAACTTGCCGCGCTTCACCCACGCGAGCGATCCCTTCACGGCCGCCGAGCGGCTGAACGTGCCCACGTTGACCGGGAGCATCACGGGCGGCCACACGTGCGTGCACGACGTCACGCACTTGATCTTGCCCCCCGCCTCCGAGGTGAGGATGTAGAGCGGGTGTCCCGCCGCGTCGATGAGGACGTGGGGGTCCCGGGCGATCGTCGCCGCCTGGAGGGTGGGCTGGGCCGCGCCCAGCGGGGCCGTGGCGACGGCGGCCCCGCCGGCCACGAGGGCGACGACGAGGGCGAGCCTCTTGAGGGTGGACCGAGCAAGCATGGCGCCTCCTTGCGATGCGGTGCCTATTGAGCAGGACCCTAGCGCCGGGTTGCGCCGGTGTCTGGTCGGGCCGCGGCGGCGCGCTCAGGCGACCTCGACCCAGATGCTCGCCGCGGCGGCCCGCGCGAGCGAGAAGGCGCGATCCCCGACGCGCACGGTGAGTGATGTGTCCTCACCAACCCCCACGAGGGTGACAGGCGTCCCCTCGGCGATGGCGTGGGCCGCCAGGGTGGTGAGCAGGGTCGGCGCCTCGTGCTCGGCCACCTCGGAGACCCGCCGCACCACCGCCGCCGTCCCCGGGGCGAGCTCGGCGAGGGCCACCAGGGCGCCGTAGGGCGCGACCCGCCCCGGGATCACGTTGCCGTGTGGGCAGGTCGACGGCGACCCCATTGAGAGGTCGATCCGGTCGACCACCTCTTCGGAGATCGACGAGGAGAGCCGCTCGGCCTCGAGGTCGGCGCTCGCCCAGTCCAGGCCGAGGACGTCGGTCAGCCAGCGCTCGAGGATCCGGTGACGACGCACCAGGGCCGTGGCCGTCTCCCGACCCGCGTCGGTCAGCGACACGCTGCGGTCCTCGCCAAGCTCGACCCAGCCGTCGCGGCGCAGCCGCGCCAGGGCGTTGGTGACCGTGGGGGGCGCCACCGAGAGCCAGTAGGCCAGCCGACCGGGCCGGACGACTTCACCCTCGGCCGCGATGCAGTAGATCGCCTGGAGATACCGGTCGACAGTGGCGGTGTGCGCGCTCACCACGGGACCTCCTTCGCGCCCGAGTGGCGCAGGGCGAGGCTAACGGCGGGCGTCGACGGGAGTCAAAGCCCGCCGGGGCGACCTGGGCCGAGAGGCCGGTACCGGGTCCGGCGGCTCGTGTGGGGCACCCGCGGGCACCGGTGGCCCCGCGGACTCGCCCGTCCCTGACGGCCCCCGCGGGGGGACGACCTCGCGCACGGGGGCCTTCCACGAGGCGTTCGACTGGAACAGCCCGACCGGCTCCGACGAGGGCCCCGCCTTCTTCGAGCGCGGGGCGGCTGCTCCGGCTGCTCCCTCGATCCCGACGGCCACCGCCGGGAGGCCGCCCACAACCCCACGACCCCTCCTCGAGGAGGGGCGCGCCCTGACGTGACGGCGCCCGCCCGCGCCGATATACTTGCATGAAGTCAAGCAACTATCCCCCCGGAGGACCCATGCCCCGACTCGGCGTCAAGCACGCCCACCCCGAGCGCTACAAGTGGATTGCTCTCACCAACACCACGCTCGGGGTGTTCATGGCGGTGGTGAACTCCTCGATCATCCTGATCTCGTTGCCGGCGATCTTCCGCGGCATCCACCTCAACCCGCTCACGCCCTCGAACGTCGGCTACCTCCTCTGGCTGATGATGGGCTACCTCCTCGTGACGGCGGTGCTCGTGATCAGCCTCGGGCGCCTCGGCGACATCGTCGGGCGGGTGCGGATCTTCAACCTGGGGTTCCTCGTCTTCTCGGCGGCCTCGGTCCTGCTCGCCCTCGACCCCCTCCACGGGGGGGCCGGGGCCATCTGGCTCGTCGCGTGGCGGATCGTCCAGGGCATCGGCGGCTCGATGCTCTTCGCCAACTCCGCGGCAATCCTCGTGGACGCCTTCCCCACTGAGCAGCGCGGCATGGCCATGGGCGTGAACCAGGTCGCCGCCATCGGCGGCTCCTTCGTCGGGCTGATCGCGGGCGGCCTGCTCTCGACCATCGACTGGCGCCTCGTCTTCTGGGTCTCGGTGCCCTTCGGGATCCTCGGGACCGTCTGGAGCTACGTCAGCCTGCGCGACAACGGCGTGCGCACACCCTCGCGGATCGACTGGTGGGGCAACGCGACCTTCGCGGTGGGCCTCACGGCGCTGCTCGTGGCGATCGTCTACGGCATCGAGCCCTACGGGAGCCACTCGATGGGCTGGACCTCGCCGCTCGTGCTGAGCTCGCTGGCTATCGCCGTGGTGACGCTCGCCGCCTTCTTCTGGATCGAACTGCGCGTCGAGGCGCCGATGTTCAACCTGCGCCTCTTCCGCATGCGGGCCTTCTTCATGGGCAGCACCGCGGGGCTAATCGCGGCCATCGCCCGCGGTGGCCTCCAGTTCATGCTCATCATCTGGCTCCAGGGCATCTGGCTGCCCCTGCACGGCTACAGCTTCTCCTCGACCCCGCTGTGGGCCGGTATCTTCCTGCTGCCGCTCACGATCGGCTTCCTGGTCGCCGGACCGATCTCGGGGTGGCTCAGCGACCGCCACGGCGCCCGCGCCCTGTCGACGACCGGCCTCGCGGTCTTCGCCCTGAGCTTCGTCGGCCTGCTCCTCGTGCCCACCGACTTCGGCTACCCCGTCTTCGCGGTGCTGATCGCCCTCAACGGCGTCGGCGGCGGGATGTTCTCGGCGCCGAACCAGGCGGCGGTGATGAACGCGGTGCCGGCGGAAGAGCGCGGCGGCGCGGCGGGCATCCAGGCCGCCTTCATGAACACGGGCATGGTCCTGTCCATGGGCATCTTCTTCTCGCTCATGATCATCGGGCTCACCAACGCCCTGCCCCCCGCGATGCTGAAGGGCCTCAGCGCCCACGGCGTGCCGGCGGCCCAGGCGTCGGTCGTGGCGCACCTGCCGGCCGTGGGCAGCCTCTTCTCCTCGTTCCTCGGCTACAACCCACTGAAGGCCCTCCTCGTCAGCCCGGCGACGGCCCACGTCAACGCCGCCCAGTGGGCGGTGCTCACCGGCAAGCGGACCTTCCCCGGCCTCATCCTGAACCCCTTCCACCACGGCCTGGTCATCGTGTTCGTGGCCGCGGCCGTGCTGGCGCTGCTCGGCGCGGCCTTCTCCGCGCTGCGCGGGAAGCGCTACGTCCACGGCGCCGAGTCGCCGACACCCGAGTCCCTCATCGGCGAGATGGCCGAGGTCGGCGCGAGCGTGCCCGGCGAGCCGGCCCTCGAGGGCGAGGTCGTGCGGTGAGCCCGGCCCTGACCGGGGCCCCCACCGCGACGCGGCTGCGCCGCGTCGTGACCCGCCTGATGAAGGTGATGCGCCGCGACACCGACGCCGAGCTCAGCCCGTCACTGCTCTCGGCCCTCGCCACCCTCGAGGACCACGGGGCCCAGCGGATCTCGTCGCTGGCCGCCGCCGAGTCGGTCGACCCGTCGGTGGCCACCCGAGTCGTCTCCTCCCTCGAGGAGCGCCGGTACGTGGAGCGCCGCGACGACCCCGACGACCGCCGGGCCTGCGTGGTGGCCCTCACGGCGAAGGGTCACCGGACCCTCGAGCGGCTCGGGACCGAGCAGGCCGCGACCCTCGCCGCTCGCCTGGAGCGGCTCGGCGCGCGCGACGTGCGCGCGATCGAGGCCGCGCTGCCGGCGCTCGAGAGGCTGATCGAGGACTAGTCGAGCGCCGCGTCGAGGGTGATCTCGGTGCCGGTCAGCGCCTTGGACACGGGGCAGCCCGACTTGGCCGCCTCGGCCGCCGCCACGAAGGCCGCCTCGTCGAGGCCCTCGACACGCCCGCGCACGCGCAGGGCCACCCCGCTGATGCGAGAGCCCCCGGCCGGGTCGGGCCCGAGGGTCACGTCGGCTTCGACGGTGAGACCGATCGAGGTGGCCCCGGCCCGGCCCAGGCCGCCCGAGAGCGCCATGGCGAAGCAGGAGGCGTGCGCCGCGGCGATCAGCTCCTCGGGGCTGGTGTAGCCCTCCGAGGCCTCGGCGCTGCGCCGGGGGAAGGAGACCTCGTAGGTGCCGAGGCCGCTGGAGACGAGCTCGGTCCGGCCCGAGCCGTCCTGCAACCCCCCGGTCCAGACGGTGCGTGCGCTGCGTGTCGGCATGGGATCCCCCTGGTCGTTTCGTGCATCCTACGGCCCGCGCGAGGGGGGCGCGCCGGGCTGGTCCGGCCACCGCCGCGACGAGCGGGTCGCGACGCCCGCCCTCTGCGCCTCGCGCCCCGGGACCGTCAAGGTCGAGGACGTCGGGCAGCGGGTTCTCGTCGACGCCGGGCGGTGGCTGGCGAGCTCCGCGCCCTCGAGGGGGCCCGAGCAGGGCCCGCCGCCGTGGAGCCCCATCGCCCTCGTCGCCTCGCTCGAGCGGACGAGGTGGCCGTGGCCGTGGGCGGATCGGCCTCGCTGGCCCCGACGGCGGTGCCCGGCGGCTCCGCCTGGGGCGGGGTCAGTGCGTCGCGCCGTTGGCGCGCGCGGTCATCGGCAGGCGATTCAGCGCCGAGAGGGCCGCGCGCGACGCGGCCAGCACGTCGTTGTCGGACTGGGCGATGCCGAAGCGGTCGGCCCCGCCCTGGCTCGAGCGCAAGACGACCACGACCGGCCAGTTGCGCACCGCGATCATGTGCGAGACCGAGAGCAGCGTGAAGGGGATGTCGAAGCCCAGCTGGCGCAGCGCCCCGAGCGTCGCTTCGACCCCGCCGATCAGCGGGCCGCTGGGGGCCTTGCCCGTGGCCAGGCGCCCGGCGTAGTTGAGGACGACCTCGCAGACCCCCTGGGCGTCGCACTCGGCGCGCACGAGGGCCGCCCGCGCCGCGCCGCGGCCCCCCAGGGTCGCCTCGGTGAGCCGGTTGACGTCGTCGACGACCACCCGGGCCTCGGGGTAGTAGAGAGCGGAGATCTGGCGGGCCACGGTCGTGATCTCGTCGCGGTTCGGGGCGTTGGTCACGAGGGTCACGGTGGTGACCCCGCCGTCGTCGTCGCGCTCGAACCCGACGTTGAGCACGCCCGGCAGCGAGCGCAACTCCAACTCGAAGTCCTCCTCGATCCGCAGCATCAGTCCCGCCCGCCCTTCCTCTGGTACAGCCGCACGTCGGCCAGCCGGAACAGCTCGCCCGGGTCGGTCGACTCCCGGGGCGCCGAGGCGGTGCCCACCGTGAAATCGATCGGTACCCCGGCGGCCTTGAGCTGATGGCGCAGGCGGTCGGTGAAGCCGAGCGCCTCGTTGCCCTCGGCGTTGTTCAAGATGACGGCGAACTCGTCCCCCCCGACCCGCGCCGGGGTGTCCCCGGCGCGCATCGAGCGTCGCAGGGCGAAGCCGAACTGGCGCAGGAGGTAGTCCCCGAACTCGTGCCCGCTCTCGTCGTTGATGAGCTTGAAGCCGTCGAGGTCGATGAGCACCAGCGTGAAGGGCCAGCCGTAGCGTGCGGCCCGCCCGGCGGCGACCGAGAGCGACTGGTCGAAGTTACGCCGGTTCGCGATGTTCGTCAGGGGGTCCTGGCCGGCCCGGAAGCGGGCCAGCTGCAGGGAGAGCGCCAGCTGGCAGGCCGCGCGCACCGCCTCGGCCTCCGACTCGGGCACGACGTCGGGCGCGCAGTACAGGCCGGGGTCGGTCCCCAACTGGGTCATCATGTCCACCGACTCGACCCGCGCGCCCAGCCGGAAGGTCTGGGTGCCGAAGGCGTCGTCGGAGAGCACGACCACGGCGTCCTCGAGGTCGTAGCGCTCGGCCAGGCGCTCGAGCAGGGTGTAGACGAAGTTGATGCCCAGCTCGCCCACCGCGAGCTCGGCGAGCAGGGTCCGAAAGACCCACGGCTCGTAGCCGTGACGGTCGACCTCGCCGAGGTCGACCTCGGCGGCGCTCCGGTGGGAGTCGGCGTCAAGCATCGGGGGCGTCGAGCGCGCCGACGTCACCGCTGCGCAGGAGTGACTCGAGGACGGAGCCGGCCTGGAGCAGCGTCTCGAGCTCGCTCGCCGCCATCGGCATGGCGATGAGGTAGCCCTGGCCGCGGTGGCAACCCAGCTCGCGGAGCTTGTCGACGATCGTGCTCGACTCGATCCCCTCGGCGACGACCTCGAGGTTGAGGGCCCTGGACAGGTGGATGATTGACTCGACGATCGCCTTGTCGAAGTTGTCGCGCACGATCCCGCGCACGAAGGTCATGTCGAGCTTCAAGATCTCGATCGGCAGGTTCTTGAGCTCGGTCATCGAGGCGAACCCCGTCCCGAAGTCGTCGAGGGCGATCTTCACGCCGAGCCCCTGGAGCTCGCGCAGCAGCGCCGCCGTCTCGGCCGGCTCGTCGACGACGGCGTGCTCGGTCACCTCGATGCACAGGGCGCGGCCCGGGACGTCGTTCTCTCGCAGGCACCGCTCGACGAAGCCCACCAGGTCGCCCATCTTGAAGTCGGCCGGGGACATGTTGACCCGCACCGTGAAGTCGAGCTCGGGGTAGCGGTGGCGCCATACGCCCAGCTGACGACAGGCCTCGGCGAAGACCCAACGGCCCATCTTCGTGACGAGTCCCGTCTCCTCGGCCACCTTGATGAACTCCGAGGCGGCGAGGAGCCCCCTCGTCGGGTGCTCCCAGCGCACCAGCGACTCCACGGCGAGCAGCTTGCCCGTGTTGAGGTCGACCTCGGGCTGGAAGTGCAGGCGCAGCCCGTCGAACTCGATCGCCTGGCGCAGCTGGATCTCGAGCTGGCTGCGGTCGTCGACCTTCTTCGCGAGGCTGCCGTCGAAGACCACCACGTGCCCGCGACCCAGCGACTTCGCCTCGAACATCGCCACGTCGGCGCGCGAGACCAGCGCCAGGGCCGCGAGCGACTCGGCGGGCGGCAGGGCCACGCCGATCGAGGCCGTGTGGTTCATCACCTGGCCCATGATCTCCACCGGGCGGCCGATGACCTCGAGGATCCGGTAGGCCGAGGCGACCGCGTCGAGCTCGCTGCGGCACTTGTCGAGCAAGAAGACGAACTCGTCGCCCCCCAGACGGGCGACGAAGTCGTTCTGGCGCACGCTCGTGCGCAGCCGATCGGCGATGACCCGCAGGAGCTCGTCACCGTTGGCGTGACCGAGGTAGTCGTTCATGATCTTGAACCGGTCGAGGTCGATAATCATGACCGCCGTCGGGCGCCCCGTGGCGATCCGCCGCTCGAGCTCGGCGACGAGGGCCGGCCGGTTGGGCAGGCCCGTGAGGTAGTCGTGGCTCGCGCTGTGGAGGGTGCGGGCCTCGGCGTCGAGACGGGCCTGGAGCTGGGCCAGCATCGAGGCGACGGCCTGGAGGGCGTTGATCTCCTCGGGCACCCACCGGTGCAGGCCGAAGTGCAAGAAGCCCAGGATCCCCCAGGTCGTGTCGCCGATGAGCAGCGGCACCGCGCCCCCGCCCACCTCGGACACGCCCGAGCCCCGCTCCACGCGCTCGAGGTACTCCTCGGGCGTCTCGGACTGCTCGGGCATGTAGGGCGCCTTCAGATCCCTCATCGCGGCGAACACGGGGTCGACATCGAAGGGGACCTCGCCCAGCGGGTCCGGCTCGGGCACGTTCTCGCGTCGCGGCCACTCCGCGACGAGGATCGACAGATTCCGCTCGTGGTCGTTGCGTCGCAGGAAGGCCGCGTCGCTCTCGAGGTACTCGCCGAGCAGGCGCACCGTGGTGTCGAGGGTCTGCTGCAGGTTCGCGGCGCTGCCGGCCATGAGGATCTCGGCCACCTGGCGCACGAGGGTGTCGAGGCTCCGCTGGCGCAGGAGGCTGCTCTCACGCCCGGCGAGGACGGCGACCCGGCTGAGCATGCGGGCGAAGGCGCGGCTCAGCGAGCTCTCGCGCCGGGACCAGCTGCGCCCGTGACGCGCGATCACGAGGGCCCCCACGACCCGCTCGTCCACCACGATCGGGTCGACCAGCACGCCCCACTCGACCCTCGAGACGACGAGGGAGAACGAGCCGACCCCGCTCGGGTCGCTCGTGAGCTCGGTGCGGACCCGTTCGACGATCTTGGCGAACGCGTCACCGGCGGCCTGGCCGACCAGCGGCTCCATCGTGATCCCCGGCACGGCCGGGCCCTCGGGGGTCACGACGGCCACGATCTCGGTGCCCGAGACGACCCGCAGGAGGGTCTCGACCACGAGGCGCGTCTCGGCCGCGGTGGCCTCAGCGGTAGTCGAGATGTCGGTCGTCATACCCGTGCCCCACGTTCGGATCGGTCGGCGGATGTCGAGTGAGTCTCAGCACACGAAGTCCGCTCCCCACAGTAATTGGGCTGATCGCGCCCCCACAAGGGGCGCTTGGGCCCTAATCGGGCCCCGGGCCCCGAATTGTGGCCGAAGGGGCGGATCCGTTGTGATTGCGTTGTGATTTGGCCCGGAGCTGGCTAGTTCTTCCAGGTCGTCGAATACGCGTCGAACGGGGGGGCGTCGAAGGCCCGCGTCGAGGGACCGGCCGCCGGGGGCTCCCCACGGCTCAGCAACTCGGCGAGGGGGATCCGCACGCTGCGCACGCTGGGGCGTGGGGCGTGCGAGACCCGGACCACCATCGCGAGGGCCTCGGTCTCCTCGAGCTCCCAGAACCGACGGAACTGCCAGTGCAGATTGGCCATCTCCTCGACGTGGCGCTCCCCGGCCAGGGCCAGGAGCTCCTCCTCGTCCTGGGCGAAGAGGAAGACGGGCGAGACGGGCTGGACGGCGAGGCCCGCGACGTCGGTCTCGAGCCAGAACCGCTCGAGGGCCCCGCCACCGCGCACGAACCACGCGGGGTCCGGGCGGGGCACGGTGACGGCGGCCACCGCCGAGCTCGAGGCGATGATCGCCTGGGTCCGCAGGCCGAGGTTGCGCCCCCCCCGCCAGCGAGCCACGTGGTCGAGCACCTCGCGCCGGCTCAGCACCTCGAGCAGGGCGGTCGACATCGCGTCCATCTCGAGGGTCCGCACGTCGAGGCCCTCCTCGAGCGAGTCGAGGCCGGGCCACCGCAGCTCGCTCACCATCTCGCCGTGGAGTTCGGGCAGCAAGAAGCGCAGGCGGTCGGACTCGGCGAGGATCCGGCCGACCTCGGCGAGCGGGTCGCGCTCGGTCACGATCCGCAGCCGGGCCCCCTCGCGCTCGACGCCCCGGGCGAGGGCCGTCAGCGTCTCGGGCTCGATCGGCTGGGGCGACCCCGGGCGGCGGTTGGCCGTGCGGGTGGCCACCGCGCCGAGCAGCGGCGCGAGCTGGTGGTCGCGCTCGGTGCCCAGCTCCAGGGTGGCCACGTGGTTGGACCTCGTCCCCGAGGGGAACAGGCGCACGGCGCCCAACCGACCGATCGAGGCGGCGGCGATCCGTGCGTTCATGAGCGCCGCTCCGAGCGAGAGGTAGCCCGCACGGTGCTCGACGTCCATGCGCGTCGTGCGCTCCGGGGTGAGGTAGAAGCGGACCTCTCCCTCGTCGGCCTCGAACCGCCATGGCTGGATGTTGCCGCCCGAGGGCGCGCGTCGCGCGGCGTCGACGATGAGGGTGATCGGGTCGTCGCTCTCGAGCGGCGGCTCCTCGGGCGCGGGCGCGTCGAGGTCGGGCCCCTCGGCCAGCTCGACCGGGGCGAGGTCGTCGAGGATCTCCTCGACGTCGACCCGCACCCGTCCCGAGGGCAGCTCCCCCCTCAGGCCGAGGCGGCGCACCGCAGCGGCGACCGAGACCGCGCCGAGGGTGACCTCGCTCGCGAGCTGGGGCCACCCGGTGACCGTCTGACCGAGTTCGACGAAGGAGGCGGCACTGCGGCTCGAGACCTCGCGGGCACCGAGCATGCGCAGCACGATGGCCGACTTCTCCGGCAGCGGTAGGTCGGCGAGCGTCGCGTAGTCCATGTCGCCGATCAGCCCGTGGAAGAGCGGACGGTCCGGCTCGAGGTCGAAGCGCTCCACGTCGAGCACACCGCGGTCGCTCGTCTCCATCACGACCGGGATGCCCCGTTCGCGGGCCAGCTCGCGCACCAGGAACTTGACGTCGAGCGAGTCGCACTCCTCGACGACGAGGTCGAGGTCGTCGAGGAACCCCGGCAGGTTCTCTCGGGTGATGCCCTCGGTCTCGACGCGCACGCTGAGGTACGGGTCGACCTCCGCGATGCGCCGGGCGGCGACCACGGCCTTGTTGACGCCCAGGTCGATGACGCTCGCCGGAATCCGGTTGAGGTTGGAGAGCTCCAGGGTGTCGAAGTCGGCCAGGCGCAGCTCGCCCACGACGCCCTCCAGGGCGAGTCCGTGGGCGATCGAGTGACCGGCGCTAACCCCGATCACCCCGACGCGCAGCCGCCGCAGCCGTCCCTGCTCCTCGGCCGTGATCTTGTTGTGGTTGCGGTCCAGGCGCAGGGTGTTGAAGGCCCGCGGCGCCAGCAGGCGCACGACGGCCCGACGCCAGGGGTAGTAGACCCACCGGCTCCCCTCGTCGAGGACTGAGTCGGCCGGGCGCGGCGCGAGCCCAGCCAACTGGTCGCGCTGCTCGGCGTAGCGGTCGATGATCTGCAGCGACGGGTCGGCCCGCAAGATGCGTAGGACCTCGCGCTCGCTGCGGCTCGCCCCGTCCATCACCAGGGGTCGCCAGGAGTGGGTCCGGGTGTGGGCGGGGTCGATCGGCGAAAGGGCACCGGCCCCGGCGCCGCGAGCGAGCTCCTCGGCCTCGCGACGCAGGGCCAACTGGTGCTCGGGCGTCGAGAGCTCGGGGGTGCGGGCCCGGCGCCAGCACACCGCGATCGTGCGGTACCGCTCGTCGGGGTAGGGCACGGCCTCGACGCCGATCTGGCGGGTCCCGGTGGGCAGCCCCACCGCGAGGAGCTGATCGCGGACGGCCGCGACGGCGAACTCCGCCCCGAGCCAGGTCATCGCGTGGGTGACCGAGCGCGAGATGGTCTGGACGAGCCGGGCGCCCACGACCTGCTCGCCCTTGGACCAGGCGCCCTTGACCTCGATGGCGCCCAGGCGCAGTTCGGCGTCGATGACCGAGCCGATCTCCTCGATCTCGCTCGACCCGCCCATCTCGTCGAGGATCGCCGCCTGGTGGCGGCTCTCGAGGGGCCCGTGGAACCTCACGCCGGCGACGGCCTCGCCCCCGGCGTTGAAGCCGAGGAAGAAGAGGGGCACCCCGACGCCGTCCTCGAGGTCGCGCCGGCTGAGCGACTGCTCGACGCCGTAGCTCTTATAGGCCCCCTCGGCCTCGTTCAGGTACACCCGCCACAGGTCGGGGCGCTCGAAGGGGTGGTGGCCCTCGAAGCGGATGCCGGAGGCCTGGTCGACGAAGCCGGCGCCGTACTGGTATCGCCGGCCGAGCGTGCTCGCCACGAGACTCCTTCCCGGCCGCGAGGGGCGCGAGGAATCGCGCGGCCGACGCAATCGACAGTAGTGAAGCGGTTGCGCGATTCCGGGTATTTCGCCCGGCCCGCGAGCCGACACGGGCGATTCCCGTCATGGCTCTCCGATTCCGTGGCCGTGGCTACGCTTCGGCCATGCTCGCCCGCTTCAGCCTCGTAGCCTTCGACTGCCCCGACCCGGTGGCCCTCGCCCGCTTCTACGGCGCCCTCGTGGGGCTCGCACTGGCGCCCCTCGAGGGACCCGCCGACACGGTCGAGTGGGTCGAGCTGGACAACCACGGGGCGCCCACGCTCGCCTTCCAGCGCGTCGCGGCACTCCCGCCGCCCACGTGGCCCGAGGGGCCCCAGCCCCAGCGCCTCCACCTCGACCTCGCGGTGGACGACCTCGACGCGGGCGAGGCCGCGGCGCTCGCGCTCGGCGCGACGAGGGCCGAGCACCAGCCGGGGACGACCTTCCGCGTCTTCTACGACCCCATCGGCCACCCGTTCTGCCTGGTGCTCGCCGACGCGGCGGGTGACTGACCCCCGGGAGGTCGTCGGCCCAGGCGATAGACTGGCCCCTCGCGCCTCGGGCTCGCCCGGACGCGCGTGGACCTGTGGTGCAGCTCGGAGTGCACGCCGCCCTGTCAAGGCGGAGGTCGCGGGTTCAAATCCCGTCAGGTCCGCTCGGCACCCTCGGGTGGCGAGGTCGAGTAGCTCAGTTGGTAGAGCGCACGCCTGAAAAGCGTGAGGTCACCGGATCGACGCCGGTCTCGACCACCGCAGTGCCACAATGGCCCGTGCCCTCAGACCTGCCTCGCGTGACCCCGGCCGTCGTCGCCCCCGGGACCCCCTGGCCGACGGGGGCCTGGGCCCGGGCCGCGGCCCCGCCGGCGCTCGGAGCCCTCCTCGACGAGGCCTTCGACGACCCCGTCTACGGTGAGACCAATGCGGTGGTGATAGTGCGCGACGGCGCCGTCGTCGCCGAGCGGTACGGGGGGCTGCGACCCCACTTCGACCGACCGGCCGAGCCGGTCGGACCCACGACCGAGCTCCTCAGCTGGTCGATGGCCAAGTCGTTCCTGCACGCCCTCGTGGGCATCCTCGTCGACGAGGGGCGCCTCGACCCCGCGGCGCGCGCGCCCGTGCCCGAGTGGGCCGACCCCGACGACCCGCGCCACTCGATCACCCTCGCGGACCTGCTCGCGATGCGCAGCGGCCTCGCCTTCAACGAGGTCTACGAGGTCGACGGCGCGAGCGACGTGGTGGAGATGCTCTTCGGCGAGGCCAAGGCCGACACCGCCGGCTTCGCCGCCGCCAAGGCGCTCGCCGCGGCACCGGGCACGGCCTTCTCCTACTCCTCGGGCACCTCGAACATCGTGAGCCGGGTCGTTGCCGACGTCGTCGGCCCGGGCGAGCCCTACCGACGCTTCATCGACGAGCGGCTGCTCGAGCCCCTCTCGATGCGCGCGCGCCCCGAGTTCGACGAGCGCGGCGTCTTCGTGGCCTCGAGCTTCCTGCACGCGACCGCGCTCGACTTCGCCCGCTTCGGCCTGCTCTACCTGCGCGGCGGCGTGGCCGACGGGCGACGGGTCCTCAGCGAGGAGTGGGTCGCCACCGCCCAGCGGCCCACCGCGCGCGACGAGGAGTCGGGCGAGTACTACGCCTGGCACTGGTGGGTAACGGGCGACGCCCACGGGTCGTACTTCGCGAGCGGCTACGAGGGCCAGATGATCGTCGTCGCCCCGGCGCTCGACTCGCTGGTGCTGCGCTTCGGCCACACCCCCGAGACGGCCTACCCGGCGCTCGCCGCGTGGCGGGCGCGGGTCCTCGACGCCCTCGCCGGCTAGACGCCCTCGTAGTCGAAGCCGAGGTCCGGGGCGCCGAAGAGCGCACGGAACTCGATCCCCTGGGCGGCGCACGTCGCCCCGGCCGTGCCGCCCCGGTCCACGAGGGCGATGACCATGGCGACCTCGGCGCCGGCGTCGCGTACGACCCGGGCGGCCTCGAGCACGCTGGTGCCCCGGGTGACCGTGTCCTCGGTCACCACGACGAGGTCCCCGGGCGCCAGGCAGCCGGCGATCCTCCCGCCGGCGCCGTGGTCCTTCACCTCCTTGCGCACGCTGAAGGCCCGCAGCTCGCGCCCCATCGTGGCGGCCACGCCCGCGGTGATGAAGCTGAGCCCGTCCGCACCCATCGTGAGCCCACCGACCGCCGTCGCGTCGGCCGGCATCGTGCCGAGCACCAGCAGCGCCACGTCCATCATCGACTCGCCCGCGCAGATCGTCTGCTTGGAGTCGATGAACCAGCTCGAGCGGCGGCCCGACTTCAAGACGAAGTCGCCCCGGCGCACCGAGTGGGCGAGGAGGTGCTCGAGGACGCGGTCGCGGGCGTCGCTCACCGGAGGCTCACCCCCCGCTGGCCCGCCACGACCTCGCCCACGACCGACGCCGGGAAGCCCGCGGCGCCGAGCTCGGCGACGGCCGCCTCCGCCGAGGCCGACGCGAGGGCGAGCACCATCCCGAGCCCGCAGTTGAAGACGCGCACCATCTCCTCGGGGCCGACCGGGCCGCGCCGCTGGATCTCGAAGAAGACCTCCGGGGTCGGGAACGCGGCCAGGTCGACCCTCGCGTGGCGGCCCTCGGGCAGGAGGCGCACGACGTTGCCCACGATGCCCCCGCCGGTGACGTGGGCGGCGGCGTGCAGCGCCGGGCCGAGCGCCTCGCGCAGGGCGAGCACCCCGGGGGCGTAGATGACCGAGGGCGCGAGCAGGACCTGGGCCAGGCTCTCGGCACACCCGGGGTATGCCGGCCGCTCGAGCGCCCCGGGCTCGGAGAGTAGGACCTCGCGAACGAGGGTGTAGCCGTTGGAGCGCAGGTTGGGCGAGTGCAGTCCCACGAGGGCGTCGCCGACCTCGACCCGGTGGGCCCCGAGCCGGTCGTCGCGCTCGACCGCCCCGACGGCGAAGCCCGCGAGGTCGAGGTCGTCGGGCTTCATGACCCCGCCGTGCTCGGCCGTCTCGCCGCCGAGCAGGGCCGCGCCGGCGATCCGGCAGCCCTCGGCGACGCCGGCCACGACCTCGGCGACCCGGGCCGGCTCCAGCGCGCCGACGGCCACGTAGTCGAGGACGAAGAGCGGCTCGGCCCCGGTGCAGACGAGGTCGTCGACGAGCATCGCCACGAGGTCAATCCCCACCGTGTCGAAGTGCCCGGCGAGGCGAGCGACCTCCAGCTTGGTGCCCACCCCGTCGGCCGACGCCACGAGCACCGGGTCGCGGTAGCGAGCCGGCAGGGCGAAGAGCCCGGCGAAGCCCCCGAGCCCCTCGAGGACCTCGGGGCGGGTCGCGGCGGCGGCGGCGGGCGCGAAGCGCGCGACGGCCGCGTCGCCGGCCGCGATCGACACGCCGGCCTCAGCGTAGGTGCGCCGGCCCTCGACCTCGAGGAGCCGGCTCACGCGCGCACCACGCCGAGGGTCACCGGGATCGGCGCGGGGTAGCGGCCGGTGAGGCACGCGTCGCAGCACTCCTCGCCCACCCCGATCGCGGCGCGAAGGTTCCCCAGCGTGATGAACTCGAGACTGTCCGAGCCGAGGTAGTCGTTCATCTCGGCGACGGAGTGATGACTCGCCAGAAGCTCATCGCGCGTCGGGGTGTCGATGCCGAAGTAGCAGGGCCAGAGGAACGGCGGCGAGCTGATCCGCAGGTGGACCTCGCGCGCGCCGGCCTCACGCAGCATGCGCACGAGGGCGCGGGTGGTGGTGCCGCGCACGATGGAGTCGTCGACCACGACGAGGCGCTGGCCACGGATCGTCTCGCGCAGCGGGTTGAGCTTGCGGCGCACGCCCTCGGCGCGCGCGTCCTGGCCCGGGGCGATGAAGGTGCGCCCGATGTAGCGGTTCTTCACCAGCCCGTGGGCGAAGGGCGTCCCCGAGGCCGCGGCGTAGCCCTCGGCCGCCGGCACGCCCGAGTCGGGCACGCCCATCACGAGGTCGGCCTCGACCGGGGCCTGGCGGGCCAGACGCTCGCCCATGCGCCGGCGGGCGGTGTGGACCTCGTGGCCGAGGAGGTAGGAGTCGGGCCGGGCGAAGTACACGAACTCGAAGACGCAGAGCCGCTCGGGACCCTCGGCCGGCTCGAGGAGCTGGCGGGCCTCGACGCCGGACGCGTCGAGCGAGACCATCTCGCCGGGGCGAACCTCGCGCACGAAGGTCGCCCCCACGATGTCCAGGGCCGGTGTCTCGGAGGCGACGACCCAGCCCTCGGGCGACTCTTCGGGTCCGAGGCGGCCCAGGCAGAGCGGGCGAAAGCCGTAGGGGTCCCGCACCGCGTGCACCCGTCCGGCCTCCAGCACCACCAGCGAGAAGGCGCCCTCGGCCTTGGCGAGCACGACCCCGAGCGCCTCGTCGAGGGGGACGCCGGCCTCGACCTCGCGCGCGAGCAGCTCGGCCACGAGGTCCGAGTCCGAGAGCATCGAGGCGACGAGCACCCCAGCCCCCTCGGCGAGGGCGGCCGTGTTGGTGAGGTTGCCGTTGTGCGCCAGGGCGAAGCCCGACGGGCCGGCCGAGCGGTAGACGGGCTGGGCGGCCGTCCAGTTGGCCGAGCCCGAGGTGGAGTAGCGGGTGTGGCCGATGACGATCGACCCGGTGAGCGCGCGCAGGGTCGACTCGGTGAAGACATGACTGACGAGGCCGTTGTCCTTCACGACGGTGATCTGGTGGTCGCTGAAGCAGGCCATCCCGGCCGACTCCTGGCCGCGGTGCTGCAGGGCGTAGAGGGCGTCGTAGCACAGTGGGGCCGCCGCCCGGCCCGGGGCCACGATGGCGACGACGCCGCAGGCTTCCTTCATGCGCCCCCCAGCCTACGGGCCCGTCGACCCGCGATTCCCCAGTCAAGCACAGGGCTCTCGTCGGGGCTGGCTATCGTACGGCAATGCTGGACCTGCACACCCACTCGACCTACTCCGACGGCTCCGACACGCCCGACGAGCTGGCCGCCCGAGCGGCCGCGGTCGGGCTCAGCGCGATCGCCCTGACCGACCACGACACCACGGCCAGCCACGAGGTGATGCGCGCGGCCTGCGCGCGCGTGGGCGTCGAGCACGTGGGCGGCCTCGAGGTGTCCCTGCGCGACAACGAGTTCCCCAAGGACCGCGGTGGCCACCTCGGCGCGCGCAACGTCCACCTCCTCGCCTACTACCCGCCCCTCGAGGCCACCCACCCCCTCCAGCGCGAGCTCGCGGCGCTGCGCGAGGACCGCGAGACCCGCAACGCCGAGCTCGTCACGCTGCTGCGCGCGAACGGCTTCACCCGGCTCACCCTCGACTACCTCGTCTCCCTGTCGGGGCGGCTCGAGTCGATCGGCCGCCCCCACTTCGCGCGGGCCATGGCCGAGCTCCACCCCGAGATCGTCGGCGCGCCGGGTGACGCCACGACCCAGCGGGTCTTCACCGAGTGGCTCGGCGCGTCCGGACGGGCCTACATCCCCAAGACGTCGATCGCGATCGAGCGCTTCGTCGAGGCCGGCCGCGGGTCGGGGGCGGTCTTCTCGATCGCCCACCCCCTCGACAACTACCTCGACGAGCCCGGCGACCTCGAGCGCACGATGCCGCGCGTGCTCGCCTCATTGCGCGAGCGCGGCGTCGTGGGCGTCGAGGCCTACTACGGCTCGACCCCGGCCCCCACGCGCGAGGCCATGGTGCGCCTCACCCGCGCGGCCGGGATGGTCCCGACGGGCGGCTCGGACTACCACGGCACCTACAAGGTCGGCGTGGCCCTCGGCCGGGGCCTCACGGGCGATCTCGAGGTCCCCGACGAGGTGCTCGCCGAGTTGAAGGCGGCCCGCTAGAGCCCGAGCGCCGCCGGCAGGGCGCTCGCGCGCCGCTCGGCCAGGTCGCCGACGGCGAGGTCGCACAGCTCGCCCAGGGTGAGGCGCCCTCCCCCGGCGGTCCCCAGAACGCTCGCCTCGACACCGGCCGCGGCCGCGGCCGCGGTCAGCGCCGCGGGGTCGCGCGTCGCCACGACGAAGCGGCCCGGGGCCTCGGTGAAGAGCTCGGCGTGCCCGCGCGGACGGGCCCAGGCGAGGCCGACCCCCGAGGCCGCAGCCATCTCGGCGAGCGCCACCGCCAGCCCCCCGGCGCTGACGTCGTGGACGGCGGCGACGGGCGACGCGCCCCCGGCGCAGACCCTCGCCACCTCGCCCGCGACGAAGCGGCTGGCCGCGAGGGCGCGCGGATCGAGGTCGCCCAGCCGACCCCCGGTCCGGCCCCGACGGCGCGCGAAGAGCGAGCCCGCCAGCGGGAAGGGGTCGGGGCGCGCCTCGCGCGGGCCGACCAGCACGACGGTGTCCCCCTCGCGCCAGGCCCAGCCGGGGGGCGCCGCGACCAGGCGCGCGACGAGACCCAGCACCCCGAGCACCGGGGTGGGGTCGATGTCGCGCCCGCCGGACTCGTTGTAGAGCGAGACGTTGCCCCCGATCACCGGCAGGCCCGTCGCGACGCAGGCCTCGGCCAGGCCGTCGACGGCCTCGCTGAGCTGCCACATCACCTCGGGGTGCTCGGGGTTGCCGAAGTTGAGGCAGTTCACGACGGCGGCCGGGGTCGCCCCCACGCACGCCAGGTTGGCGACCGCCTCGACCAGCGTGAGGGCGGTGCCGGCGCGCGGGTCGAGCGCGCACCAGCGCGGGTTGGAGTCGGTGGTGAGGGCGAAGCCCCGCTCGCTCGCGGGCAGGCCCGGCCCCGCGAGGCGCAGCAGGGCGGCGTCGCGACCCGGGCCGACCACCGTGTTCAAGAAGAGCTGGCTGTCGTACTGGCGGTGCACCCAGGCGGGGTCGACGAGCGAGGCCAGGACCTCGGCCCCGACGTCGCCGGCGGGCTCGTCGGCCGGGTCGTCGCTGAGGCGCGCGTCGAGGTCATCGGGGCGGGCCCGCGGCCGGTCGTAGAGGGGAGCGTCGTCGGCGAGGGCCGCGGCCGGCGCCTCGGCGAGCACCGGGCCGTCGAAGCCCTGGCGCACCCGCAGCATCCCCACCGGCCGCCCGGCGGCGTCGGGCACCGGGGCCGTCACCCGTCCGACGACGGCGCTGCGCACCTCCCAGCGCCGACACAGCGACTCGACCGCGGCGAGGTCCTCGGGGCGCACGATGGCGAGCATCCGCTCCTGGCTCTCGCTCGTCATGACCTCCCAGGGGGCCAGGCCGGCCTCGCGCAGCGGGACGGCCGTCACGTCGACGTCCATGCCCACGCCCCCGCGCGCGGCCGTCTCGCTGGCCGCGCAGGTGAGCCCGGCCCCCCCGAGGTCCTGGATCCCCACGACCAGGCCCTCGTCGAGCAGGGCCAGGCAGGCCTCGATGAGCCGCTTCTCCTCGTAGGGGTCGCCGACCTGGACGCTCGGGCGCTTCTCCTCGTCGAGCGAGGTCGCCCCGTCGGCCCCGGCGAAGCCGGCCGAGGCCAGCACCGAGACCCCGCCGATGCCGTCGCGCCCGGTGCGGCTGCCGAGCAGGACGGCGAGGTTGCCCACGCCGCTCGCGCGCCCGAGCACGAGGCGCTCGCGGGGCAGGGCCCCCACGCAGAGCACGTTCACCAGGGGGTTCTGGGCGTAGCCCTCGTCGAAGGTCAGCTCGCCGCCGATGGTCGGCACGCCGACCGAGTTGCCGTAGCCCGAGATGCCCGCGACCACGCCCTCGACGAGCCAGCGGGCCCGCGCGTCGTCGGGCGGGCCGAAGAAGAGGGGGTCCATCACGGCCAGGGGCCGCGCGCCCATGGTGAAGACGTCGCGCAGGATCCCCCCGACCCCGGTCGCCGCCCCCTGGTAGGGCTCGATCGCCGAGGGGTGGTTGTGGCTCTCGATGCGCAGAGCGATCGCCACCCCGTCGCCGGCGTCGATCACCCCGGCGTTCTCGCCCGGGCCCACCAGCACCTGGGGGGCGCTGGTGGGCAGGCGGCGCAGGTGGAGCCGTGAGCTCTTGTACGAGCAGTGCTCGCTCCACATGACGGCGAACATCGCGAGCTCGAGGTGGTTGGGCTCGCGATCGAGCACCCCCTCGACCAGCGCGTACTCGTCGTCGGTCAGACCGAGCGCGCGGTGCAGCGCCTCCTCGGTCACGGCGCGGCGACGAGGGCGCGCGCGCCCGCGGCGTCGTCGGCCGCGGCGAGGAACCCCTCCAGCAGGACCCGGCCGTCGGCGCTGCCGAGCAGCGCGGAGAGGGCCCGCTCGGGGTGGGGCATGAGCCCCACCACGTTGCCGGCCTCGTTGGCGATCCCGGCGATGTCCCCGCGGCTCCCGTTGGGGTTGTCCCGGTAGCGCAGGACGACCTGATCGCGCTCGACGAGGGCGAGGTAGGTCGCGTCGTCGCAGACGTAGCTCCCGGAGAAGTGGTTGATCGGCACGACCAGCTCCTGGCCGAGCGCGGCGGCGCGCGTCAGCACCGAGCGCGTCGAGGCGACGACGAGGGTCGTGGGCTGACAGAGGAAGGTGAGGCCCCGGTTCTTCTGCAGGGCCCCGGGCAGCAGGCCGGCCTCGGTGAGGACCTGGAAGCCGTTGCAGATCCCGAGCACCGGGCGCCCCGCCTCGGCCAGGGCGGCGACGGCGCCCATGACCGGGCTGAAGCGCGCGATCGCTCCGGGGCGCAGGTAGTCGCCGTGGGCGAAGCCCCCGGGCAGGACGACCGCGTCGTAGGCCGCGAGGTCGGTCTCGGCGTGCCAGACGAGCTCGGCCCGGCCCCCGAGGGTGGTGAGGGCGCCCACCACGTCGTGCTCGCAGTTCGACCCCGGGAAGACGACGACGCCGACGCGGCTCACGCGACCCCCACCACGGTGACCGCCGCGTCCTCGATGACCGGGTTGGAGAGGAGCCGGGTGGCGAGCGAGGTGGCGACCTCGCGGGCGCCCGCCTCGGAGTCGGACTGGATGACCAGGGCGAAGGCCTTGCCGGTACGCACCGAGTGCACGCCGGCGTAGCCCAGGGCCGGCAGGGCCCGCTCAATGGTGGCGCCCTCGGGGTCCGCGATGCCGCGCTTCAGGGTCACGTCGACCCGCACCGCGTACTCCACTCAGTCACCGTACCAGTCGCTCAACGGTCGCCCGGTCACGCGCTCGTACGCCTCGGCGTAGCGCTCGGCCGTCGCGTCGACGACCTCGAGGGGCACCGGCGGCGGCGGCGGGGTGTGGTCCCAGCCGAGCGCGTCGAGCCAGTCGCGGAAGGGCTGCTTGTCGAACGACGGCGGCACCCGCCCGGGATGCACCGCCTCGGCCGGCCAGAGCCGCGAGGAGTCCGGGGTCATCACCTCGTCGCAGACCACGAGGCGCCCGTCGACGTAGCCGAACTCGAACTTGGTGTCGGCGAGCACCACGCCGACCTCGGCCAGTCGGGCCGCCCCGAGCGCGAAGAGGGCGAGCGAGGCTTGGCGCACCGCGAGGAACGTCCTCTCGCCCACCAGGTCGATCGCCGTGGCGTGGTCGATGTTCTCGTCGTGGCCGCTCGCGGCCTTGGTCGAGGGGGTGAAGAGCGGCTCGGGGAAGGGGTCGCACAGGGCGAGCCCGGCCGGCGCGGGCATGTGGTGCACCGTGCCCTCGTGTCGGTACTCCTCGTAGGCCTGGCCGAAGAGCCGACCGCGCACGATGCACTCGAGGGGCACCATCTCGGCGGCGCGCACCAGCATCGTGCGCCCGGCGAGCTCGGTCTCGGCGGCGAAGCCCGGCACGACGGCGTCGATCTCGGCCGGGTCGCAGGTGAGCAGGGCCGACTCACCGACCCCGAGGGCACGCGCGAGCAGCACCCAGTAGTCGGTGATCCCGGTGAGGACCCGGCCCTTTCCCGGGATCGTCTCGCCCATCACGACGTCGAAGGCGCTCAGCCGGTCCGAGGCGACCATGAGCAGCCGCTCGTCGTCGAGCGCGTAGACGTCGCGGACCTTGCCCGAGTAGACGTGGCGGAGCCCGAGGGTCACGGGGCCGCCCAGTCCAGCGCGTCGAGGAAGCGGCGCCGGTGCGCGAGGAGCCGCTCGAGGTCGAAGGCCCGGGCCACCCGGGCCTCGTCGAGGTGGACCTCGGGGTCGTCGGCGAGCACCTCGCGCAGGGGGCGATCCTCCTCGAGGGCGCGCCGGGCGAGGCGCTGGGTCAGCCGGTAGGCGTCGTCGCGGGCCATCCCCGACTCGACGAGGGCGAGCAGCACCGACTGGGAGAAGACGAGGCCGTGCGACCCCCCGGTCAGGGTCGCGAGCGCCCGCTCGGGGTGCAGGACCAGGCCCTCGGCGAGGCGGGTCGCCTGGCGCAGCACGTACACGCACAGGGTGAGCGCGTCGGGCAGCACCACCCGCTCGACCGAGGAGTGGCTGATGTCGCGCTCGTGCCAGAGGGCGACGTCCTCGAGCCCGGCGACGAGGTAGCCCCGCAGGACCCGGGCGAGCCCGCAGAGCCGCTCGGCCGCGACGGGGTTGCGCTTGTGGGGCATCGCCGAGGAGCCCTTCTGGCCGGGGCGGAAGGGCTCCTCGGCCTCGCCGACCTCGCTGCGCGCGAGGTGGCGGACCTCGAGGGCGAACTGCTCGACCGTCGTGCCGATCGCGGCGCAGGCGTAGAGGACCTGGGCGTGGCGGTCGCGGGCGACGACCTGGGTGGCCGGGGTCGGCGTGAGCCCGAGCCGCTCGCACACGTAGGCCTCGACGAAGGGGTCGACGTTCGAGTAGGTGCCCACCGCCCCCGAGAGCTTGCCCACGGCGATCGCCTCGCGCGCGGCGAGGGCCCGAACGCGGTCGCGCTCGGCCATGAGGGCGAAGAGCGCGAACTTCGCCCCGTAGGTCGTGGGCTCGGCGTGCATCCCGTGGGTCCGCCCGGTGATCGGCAGGTCGATCGTCTCTCTCGCGCGCGCGCCGAGCGCGTCGCGCAGCGCCACCACCGCGGCGAGCACGAGGTCCATCGCGCGGGTGAGCGTGTGGCAGAGGGCCGTGTCCACCACGTCGCTCGAGGTCAGCCCGTAGTGGACCCAGGCCGCCTCGGGCCCGCCGACGCGCCCCTGGACGACGTCGACGAAGGCGGCGGTGTCGTGGTTGGTCACCTCCTCGCGCGCGGCGACGGCCGCGACGAAGCCGGCGTCGACGATCGGCGCGCGCTCGCGCAGGCGCTCGACGGCCCCGCGCGGGGCGATCCCGAGCTCGGCCATCGCCTCGGCGGCGAGCAGCTCGACCTCGAGCATCGAGGCGAAGCGCGCCTCGTCGCTGAAGAGGGCCGCCACGTCGGCCGGGGCGTAGCGGCCGATCACGCGATCCCCCGCGCCACGTCGGGGCGCCGCTGGCAGCCCGCGAAGTCGACCCGGCCCGCACCCTCGTAGGCGCGCGCGCGCGCCGTGGCGAGGTCGTGGCCCGTCCCGGTCACCGCGAGCACCCGGCCGCCGGCGGTGACGAAGCGGCCCGCGGCGTCGCGCGCGGTGCCCGCGTGGAAGACGACGACCCCCTCGAGCGGCTCGGACAGCTGGCCGTCCTCGCCCAGGCCCTCGATGACGTCGCCCGAGCGCGGCCCCTCGGGGTAGCCGGCCGCCGCCAGCACGACCGTGACGGCCGCGCCCGCGGGCCGCGGCACCGCGGCGAGCCGGCCCGCCGCGGCCGAGGCCAGCAGGTCGACGAGCCCCTCGCGGTAGAGGGGGGCGAGGACCTCGGCCTCGGGGTCGCCGAAGCGCACGTTGTACTCGATGAGCTGGGGGCCGTCGTCGGTGAGCATCATCCCGGCGTAGAGGACGCCCCGGTAGTCGACGCCGCGCCGGCGCAGCTCGGCGACCGTCGGGGCGATGACCGCCTCGTCGATCGAGGCCAGCGTCGCGGCGTCCAGGCGTTCGACCGGCGCGTAGGCGCCCATGCCCCCGGTGTTGGGCCCGCGGTCGCCCTCGGCGAGCCGCTTGTAGTCCTGGGCGACGGCGAGGGTCGCGAAGCGCTCGCCGTCACAGAGCACGTGGACCGAGCACTCCTCGCCGACGAGCCCCTCTTCGATCACGAGGCGCCGTCCGGCCTCGCCGAAGGGGCGCCCCGAGAGCTTCTCGCGCGCGTCGGCGATCGCCGCCTCGAGCGAGTCGGTGACGAGCACGCCCTTGCCGGCGGCGAGCCCGTCGGTCTTGACGACGTAGGGCGGGCGGGCGCCGCGCAGGCGGGCCTCGGCCGCCTCGGGGGTGTCGACGGTGGCGTAGTCGGCGCTCGGCACGCCGGCCGCCGCGAGGAACGCCTTCAGGTGGGCCTTGGACCCCTCGAGGCGGGCCCCGTCGGCGCCGGGGCCGAGGACGGCGACGCCGGCGGCGCGCAGCTCGTCGGCCAGTCCCTCGACGAGGGGCGCCTCGGGGCCGACCACGACGAGGTCGGCGTCGAGCTCTGCGGCCGGTCGGTCGCTCACCGCGAGGCCGTGGGCGGCGATCCCGGCGTTGCCCGGGGTCACGACGACCTCGGCGCCCCCCGCGAGCGCCCAGGCCAGGGCGTGCTCGCGCGCGCCGCGCCCGACGACCACGCAGCGGGTCACTCGTTCACCACGAACTGCTCGCGCTCCGGCCCCACCCCGACCAGGCGGATCGGCACCCCGACCTCGGCCTCGAGGAAGGCCACGTACTCGAGGGCCGCCGGGGGCATCGACTCGCGGCTCGTCACCCCCGAGAGCTCGCTGCGCCACCCCTCGAGCGTCTCGTAGACCGGCACGGCGTCGTGCAGGGCCGACTGGTGGAAGGGCATGTGGTCGTAGCGCACACCGTCGACCTCGTAGGCGACGCAGACCTTGATCTCGTCGAACTTGTCGAGCACGTCGAGCTTGGTGAGGGCGATCTCGGTGAGCGAGTTGAGGCGCACGGCCTGACGGGCCATCACCGCGTCGAACCAGCCGACCCGGCGCCGGCGCCCGGTGTTGGTGCCGAACTCGTGGCCCGTCTCGACGAGGTAGTCACCCGTCTCCCCGCCGATCTCGGTCGGGAACGGCCCGGCGCCCACGCGGGTCACGTAGGCCTTGGCGATCCCCACGATCGAGGTGAGGTCGCGCGGGCCGAGGCCCGAGCCGACGCAGGCCCCCCCGGCCACCGGGTTCGACGAGGTGACGAAGGGGTACGTCCCGTGGTCGAGGTCGAGGAAGGTAGCCTGAGCGCCCTCGAGGAGGATGCGCCGGCCCGCCGCGAGGGCGTCGTGGACGAGGCCGACCGAGTCGCCGATCATGGGGGCCAGGCGGGGCGCGAACTCCTCGAGGTAGCGCGCGGCGATCTCCTCGGCCTTGAGGGCCGGGCGGTTGTAGACCTTGGTGAGGATGGGGTTCTTCTCGCCGAGGGCCACCTCGAGCTTCTGGCGGAAGATCTTCGGATCGAGCAGGTCCTGGACGCGCAGGCCCACCCGGGCGGCCTTGTCGGCGTAGGCCGGCCCGATGCCGCGCTTGGTGGTGCCGAGGGCGTTCTTGCCCAGGTAGCGCTCGGTCAGCCGGTCGAGCTCTTGGTGGTAGGGCATGATCAGATGGGCGTTGCCGCTGAGCACCAGGCGCGAGACGTCGACGCCCTTGCTCGCCAGGCGGTCGAGCTCCTCTAGGAGAACGGCCGGGTCGACGACGACCCCGTTGCCGATCACCGTCGTGATGTGGGGGTAGAGGATCCCCGAGGGCACGAGCTGCAGGGCGTACTCCTCGCCCCCGACGACGATGCGGTGCCCGGCGTTGTGGCCGCCCTGGTAGCGCACCACGAGGTCCATCTCCCGGGCCAGGAGGTCGGTCAGCTTGCCCTTGCCCTCGTCACCCCACTGGATGCCGACTACCACGGTTGCGGGCACAGCCTCTCCCTCGGTCGCTGTCCCTCTACGGGCCAAGCCTACCGGGCCCGCCCGGGTCTGGGAGAAGGTGAGGACCCCCTCGAGCGCGTCGACGCGAATCGTGTCGCCCTCGGTGTAGACGCCCTCGAGCACCGCCAGCGCGAGCGGGTCCTCGAGCCGGCGCTGGATGACCCGCTTCAAGGGACGCGCTCCGAAGTCGGGGTCGTAGCCCTCCTCGGCGAGCACCGCGCGCGCGGCGTCGGTGACGACCAGGGCCAGGCGGCGCTCGGCGAGGCGGGCGCGCAGCCGCTCGAGCTGGATGCCGACGATCACCGGAAGGTCCACGCGTGAGCACGTGCCTGGGTCATACCTCGACGCACCCCAACGTGGGACCGCCGGGGCCGGGCACGGGTTGCTGCGACCCGCCCCTCGGGCTAATGACCGTCTAGAAGGCTGAGCACACGTTCCCCAGGTTGGTCCACGGGGAGCCTGTGCCCTTCCAATCGTTCCCGTTCCACACATTGGAGGCGTTCACCTGCATTCCCACGATGTAGGTGTTCCCCTGAAGCTGATCTTGGTTCACGCCGTTCAGCCCCGCCGAGCCCACAGAGCATGATTGCGCTCCCGCACCGTCAGAGCTCAACTCGACATGACCGTAAAAGGCAGGGGACGAGTTGTAGAACGACGTACACGCTCCGCCGGACCCGTTGATCGTGCAAGGGTACGTGCACTGAGTGCCGTACGAGGAACCGCCCCCCACCGACCCGCAGGTCGTACCTGTTCCTGGCGAAGCAGATGTGCTGACCTATCGGTTCGTCGCCAGCGCCGCACCCGACGAACCCGCGGAGTCAATTGGGCAATTCAAGGTCATGGCGAACCCGTCCGCGGCGGACGTCCCGACACCAGCTGCTTTCGCTAGGGAACTCGGGACGCTGAGCGGCTGAAAGGACACAACGGGGCACACCGATCCGTTCCAGGTGGCAGTCTTCACTCCCCCTTGGAGCGCACCATTCCAGACGGTCGCGTAGTCGCTCCACTGCGTGGCCGCCGCCGACGCGCCGGGAGCCGGCGGTGTCGCCTGATTGAGAACGATTTCCAGGGGTGGGCTCACCGAGGTCTGCGCCCCGGCCGGCGCCATGTTTGTGCCCACGATGACCAGCGCACCGGCCAGCGTGATGGCCCCACCGATCAACTTCGACCACATTCCCCAGTCCTTTATCCTCATGGTCCACACCTTCCGTTGCGCCGAGCGAGCCCCCGCGGAGTCCCCCCGTAATAGTCGGAACTCGATATATCGAAACCGTAGTACTTCGGGTGTACGATGTCAAGGGCGCGGGTGCCGCGCCAGGGATGGCGACCCACGAGGACCCCGGTGTGAAGCAAGTCTTTCTCGACCGCAAACTGCTCGTCCTGGTCAGCCTGCTAACGGGCCCCAAGCACGGGTACGCCCTGATGAAGGACATCGAGGCGTCTTTTGCCGTCCGTCTCGGGCCCGGAACCCTCTACGCGTGTGTCGGCTCTCTCGAGAAGGAGGGGCTCGTGGAGGCTATGCCGTCGGTCGACCGACGTCATCCCTATCGGATTACACCGAGAGGAGATCTCGAAGTACGCCGAGCGATCGCCGAGGTGGCTCGCGTCACCTCTGTCGCCCTCACACGAGTCTCAGCCACCTGATCGGACTGCTCGTGGCGGACGTGACCCCTCGACTGCGCATCCGGATCGTCCGCGCACTCGTGTCCGCGTTTCCCGGGGACGTCGCTCGCAGTTATCGAAGGAACGTCCTGCAGCTAGCAATGGACCTCGAGGATCGCCACGAGCTCCGTTGGAGTGACGTGGCCGGATGTGTCGTCGGTGGCCTGAGCCTTTACCCCCGCGTCATCTTCCGAGCGGTGCTAGCCGGTTCGATGGCTGTGGTGGCGTCGGTGGCCTTCGTCACGTTGTCGCCAACGCCCTCGACGTCGACTCGCACCACGTACGCCGCGGGGCCAGCGATCGTCGCGTACTCGTTCCGCACAGTCCAGTCGGGGGTGCAGAGGTCAACGGGCGTGTGCTACGCGGTACGCGGCCCGACGACGATTGAGCTGTTCGCCGTCGCACACCCATCGGATCACCCTCGAGTGTTTTCTATGCGCGGGACGTGTGCGCCGCGCCGCGCCGAGGGAGCGCGGACAAAGAACTGACGGGTCTCACCGACTCATGAAAAGGTGAGGACCCCCTCGAGCGCGTCGACGCGAATCGTGTCGCCCTCGGTGTAGACGCCCTCGAGCACCGCGAGCGCGAGCGGGTCCTCGAGCCGGCGCTGGATGACCCGCTTCAAGGGACGCGCGCCGAAGTCGGGGTCGTAGCCCTCCTCGGCGAGCACCGCGCGCGCGGCGTCGGTGACGACCAGGGCGAGGCGGCGCTCGGCGAGGCGGGCGCGCAGCCGCTCGAGCTGGATGCCGACGATCACCGCCAGGTCCTCGCGCCCGAGCGCGCGGAACCGGACGATCTCGTCGATGCGGTTCACGAACTCGGGCCTAAAGACGCTCAGGGGGTCGCCCGAGAGGTTGCTCGTCATGATGAGGACGGCGTTGGTGAAGTCCACCGTGCGGCCCTGTCCGTCGGTCAGCCGGCCGTCGTCGAGGACCTGCAGGAGGAGGTTGAACACGTCGGGGTGGGCCTTCTCCACCTCGTCGAGCAGCACCACGGCGTAGGGGCGCCGCCGCAGCGCCTCGGTGAGCTGGCCCCCCTCCTCGTAGCCGACGTAGCCCGGGGGCGCCCCGACGAGCCGGCTGACGGCGAACTTCTCCATGTACTCGCTCATGTCGATGCGCACCATGGCGTGCTCGTCGTCGAAGAGGAACTCGGCGAGAGCCCGCGCCAGCTCGGTCTTGCCCACGCCGGTCGGGCCGAGGAAGAGGAACGAGCCGATCGGCCGGTTCGGGTCCGCCAGGCCGGCGCGACTGCGCCGGATGGCGTTGGCGACGGCTGCGACGGCCTCGTCCTGGCCGACGACCCGGCTGTGGAGGAGCTCCTCCATGCGCACGAGCTTGTCGACCTCGCCCTCGAGGAGCTTGGCGACGGGCACCCCCGTCCAGCGGCTCACGACCTCGGCGACGTCCTCGGCGTCGACCTCCTCCTTCAGGAGGGCGCCGGTGCGCTGGAGGTCGGCCAGCTCGGCGGTGGCGCGCTCGATGGTGCGCTCGACCTCGGGGACCACGCCGTAGCGCAGCTTGGCCGCACCCTCGAGGTCGCCCTGGCGCTCGAGGCGCTCGGCCTCGGCCCGACGGTCCTCCAGGTCCTGCTTGGCGGCGCGGATGCGCTCGATGGCCCCCTTCTCCGCCTGCCAGCGCGCGGCGATCTCGTCGCCGCGCTCCTTCAGCTCGGCGTACTCGGCCTCGAGCCGGCCGAGCCGCTCGCGGCTGGCCTCGTCGGTCTCCTTCTCGAGGGCGAGGCGCTCGATGTCGAGCTGGCGCTGGCGCCGCACGACGACGTCGAGCTCGGTCGGCATCGAGTCGATCTCGATGCGCAGGCGCGAGGCGGCCTCGTCCATGAGGTCGATCGCCTTGTCCGGCAGGAACCGGTTGGTCACGTAGCGGTGCGAGAGCGTGGCCGCGGCGACGAGGGCGGCGTCCTGGATGCGCACGCCGTGGTGGACCTCGTAGCGCTCCTTCAGCCCACGCAGGATCGCGATGGTGTCGGCGACCGTGGGCTCGCCCACCACGACCGGCTGGAAGCGCCGCTCGAGGGCCGCGTCCTTCTCCACGTGCTGGCGGTACTCGTCGAGGGTCGTCGCCCCGATCAGGCGTAGCTCGCCCCGGGCGAGCAGGGGCTTGATCATGTTCGAGGCGTCCATCGCCCCCTCGCTCGCCCCGGCGCCCACGATGGTGTGCAGCTCGTCGACGAAGGTGATTACCCGGCCCTCGGCCTCGCGGATCTCGGCCAGCACCGCCTTCAGGCGCTCCTCGAACTCCCCGCGGTACTTCGCCCCGGCGATCATCGAGCCGAGGTCGAGGGCGACCAGGCGCCGGTCGCGCAGGCTCTCGGGCACGTCGCCCTCGACGATGCGCAGGGCCAGCCCCTCGACGATCGCGGTCTTGCCGACGCCGGGCTCGCCGATGAGGACGGGGTTGTTCTTCGTCCGCCGACTCAGCACCTGGATGACCCGGCGGATCTCCTCGTCGCGTCCGATGACCGGGTCGAGCTTGCCGGCCCGGGCGAGGGCCGTGAGGTCGCGGCCGTACTTCTCGAGGCTCTGGAAGGTCGTCTCGGGGTTCTCGCTGGTGATCCGGGCCGAGCCGCGGATCTGGCGCAGGGCTCCGAGCAGCGCCTCGCGGCTCGTGCCCAGCTCGTCGGCCGCGGCCACGATCACGTGGTCGACCGAGAGGTACTCGTCGGACATCTCGGCGCGCAGGGCGTCGGCCGACTCGAGCAGTCGGCGGCTCTCGGCCGAGAGCCCCGGCTGGGTGCCGCCGACGGCACGCGGCTCGCGCGCCACGCGATCGTTGAGCTGCGCCGTGACGGCGACCGGGTCGAGCTCGGCCGCGACGAGCAGGGGCCGTGCCACACCGTCGGCCTGGTTGAGGAGCGCGAGCAGCAGGTGGGCGGGGGTCACCGAGGGGTGGCCGGCGGCGGCGGCCTGAGTGGAGGCAGCCTGGAAGGCCTCACGGGTCTTCACGGTCCAGCGCTGGGGGTCGAGGGTCACGGTCGTTCCTTGGTGGTGCGGTTCTTGCGGCGGTCGACGAAGACCGCGAGGGCGTTGGTGACCGGCACGAGGTCGCGCCGGTACTGGCGATGGGTCGCCTCGACGAGGCGATCGGCCTCGGTCGCCAAGCGATCGAGTTCGCGCCGGGTCGACTCGAGTTCGGCCTCGAGGGCCATGACGCGCTTCACGCCCTCTAGGTTCACGCCCTCGGCGGTGAGCTCCTGGATGCGGCGCAGGGCGACCAGGTCTTCGTCGGAGAAGCGACGCGAGCCGCCCGAGGTGCGCCGGGGGCGCAGCAGGCCGCTCCGCTCGTAGTTGCGCAGCGTCTGGGGGTGCACGCCGGCGAGCTCGGCGAAGACCGAGATCACGTAGACCGGACGCTCGCTCACGCGCTCGTCCCCTCGACCTCGCCGAGCGCCTCGGCCAGCTGCTCGGCCAGCTGGCGCTGGCGCCGGGTCAGCTTCGTCGGCACGCTGACCGCGATCGTCACGAGCAGGTCGCCCGCGCCGTGGTGACCGGAGGCGGGCACGCCCCGGCCCTTCACGCGCATCGTCGTGCCCGGCTGGGTGCCCGCGGGCACCTTCACCGAGACGGGCTCGTCGAGCGTCAGGACCTCGACCGTCGTGCCGAGCAGCGCCTGGGTGAAGGGGATGCGCACCGTCGTCGTCACGTGGCGGCCCCGGCGCTCGAAGCGGGCGTCGGGGGTGACGTGGACGTCGACGAACAGGTCGCCGGCCGCCCCGCCGTTCGCCCCGGGCGCGCCCTTGGCCTTCAGGCGGATCCGCTGGCCGTCGGTCACCCCGGGGGGGATGCGCACGGTGACCCGCCGAGCGCTCGGCTCGCGGCCCGACCCGTGGCACGTCGGGCACGGGGCGGCGAAGCGCCCGCCGCGCCCCTGGCAGACCGGACAGACGCTCGACATCGCGAAGGGGCCCTGGTCGTCGTTGATGACCCCGCGCCCCTGGCAGTGCTCGCAGGGCACGAACGCCGCGCCGGGCGCACCGCCGGTCCCCCGGCAGGTGGCGCAGGCCGCGTCGCTCGGCACGCTCACGTTGGTCGTGACCCCCTTCACCGCGTCGCGGAACGACAGGTGCAACGCGGTCTCTAAGTCCGCGCCGCGCTGAGTACGGGTGCGCCGGCCGCCGAAGAGGCCGCCGAAGAGGTCGCCCAGGTCGGAGAAGTCGCCGGTCGTGAAGTTGAAGCCGCCCGGCCCGCCACCGATGCCGCCCGCCATCGGCCCGAGGCGACGGACCTCGTCGTACTCCTTGCGCTTGGTGGCGTCGCCGAGCACGTCGTAGGCGGCCGAGATCTCCTTGAAGCGCTCCTCGCTGCCGGGGTTCGTGTCGGGGTGGTACTCCTTGGCGAGCTTGCGGTAGGCGCGGGTGATCTCCTTGTCCGTCGCGCTCTTGGTGAGCCCGAGGACCTTGTAGTAGTCCTTGTCGAACCACTCCCGCTCGGCCACGGGCCTAGCCCCTCACCTGCACCATCGCGGGGCGCAGCACCGCGCCGCGCCAGCGGTAGCCGGCGCGCAGCACCTCGGTCACCTCGTGGGTCCCGTCGCCCTCGCCCTCGATCGGCACGTGGGCGACGGCGTCGTGGATGGTCGGGTCGAACTCGACGCCCTTCGCGTCGACGCGCTCCAGGCCGGCCTTCTCCAGGGTGTCGAGGAGCAGTGCCCGGCTCTGGGTCAGGGCCGCCGCCTCGTCGGCGGTCGAGTCCGCGAAGTGGGCCTGGGCGAGGTCGAGGGCGTCGAGGACCGGCAGCAGCTTGCCCGCGAGCTCGCCCGCGGCGCGCGCGGCCGCCTCCTCGGCGGCGCGCGCGACGCGCTTGCGGTAGTTCTCGAAGTCGGCCTGCAGGCGCTGAAGGGCGTCGAGGTACTCGTCGCGCTGGCGCTCGGCCTCGGTGCGCGGGTCCTCGACGACCCCCTCGGGAGCGACCGGGGTGTCGCCGTCGGCCGCGGACCCGTCGTCCGTCTCGGGGAGGGTCGGCTCGGTCATCACTTCTCGTCGACGATCTCGGCGTCGACGATCTCGTCCTCGTCGCCGGCCGGGGCCGCGGGCTCGCCGGCGTTGGCCTTGGCCGCCTCCTCGTAGAGGCGCTGGCTGAAGCCCTGGCTCGCGCTGAGCAGCTTCTCGGTGGCCGACGAGATCGCCTCGACGTCGGTGCCCGCGAGGGCCTCCTTCAGACTCGCGAGCGCCTTCTCCACGTCCTCGCGCTCACTGCCCTGGAAGGACTCCGCCTGCTCCTTCAGGAGCTTCTCGGTCGAGTACACCAGGCCGTCGGCGTTGTTGCGCACCTCGGCCTCGGCCCGACGCTTGCGGTCGTCCTCGGCGTGGGCCTCGGCGTCGCGGACCATGCGGTCGATCTCCTCCTTCGAGAGCGAGGAGCCGCCGGTGATGGTCATCGACTGGTTGTTGCCCGTCGCCAGGTCCTTCGCCGAGACGTGGACGATGCCGTTCGCGTCGATGTCGAAGGTCACCTCGATCTGGGGCACGCCCCTCGGCGCCGGCGGGATCCCGACCAACTGGAACTTGCCCAGGGTCTGGTTGTAGCTGGCCATCTCTCGTTCGCCCTGGAGGACGTGGACCTCGACGCTCGGCTGGTTGTCGTCGGCCGTGGTGAAGGTCTGGGACTTCTTGGTGGGGATCGTCGTGTTGCGCTCGATGATCTTGGTCATCACGCCGCCCTTGGTCTCGATGCCGAGGCTGAGGGGTGTCACGTCGAGCAGCAGGATGTCCTTCACGTCGCCCTTCAAGACGCCGGCCTGGATGGCCGCGCCCACGGCGACCACCTCGTCGGGGTTGACGCTCTTGTTGGGCTCCTTGCCTGTGAGCCGGGTCACCAGCTCCTGGACGGCCGGGATGCGGGTCGAGCCGCCCACGAGGATCACGTGGTCGATCGCCCCGAGGGTGAGGCCCGCGTCCTTGATGGCCTGGTCGAAGGGGCCCCGGAGCCGCTCGACGAGGTCGGCGGTGAGCTCGTTGAACTTGGCTCGGGTGAGCTTCAGGTCGAGGTGCTTGGGACCCTCGTTCGTCGCGGTGATGAAGGGCAGGTTGACCTGAGTCTCCTGGACCGCCGAGAGCTCGATCTTCGCCTTCTCGGCGGCCTCCTTCAAGCGCTGGACGGCCATCTTGTCGGTGGCGAGGTCGACGCCCTCGGTGTCCTTGAAGGACTTGATCAGCCACTGCATCACGGCGTCGTCCCAGTCGTCGCCACCCAGGTGGGTGTCGCCGTGGGTGGACTTCACCTCGAAGACGCCCTCGGCGATCTCGAGCACCGAGACGTCGAACGTGCCGCCGCCGAGGTCGAAGACGAGGACGGTCTGCTCGGCCGGCCCCTTGTCGAGGCCGTAGGCGAGGGCGGCGGCGGTGGGCTCGTTGACGATGCGCAGCACCTCGAGCCCGGCGATCTGGCCCGCCTCCTTGGTGGCGGTGCGCTGGGCGTCGTTGAAGTAGGCCGGCACGGTGATGACGGCCTGAGTGACGGTGTCGCCCAGGTAGGCCTCGGCGTCGCGCTTGAGCTTCATCAGGATGCGCGCGCTGATCTCCTGGGGGGTGTAGGCGGTGCCGTCGATGTCGACGGTCCACTTCTCGCCCATGTGGCGCTTGACCGAGCGGATCGTGCGGTCGGGGTTGGTGATCGCCTGGCGCTTGGCGACCTCGCCCACGAGCACCTCGCCCGTCTTGGAGAAGCCCACGACCGAGGGGGTCGTGCGGCTGCCCTCCGCGTTGGGGATGACGACGGGCTCGCCCGCCTCGAGGACCGAGACCACCGAGTTGGTGGTGCCCAGGTCGATACCGACTGCCTTGGCCATGAGGACTCCTTCGTTCTCCCACCGTCCGGCGGGCTCGACCCCTCCAGTGTACAGACTTGAGTCCCTCCTTGTCAATAAATATGTAACAATCCATTACATATGTAGGAAACGCCCTACGCACCAATGGTTCCGGGGCGGCGGGCCCGCCCCCGACGGACGCCCCGAGCGGGGCCGGAATTACGATTGCCTCGTGCCCGACCTCGTCCTCCTGCGCCACGGACGCTCGGAGTGGAACGACGCCAACCTCTTCACGGGCTGGCACGACGTCGACCTCTCCCCCGAGGGCGAGGCCGAGGCGGCGGCGGCCGGACGTCTCCTGGGCGAGGCCGGGGTCGACCTGCGCATCGTGCACACCTCGGTCCTGACCCGGGCGATCCGCACCGCCGAGATCGCCCTGCACGAGGCGGGCCGGTCCTGGGTCGCGGTGCGGCGCAGCTGGCGGCTCAACGAGCGCCACTACGGCGCGCTCACCGGCGAGGACAAGAGGACGACCGCCGAGCGCTACGGCCTCGACCAGGTGAGGGTGTGGCGCCGCTCCTACGACGTGCCGCCCCCCTCGCTCGCCCCCGACGACCCCCGCTCGGTCGCCTCCGACCCCCGCTACCGTGACGTGCCCGCCGAGATGATCCCGCTCGGAGAGTGCCTGAAGGACGTCGTCGCTCGCGCCACTCCCTACCTGCGCGACGTGATCGCCGACGACCTGCGCGCCGAGGGCGTGAAGGGCGGCGCCGTGCTCGTCGTCGCGCACGGCAACTCGCTGCGCGCCCTGCGCATGGTGCTCGAGGGCGTCGCCGAGCTCGAGATCGCCGAGCTCGAGATCCCCACGGGCATCCCCTACCGGCTGCGTCTCGACGACGACCTCGAGGTGATCGAGGCGGGCTACCTCGGTGACCCCGAGGCGGCCGCCCGGGCCGCCGAGGCCGTCGCCCGCCAGGCCGGCTGATCCCGGCCGGAGCCGCCGCGGTGGGGGGACGGCGGCCCCGGCGCAGGCCCTAGAGGGCGTCGCCCCCGCGGTCGTTGGTACGGATGCGCGCCACGTGCTCGACGTCGGTGACCCAGACCATTCCGTCGCCGACGGTGTCGGTGCGCGCCGCCTGGATGATCGCCTCGAGGAGGGTCTCAACGTGGTCGTCGTCGCAGACGACCTCGCAGCGGACCTTGTCGACGAAGTCGAACTCGTACTCCCGGCCCCGGTAGATCTCGATGTGGCTGCCGGTCCTCCCGAAGCCGCGCGACTGGGTGACGGTCATGCCCGAGAGTCCGGCGGCCTTGACGGCCTCTTTGACCTCGTCGAGCTTGAAGGGCTTGATGACGGCGGTGACGAGCTTCACGGTCTCTCCAATCAGACGTTGTCGGGGTGCAGGTGACTCGGCGAGGCCACGGGCTCGCCGAAGGTCGGCTCGGGGAAGGCCTCCTCCTCGTGGATCGCGAGGTCGCCCTCGCGCAGCGTGAGGTCGTCCTCGCGCAGGCCCACGAGCATCTTCACCACGTAGAAGATGATGGCCGTCCCGACGGCCGTGAAGCCGATGACCCACAGGGCCGCCAGGAACTGCTCCCAGAGCTGGTGGAAGGAGTGGGTGTAGAACCACCCGCCGACGCTGACGGCGCCCACGCCCCGGTAGTGGGCGCCGGCCACCCCGTACTCGACCATCTTGGGGTCGGCGAGCAGCCCCACGAGGAGCCCCCCGGTGAGCCCGGCGAAGCCGTGGGTGTAGACGACCCCGAGGGCGTCGTCGACCGCGGTGAAGGGCCGAAGCCTCGAGACGTAGTTCCACGCGACCCACACGATGCTCGAGGCGATGACCCCGACGAGCAGGGCTCCCACCCCGTTCACCCAGCCCGCCGAGGGCGTGATCGCGACGAGCCCGCAGATCATCCCGTTGATGGCCCCGAGGAAGGTCGGCTTCTTCTGGCGCGACGCGAACATGTCCCAGAGGAGCCAGGTGAGAAGCGCCGCCGCCGTGGCGACGTTGGTGTTGAGCACGGCCGAGGCCGCGTCGGCGCCCGCGTAGAACGGGTCGCCCCCGTTGAAGCCGTTCCAGCCCAGCCACAAGATCCCGGCCCCGATGGCCACCATCATCAGGTTCGAGGGAAAGGCGTTCTCGCGGTCCTGCCAGCGTCGCGGGCCCACGATCGCCGCCCCGACGAAGGCCGCCACTCCGGCCGAGAGGTGGATGACGTAGCCGCCCGAGTAGTCGACCGCGCCCTTCTGGGCGAAGAAGCCCCCGCCCCATAGGAGGGCGGCGTTCACGCAGTAGACGAGCGTGATCCACAGCGGCACGATCAGGAGCCAGGCCTTGAACTTGAGCCGACCGACCAGCCCCCCGAGGAAGAGCAGCGGGGTGATCGCCGCGAAGACGAACTGGAAGTAGGCGAGCGTCGCGGTGGAGAAGTGGAACGGGATGAGGCTGTTCGCCCCCGAGACGGCCTGGCCCTGCTGGCTGCCGGCGGTCGAGAGCGGGGTGAAGTGACCGATGAACCCGCTCCAGAACGAGCCGGTCGGCCCGAAGTGGCTGAGCGGCCCGAAGGCCAGGTTGTAGCCCCAGAGCATCCACACCACGAGGGTCAAGGAGAAGCCCGAAAAGACCATGAGCATGGTGTTCACGATCCACTTCTTGCGCATCAGGCCGCCGTAGAGCACGGCGATGCCCGGCAGGCTCATCAGCCCGACCAGGGTCGCCGCCACCAGCTGCCAGGTGTTGTCCGCGGGGTTCAGCCAACTCGGGTACGGGACGTTCGCGGCCCAGAGCACGGTCTCCTCCTCCTATCCGGGAGGACGACGCTGGCCTCGACGTGGCCCCAGGCTCCCAGTCACGGATTTCCGCGCCGTTAGCGACGTGTTTCGCCGGTGTGAACGCGCGCGCGACTGAGAACGCGCCCAGGACGAGGAGCCAATAGGTCCGAAGGTCCCGGGCGGCGCCCTTCCCCGGGGCGTACCCTCGGCGCGTGAGCGACCTGCCGCGCGACGAGGTGGAGAGGATCCGCGACTACTGCGACCAGCGGGTCCCCGGCGAGCTCGCCGACCAGGTACGCGTCGAGGCCCGCCCGAAGGGCCAGGCGGTCACCATCGTCGAGTCGCGCCCTCCGTGGCGCGGGGAGCGCGGTCCGGCGTGGCGAGAGGTGCGCATCGCTCAGTTGCGCTTCGACCCCGCGCTCGACGAGTGGACGCTCTACTGGTCCGACCGCGACGAGCGCTGGCACCGCTTCGAGGAGGCCTACCCCGGGCCCCTCGAAGAGGTGCTGGCCGTCCTCGAGAGCGACCCCACCGGCGTCTTCTGGGGCTGACCAACCCGGCGAGCGTCGGAACCCGCGGGCGTCGGGTCGCGGCGACACCAACACGACGTCCGAGGTTCACGGCCCGGTTCACGCAGCGCGTCGTCCACGGGCGGGATCCCTGCGGCGAGGATCGCCGGCAGACCCGCGGGCAGCGCGTGAAGGCCGCCCGACGGTCGGCTGGGCCCGGATGAGACCGTCGACGGCGCCCTTCGCCGGGAGGCTCGTGGAGGGCAAGGGCGTCGTCGGGGTGGACGGGGCGACCGAGGAGCGCTGGTTCGTGGCTCCGCCGGTCCGAGCCCTGCGGGGAGTCCGCCCGGCGCCGGGCGGACCACCTTCTCGCCCGGGTGAGGGAGCGTCGCCCTAGCCGAGGGAGCGCTCGACCACCTGGCTGATGTCGAGGACGTCCACGTCGTCGCCCCGCCCGGAAGCCTTCACGGCGTCGTCGAGCATGATCATGCAGAACGGGCAGGCCGTCGAGATCACGTCGGCGCCGGTGGCGAGGGCCTCCTCGGTCCGCTCGAGGTTCACTCGCTTGCCGATGGACTCCTCCATCCACATCCGCGCGCCGCCGGCCCCGCAGCAGAAACCCCGCTCGCGGTGACGGCGCATCTCGACCGTGGTGGCCCCGGGCACGGCGCCGATGACCGAGCGGGGCTCGTCGAAGACCCGGTTGTGTCGGCCCAGATAGCACGGGTCGTGGTAGGTGACCGTCCCGGAGAAGTTGACCCCCGGGGTGAGCCGCCCCGTGGCCACGAGGTGGCCGAGCAGCTCGGCGTGGTGGATCACCTCGAACTCCCCGCCGAGGGCCGGGTACTCGTTCTTGATCGTGTTGAAGCAGTGGGGGCAGCTCGCCACGACCCTGGTGGCCTTCGCGCCCTTCAGGGTCTCGATGTTCGCCTTGGCCATCTCCTGGAACAGGTACTCGTTGCCCATGCGCCGGGCCGGATCGCCGGTGCAGGACTCGCGCGGGCCGAGGATCCCGAACGTGATCCCGGCCCGGTGGAGCATGCGTGCCGTCGAGACGATCTGGGCGCGGCCGCGCTCGTCGAGCGCTCCCGCGCAGCCCACCCAGTAGAGGTACTCGAGATCGTCGGGGATCTCGCCCTCGACGACGGGCACCTCGAAGTCGAGGGCGCCGAGCCACTCGGTGCGCTTGCTCGCCCCGAGCCCCCACGGGTCGCCCTGGTTCTCCATGTTGCGCAGCAGCAGTGCCGCCTCGCTGGGGAACCGGCTCTCCATCAGCACCTCGTAGCGGCGCATGTCGATGATGGCGTCGACGTGCTCGATGTCGACCGGGCACTGCTCGACGCAGCTCCCGCAGGTCGTGCACGACCACAGGACGTCGGGGTCGATCGTCGTGGGCACGAGGGTCGCCACTTCCCCCTGGGCACCGGAGAGGAGGCGGTCGGCCGAGGCGAACATCGTGTCGCGCAGACCCATCACGAGCAGCTTGGGGCTGAGGGGCTTGCCGGTGTTCCACGCGGGGCAGACGCTCTGACAGCGCCCGCACTCGGTGCACGTCGCCAGGTCCAGCAGCTGCTTCCAGGTGAAGTCCTCGATCCGGCCCGCGCCGAAGGTCGTGTCCTCGGTGACGTGCTCCATGTCCATGTCGGGGGTCTTGTCGAGCCCGCCGAGGGCCCGGGGCCGGCGCGAGAAGGCGACGTTGACCGGCGCCATGAAGATGTGCAGGTGCTTGGAGTACGAGACGAAGACCAGGAAGCCCGCGATCACCGCGATGTTCGCGAGCACGAAGACCGCCTCGAGCACCGAGTTCACCCCGACCCCGAGGGGGGCGAGCCAGCCCGCGACGACCTTGCTCGCAAAGGCCCAGGGCGACGCGAGCGAGGCGAGGGCCCGCGAGGCCTGGGCCGGGGCGTAGCCCACCCAGCCCGAGCGCATGAACGGGAAGTGGCCGGTGTCGATCTGGGCGCCCCGGTAGAGCAGGAGCGTGACGATTACGAGACCGATGAGCAGCAGCGTCAGCCAGGCCGCCCCGGTGTGGCTGCCGTAGAAGCGGCTCTGGCGCTCCTTGCGCGCGGGGGCGTTCACCAGCCGGATGACCGAGAAGACGACGAGCGCCACGAGCACGGCCGTGGCGAAGAAGTCCTCCAAGAAGGCGAGCCAGTTGTCGGTGCCGATGAGCGGGATGTGGAAGTCTCGGTCGAACAGGGCCCCGTAGGCCTCGACGATGGTGGCGAGCAGGATGGTGAAGCCCCACATCGTGAAGAAGTGCGCGACGCCCGGGATAGTCCAGCGCAGGAGCTTGCGCTGTCCCGCGACCTCGACGACCTCGACCTCGGTCGCCCGCGCGAGGTTCGGACGACGATCCGGCGCGGGCCGGCCCGTGCGGATGAGCCGGCTCAGCCAGTAGAAGCGTCGACCGGCGACCGCGAAGCAGAGCGCGGTTATCGCGAGCCCAATGACGATGCGCGCGAGCACTCAGCCCTCCTCTCGGGGCGCGAAGTTCTCCGAGTAGCGGCTCGGGGTGGGGCCGCGCTGGCCCTTGTACTTCGAGCCCAGCCCGCGCGCGCCGTAGGGGCGCTCGGCCGGCGTGGTCATCTGGAAGAAGGAGACCTGGCCGATCTTCATGCCCGGATACAGGGTGATCGGCAGGTTGGCCACGTTGCTGAGCTCGAGGGTGATATGCCCATCCCAGCCGGCGTCGATGAATCCGGCCGTCGAGTGGATGACGAGCCCGAGGCGCCCGAGCGAGGACTTGCCGTCGAGCCGACCCACGAGGTCGTCAGGCAATCCGATGCGCTCGGTGGTCGAGCCCAGCATGAACTCGCCGGGGTGCAGAATCATCGGCTCGTCCTCGCCTACATCGATCAGCTCGGTGAGATCCTCTTGGGCCTCGCGCACGTCGATCACGCGCTGGGTGTGGTTGCGAAAGACGCGAAAGTAGCGGTCGACGTGCACGTCGACCGAGCTCGGCTGGATGCAGTCGTCGCTCGTCGGCTCGACGATGAGCCGCCCGCTCGCCAGGGCCTCCCTGATGGACCGGTCCGAGAGCACCATCGGACCGACGATACTCGCTGGTAGGAGGGCCTCTCGTGGCCAGGCGAGGACTCGGTGGCGGAAGTTGCGCCGCCCGCTTCAGGGGAACACGGTGGCGAAGCCCACGAGGACCGCCCAGATCGCCTAAAGACGTGTGCGCGTCACGTCGGGACCGCCCGCGTCCGCTCGTTCACCTAGATCAGAGAGTGGGGAGGACGAGGGTCCGGAGTCAGCGGGAGTGGCCGGCCGTCGGCTCGTCGAGGAACAGGAGCCAGCCCGTGGAGGATGGCCCGGGCTGCCATGAGGCGCGGGCCAAGCCGCTCGAGAGCGCGTAGACCGAAGCCTTCGTTTACTGCGAGGAAGAGGGCCCCGAGCAGCAAGTCATCGCGCACGCGGCTATCACGCCCCCTAGACCGAAGAACCGCCCGTGGAAGTGCGGTTCTCCCAGACCGTGAACCGGCGACCGAGGATCTTCCGCCGCGAGACGATTCGCGAAGCCTGCGTCACCAGCGCGGTGTAGCGCACCACGTCGGCCCCCGCGACGAAAGCGCGGCCCGCCGTCGGCACGACGCGTCGTAAGGATGCCGGCGTTGGTGGTCTCACCCGCCCCGTCCGAGCCAAGCGGGCAACACCTCACCAGCGCGCGCCGCGAGGCCGAGGCAGCCGACGGCCCGGACGTCCGCGCCCACGCAGACCTTGATCAGACTCTCGTCACGGTCGCGTCGTCGACCACGATGCGCCCCTCGCTCGACGGCCGTCCCTACGGGGACGAGGGCCGCCCCGGGCCCGGGCCCGGCTTTCGGGGCGTCGAGGGCGGTTCGTACACTGGACCAGTGAGCCGACGCGACCCGCTGAACCTTCGCCACAGCGTGGCCCGCGAGTGGGTGGTCGGCTTCGTCGCCCTCGCCGTGACGATCGCCGTGATCGCCGTCGCCGCCTCGCTCGGGAAGATCGGCCACGCCCCCGTCCACCGGCAGATCATCGCGTGGACCGGCGCGGTCCTGGTGGTCGTCGTCGGCTCCTACGCCGTGCGCCACCTAGCCACCGCCCTCGGCCGGGTCGTCGCGAACGGCCGCAGCCTCGGGGCCGGCGCCTCGATCCGGCTCGTGGCGAGCGGCTTCGGCTACCTCATCATCATCTTCTCCTTCTTCGGGACGCTCGGCCTCTCCCTCACCCACCTGCTCGTCGGGGCGGGCCTGGTGGGCGTCGTCCTCGGCATCGCCGCCCAGCAGAGCCTGGCGAACATCTTTGCGGCAGTCGTGCTGCTCTTCGCCCGCCCGTTCGTGGTCGGCGACACCATCCGCATCCGATCGGGCGTCGTCGGGACGATGGACGTGACCGTCCTCGGCATCGGCCTTACGTACGTGACAGTGAAGACCGAGGACGGCGTCCTCAAGATCCCGAACTCGATCATGCTGGGCTCCGGAATTGGCCAAACGATCGACGTAGGGGGAATGACCCGCTATCCCGAACCGACCTCGGAGGCCGACGACCCCGCCGGGGAGTAGACCCGCCATCCGCCCCCGTCACGCTTGGTACCATGGTGGGCCTTGCGGGTGTAGTTCAGCGGCAGAACATCAGCTTCCCAAGCTGAGAACGCGGGTTCGATTCCCGTCGCCCGCTCCAACATCACTCCTGATCTTCAGGATGATTTCTCAAAGTCGTGCGTGACGCTCACGCTGTAACGACGCCGAATTGATCAGGACATTCACTTTCGATCCTGCCCAGAACCTGCCCAACGATGCTCGCAGATTGATCAATCCCTCTCGCCAATGAGTAAGTAGGTGACGGCCGCCGCAGATTCTCGGGCTTGCTCCTAACCAACGTACGCACTTTCGTCCATTCGTGTTATCAGTGTGGGCGGTTGATTTCGGGTTGCGCGGCCTGAACTCGTCGTCGCCCCGCACGAGTGGCGAAGGCGTCGACGGCGGCCAGGACATCGGGGGCACGCCACAGTCGATCGCGCTTCTTGTTGGTGAACTCGACGAGGACACCGGCCTCCACCAACGGCTCGATGACCCGGTAGGTGTTGGTCGATGCGATGTCGAGTTCGGTGGCGATCAGGTTGGCGTTGAGGACCGGGTGGCGCACGAGGAGGTCCGCGACTCGCCAGGCGTGAGCGTTGCGACGCGCGTGGATGCGCTCATTCCACTCCGCCCGAATGGTCCGAAGATCTTCGACCAGTCGACGGCCGTTATCGATGGCGGAGAAGGACGCCATGCCAAAGCGCTCGACAATCGGGATGAGGTCGCCGGCTCGATACGCGCTCAGCGCCGCGAAGTATGCATCAATGTCGGCGAGCAGACCAGCCGAAACCGGAACGGTCACGTGACGGGTCAAGCCCTTGTTGCGAAGCTGCGCGTGCACCAGTGCTCGTCCCGTGCGACCGTTCCCGTCGGGAAACGGGTGAATCGTCTCGAACTGGGCGTGGGCGATCGCGGCGTGAGCGAGAACGGGGATGTCGTTGCGGCCGATGAAGGCAACGAGGTCGTCGATCAGAGCCGGAACGTGTCGCTCGTGAGGAGGAACGAAGGCCGCTCCGTGCGGACCGTAGTCCGAGCCACCGATCCAGCCCTGCTCGTGGCGCCACTGTCCAGTGATTTCGGCACGAGTGTCGTGAAGCAACGCCGCATGCATAGCGAGGATGGCTTCAGCGTCAATTCGGTCTGCGAGCGCCAATGCCGCGGTCATGGCGCGTTGATTGGCGACGATCAACGACGCGTTGCGCGTTCCCACTCCCAGTTCGGCCTCGGCGATGGCGCGAGCCGACGCGGTCAGGTGCTCGATCTTCGACGATGCGGCCGACTCAGAGCGCAGGAGAACTGAGGCGAACGGGGCGATCTCGTGACCCATATCGGCATCGAACCGCGCGATCTCGGCTCCCGCGTCATCCGCCTGGGCGAGCAATTCCGTGGGCAGCTCGACCACGGCGTCTCGAATGCGGGGTACCAGCGCCGCCTCATAGGGACCTCGATGACGATCTCGCATGCGACGGGACATGGCGTCAGTGGGCTGCGACTCCCACGGGAGGCTCTCGTATTCGAGCGGCGGCCATGCTGGACGACGTGATACCAACACACTCTCCTAGTATCAGTTAGATGACTAACTGATACTAACACCTCACCGAATTCTTGTATCGTGGATCAGTAAAGTGAGTCCCCGCCGTCTGATCGACAAGAACCGACTTCCGAACCAGTTGAGACTCTTCTGGGACCAAGGAGTGTCAGTCAACCGGTCCAACCGAACCGGGGCAGCCCCTTGAACTCAAGAGCCAAGGTGGACAAGAAACCCGGGGCGGGTCAAGATGTCAACTAAAGCGACAGCAGTCCCATGTAATGAAATGCCTCGTGCCGGGAGTAATCCAAGCGTGGGGATGAGACTGGGTTCAACCGGTGGAAGCAACACCTGCCTAAGGGAGAGATCGTAGATGCTCGTCGAGGGCCTCGGCGGGTGTTCGCCAGCCGAGGATCTTTCGGGGTCGTGTGTTGAGGGTGTGGGCGACCGCTGCGAGTTCCTCGGCGCTCCAGCGCGACACGTCGGTCCCCTTCGGGAAGTATTGGCGCAGCAGTCCGTTGGTGTTTTCGTTTGTGCCGCGCTGCCAAGGACTGTGCGGATCGGCGAAGTAGACCGGTAACCCGGTTTCGACGGTGAAGGCGGCGTGTGCCGAGAGCTCCTTGCCGCGGTCCCAGGTGAGTGATCTCAACAACTCCCGAGGCAGATGGGTGATCGTGTTCGAGAGCGCGTTCTTCATGGTGATGGCGCCGTAGCCGGCGAGGGCGGGGCCGTTCTTCTTCGTCTGTTGGAAGCGATAGCCCTCTTCGCGGGGCAGGTGAACCAGCATCGTGAAGCGGGTGGTTCGCTCGACGAGGGTTCCGATGGCCGAGCGCTCTAGACCGATGATGAGATCGCCCTCCCAGTGGCCGGGCACGCAGCGATCCTCGGCCTCGGGCGGTCGTTCGGCGATCATCACCTCGGGAGTCACGTGGGCCCACGAAGCCTGGCGCGCGCGGGCGCGCGGAACTCGCAGTGCCCGCCCCGTGCGCAAGCAGGCAACGAGCTCGCGCTTCAATGCGCCGCGCCCCTCGACGTAGAGGGCCTGGTAGATGGCCTCGTGGGAGATGCGCATGGTCTCATCATGGGGGAAGTCGAGCACTAGGCGCCTCGAGATCTGCTCGGGGCTCCAGGCGAGTGACCACCGGCGGTCCTTGCGGTGCGGCTTGCCTCGGCCGGCCCAGGGTTTGGTCATAGGACCAGCGACGGTTCTGCCGTCGGGCAGGCGAACCTGACCAGCGAGGCGCTCTTGCACGTAGTCGCGCAGGGCCGGGTTCGACACCATCTTGGCGGTCTTGGGACGCTGGGCCTGGAGTTCCGCCTTCCACTGGGCGACCGACGCCCGGTAGTCGAGCTTGCCGCCCCGCGTCGCCGCGTTGCGACGCAGCTCGCGCGACACGGTCGAGGGGTGACGTCCGATCCGTCGTGCGATCAATCGCACGCCCTCGCCACGCGCCTTCAACAGCGCGATCTCTTCACGCTCGCTGAAGGACAGGTAACGACCGGACAGGGGTGCGAGATCGATGGACGCCATCCCTCCACGATGGCGGAACCACCGTGCCCCCACCGCCTGAGACGCACCCACTCGCGCCGCGGCCTCCTCGCTGGTGACTCCCTTGGCGATCTCCAACCAAAAGAGCCGCTCGATCTCTCGCCGGAACGTCGGAGCACCGGGAGACTTCATCATCTCCCGCCCCGTCAGTTCCTTCATCCACCCTGCTGGCCGTCCCATCAACACCCCCCTCATCGAGGCGTTGCGACGACCGATTGAATTCACCGAGTCCACGAAACTCACGGTGGAGCGCTCCGAACTCTTCTGATCAGACGTTCGAGGAGTTCTACCGGGCACACTACGTCGCGGTTGCGCGCTTCGTCGCGAGACGAGTTCCCTCCTCATCACGCGATGAGGTGGTTTCTCAAACGTTTGTCGTCGCATGGAGGAAGTTCTCGCACGCACCATCCCCAAGCCTCGCGTGGCTCTACAGAATCGCCAGCCACGAAGTTGCCCACGAGCACCGCCGTCTCGCTCGCCATCCCACAGCGCACGATCCACATCCCGATTCGATCACCCATGTCCAGTCGCATGTCGACGTCATCCTCATCGATGCAATGCAGGAACTCTCCAAGAGCGATGTTGAGATTCTTCGACTCGTGCACTGGGAGCAATTGGCCCGATCAGACATCGCGTCGATGCTCGGAATATCAGTCGGTACCGTCAACGTCCGCTATCACCGTGCGACTCGCCGCCTCGTAGATGCACTGCGACGTCGAGAACACCCAATTGTCTTGCCCGATAGAGATTCCAGGAGAACAAATGACCGATGACCTTCACGAGCTCCTTGATGAACTCTTCGACCAGCTCGATCCACTCGACTCCACCGCGGAGAGCCAGATCGCGCTATCAGAGGACTCCGTCTGGAGGACCGTGAGAGAGGAAGCTCGGACCGGTCGACGGAAGGTGGTGCTCGCCGGTTCGGCCGCCACTGCCCTCACGGTTCTCGCCGCAATGCTCCCGGTGCTGTTGACAAACACGGAGGTAACGAGCGCAGCGGCGGCGGTGCTCACCCGCGCTGCGGCGTCGAGCGCACGTTACAACGCGCTTACCCCTCTCGCGCCCGGTCAGTACTACTACCAAGAGAACTCGGTGTCGCTCGCCTGCACGTTCTCGAGCCCGGGACTTCCGACAGGGGACCAGATCTCGTACGTCTCGACAGGGACGGTCCAGAGTTGGATCGGTGTCCACGGTGAAGGGCGAGTCTCAATCACGCCTTCCCCGTTGGGAGTGGACGGGAGCCACTTCTCGACGCCGGGTGACGAGTCCCTCTGGGTGGCCGCGGGTCGACCGTACATTCCCTGCGCTCTCAACAACTCGGCGAACTCGCTCGTCGGCAATTCGGCCAATCTGAACCCAAATGCGCAAGGGCAGATCGGAAAGTACGAGTCGTCGGGTTCGGGGTTCTTCGGCTTCGGGTTCACTCTCGCCAGTTCCAGCCTCTCATCCATCACTGGTGGCGCGGCCAATATCGACGCTCTCCCAACCAACCCCGATGAGCTGGGGCGCCTTCTCGCAGATGGTCAAGTCAACCTCGACGGCTCAATGGCCGGCTCTCCTCAGATCTGCCCGGTGGGCGGAACTGCCGGGGAAGGCGTCGGTTGTTCCACGACGCAGGAGGTGCAGGTCCTCGAGCGACTCCTCCAACTGCCCGACGCGTCCGGAACGCTGGCACCAATTTTGTATCAGGTCTTGAGTCAGCTGCCAGGAGCGACGCTCACCGCGAACGTTGTCGATTCGATGGGGCGCAGTGGCAAGTCCGTCTCAGTCCCGATTGGCGGTGATGAAGTCCTTAGCGTCACCCTCAGCCCCTCAACCGGAACCCTTCTAGCCTGCGCGGTGTCTCAACTTCCCTCTCAGGGAAGGGCGCCGAGTCCTTCGTCACCCGCTGACCAGATTACGTACGGCCCCATCACCGTCGTCTCAGGTCTTGGCAATGTTCCCACAAGTTGAAGGGACTGTCTCGTTACGGGAGTCAGCCTTCCGGAGTAGGGGTCGCGAGTTCGTTCCCCACTGTTCACATCACCTGGTCGCACTGCGCCATCGTCACGTGTCACGACCGTGACGCCGCGGGACAGGCCCCGCCCATGCTCGACGCCGTCGACGGGCGGGTCGCCGACCCACGCTAGGAGCGGCGCCGGCGCGCGAGGCGCGCGAGCACCAGGGCCGCCACGCCCGCGACGGCGAGGGGCTTGAGGACCCGGCGCGCGAGCGAGGAACCGCCGGTCCCGAGCAGGTCGATCGGGGCCGCCCGGACCGGCTCGACGTGGCGCACCTCGCCGTCGTCCCCGGGCGAGGGCGCGGCGCGCGTCGGGGCCGCGTCCCCGGCCAGTACCGTCGACTCGAGGTTGGCCACGAACTGGTCGAGCAGCTTGGCCGAGACGTCGGCCAGGACGCCGCGGCCGAACTGGGCGACCTTGCCCGAGACCGACAGGTCCGTCACGACGCTCACCCGCGTCCCGGTGTCGCTCGGCGTCATGGTCGCAGTGATCAGGGCACTCGCGTTGCCCTGACCGCGCGACTCGCGCCCCTCGGCGCGCAGCGACACGCGGTGGGCGACCTCGTCAACCTCGACGAAGCGCGCCGCGCCCTGGTAGGAGGTCGTGATCGGGCCGACCTTGACCTTGACCACGCCGCGGTACTCGTCGCCCTCGACCTCGCGCAGTTCGGCGCCGGGCAGGCACGGGGCGATCCTCTCCACGTCGGTCAGCACCGCCCACGCGCGCTCGATCGGGACGGCGACCTCGAAGTCGTTGGTCAGTTCCACAAGGTCTCCCATCGTTGCAGGTCTTCGCGGGTGTCGACGTCCTCGGGCTCGCCGGCGCACTCCACCTCAACCACCAGTTCGGGGTGGGCGCCCGCAAGGGACCGCGCGCCCACCTCGCCCTCGCGGGCCAGGCGGCCCCAGACCTCGGCGTCCAGGCGGACCGGATGCCCGCGCCGCCCGCCGTAGGTGGCCACGACGATGGGCCCGCTCGGGGCCGCGCGCACCGCGCGCCACGCCGCCGCGGTGAGTCCGGGCTCGTCGCCCAGGGCGACCAGGGCCCGGCGATGTCCGCGCCGCGCACAGTAGTCGAGCGCCACGGCCAGCGAGCCGGCCTGGCCGCGCCACCACTCCGGGTTCGCCACGACGGTCACCGACTCGGGCAGGACACCGGCGAGGTCGATCGCTCCGGTGACCACGACGACCTCGTCGAGCCCGGCCTCGATCGCGGGGGCCAGCGCCCAGGTCACCAGCGGGCGGCCCCTCAGCTCCGCCAGCATCTTGGGCCCGGCGCCGCTCTCCGCGAAGCGCGACCCGCCCCCCGCGGCCAGGAGGACGGCTGCGTCGGACACCGCGTCACCCTAGCGGCGCCCGGGATCTCAGTGAATCGGCCCCGTCGCGTCGCGCAGCGGCGCCCGGGCGCCCACGCGCCCAGCGCGCACGGCGATGATCTCCGCGCAGATCGCCACCGCGGTCTCCTCCGGTGTGCGCGCCCCCAGGTCGAGTCCGATCGGGCTCATGAGCCGCGCGCGCAGCTCGCCCTCGGAGGCCCCGGCCTCGAGCAGGCGCACCCAGCGCTGCTCGTGAGTGCGCCGCGAGCCCATCGCGCCGACGTAGCCCACGGGGGTGGCCAGCGCGGCGAGCACCGCGGGCACGTCGAACTTGACGTCGTGGGTGAGCACGCACACCGCGTCGCGCGGCCCGAGGGAGGGGCCGACGCGCTCGAGGTAGCGGTCGGGCCACTCGACCACCACCTCGTCGGCCCGTGCGAATCGCGCCCGAGTCGCGAAGACCGGCCGGGCGTCGCACACGGTGACCGCGTAGCCGAGGACCTTGGCCACCTCGACCAGAGCCCGCGTGAAGTCGACGGCCCCGAAGATGATGAGGCGCGCGGGTGAGACGAAGGTCTCGAAGAACACCTCGACGTCGTCCCGGCGCGCCTCGCCGCGGGGCCCGTAGTGGCGCGTGGCCGACACCCCGCGATCGAGTACCGCGCGCGCGTCACGCTCGACGACGCGGTCGAGCTCGGGGTCGCCGAGGGAGCCTCGCGTCTCCGACCCCTCGCGCACCAGGAGCTTGGCGGCCAGGGCTGTCGCGGCCGTCGCCGCCTCGCCCACGCGGGTCACGGTGGCCAGGACCACGGGCTCGCCCGCGAGCAGCGCGGCGCGCAGCTCCTCGTAGAGCGGGCGACTCACCAGTCCAGTGGCTCGACCAGCAGGTGCACGGTCCCCCCGCACGTGAGGCCCACGGCCACCGCCTCGTCGTCGGAGTACCCAAAGGTGCAGCGTCGGGCCTCGCCGGTCGCGAGAACGTCCAACGCCTCGGTGACCACGGCCCCCTCGACGCAGCCGCCCGAGACGGACCCCGCCACGCGACCGTCCTCGCTCACGGCCATCGCCGCGCCCGGGTCGCGCGGACCGGAGCCCTCGACGGCGATGACCCGCGCGAGCGCCACACGCTGGCCCTCGGCCCGCCACTGGTCGATGCTCTCCAGGATCTCCCTCACCGAGCGATCACCTCCGCCAACACTTCTAGCGCCTCGAGGGAGTTCCCCGCGACGAAGTCGTCCGTGTAGGGCAGAGCCGCAGCCATCCCACGCACCAGTGGCTCGTAGCCCTCCGAGGCCTTGAGCGGATTCACCCAGACCACCGAGTGCGCGACGCGCCAGAGCCTCGCCATCTCGGCGGCCAGCAGCGCCGGGTCCCCCCGGTCCCAGCCGTCCGAGCTCAGCACCACGACGGCCCCGCGCGCCAGCCCCCCGAGGCCCCAGGACTCGTTGAACTCGCGCAGGCAGGCGCCGAGGCGGGTGCCGCCCTCGAGGTCCGGGGCCGCCGACGCGACGCGCGCGAGGGCGGCGTCCGGGTCTCTCCAGGAGAGTTGGCGCGTCACGCGCGTGCAGCGCGTGCCCAGCGTGAACGCCTCGGCGCGGCGCTGGGCGACCACGGTCGCGTGGGCGAAGCGCAGCAGGGCGCGCGCGTAGGGACGCATCGAGCCCGACACGTCGAGCAGCAGCACGACGCGACGCGCGCGCGACGCGCGCGTCCGGCGGATCAGGCGCGTCGGGTCCCCCCCGTGGCGGAGCGCGTCCCGCAGGCTCCGGCGAAGGTCGAGGGGCCCCTGGTCGGCCCCCCGCGAGGCGACGAGGCGCCGCGAGCGGCGCAGGGCCGGGCGTCGGCGCAGCCGGCTCATCACGCGCCCGGCCTCGGCGAGCTCCTCGTCGGTGCAGGCGGCGAAGTCCTTGGTGCGCAGCGACTCGGCGGGGCTGTAGGCGACGATGGCCCCGCGCGCGGCGCGGCGCGGCCCCTCGAGCGGCGCCCCGGCACCGTCGCCGGCGGAGGGCGCGGGGCTCGCGGCGGGGGTGGGCGGGACGGTCGTCAGCCGGCCGCGGCCCCGCGTCGGCGCACGCGACGTGAAGAACGCGGCGAAGGCCCGAGAATAGGGGTCGGCGTCCTCGGGGCCCCGGCAGAAGCACGCCCGGCCGGCCCAGTAGACGGCGTCGGGCCGACCCACCCCGACCAGCGCAAGGGCCTGGGCGAAGTCGAGCGTCGCGCTCGAGGGGACGTCGAGACCGACGCCGCGCAACGTGCGGGCGAAGGCGGTCGCCACCGCGGCGAGGTCCGCTCGGGCGCCGCTCACCGGCTAGCGGCCGCGGCGGCCGCGACGAGGCCGCCGAAGCCGGCCGAGCGCACCCGTTCGGCGTCCTCGCGGTACTTGACGACGGCGCCCAGCGTGCGCTCGACGGCACGCTCGTCGAGGTCGTTGGTCCCCAGGACGGCCAGCGCCTGGGCCCAGTCGATGGTCTCGGCGACCCCCGGGGGTTTGTAGAGGCCGCGCGAGCGCAGCTCGGCCGCGGCCCCGGCCACCGCGCGCGCCAAGCGCTCGGTCGCGTCCGGGACGCGCCGGCGCACGATGGCGACCTCGCGCTCGAAGTCCGGGTGGTCGACCCAGTGGTAGAGGCAGCGCCGTTTGAGCGCGTCGTGCACGTCTCGCGTGCGGTTGGAGGTGACGATCACGACCGGAGGCCGCTCGGCGCGGAACGTCCCGAGCTCGGGGACGGTCACCGCGAAGTCGCCGAGGAACTCGAGCAGGTAGGCCTCGAATTCGTCGTCGGCGCGATCGATCTCGTCGATGAGCAGGATGGGCACCGCTCCGTCGCCCGCGGCTCCGGCGATCGCCCGCAGCAGCGGACGGCGCACCAGGTACGCCTCGGAGTAGACGGAGCGCTCGAGGGACGAGGGGTCCGCCGCGGCGGCCCCCGCCGCACGAAGGTGCAGGAGCTGGCGCGCGTAGTCCCACTCGTAGACCGCCTGGGACACGTCGATGCCGTCATAGCACTGCAGGCGCACCAGCTCGCCGCCGCTCCATCGCGCGAGCACGTTGGCGACCTCGGTCTTGCCGGTGCCGGCCTCGCCCTCCAAGAGCAGGGGCCGGCCCATGCGCAGCGCCAGGTAGAGCACGGTCGCGAGCGCGTCGTCGGCCAGGTAGCCGTGCTCGGCCAGGGCACGGCTGAGCTGGTCGGGGGCGTCGATGGCGGGGGCCACGGACTGGGTCACACGCCCGCGTCCTCGAGCGCGCGGCGCACGAGGACGCGCGCCACGTGCTGGCGATAGGCGACCGAGCCGTTGTTGTCGGCGGAGGGCTCGGTACCCTCGGCGGCCGAGGCCGCCGCGTCCGCGGCGCTCGCCCCGGCGGCCACGGCCACCTCGACGGCGCGGGCGCGCACCGGCACCGGACCCATGTTGATGAGACCGACGCCGAGGCCGTCGGCCGTCGTGACGGCGACCGCCCCGACGATCGCCCAGTCCTGGGCCCGCTTGGTCAGCTTATGGAAGCCCCACGGGCCGACCGTACGCGGGACCCTCACCTCGACGAGCATCTCGTCGGGCGCGAGGGCGACCTCGAAGAAGCCGCGGTGGAAGTCCGTGGCGGCGACCTCGCGGCGACCGCGTGGTCCCTGCACGACGAGCGTCCCGCCGAGGGCGACCACGACCGCCGGGAGGTCCGACGCCGGGTCGCCGTGCGCGAGCGACCCACCGATCGTGCCGCGGTGGCGCACCTGGGGGTCACCGATCTGTCCCGCCACGTGGGCCAGGACCGGGACTCCCGCCGCGGCCACCGGGCTCGTGGCGACGTCGTGGTGTCGGGTGAGCGCCCCGACGGCCACCTCGTCGCCCTCGTCGCGCACGTAGCTCAGCTCGCTCAGCCGGCCGACGTCTATCAGCACGTCCGGCGTCGCGAGACGCAGCTTCATGAGGGGCAGGAGCGAGTGCCCGCCCGCGAGGAGCTTGGCCGCGTCGCCGTGCTCGGCGAGCTTGGCCAGCGCTTCGTCGGCCGACTTCACCCGAACGTAGTCGAAGGGGGCGGGGATCACGAGCGCGACTCCGGGTCCGCGCTCGCCGCCAGCGCCGCCGCGACGATGTTGTGGTACCCGGTGCACCGGCAGAGGTTGCCCTCGAGGCCGAGGCGTACGTCGCGCTCGGTCGGCGCCGGGTTCTCGCGCAGCAGCGACGTGATCGCCATGACCATGCCCGGGGTGCAGAACCCGCACTGGAGCCCGTGGTGCTCCCGGAACGCCTGCTGGACCGGGTGTAGACGTCCGTCGGGCCGCGCGAGTCCCTCGATCGTCGTCACGTCGGCGCCGTCGGCCTGGGCGGCTAGCACGGTGCAGGATTTGACCGACTCCCCGCCCATCAGGACCGTGCACGCGCCGCACGAGGTCGTGTCGCAGCCCACGTTGGTGCCGGTGAGGCCGACGGCCTCGCGCAGGTAGTGCACCAGGAGGGTGCGTGGCTCGACGTCGTGGGACTCAACGGTCCCGTTGACCGTGATCGTCACGCGCATCTCAGGCCCCCTTCCTCTCGGCCGCGTCGCGGATCGCGTTCCACACGCGTTCGGGCGTGGCGGGCATATCCACGTGCCGCACCCCCAGATGCGCCAGCGCGTCCACGACGGCGTTGTGCACCGCGGGCGTCGCGCCGATCGTCCCGGACTCGCCGATGCCCTTGGCGCCCAGGGGGTTGACCGGGGTCGGCGTCTCGGTGAAGAGGGTCTCGAAGCTCGGCAGCTCGGCGGCGGAGATGAAGGAGTAGTCGGCCAGGTTCGCCGTCAACGGGTTCCCGTCCCCGTCGTAGACGACCTCCTCCAGGAGGGCCTGGGCAACCCCCTGGGCGACCCCGCCGTGCACCTGGCCCTCGGCCAGCAGCGGGTTCACGATCCGCCCGGCGTCGTCGACCGCCACGTGGCGCACCAGCGTCACGTGCCCGGTCTCGGTGTCCACCTCGACGACCGCCAGGTGGGTCCCGAAGGGGAAGGTGGGTCCGGGCGAGGCGAGGTCGACCTCGGCGAGCAGCGGATTGCCCCCGGCCGCGACGGCGGCCGTCGCCAACTCGGCCCATCCGCGCGCGAGCGCCGGCGTGCCCACGACATGGAAGACGCCGCGAGACTTGTCGAGCACGATGTCCTCGCGCGCGGCCTCGAACAGGTCCGCGGCTATGTCCTTGGCCTTCTCCACGACGTCGATCGCGGCCTGGTTGACCGCGTTGCCACCGGCCTGGAGCGAGCGCGACCCGAAGGTGCCCACACCGCGCGGGACGACGTCGGTGTCACCGTGGATGACCTCGATGTCCTCGATGGGCACGCCGAGCTGCTCGGCGACCAGCATCGACCACGCGGTCACGTGACCCTGGCCGTGCGGCGAGGTCCCGGTGCGCACCACGACGGTGCCGTCGGGCCGCACCTCGACCGACCCGTACTCCCCCTCGGGGATGCCGTTGGTGATCTCGACGTAGCACGACAGCCCGACGCCCAGCTGACGCGGGTCGCCGGCGTCACGGCGGCGGCGCTGCTCGGTGCGCAGCTCGTCGTAGCCCGCCACGTCCAAGGCGATGTCGAGGGTGCGTCGATACTCCCCGACGTCGTAGACCGTGCCGACCGGGGTCGTGTAGGGGAACGCGTCGGAGGCGATGAGGTTACGGCGGCGCACCTCGGCGGGGTCCATGCCGATCTCGGCGGCGAAGATGTCGACCATGCGCTCGATCGCGGCCGCGGCCTCGGGCCGTCCGGCCCCGCGGTACGCGGTGGTCGGCGTGGTGTTGGTGACCACCGACTCGAACGAGCACTCGGCCTTGGGAATCGTGTAGACGCCGGAGACCATCGTGCGGGTCATGAACGGCAGGACGGTCCCCATGCCCGGGTACGCCCCGCAGTCCTGGAGGACGGCGAGGTCGAAGGCGGTGATCGTCCCGTCACGCGACCCGCCGATCGTCGCGGTCTGGACCTGGCCGCGACCGTGGCCGAGTCCGAGCATGCTCTCCGAGCGCGTCTCGGTCCAGCGCACCGGGCGTCCGAGGTGGCGGGCGCACCAGCCCACGACGATGTCCTCGGTGTAGACGGTCGCCTTGGCCCCGAAGCCGCCACCCACGTCGGGCGAGATGACGTGGACGTCGTCGGGCTCGAGAGCCAGCGCGCGCGCCAGCGTGTCGCGCACGCCGTGGGGCGCCTGGGTCGACGAGCGGAACTCGACGCGGCCCTCGGGGGTCACGAACGCGGCGGCGGACCTGACCTCCAACGGGCACGGGGCGACGCGCTGGTTCACGATCACCTGCTGGACGCGGACCTCGCAGCCGTCGAACATGGCCTCGTCGCGGCCCATGTCGAGGGTGAGGGCCGTGTTGGTCCCGGCGTCAGGGAAGAGGATCGTCTCGTCACGGCGCGCGACGCGCGGGTCGACCACCGCCGCAAGTGGCTCGTAGTCCACGACCACGAGCTCCGCCGCGTCCACGGCCGCCTCGCGCGTCTCGGCGACGAGCGCCGCGATCGGCTCGCCGACGTAGCGCACGGTCCCCGCCGCCAGGATCGGCTGGGTCATCGCCTCGGGCGTCATGCCCACCACCGTCTCCATGGGGGCGAGACCCAGGTCGTGGTGGGTGAAGACCGCGACCACACCCGGCGCCGCCTCGGCGGCCGACGTGTCGATCGACGCCAGACGCGCGTGAGCCATGCTCGAGCGCACGAAGACCAGGTGCAGGGCGCCCGGCAGGTCCAGGTCCGCCACGTAGGTTCCCCCGACGCTGAGGAACTTGGGGTCCTCACGCCGGACCACTCGGTTGCCCAGGATGCTCATCGGGGAGACCTTTCCGTGGCTGGTGCGCCAGCCCGGATGCCGGGGGACCGCACCGGCATCAGGCCCGCACACTACCAACGCCCGGTGCGCGGCGCACCCGGCGCGAGCGGTCGTCCGCGTCTCCCCTAGTCGGCCAGACCCAACTCTGGGGGTGGGGACGCACCGCGGGAGTCCTCTCCGAGCCGGGCCCCGACTCTCGGTGCGCGTTCGGGTGAGCGGGTGAAGCGGCGGCGATTTAAGCGAGGCGGAGCCCGCGTCACCACCCACCGAGAGAGACGATCGAGGTGGTCGATCACCCCCGCAGGGGGACCCTGCGGCGTCGGCCGCGACGAGGGCTCAGCCGAGGGTGTCGCGTTGTGGCCGCCGGTTGACCGCTGCTACGATTGGCGAGCCTGTCCGCTAGAGGGAGGACGTCGATGTCTCAGCCCGCTGAGTACCTTCCGGATGTCTACGTGCGGTTCCGGGAGTACTTCCCCCAGGTGGCAACCGCCCAGGACGCCTTGGCCCAGGAGGTGGCGGCGGCGTCGCCGTTCGACGAGCGCACCGCCAGGCTGCTCAAGTTGGCCCTCGGGATGGGGGCGCAGGCGCCGGGGGCGGTCCGCTCCAACGCCCGCAGGGCCCTGTCCGCTGGCGTCAGCCCCGGCGAACTGCGGGCGGTGGCCGTGATGGCGATCACCACGTGCGGGTTTCCCACTTCGATCGCCGGGCTGAAGTGGATCGACGAGGTAATTGGCGGCGAAGCGGAGCGGCCCTGACCGGGGAGTGACCCTATCTCCCGGTCCGCCCCCTTCGGCCCGGGTTTCGTCGGTCCCGATCGGGGTGACGGGATGTCGTCGGCCGTGGTGACGACCGACGAGTTGGAGCTGGGCGACACCAGCGGATGGTCGACCGGTACGGTGGCGAGCGTGGCGACGGGACTGCTCGGGTCGTCGTGGTGGGTTCGGCGGAGTTCGCGGCCGGCCGGACTCCGGGCCGGCTCGGGCGGCTGGCTGTTCGCGACGACGGGTGCGATCGAGCGACGGTCCCCGGATCGGCTCCGACGACGTCGGCCGGCGTGGGCCGCACTCCAGTCGCGGACGGACGGCCGACGTGATCGATCGCTCCGCGGCGCGGCTCGTCTCGGCGCTGTCGTCGGTGATCCCTCGGGGTCGAAGGCCGCGTCCGTGGCGGGGAGGAGTCTTTCGCCCCCGGAGGGTCACCGTAGGTGGCGGTACGATGTCCCGGTGAGCGTTCCGGTAGAAGAGTGGTTGAGGGAGTTCGCGGCCGAGCTGGGCGTGGACGGGCCGACTCCCGAGCAGGTGGAGGCGTTGCTGTCCTTGGCGGGAACAGCGGCTCACAGTTCGGAGCGTACGGCGGCTCCGCTTTCGTGCTGGCTGGTCGGCCGGGTCGGGATCGATCCGGAGGCGGGGCGAGAGGCGGCGTCGCGGGTGGCGGACAGGCTGGGTCCCTCGGCCCAGGGCTGAGTCGGGCGCGGCTGGCTGTTCGCGTTGGCGCATCGGGGGCAGCGCCCGAGGGCGGCGATGAGGGCCGGGGGCTTGTCGTCGGCTTGCAGGCGGGCGATCACGGCGAGCGCGGCCGGATCGGGCTGGTACGGGGCACCGCAACTGGCGCAGGGTCGAGAGGGCGCCGCGACCGAGAAGGTTGAGGGGCCGCGGGTCAGGGACGCCAGGTCGAGACCGGCGGTCACGGTGAGGCACCGCTCCGGGCACACCGTGAGGCATCGGCCGCACCCGTTGCACGCGGCGGAGTCGACGGTCAGCTGCCGGGTGGCGGGGTCTACCGCGAGGGCGGCGCTGGGGCAGGCCAGCCCGCAGGCCCCGCAGGCGCTGCACGCGGTGAGATCGACGCTCAGGATGCGGGTGGCCGCGCCGCGCTCGACGATGGTGACCGGGCGGACGGGCGCCGGAGGGTTCTGCCCGCGGCCGCCGAGGCGCTGTGTCACGGCGTGGCTGGTGGCGACCGGCTCCCGCCACCGCATGCCCTGGGGGGCGGGCGGTGGCGCTCCCGTGGTCTCGCGGCGGGCGGGCGGTGGCAGGACTCGAGTGAGGCTCTCGACGAGCCGTTCGTCGCCCTCCACGGTCGGGGCGCAGTGGCAGCTGGAGCACCGCCTGAGCTCGACGGTGGTGCCCCTCGCCGCCAGTTGCAGGCGGGCGCCGGCTCCGAGGACGGCCACGCAGGGCAGCGTGACGGTGAAGGCGGGCGAGCCGGCCGTAGCGGGGCCGCCGGCCGGTTCGCGCTCGCACACCAGGGTCGTGTGGGTGGCACCGGCGTCGAGGATGGCGTCGACCTGGGCGGCGAGGCCCTCGAGGTCGGCGCCGGGCATGGTGATGGCGTGGGCCGGGCAGGTGACGACGCAGCGTCCGCACCGGATGCAGCTGTCGGGGTCGATCTCGGCGGTGGCCGCCGACGTGTCGATGGCGGCGACGGGGCAGTCGGTGCTGCAACGGGTGCAGCGACCCGTCCCCCAGCAGCGCTGGGTGTCCACCCAGGCGGCGGTGTGGGTGACGCCCCGGACCACGGCGAGGAGTCCTCGCCGGTCTATCGGCTGGCCGGCACCGGGCCGGCGGCGCGGGGCGGGGGGCTGGCCGGCGAGGACGGTGACCCGTCGGGCCGCCGCCTCGCAGGCCGTGACCGCCCCGGCGGGGCGCGGGAGCTGGCCGCCCGCTGGGGGGTCTCCGGGCTGGTCGGCCCCGGCCGGGGTGACGGCCATGTAGGCGGTCCGGGCCAGGTCGACGCCACTCTGGGTCGCCTGGGCGGCGGCGGCAGCCGCCCCTGTCAGGTGGCAGGCGACGGCGACGACGGCGGCGGGCCGGCGGCGGGCGCAGTAGCGGCCCAGCCGTCCGGGATGGCGGCACAGGTCGCCGATGACGACGAGATCCACCTCGGTCCAGACGTCGCTAGCGCCCGCTCGCACCGACGCGGCCAACGAGTCGACGCCGCCGGGGGCGAAGGCACGGTCGCACACCGCCACCAGGGGGCGTCGGGCTCGGCCGCTCGGGCCGGGCGCGACGGTGAGCTCACGGAAGCGTCTTCTTCGGGCCCGCCATCTCATGGGCGCCGGTCACGACGGGTGGGGCGCACTGGACCAGACGGATCCGACGACCTCGAGGTAGGGGGTGCCGGTCTCGATGGTCAGATGGGCGCGCAGCAGGCCGACGAAGGCCCCGTAGCAGTCGCCGGGGGCGGCTCGGTCGACGGCGTCGCAGAACTCGCCGGCGAAGCGGCCGAGGTGGGCGGTGAGGAACTGCTGCTGTGCCGCTCTCAGCGCCTTGGCGTCCTCCGGGAGTCCCTGGCGCCAGGCCTCGGCCTCTCTCTCACACAGGTAGCAGACGAACTCGGCCTCGGTGGCCACGTGGTCGGGCAGGTCGTGGTAGTCCTCCGCGATGCCCACGCCCTGTTCGGCGTAGGCGGCTTCGACCGAGTCGGTCGAGGGACCGTGGATCACCGGCCGTCCCGACATGGGGTCGGTGTCGGTCCAGACCGACTCGTAGGGGGGTGCGGGGACGCGTTCCGGGCCGACGAACAGTCGGGCGTGCTCGACCGCCAGGTCCAGCTCGACCTCGTGGGGGTCGCGGCCGGTCTGGGTGTCGACGAAGCGCTGCAGCCGCTCCAGCGGCGCCTGGTAGAGCTCCTGGTCGCTGTCGAGCCAGGACACCGCCCTGTCGAGATCGGCCTGTAGCGTGCCGTCCAGCAGGTCGGCGACCCACCCGCCGTCGGGGCCGTGGAACGCTTCGGCCAGCCGTCGCCAGGCCAGGCTGCGGCGTTCGGCGGCCTCGCCGAGGAGCTCCCACGCCTGGCGCAGGCCGCTCCCGGCGGTCGCCGTCGGGTCACCCGAGGGTGACGGGGCGGAGGCGGGTGTCACTTCCACGGTCTGTCCTGGTAGCCGGGACCGCCGTGCGGCGGCCGGTCGGCTTCGAACTCGATGCGGGCCGCCTGGGCCAGGCCGGCCGGCGAGACGACGGGTGGGGCGCCCACGCTTCTGGGCGCCTCCGCCGAGCCGGGGTTGAGATCGAAGTTGGGGTTGTCGGCCGCGCCCGGCGAGGGGAGCATCGGCAAGAAGCGCAGTCCGGCCATGACCAGCAGGCCCCACAGGGCGCAGAAGCCGATCACGATGGACCACTCCACCCACGTGGGGTTGTAGTGGGCTATCTGCACGAAGGAGGAGTTGGTGGGCAGGAACGGCTGCACCCCCGAGGCGACGCTCCCGCCGGTAGTCAACTGGCTGCCGGTGCCGAGCGAGATGCCCGGCGCGTAGCCCAGGTTGGGGTAGCGCAGACCTCCGACCATGAGCTGACCCCGCATCAGCATGGTGCTGACGATCACGGCCACCGCCGCGGCGGCGCTCCAGCGCTTGTCGGCCCTTCCTCTGGGGGTGACGATCAGCGCCAGGCCGAGGAGCAGGGTGCCGATCTCGCACCAGAAGATCCAGCCGTAGGAGCCGACCATCAGTTGTTTGAGGGCCGACCAGTCGCCGGGAACCCGGCTGGCGCTGATAGTGATGATCTCGACGGCGATGAAGAACACCTCCACCGCGATGGCCGTCGCCAGGAACCCGGTGAGCCAGCGGTGGGCGGCGTCCCCGATAGACAGGCGGCCCATCCGTTCGAGGACCAGCAGCACCACCACCACCAGACCGATGCCCGACACGATGGCCGAGACGACGAACCACGGGGCCATCAGGGTCGAGTTCCAATACGGGTGGGACGGCTGGGTGGCGACGATCCAGGCGGTGATGGAGTGCAGGGCGACCGCCAGGGGCAGGGCCAGGTAGGCGCCGCCCACGATCAGCTTGTGGTCGCGGCGCAACGTGGCGGGCGTGTTCTTCGTGCCCAGCGCCAGCCAGTGGTGGCGCTCGGCCAGATCGGAGCGCATGTGCAGCCACAGGTAGACGATGTTGAAGACGGCGTAGACCAAGATGATGGTGACGTCCCATACCATCGGCGAGGTCCAGTGGGCGTAGTAGAACAGCTCCAGGAACCGGCCCGGCTGGCCCAGATCCGGCAGGATGAGGAGCCCGGCGATGACGATGGTGACCAGGCTGATCAGGATGGCCGTGCGGGCCAGGTGCTCCACCTTGTGAATCTTGAAGATGGTGGCCACCGAGGCGACGATCATCCCGCCGGCGGAGGCGCCGACGAAGAACATGAACGTCATGATGTACAGGCCCCAGATCTGCACGTTGCGCATGTCGGTCACGCCGAGGCCGTTGCCGACCTCGTAGGCCCACGCCCACATCCCGTAGCCCAAGATGGCGGCCAGGATCACCGCCGCGATGGCGCCCCGTGAGGACCGGCGGCTCCGGGCCCGGGATTCGGGGTCGTTCAACGTGGTTGTAGTCATGGCATCATCTCCTCGTCCTCGTCCTGCTCTGCTCGTGCGGCGCCGGCACTCACGACGTCACCGTCGTTCCCGACAGGTAGCGGCGCTCCGGGTTCACGAACAGCGGGGCCAGCGGCGTCCGCGCCCCGCCCGCGCCGTTGGTCCGGGGCGGTATGTAGTACACCTTCGGCTCGGTGCCCAGATCGGGCCGGACCTGGGTGACCGGCTCGTGGGCGATCAGTTGGGACACCTCGCTCCGGGGATCGTTGAGGTCCCCGAAGACGCGGGCCCGGGCCGGGCACACCTCGATGCAGAACGGCTGCATGCCGTTGTCGACCCGCTGGTAGCAGAAGTCGCACTTCTCCACCACGCCCCTGGGCCGGGGCGGCTTAGCCGGCGAGCCGACGTGGTAGTCGGCGGTGTTGGCCGGCACCTGGTCGGGCGTCGACCAGTTGAACACCCGCATGTTGTAAGGGCAGGCGATCATGCAGTAGCGGCATCCGATGCAGCGGCCCCAGTCGACCATGACGATGCCGTCTTCGCGTTTGTAGGTGGCCTGCACCGGGCACACGTTGGTACAGGGCGGGTTCTCGCAGTGGAAGCAGTTCACCGGCATGAACGCCAACGACAGGTTGGGGTACTCGCCGACGGGCTCGTCGATGCCGTCGGTGGCCTGCGGGTTGAGCGCGCCCGCCGCGGCCACGTCCATACCGGTCGGGTCTTCCGCCACGGTCAGGATGCGGTTCCACCATATTCCCAGTGGCTCGTTGTTGTTGGACTTGCAGGCGATGGCGCAGGTCCAGCAGCCGATGCAACGGTCCTGGTCGATCACCATCCCCCAGCGGGCCTTGGGGTTGGCGGCCTGGTCGTGGCGGCCGAAGGGATCAGCCGGGTAGTTAGCGGTCACAGTCTTCATCACGCACCTCTCACACGTCGACCTTGCGGACCTCGACCAGGTTGTCGAAGAACGACCCGTTCGAGGTCAGCTTGTTGATCCAGTTGTTGGTGACGTCGGAGTAGCCCGAGTCGTCCTTGGTCTGGAAGCGCTGCCAGCCCTTGGGCAGATTGACCATCCCCGGGCGCATCTTGCCCGACACCCGCGCCACCGCCGTCGTCTTGCCGTGGTCGTTGAAGACCTCCACGTAGTCGCCCTGCTGTATCCCCCGGGCCCTGGCGTCGGCGGCGCTGATGTCGACGTACGGCTGGGGGTTGACCTCCCGCAGCCAGGGCTGGTCGAAGTAGGTGGTGTGTACCCGCCAGCGGGAGTGCTCCTGCATGTAGACCAGCGGATACTGGCTGTGCTTCGGGTTGTCCGGCCACGCCTCGATCGGCGCCTGCCAGTACGGCAGCGGATCGACCCCGGCGGAGACGGGGATCCATCCCTCAGGCGGGTAGTTGACGACCACTCTCTCTGAGTACGGCTCCAGGCGCCCGGTGGGCGTCGAGAACACCGGGTTGGGCCCCGGCGAGGCCACGAGGTCCGGTGGGAAGGCGGGTGCCACACCCTTCTGCAGATAGGTCGAGATGAACGTGTCCCCTGCCGACCCACCGATCAGTTTCTTGCCGATCGCCCGTACGAGCGTGTCGGCCATCTGGACCGGCGTCTTGGTGTAGTACTGGCCGAAGCCCAGCTTGGAGGCGACCATCTTGTAGATGTCGTAGTCGCCCTTGGCCTCGAACTGGGGCTGCACCGCCTGCTCCAGCTTCATGAAGTAGGGGTGCGAGCCGCCGCCGACCACGTCGTCAGTCTCGAGCCAGTGCGCGGCGGGGAGCACGTAGTCGGCGTAGCGGACCGAGTCGGTGGGGAGCGAGTCCGACACCACCACCAGCTCCAGTTTCGACTCGTCGGTCAGGAGCTTCAAGAAGCGCTTGGACTGCTGCACGTTGGAGACGACGTTGATGTGGTTGAACCAGACGCCCTTGATGGTCCAGGGGACCGCGACGGGGTCCTTGGTGACTCCCTTGGACGGATCCTTGCCATCGAGCGGCGCCAGGATGTGCGTCGTGCCGGTGTCGATCGCTTCGAAGGCCTGCCACAGCGGCAGCGGCGCGGCGTAGGTGCCGCTCGGGGCGAAGAGCGTCGCCCCGCTGTAGTACACCAAGAACAAGGCGGCGGCACCGGTGCCCAGCGATGCCCCGGACTGGCCGAAGTTGTGGGTCAGGGCCGCCATCGTGGCCAGGTTTCGACCGTTCAGGAACCCGTTGTCCCACCGGTCGATGCCCATGCTCGGGTAGAGGAAGGACTTCTTGGTTCCGGCGTAGGTGCGGGCCAGCCATCGGACGTCAGCGGGGTCGACCTCGGTGAACTGCCGGGTGTACTCGGGGGTCCAGGTGGACACCCGATCCGCCAGCAGCTGGAAGGCCGGCCGGACCGTCACTCCGCCAGAGTTGTAGGTTCCGGTCAGCACCGGTGAGGTCACGTGGTCGGCCGGCTGGGCGCTCTTGGTCGCCGGGTCCCATACCAGTATGTTGTTGGCGGCGTCTCGCAGGAACATGCCGTCGTCTTCTCGCACCAGGAACGGCAGGGTCGTGGACTTGACGACGAAGTCCTTGTCGTAGAGCTCTTCGCCTATGAGCACGTTGAGCACGGACAGACCAAACGCCGGGTCCGACCCGGGTCGCAGAGGTATCCACTTGGTGGCCTTGGACGCCGCAGTCGAGAAGTTGGGGTCGATCACCACCAGCTGGGCCCCCCGATCCAGGGCGTCGGCCACGAAGTGCCAGCCCTGCACCCCGGACTCGGTCATGTTGTTGCCCCACATGATCACCAAGTCGGCGTTGGAGATGTCCAGCGTGTCGTTGCCGGTTGCGAATCCGGAGAAGCCCACCTGGCCCTCGCCCAAGGTGACGGCCTGGTCCACCGCGAGCTGCAGGCTGGTCGCCTCCAGGATGTTGCCGAACGCGGTGGGCGCATAGCCGAAGGCGCCCTGTACCGCCCCGTAGTTGCCTGAGCCGGCGCACACCGCAAAGCCCTTCTTGCCGTACTTGGACTGAATCGCCTGTATCTTGTCGGCGATCTCGCTGGTCGCCTGGTCCCAACTGATCCGTTGCCACTTCCCGGACCCCCGGGCCCCCACCCGCTTCATCGGGTACTTCAGGCGGGCCGGGTTGTACACCCACTGGGCGTGCGACAGCCCCCGCAGGCATATCCGGTTGTAACGAGTATTGGGCAGCGGGTTCATCGCCGTCTTGATCAGCCGACCGTTGAGCACATGGGACTCCAGATGGCAGGTCTGGCTGCAGTTGGGCGAGCAGACTGCGTTGTAGACCTGCTCGGTGACCGCCACCGTGCCCGACGACACCGGTGACGCCGCGCTCAGAGCCCGGACCACCCTGCCGGAAGCCGACGCCGGGGCCATCCGGCTGGCCAGCGCCGCTCCCGCTCCGGCCGCCGCGACCCCGCCCAGGAAGGTGCGGCGCCGGATCTTCGAGCCGAGGAACCGCACCGGCTCCTGATCGGCCGTGGCAGGCTCATCCACACCAGCGGCTACGTCGATCTCAGTCATCGATGACCTCCTTCACAACCCAACGTCGCTTCTTCTGCACTGCGGGCACCGCCGCCGGAGTCGGCGGCGGCCAACGGGAACCCGCCGGCTCGCTCGCCGTGCACGGTGAACGGCAGGCGCTTGCGGAACGCCGCCCGGCAGTGGCGTTCGACCTCCACCGCCAAACTCGCCAGGGCCGCCGCCGCCGGATCGTCGGGAGCGTCCAGCACGACCGGCCGGCCGTGGTCACCGCAGTCGCGGGCCTTGGCCGAGAGCGGGACCCGCCCCAGCAGGGGCACCCCCAGCCGTCCGGCCAGCTCCACGCCGCCGTCGCGGCCAAAGACGTCATCGACGTGGCCGCAGTGCGAACAGACCAGCCCGGACATGTTCTCCACCACCCCGGCCAGGTTCAGCTCGGCCCGCCGGGCCAACACGCCCGCCCGCTCCGCCACCCGGCTGGCCGCCTCCTGGGGGGTGGTCACCACGACCACGTTCGCCCCGGGCACCAGGGACGCCACCGACATCGCCGCGTCGCCGGTCCCCGGCGGCATATCCACGACCAGGTAGTCCAGATCTCCCCAGAACACGCCCGACACGAACTGTTCGATCGCCTCGTGCAGCATCGGGCCCCGCCAGATCACCGGCGACGCCTCGTCAGCCAAGAAGCCGATCGACACGGCCCGCAGGCCCCACCGGCGTTCGGGCAGCAGGAACTCACCGATGCCCATCGGGTCGCCGCTCGCGCCCAGCATGCGGGGCACCGAATAGCCCCACACGTCGGCGTCCAGCAGGCCGACCCGACGACCGGCCGTCGCCAGGGCGCACGCCAGGTTCACCGCCACCGTCGACTTGCCCACCCCGCCCTTGCCCGACGAGACCAGCACCACCTTCGTCGACCCGTCCGAGAAGAACGGTGGGTCCTTCGGCTGGCGGGCAGCCAGGACCGCCGCGGCGTGGCGCTCGCCCTCGTCGCTCATGGCTTCAAGGCGCACCTCCACCCGCTCCACTCCGTCCAGCTCTCCCAGCGCGGCCCCCACCGCATCACTGATCTCGTCGCCGGAACGGACCTGGGCCGGGGCCAGGGCCAGCCTCACCGACACCACCCCGGGCCCGGCCTCCACAACGTCACGCACCATGCCGAGCTGACCCAAGCCCAGCCCGGTCTCGGGATCCTCAACGGCCTCCACCACCGCGAGGGGGCCCAAGCGATCCGCCCCGTCGACTCCAGTCACCAGCAAACGCGTCACCAGATCCTCCGCGTCCTTCGCACCGACGATTATCGGTATCAAGGGCACAGTGCCCGACAGGTCCGAAAGTCCCAACTTGACGGACGGCTCCCTCGAGGGGTGAGCGCCATACCGGTGACTCAGCGGCGGTGTGCCGAGCCGCTCGGAGCCATGGTGGGTGGTCCGCGCCGGTGCGCGATCGGAGCCAGTTGGCGTTTCGCCCGATGGTGAAGAGCGCGTCACTGAGGGACGTGGCCCGCCCGGCGACGGGGCACGAAGGAGGTCGAACGAGTGACACGGGTCCCGAGGACTCTGCCCGACGGGCTCGTCCGACCGATCACGCGGGCCGGGGCCGAGAGATGCGCGAGCACCGGGGCTTCTCGGTCGCCACCGCCATCTCGATCTACGTCGGTGACCCGCACGGTCCCTACCGGCGCGGGTCCAACGAGGACACCAACGGGCTCCGACGCCGCTACCCGCCGGCGCGAGCGGGCCTCCCCACACGGCGCGACGGACCCGCGCCGCATCCCGCGCAGCCCCTGCGGACGCGATCGCGAGACGCTCGGGTGCACGAGACCACCAGTGACCTCCGCCGGGCTCGTTACACCGACCCGTTGGGCCCGCCCACGGTCCGCGAGTGGTCGAGGTCACCACCAGCGTCAGAACCCCGAGGCCGCTCGGCCGAGAGACGGGCGGCCTCGTGGGCCATTCGGCTCTCCTGAAGGGCCTTTCGCCCCTACCCTCGGGACCATCAACGGGTCGAGCCTGGACGAGGAGCTCTGTTAGGGGGTGCGCAAGTCGATGGCTGCTGAAACGGCAACGGCGGAAGTTGTGGTGGGAGTGGACGGCTCGGATAACAGCCGACGGGCCCTTCGGTGGGGGCTGGCCGAGGCAGCCCGCCGGGGCTGCCCGCTGCGCGCGGTGTACGCCTGGTACATCCCGGCGGTCGCCTACGGCGACCCGGCGCTGCCGGTGGGCGACGGGCCGGACTTCGAACGCGAGGGCCACGAGATCCTCGAGAAGGTGCTGGCCGCCGTCGACGAGGTCCCGGTGGGCGTCGAGGTGCGCTCGGTGGTGACGGAGGGGCCACCCGCGGTGGTGCTGCGGGACCTGGCCGACCGCGACGAGGTCGCCCTGGTGGTGGTGGGGTCTCGCGGCCGGGGTGGGGTGGCCGGGTTGCTGCTCGGTTCGGTCAGCCAGTCCCTGGCGAGTCGCCCGCCCAAGCCGGTGGTGATCGTCCCCGGCCGTGACGGCGCCACGGCCGACGGGCCGATCGTGGTGGGCGTGGACGGCTCGCCCGGCGCCGACGCCGCCCTCGACTGGGCGGCCGGCGAGGCGGCGCTGGGCGGAGCCCGACTGGAGGTGGTCACGGCCCGCGCCGGCGGGGCCGAGCCGGCCCAGGACGCGCAGAGGATCCAGGACGCGGCGGCCGCTCGCCTCCCTGGTGGGCTGGCCGGCGTGGACCACGTGGTGGTCGAGGGCCGCCCGGTGGAGGCCCTGCTGGGTCGAGCCGAGCACGCCCGGCTGGTGGTGGTGGGCTGCCGGGGGGTGGGCGCCGTCCACGAGATGTTGCTGGGCTCGACCAGCCACGCCCTGGCCCACCTGAGTCCCGCACCGGTCGCCATCATCCCCACCCCCGCGGCGTGACCACGGGCAGCGGATCGTCGCCGCCGGCGACGGTGCGGCCCGGCTACAAGTGGGTGGCCCTGTCGAACACCACGCTGGGCGTACTGATGGCCAGCGTGAACGCCACGTCCCTGATCATCTCGCTGCCGGTGATCTTCCGGGGCCTGCACGTCAACCCGCTGGCCGCGTCGAGCTTCGACTACCTGCTGTGGATGCTCATGGGCTACATGCTGGTCACCGCCGCCCTGGTCGTCACCCTGGGCCGCATCGGCGACATGTACGGCCGGGTCCGCATGTACAACCTCGGTTTCGTCGTGTTCACCCTCGGTTCGATCGGGGCGGCCGCCACCTGGAGCCACGGCGGGGCCGGGGCGGTGGAACTGATCGTCATGCGCATGGTCCAGGCGGTCGGCGGGGCCATGCTCATGGCCAACTCGGCGGCCATCTTGACCGACGCCTTCCCCGAGGACCAGCGCGGCACCGCCCTGGGAATAAACCAGATCGCCAGCATGGCCGGAACGTTCTTGGGCATCATCGTCGGCGGGCTGATCAGCCAGGCCGGATGGCGATGGGTGTTCCTCTTCAACGTCCCCATCGGCGTCGCCGGAACCATCTGGTCGTATTGGAAGCTCGAGGAGCTCGGGGTGAGGGTCCGGGCCCGCGTCGACTGGGCCGGCAACCTGACTTTCGCGGCGGGTCTGACCATGCTCCTGGTCGGCATCACCTACGGCATCCGCGGCTACGGCGGGCATCTGATGGGCTGGACCGACCCGTTCGTCATCGAGATGCTCGCCGGCGGGGTCGCCGCCCTGGTCCTGTTCGTGGTGGTGGAGCGACGGTCCCCGCAGCCCATGTTCAACCTGGACCTGTTCCGCATCCGGGCCTTCACCGCCGGCAACCTGGCCGGACTGTTGTCGTCGATCGGCCGCGGCGGGCTGCAGTTCATGTTGATCATGTGGCTGCAAGGCATCTGGCTCCCGCTGCACGGCTACTCCTTCACCGACACCCCCCTGTGGGCCGGTATCTACATGCTGCCCACCACCGTCGGTTTCTTGGCCGCCGGCCCCCTCTCCGGGCATCTGTCCGACCGCTACGGGGCTCGCCCCTTCGCCACCGCCGGCATGGTGCTGGCCGCCATCTCCTTCGGGCTGTTAATGGCCCTCCCGGTCGACTTCTCCTACCCCCTGTTCGCCCTGGTGCTGTTCGTGAACGGCGTCGCCTTCGGCCTGTTCGCCTCCCCCAACACCGCCGGCATCATGAACTCCCTGCCCGAACGCCACCGCGGCGTCGGCTCGGGCATGCGGGCCACCTTCCAGAACACCGGCATGCCCATCTCCATCGGCATCTTCTTCTCCTTGATGATCATCGGCCTGTCCGCTCATGTCCCCGCCGCCCTCTACCACGGGCTCATCACCAACGGCGTCGCCCCCACCCAAGCATCCCGGCTGTCGCACCTGCCCGCCGTCGGCTTCCTCTTCGCCGCCTTCTTGGGCTCCAACCCGCTCCAGACCCTGCTCGGCCCCGGAACCCTCAACAGCCTGTCCGCCCACAACTCCGCCACCCTGATCTCCAAGCAGTTCTTCCCCCACCTCATCGCCGGCCCCTTCCACAGCGGACTCATCGTCGTGCTCAGCTTCGCCGTCATCATGTGCCTCATCGCCGCCGGCGCCTCCTGGATGCGCGGCGGCCACTACATCTACCGAGAACCCCAAGACGAAGGCACCGGCCAGCAGTCACCGCCCCCCGACGGCCCCACACCGCAGCGCGTCACGACCGGCTGAAGCCGGACGGGAGGGTTGGCGAGCGGATCCTCCGAGAGGATCGACTCACGCCACGACAGTCCGGGGCGGCCCCGACCTCAGTTGACGTCACGGCCTTCCCCGGCCAGTCACCCCACGTCGCGTGGCGAGGTCCGGCGGTTCGTTGCCTCAACGTCAACTCGAATTCGATTGGCACGACGTCAGCGAGGGGCCAGTGCCGCCGTGGCCGAATGGTGAAGACCCCGACGTCGTCGACGATCGCGTTGGTGAGTTCGAGACGGGTGCGCCTCCCGGTCCAGCCGCTCGATCCGCATGATCGACCGGAGGCTCTGCGCCGTCGCGCCATCGGACGCGTCGCCGACCGAGCCGAACGACGGCGGGACCCGCCGCCGACACCTTCTCGGTGCGGGACCACGAGGTGAACCCGCCCTGCACCCCGTGATCGGCGTGGACGATCCCGCCCTGGCGGACCCCGCGCTGCGCGGTGGCCGTGTCGAGGACGTTCTCCACGAGTCGTGTCGGATCGTGTCGATGGACCAGGCGACGACGCGTCGGCCGCGCGTGTCCCTCACGCACCCGCAGAGGACCCGGCCTTCGCGTCCGGTCGCGCGGTGTCGGTCGCCCACGGCTCGTCGGGCTCGTCGCGGGCGACCGGCACTCAACGGGGTCGTCGATCGTGGGAACGCCCGGTTGCCGTCTCACCGTGGCGGGCCCCGGGAGCCCGGCGATCTCCGCGTCGCGTTGGAGGGGTGACGAGGTTGAGGCTCACCTCGATCCCGCCGCTCCCAAGCTGGCTCGGCGCGCACCCGACGCGAGCCGTAGGTGCCGCGGCTCGCCACGTGGATCCGTGATGAGGGCCGCCGGCCACTCGCGGCGCATCGTCGTGGGCGAGAGGGGACGTCAGCGGTAGCCGTCGGAGCCCGGGGAGACGTTGAGGACTCGACGGCACCGTCGGACGGGGGACTCGGCGTCGACGGGGATGTCGATCACGGGTGGACCCCCGTGGGCGCGGGCCGCCCGATCCCAGGAGCTCGTTGGCCGGCGCCGGATCTCGACCTCGGCCTCGAGCTCGCGGCGGCGGCGCCTCGCGCCTCGGCTGTCGGGACTCGGCCGTCGTCCGCCCGGGGATGGGCCCTCGGTCGAGTCCGGCCGGATCCCGTGACAGAGGGCGCCGTCGGTGACGCCGAGATCGGCGACCGTCTTCGAGACGGCCCGTCCCGCTTCGAGAGAGCCGTCGCGCGCCATCGGAACTCGGCGGGTCAGGTTGTCCGCACGAGTGGGGCAGACCCCGGTGGCCCCCGCCAGCGGGGCCGCGAGGGCCCGGGGGACCCGTGACGGGACCGGTCAGGAAGATTCGGGCGCGTCCCGAGTTGCATCGGGTGTATGGTCACGCCCCACCGAGTCCGATGCCGCACCCGAGCGTTCCGCTGCCCGTCACGGCCGGTCGCGGTCCCGGCGCGAGCGAAGTGATCCGATGACGGACTGGTCCGACTTTCTGAGGGACTTCCACCAACGACACCCGGGCATCACCGAAGACGTGCTCGCCCACTCGCACTTCACCGGCCGCTCGCCCTACCAGTGGCTCGTGGAGGCCACGACGCCCTCCGCGCGCACCCTGGACCTCGCCTGTGGGAGCGCCCCCATGGCCGCCGAGGGTCGGGGTCGCCCCTGGATCGGGCTCGACCGATCGCCGAGCGAGCTCTCGAGGGCCGCCCGGCACCCGAACACCGCCTACGTGGTGGGGACCGCCTCGCACCTCCCCTTCACCGACGCCGCGTTCGACGTGGTCGTGTGCTCGATGGCTCTGATGCTGCTCGAGCCCCTCGAGGCGTGCGTCCGTGAGGTCGAGCGCGTCCTCGCCCCCGGCGGGCGCCTCGTCGCCCTCACCCCGGGCGGGGGCTCCGTGCTGACGTTGCGGGACCAGGCGCGCTGGGCCCGCCTCCTCGTGCGACTGCGCCGGGCGCGCCTCACCTACCCCAACCGGTCCGCGCCCTCGTCCCTGGTCGAGCGGGCGTCCCGCGGCCGGTGGGCGCTGCTCGCGGACGAGAGGCGGCGCTTCGCCTTCGAGATGGAGCGCGACGGGGACGCCCTGCGGCTCGTCGACTCCCTGTACCTCCCGGGAGTCGACCCCCGCCGACTCCCGCGCGCCCGCGCGCTCGCACGCACCTGGGTGGGCTCGGACCTGGGGATCCCCTTACGACGGGTCGTGATGGTCCGTCGCGGCTGATCCGGCTACCCACGTCTCGGTACCCGGTCCGATGCCGTCCACTTGAGCGCGGTCGCCCGACCCGCCCGACCGCTCCAGGGCTCCCGAGTCCTCGGGAATGGGTGCGGCCGGGCGAGTTCCACCTCGGTGGAGGGAGCCGTGCACACGACTCGATCCAGACCCCACCGATCCCAGGACCGCCGGCGTGGGTAAGGGCGCCGCCCGAACGCGACGTACCACCGCGCCCACGACGTCGCCAGGCCATCGCCGCGGCCTCGGCGGTCGTCATCGTGGGCGGGGCGATCGGCCTCGCGCTTCGCCACTCGGCGGCGGGGCCGGTGCGGGTGCCGTCCTGCTCGCGGTCTACACCGCGGGTCTCGGGCTGCCCTTCCTCGTTGTGGCCCTCTTCTTCGACCGGCTGCGCGCACCGCTGCAGGGGCTCAAGCGCCACGGGGCGGGGGTGACCGTGACCAGCGCCGTGGTCCTGCTCGGGCTGGGGACCCTGCTGGTGCTCAACCGGCTCGCCTTGATCACGACCCTGGCCCAGCACCTCGCCCGAGCCGTCGCCCCCGATCGAGGGCGAGGGAATGACCTCGCGGTGAGCCGGGTTGCGTCAGCGAGGTCGACACGGCCGAGGACCCGGAAAAGGACGAATCAGATGACGACAGCCACCACCTACCGCACCGCCGCCCTGGCGGCCCCACCCACCACCCGTCTGGTCCCCCGGGCCCTCGGCGCGGGCCTGGCCGGTGGCGTCGTGCTGGCGATGATCATGATGGTCGTGATGGCCGTCGCGGGCCAGGGCTTCTGGAGCCCGGTCAACCTCGGAATCCCGGCCTTCGTCTTCACGATCACCCCGCCCCTCACGATGCTGCCGTCCCTGCTGGGGGCCATGGGCATCTCACTGCCGGCGTCGGCCATGGGCCAGATGAGCGCGGCGATCGCCAGCGGCCACATCAGCTCGGCCATGGTCCAGCGCCTCGGGTCGCTGCTCATGGGGATGCACGTCCCCGCGGCCAAGGTCCAGCTCATGGGCCAGCTCATGACCGGCCACGCCACCAACTCGACGGTGAGTCAGCTGCTGGCGGGCATGCCGGCCTCGGCGCGCGACGCGGTGATGGCGGCCATGCCCGTGAGCCCCGGGCGGGTCGTGGTGGGGCTCATCTTGCACATGATGATGTCGCTGGTGTTCGGTGTGGCCTTCGCCGCCGTGATCGTGGGCGCCCGTCGCGCGGGCCTGACGGCGCTGCGCACGCGGGCCGGTGTGATCGGCACCTCGATGATCGGTGGGGCGGTGGTGTACGTGCTCATGCGCTGGGTCCTGCTGCCCCCGACGAACTCGATGATGGCCTTCGTGCCCCAGTGGTGGTTCTTCATCGCCCACCTCATGTTCGGTCTGGTCGTCGGGGCGATCCTGGCCTCGGCGCTCGCCCCGCGCTCGGCGAGGGCGGGGGCCTGAGCCGATGGCGAGCGACACCCTCGGCCCCCCCGAGGGCGATGACGGCGCGTCGGGTGAGTCCCGGCGCGCCGTCACCGCGGTGCCGGGCCCCCCGTCGGTCACCGTCTACTGGCGACCGGGCTGCGCCTCGTGCGCGCGCCTGCTCGCCGGCCTCGCCCGGCTCGGGGTCGAGCGGACCGAGGTCGACATCTGGCGCGACCCCGTGGCCGCCGCGGCGGTGCGTCGCGTCGCACGGGGCAACGAGACCGTGCCGTCGGTCGTCGTCGGCGGGCGCGCCCTCGTGAACCCCTCCCTCGACCAGGTCCTGACCGCCGTGGGCCGGTCTCCCGAGACGCCCGGCGGCCGCCCCCGCCGCGACGGCGTGCGGGGGGCGGTGGTCGCCGTCGCGATCCTCGGCTCCTTCGCCCTCGAGGCCTCCGGGCACCCGGGCCTCTCGTGGGCCTACGACGGCGTGGTGGTCCTGCTCACCGCCGCCCGCGCGCTCGGGCGGCGGTGGCGACGCGAGCGCCGGCCGCGCACGAGCTGACGACGGCCCCGCCGTGACGACCGCGTTCGTCCTCAGCGGGGGCGGCAGCCTCGGCGCCGTCCAGGTGGGGATGCTCGGCGCCCTCGCCGAGCGCGGTATCGAGCCCGACCTCGTGCTCGGCACCTCGATCGGGGCCATCAACGCCGCGTGGGTGGCCACCCAGCCCGGGCCGGCGGGAGTCGAGGAACTGGCGCGTGTCTGGTGTCGGGTCCGTCGAGAGCACATCTTCCCGGGCCGACTGCTCGTCGGCCTGCGCGGGATCGCCGGACGGGCCGATCACCTGGTCCCCCCCACGGGCTGCGCCGACTGCTCGAGGAGAGCTTCGGGTCGGCACGGGTGGAGGAGTCCGCGATATCCCTCGCGGTGGTCGCCGTCGCCCTCGACAGCGGCGACGAGACGCTCATCACCCGCGGCCCGGTCGTCGACGCCGTCATGGCCAGCGCCGCCCTCCCGGGGATCTTCCCACCGGTGTGGATCGGCGGCCACCCCCACGTCGACGGCGGCGTGGCCAACAACGCCCCGGTCTCCCACGCCCTCGAGCGCGGGGCGACGACGGTCTACGTGCTGCCGACGGGCTTCGCCTGCGCCGCGGGCGCCACGCCGCGCAGCGCGCTCGGGGTCGCGTTCCATTCGCTCACCCTGCTGATCCAACGCCGCCTCCGCGAGGACATCGAGCGCCACGCGGGGACGCTGGACCTGCGCGTCATGCCCCCGCTCTGCCCGCTCGCCGTCTCCCCGCTGGACTTCGCCCACACGAGCGAGCTCATCGGGCGGGCGAAGGAGCAGACCGCGGCCTGGCTCGACCGGCCCGGGACCCTCACCGACGCAACGGCACGACTCGCCCCGCACCGGCACTGACCCCGGGCCCCGGGTCAGAGGCGGTACGCGCAGCCGTCCCAGAGGGCGACGAGACGGCCCCGGCGCCCGCGTCGTTCGATGGCGATCTCGGTGGGGGGTCGGCGAAGTGCGCTGACGAGCCGGACCTCGACGCCCCCGACGCGCCACGCGCGCTCGGTGTCCCCCGGCGCGGGGGGCTCGGTGGTCGCGTCGAAGAAGGCGAGCGTCCCCGAGCAGCAACGCGACTCGCGCAGGCGCAGGTAGATGACGCCCCCGCGCGACGCCGCGAGCTCCGCGACTCCCTCGCCCAGTCGCACGCTGACCGGCGTCTCGGCGACCGCATCCGGCCGCTCGAGCAGCTCCCCGGGGGGCGACGGCACCGGGTCGCGGGCCACGTCAGCGCCCCCGCGCGCCCAGCGCGCCGCGCAGCTGCTCGAGGGTCGGCGCACCGGCCGGACCCCGCGGGGTCCGGTAGATCCGACAGGCCGCCCCGACGGGCTCGCCCTCGTTGACGAAGGGGTCGCGCCCGTCGACGAGGATCGTCGGGGAGCCCCGGTAGCGGGCGGCGAGGGTCGGATCGAGGGTCGCGGACTCGCGTAGCTCGAGGGTGAAGTCGCGCTCGCCGAGCAACTCGGTGAGCTCGCCGGCGACCGTGCGCCAGTTCGGGCAGTCCTCGTCGTAGATCAGGTCCACCTTCACCGAGCGACCTCCCCTCCGGCGGCGAACCCACCGGGGACGGCCACCAGCGTCACGGTAGCGCCGAGCGCGCCGAGCGCGGGCGCGTCGAGCCCGGCGGCGGCGAGGGCGGCCCGCGGGACGCCCAGGTCGACCAGGTGCACCTCGCCGACCTCGGGCCGGTCGACCATCCCCCGCTTGGGCAGGACCAGGGTCGCGGTGAGGTCGGCGCGGGTGGCCGCCGGGTCGAGGACGCCCGTCGTGGCGTCGAGCCCGGTGGGCAGGTCGAGCGAGACGACCGGCGCCCCCTGGCGGCGGGTCCAGCGCGACCAGTCGGCGGCCCGTCCGCGCAGGGGCCCGGTGAGCGAGTACCCGACCAGCGCGTCGGTCACCGCGTCGCTGCCGAGCTGCGGCCGGTCGGTGACCTCGACGCCGCTCGCGACGAGGGCGCGCAGCTGGTGCGCGGTGAGCGGGGCGCGGTGGGCGTCGGGGTCGGTGACGACGCTCACCTCGACCCCGCGGTTGGCGAGGTGGCGCGCGCCGACGAGCCCCCCGCCCCCGTTGTGCCCGGCGCCCGCGAGGACCACGACCCGCCGGGGCGAGAGCCGCCCGCTGACGAGGTCCGCCAGCGCCCGTCCGGCGTTCTCCATCATCTGGATGACGCGGACGTGGTAGCGGCGCACCGCGACCTCGTCGACCCGGCGCATCTGGCTCGCCGACACGCAGGGCAACTCGATCAGCGCGCCGGCGAGGCCGGTCGCGCCGGGCGTGCTCACGCCTCCGCGGAGACGAGGCCCAGGTCGCGCTCGATGTCGCGCGCCGGCTTCGCGCCGACGCTCGAGGCGATCCAGCGGCCCGCCCGGAACAGGGCGATGGTCGGGATCGACTGGATCCCGTACTCGGCGGCGACTTCGCCGTTGCGGTCGACGTCGACCTTGACGACGCGCAGGGCGTCGCCGTGGGCCGCGGCGAGCCGCTCCAGCTCGGGGGCGACCAGGCGGCACGGGCCGCACCAGTCGGCCCAGAAGTCCACGACGACCGGAACCGGCGAGGTCAGGACGTCGCGCTCGAAGCTGAAGCGGTCATTGGCGTGGGTGATGGTGCTCATGCCTGGGTAACCCGCTCGGCGTCGGGCGTATTCCCGACCCCTCGCCGGCGGTGCGTCGAGAGGGCGCCCCAACTCGCCACCAGGAAGGGGACGACGAAGTTGACCACGAGCCGCGCGACGCCGGCCGCGCCGAGGCGGCCGGCCAGGATCGAGGACCCCTCGTTGGCCGCCGAGAGCACCGTGCCCACGACGGCCGCTACCGGGGCGGCGACCCGGGCCGTCCGGCCCCGCACGAGGTGAGCGAGCGCCTCGCGCGGTCGTGACCAGGCGAGGCGTTCGCCCGCCGCGGACGGCGACCCGGGAGGCGTCGGAGCCCTCACACCGGGGCAACGCCGCGCGCACCCGCGCTATTCCCCGGGGGGGTCGGGAATAGGGTCGCCCCGGTGACGGTTGCCCGATAGTGGAACGAGATCTGGTCGTCGTCGGCGGAGGCGCCGCGGGGCTGTCGGCGGCCGGGGCCGCCCGGCGGCGCGGGGCCGCGGTGACCCTCATCAACGACGGCCCCCTCGGGGGCGACTGCACCTTCCGCGGATGCGTGCCCTCCAAGACGCTCCTGGCCTCGGCCCGGGCGGGCGGAGACTTCGCCGGCGCGATGGCCGACGTCGCCCGCGTCGTCGGGGAGGTCGCCGCGACCGAGAGCGCCGAGACCCTCAGGGCCCAGGGCGTCACGGTGCTGGACGGGCGCGCCCGCTTCGTCGGCCCGCGGACCCTCGAGGTCGACGGCCGGGCCCTCGCGGCGCGCCGGGTCGTCCTGTGCGCCGGGGCCGGCGCGGCGCGGCCCCCCATCCCGGGGCTCGTCGGGCCGCGGACCGTGACCAACGAGGACCTCTTCGCGATCGGTCGGCGACCCGGGCACCTGGTCATCCTCGGTGGCGGGCCGATCGGGGTCGAGATGGCCGAGGCCTTCACCCGCCTGGGCAGCCGGGTCTCGGTGGTCGAGGCGGCGGCGCGCCTGCTCCCGCGCGAGGAGCCCGAGGCGAGCGCCGCGGTGACGACTTTCCTCACCCGGCTCGGCGTCGAGGTGGTCACCGGCCACGCCGCGCGCGAGGTCCACCACTCCGAGGAGGTCGAGGTGAACCTCGCCGACGGGCGTACCGTCACCGGTGACCTCCTCCTGGTGGCCCTGGGGCGGACGCCCGCGACGGCCGGGCTCGGCCTCGAGGCCGCCGGCGTCACCCTCGGGCCCAGCGGCCACGTGCGCGTCGACCGACGGCTGCGGACCTCCGCCCGGGGCGTCTACGCGGCGGGCGACGTCGCCACCCCCCTGAACCTCACCCACGTCGCCTACGAGATGGGGCGCGTGGCCGCCCTCAACGCCCTCGGTCCCGTGCCCGCGCTGCGCGCCCACCCCGAGTGGGCGCCCGCCGTCACCTACGGCTCCCTCGAGGTGGCCCGCGTCGGGGCGACCGAGGCCGAGGTCGACGACCCGTCGGCCCGGGTCGCCTTCGTGCCCCTCGAGGAGGTCGACCGCGCCCGCGCCACCGGCGAGACCGACGGCTTCGTCAAGCTGATCGCCGTCGCGCGACCCCTGTCGCGCCACCGGCTCGGGGGGCGCCTGGTCGGGGCGACGATCGTGGCCCCGCGGGCCGGCGAGATGATCGCCGAGCTGGCCCTGGCCCTGCGCGCCGACCTCGCGCCGGCGCGCCTGGCCCTCACCGCCCACCCCTACCCCAGCTGGTCGGTCGCGATCCAGCAGGCCGCCGCCCAGTTCTTCGGGGAGTTCGCCGGGCGCTCCGCGCGGCCCTCGTCACGGGAATAGCCCGGTGTGTGCGAGGGTTGCACCGGTGATGGACGCCGAGGGCCACCGCCGGGCGGAGCGGGCGACTGCGTCGGACCCCTTCTCGCGCTACGTCGTGCCCGAGGTCCCGGCCCTGCTGCGGGTCGCCCGCTCGCTCAGCTCGAACCCCCACGACGCCGAGGACCTGGTCCAAGAGACGCTGCTGCGCGCCTACCGGGCGATCCACACCTTCGACGGCGCGCACCCGAGGGCGTGGCTCTTCACGATCTTGCGCAACGTCAACGCCAATCGATTCCGCGCGCGCCGGCCCGAGAGCCTCGAGCGCGCCGAGGACGCCGAGACCGTGCCCGAGTCCCGGGTGAGTGATCCGGCCGAGCTCACCGAGTCGCGCGCCTTCACCGCCGCCGTGCGCGCGGCGATGGGTGAGCTGCCCGAGGCCCGCCGGCGGGTGATGGAGCTGGTCGACGTCGACGGTCTCGCCTACGCCGAGGCGGCGGCCGTCCTCGGCGTCCCCATCGGCACGGTGATGAGCCGACTGCACCGCGCGCGACGCAGCGTGCGCGAGCACCTCATCAAGGCCGACCTGGCCCCGACGAAAGGTTCCCGACGATGAAGAGGCTCCAGCACGTGCGCGAGACCGTGGACGAGATGCGCACCTGTCACGCGATGGGACGCTGGCTCCAGCACTACCTGGACGGCGAGCTCGACGCGGCCACGGCCGAGCAGGTCCGCGAACACCTGAAGACCTGCGTGCGCTGCGGCATGGAGTTCGACACGTATCGCCGCATCGTCGACGTGCTCCACGGCACCCCCGACGACGAGCCGGGCGTGATCGGCGACAACGACGCCCTCGAGCGGCTGCGCGCGTTCGCCGCCCGCCTGGCCGAGGGCGACGAGGACGATGAGGACTGAGCCCGCGCGGCGACCGACGCGCGTCGCCGAGCGGGTGAGGGACGCTCTGCGACCCGTCAGCCCCGCGGCCCGCGACGCCCTGGCGCGGCGCTGGGCGGAGCTGCCCGAGCACGTGCGCACACCCGCCCAGACCCTGGGGCGCTTCGGCGTCGAGTGCGAGGGGACCCACGGGGTCTTCCCGCGCTGCAACTTCTCGTGCACACCCTGCTACCACTCCTCCGACGCGAACCGCGTGCGGGTCGACGGGCCCCACACCGTCACCGAGGTCGAGTCGCAGATGGCCTTCTTCGGGGCGCGCGCGCCCCACGCGCACGCCCAGCTCATCGGTGGCGAGGTGACCCTGCTCGACCCCGACGACCACGCCGCGGCGCTCCTCGCCATGCGCCGCCACGGGCGCGAGCCGATGAGCTTCTCCCACGGGGACATCGATCTCGACTACCTCGAGCGCCTGGTGACCGGGCCCGACGGGCGGCGACGGCTGGCGCGGCTCTCCTTCGCGGTCCACATCGACTCGACGATGCGCGGACGGCGCGGCCAGCGCCGGGTCGAGCGCGAGACCGACCTCACGCCGGAGCGCGTTCGGGTGGCCGCGATGTTCGCCCGCCTGCGCGAGCGCGGCGTGCGCACCTTCCTCGCCCACAACGTCACCGTGACCCCCGAGAACGTCGACCAGATCCCCGACCTGCTCGCCGGGGCCCGCCGGCTCGGCTACGGGATGTTCTCCTTCCAGCCCGCCGCCTTCGTCGGTGACGACCGGCGGTGGCGCTCGGACTACTCGCTCCTCGACCCCGACCGGGTGTGGGCGCGGATCGAGGAGGGGGCCGGGGCCCGCCTGCCCTACCGGGTCCTGCAGGTGGGCGACCTGCGCTGCAACCGCACCGCCTGGGGCTTCTACACCGGCGAGCGCTGGGTGAGCCTGCTCGACGAGGACGACCCCCGGGACCTCGCCGCCCGCGACGCGCTCTTCACCCACCTCGGCGGCTTCCACTTCTCGGCCCCGGCGCCACTCGTGGCCCTGCGCCTCGGGGTCGTCGCCCTCAGCCACCCGCGGCTCGTCGGGACGGCCCTCGCCTGGGCCCGGCGCACCGTGCGCCGGGCCGGTGGGTGGCGCCGCGTGCTCACCGAGCGGCCCCGCCTGACGACCTTCGTGATGCACCGGTTCATGGACGCCGCCCAGGTCGCCCCGGCGTGGGCGCTGCTCGAGGCCGGCGAGGTCGCCACCGACCCCGAGGTCCGCGAGGTCCAAGAGCGCCTGGCCGCCTGCTCCTACCTGATGGCCCACCCCGAGGACGGGCGCACGGTGCCGGCCTGCGTGCAGCACGGGGTCCTCGACCCGGTCGAGAACCTCGACCTGGCCCAGCGCCTCCCCCTGCCCCGACGTCGAGGGGCAGCGGCCGCCTGATGTTCGACGCCCGCCTGCGTCGCCGGCTGGCCCCGGCCCTCGACCGGGCGGCGGGCGCCCTGGAGCGCCGCGGCGCGCG
>JAJXZW010000007.1 GCA_021779855.1 Actinomycetes bacterium
GGCCGCGCGCTACGCGGCCCTCGCCTCCGGCGCGCGCGTCGCGGCGGTCGGCCCGGCGACCGCGGCCGCGCTCGAGGAGCTCGGAACGGCCTGTGCGGTGGTCGGTGACGCCGGCGCCCTCGCCCTGGCCTCGGCGATCGACGAGGGGCCGGTCCTGGTGCTGGCGGCCCGGGGCGGCCGGCGTGAACTCGCCGAGGCGCTCGCCGCGCGCGGGCTCGCCCCCTCGGTCCTCGAGTGCTACGCGACGCTCCCGGTCGCGCTGGGGGCGTCCGAGCGCGCCCGGCTCGAGGCGGCCGACGTGGTCGTGGTCGGGGCGCCCTCGGCCTGGGCGGTGGTGGCGGGCTCGGTGGCGCCGGACGCCTGGGTCGTGGTGCCCGGCGAGACGACCCGGGCGGCCGTCACCGCGGACCACGAGCGGGTCCTGGTGGCCTGGGGCCCGGGGGCGACCGCGGCGCTCGCGCGCCTCGCGCCGCGCCGGGGGCCCGGGGGAGGGGCCCAATAGGCTGGCCCCGTGTTCCCGGCCCAGCGACCCCGCCGCCTGCGCGCCAGCGCCGCCCTGCGCGACCTCGTCGCCGAGACCGACCTCTCCGCCTCCCGGCTGATCGCGCCGCTGTTCGTCGCCGAGGGGCGCGACGAGCCCCGCCCGATCCTCTCGCTGCCCGGCCACTCCCAGCACACCCTGGACTCGCTGCGTCGCGAGGTCGAGGGGCTCGCGCGCGCGGGGGTGGGCTCGGTGATCCTCTTCGGGGTCCCCGAGCGCAAGGACGCCACCGGCTCGGGGGCCTGGGACCCCGAGGGCGTGGTCCAGGTGGCCCTGACGCGCCTGCGCGCCGACGTGGGCGACGACCTGGTGGTCATGGCCGACCTGTGCCTTGATGAGTACACCAGCCACGGCCACTGCGGCGTGCTCGACGCGCGCGGCACGGTCGACAACGACGCCACCCTCGAGCTCTACGCGCGGGTGGCGCTCGCCCAGGCCGAGGCCGGGGCCCACGTGGTCGCCCCGAGCGGCATGATGGACGGCCAGGTCGGCGCGATCCGCTCGGCCCTCGACGGGGCCGGCTTCAGCGAGGTCGCCGTGCTGGCCTACAGCGCGAAGTACGCGAGCGCCCTCTACGGGCCGTTCCGCGAGGCCGTGGCGGTCGAGATCGCCGGCGGGGGCGACCGGCGCGGCTACCAGCAGGACCCGCGCAACCGCCGTGAGGCGCTGCTCGAGGCGCGCGCCGACGTCGACCAGGGGGCCGACATGGTGATGGTGAAGCCGGGCATCGCCTACCTCGACGTGCTGAGCGACCTGCGCGCCGCGCTCGAGGTGCCGGTCCTCGCCTACCAGGTGAGCGGGGAGTACGCGATGGTCAAGGCCGCCGACGAGCGGGGCTGGATCGACGGGCGGGCGGTCGCGCTCGAGCTGCTCACCGCCATCCGCCGGGCCGGCGCCGACGCCATCCTCACCTACTTCGCGGGCGAGCTGGCCGGGGCGCTGTCGTGACCAACGACGAGTGGTTCGCGCGGGCGCGCGCGGTCATCCCCGGCGGGGTCGACTCCCCGGTGCGTTCGTTCACCTCGGTCGGGGGCGTGCCCTACACCGTCGCGCGCGGCGTGGGGGCCTACGTCGAGGACGTCGAGGGCCGCCGCTACCTCGACTACGTCCAGTCCTACGGCGCGTCGCTGGTGGGCCACGCCCACCCCGAGGTGGTGGCCGCGGTGGCGCGCGCCGCGGCCGACGGGTCGACCTTCGGCGCGCCCACCCCGGGTGAGGTGCTGCTCGCCGAGGCGATGACCGGGGCCGTCGCCGGGCTCGAGCAGGTCCGGCTCGTCTCCTCGGGCACCGAGGCCGTCATGAGTGCGGTGCGCCTGGCGCGCGGGGCCACCGGGCGCGACCGCGTCGTCAAGTTCGACGGCTGCTACCACGGCCACTCCGACGCCCTGCTCGTCGCCGGCGGCAGCGGGGTGGCCCAGCTCGGCCTGCCCGGCTCGGCGGGGGTCACCGCGGGGGCCGTCGCCGACACTCGCGTCGCCCCCTACAACGAGGTGCCGACCCTGGACGAGACGGTGGCCTGCGTGCTCGTCGAGCCGGTGGCCTGCAACATGAACCTGGTGGCCCCGGTGCCGGGCTTCCTCGAGGGGCTGCGCGCCGAGTGCGACCGGGTCGGCGCCCTGCTCGTCTTCGACGAGGTCATCACCGGATTCCGCCTCGCCCGGGGCGGGGCCGAGGAGCACTTCGGGGTGACCCCCGACCTGTGGTGCTTCGGCAAGGTCATCGGCGGCGGCCTGCCCGTGGGGGCCTTCGGGGGCCGGCGCGCGACGCTGCGCGCCCTCGCGCCCGAGGGTCCCGTCTACCAAGCGGGCACGCTGTCGGGCAACCCGCTCGCCACGGCGGCTGGGCTCCAGGTCCTGGCGATGGTCGGCGCGGGCGAGCTCGCGGGCCTCGCCGAGCGCGTGGCCGCCCTCGGGCGGTCTCTCGAGGCCGCCGTGGCCGACGCCGGGCTCTTCTGCCGGGTCCCCACCGTCGGCGCCCTGGCCGGGATCTACCTCGCCGAGGAGGAGTTCGCGGCCCCCACCAACGCCGACGAGGCGCGCGCGCTCGCGACCAACGGGCTGTACCCGCGCTTCTTCCACGGGATGCTCGAGCGCGGCATCGCCCTGGCGCCCGGTGCCTACGAGATCCTGTTCACCTCGCTCGCCCACAGCGACGCCGACCTCGCGCGCACGGCCGACGCCGCCGGCGACGTGGCGCGCTCGCTGCGCCCGTGAGCGCCGTCGCCAGCGCCGACTGGAGCGTCCGGCCGCCCTTCGTCCCCAACGGGCCGACCGAGCCCGTGACCCTCCTCGTCGACGACGCGGCCCTCACCCAGCTGGCCGGGGTGCCGCCGGTCGCCTGGCAGACCCCCTGGAGCGAGCTCGGCGACGTGGAGCTCGTGCGCGCGGCCGGCCGCGTCGGGCTCGCGGCCACCGTCGGCGGGGTGCGCTACCTGTGGCGCCGCCGGGGGGTCGAGGGGTTCGACGCGCTCGCGGCGCTCGTGGAGGCCCACGGCGGCGTGGTGCGCCGGGGCCGGCCGCGCCTCGCGCTGGTGGTGGTGGCCGCGGCGGTGCTCGTGGCGTCGGTCGCCGCCGGTGCGGTCGCCTGGCTGGTGCGCCGCGGGCCCGACGAGTTGGCGAGCGCGCGCGGCGCCAACCTGACCCTCGCGGACCTGCCCCCGGGCTGGTTCGCGAACACCGAGGGCGTCCTCTCCTACATCGTCCCGCCGGCCGACAAGGTGTACACCTCGACCACCACGACGGCCCCCCGCGCCTCGACCAGCGCGAACCGGGCCTTCGACGCCGCCGCGTCGGTCTTCCAGGGGTGTCTCGGGGTCAGCGCGCGGGCCGACCGCGTCTACGGGTCCGCCGGCCAGCAGCCCGACTACCAGGTCTCCTCGGCCGTGTTCGAGAGCAACCTCGGCGGCGGCGGCGAGATCGCCTCGGTCGCCCAGTACTACCGGACGACGACGATGGTGCGCCGCGACACCGCCGAGATGGGCCGGGCCGGCTTCGGCCGCTGCTTCGTCGACTCCCAGGCCGCGCTCCTGCTCGGCGAGGAGGGTCAGTCGACGGCGGCCCCGCCGGGGGCCCTGTCGTGGCGGCCCCACACGCTCTTGTCGTCGGTCTTCGCGCGCGGGGGCTACGTGCGCTTGGACGTGCCGCTGCTCAGCGTGCGCCTCCAGCTCGTCGTCGCGGTCGTGACCCACGGTCACTACGAGGTGACCCTCGACGCCCTGGTGCCGTCGTTCCAGCGAGCCCGCGGGCTGCTCGACGCCCTCGTCGCGACGATCCAGTCGCGCGTGAGCGCCGCCTCGGCGCGCGCCGCCTAGGACTCCTCGTCGAAGAGGGCGGCCCAGACCGACTCGGGCAGGGCGCGGGCTAGGCGCACCGAGACCCGGTAGGCCCGTTCGGCCGGGCCGGGCTCGTCGTCGCGCATGAGGTTCGCCATCACCACGAGCAGCTCGTTCATCACCGGCGCGACCCGCAGGCCGGCGGCGACGCACGCCGCGAGCGCCCGGGGCTCGGAGAGCAGGCGGACGAAGGCCCGGGCGAGCAGGTAGTAGTCGCCGTAGCGGGCCTCGAGGCGGGCCTCGTAGTCCTCGAGCGCCGACGGGTCCCCAGAGAGGAGGGCCTCGCCCAGCACGGCCGCGGCGAGCCGGCCCGTCTCGTAGCCGTAGGCGATGCCCTCGCCGTTGAAGGGGTTGATCGCGCTCGCGGCGTCGCCGATGACGAGCGTGTTGGCCCCCGCGCGGGGCCCGCGCGAGAGCCCCATGGGCAGCCGCCCCCCCATCGGCGCCCCCAGCGAGGTGGTCGCGTCGAGCCCCCACTCGGCCCCGACCTGGGCCACGAAGCGCTCCTGGAGCTTGGTGGTGTTGACCCCCCGCCACGCGCCCGCGGTCGACAGGAGCCCGACGCCGACGTTGAGCCGGCCGTCGCCCAGGGGGAAGACCCAGCCGTAGCCCGGGACCGGACGGCCCTCCTCGTCACGCAGCTCGAGGTACGAGTCGATCCAGGGCTCGTCGTGGCGCTCGCTGGTGTAGTAGCCCCGCAGCGCCATGCCCATCGGCCAGCGGCGGTTGCGCGTGACCCCGAGGGCGCGGCCGAGGCGCGAGTTCTGACCGTCGGCCGCCACGACGTAGCGCGCCCGCAGCTCGGCGTGCTCGCCGGTCGCGGCGTCGCGCACGACGACCCCCCGGGCGGCCCCGAGGCGCCCGGGGGCGCCGGGGGAGGGCTCGAGCGGGTCGGTCACCTCGGCGTGGGTCAGCACGACCGCGCCGTGGGCCGACGCGTGGCGCGCCACCAGCCCGTCGAGGTCGAAGCGGGTGATCGTGTAGCCGTAGTCGGGGAAGCGGGGGTGCTCGGGCCAGGCCATCTCGAGCGAGGCCCCGAACCCGTGGGCGCGCAGGCCGCGGTAGCGGTGGCCGTGGGCCGCGACCTCGTCCTCGAGGCCCATATCGGCGAGCTGGCGCACCGAGCGCGGGGTCAGCCCGTCGCCGCAGGTCTTCGCGCGCGGGAACTCCTTCTTCTCCACCACGCACACCGACCAGCCCGCGCGCGCGAGCCAGTAGGCGCAGGCTGAGCCCGAGGGGCCGGCGCCGACCACCACCACGTCGTAGGGGGTCGCGGCCACACTCGACAGGGGAGGGTCGGGCACGAGGACACCTTAGGCGCGAGCGCGCGCGGCGCCGGTGCGAGCGCGTCAGAGGGAGGCTCGCGGACCTGGTAGAAAAGATGGACGTGAGCCAGTACCTCCCACTGCTGGTGATGCTCGCGTTGGGCATCGTCTTCGTCGCCGGCTCCCTGGTCGCGTCGGCCGTCCTCGCCCCGCACAAGCGCCCGACCGACGCCAAGCTCGCCCCCTACGAGTGCGGCATCGTGCCCGAGACCGAGCCACCCCAGCGCTTCCCGGTGCGCTTCTACCTGGTGGCGATGATCTTCGTGATCTTCGACATCGAGGTCGTCTTCATGTACCCCTTCGCCGTCGTCTTCCACCAGCTCGGGGCCTTCGGGCTCGTCGAGGTGCTGATCTTCTCGGCCACCGTCTTCGGGGCCCTGCTCTTCCTCGTGAGCGAGGGGGCGCTGACCTGGGGGCCCGTCAAGCACCTGGTGCGCGCGATGCCCACGCGCACGACGTCCTCGACCATCCAGCGCCACGGCGCCGAGAGGGAGCGGGTGGCCTGATGGCCCTGGAGGACCTCCACCACAACTTCCTCACCGGTCGGCTCGAGGACATGGTCCGCTGGGCTAGGCGCGCGTCGGTCTGGCCCGCGACGTTCGGCCTGGCGTGCTGCGCGATCGAGATGATGGCCGCCGGGGCGGCCGACTACGACCTGGCGCGCTACGGGATGGAGGTCTTCCGCAACTCGCCGCGCCAGGCCGACCTGATGATCGTCGCGGGTCGGGTCAGCCAGAAGATGGCCCCCGTGCTCCGCCAGGTCTACGACCAGATGATGGAGCCCAAGTGGGTGATCTCGATGGGCGTGTGCGCCTCGTCGGGCGGGATGTTCAACAACTACGCGATCGTCCAGGGCGTCGACCAGGTCGTGCCCGTGGACGTCTACGCGCCGGGCTGCCCGCCGAGCCCCGAGACGCTGATGCACGCGATCTTCACCCTGCACGAGAAGATCCGCACCGGTGAGGTGCTGCAGCGCCGCGGGGGCGCGACCCCGCCCGCGGCGTCGTCCGACGGCTGGACCCCGGTGGTCCCGGTGGCGGTGAGGCTGGGAACGCCCACGTGATCCCCCTCCCCCCGACGGCCCCTCCCGGCGTGGCGTGCGCGGACGCGCTCGCCTGCGACGTCGCCTGCTTCCCGACGAGCGGGGCGTACCTCGACCTCGTGCGCGCCTGGCGCGACGACGGCTTCGAGATCTGCGTGGACCTCTGCGGGGTCGACTACCTCGGCCACCCCGGCCGGGTCCTGCCCGAGGGCGTGGTCGCCACTCGTTTCGAGGTCGTGGTGAACCTGCTCAGCGTCTCGTCGCGCCGGCGCGTGCGCGTGCGCGTGCAGGCCGGGGACCGCGAGCCCCGCGTCCACTCCCTCTTCGACCTGTACCCCGGGACCGAGGCGATGGAGCGTGAGGCCTTCGACCTCTTCGGGATCCTCTTCGACGGCCACCCCGACCTGACCCGCATCCTGATGCCCGAGGACTGGGAGGGCCACCCCCTGCGCAAGGACTACGCCGTGGGCCGGGTGCCCGTCCAGTTCAAGGAAGCACCGGGGCCGCGGTGAGCGACGTGACCCACGAGACCACGGTGCGCGTCGCCGAACGGGTCGAGCGGCTCACCGCCGAGACCTCCGAGGGCCCCCAGGGTCTGCGGGAGCGGCGCTCCACCGGCCCCGACGAGCTCGGCCGCGAGGTGGGTGCCGTGCTGCGCGGCACGGGCATCACGCTCGACCCCCGTGACGTCGACGTCGAGCGCCACGACGACGAGACGATGATCATCAACATGGGTCCGGCCCACCCCGCGACCCACGGCGTGCTGCGGCTCATGCTCGAGCTCGACGGCGAGTACGTGCTCCGGACCAAGCCGGTGATCGGCTACCTGCACACGGGCATGGAGAAGACCGGCGAGACCCTCAGCTACGTCCAGGGCGCGACCAACGTGACGCGGATGGACTACCTGAGCCCCATCTCCAACGAGCTGGGCTACTGCACGGCGGTGGAGACCCTGCTCGGGGTGGAGCTGCCGGAGCGCGCCATCTGGATCCGGATGATGATGGCCGAACTCAACCGGATGGCGTCGCACCTCGTGTGGATGGCCACCAACGGGATGGACCTCGGGTCGACCTCGATGATGATCTACGGCTTCCGAGAGCGCGAACTGATCCTCGCCTTCTTCGAGAAGACGACCGGGCTGCGCATGAACAACAACTACGTCCGGCCCGGCGGGGTCGCGGCCGACCTCCCCGACGGGTGGGAGGACGACGTGACCGTGATCTGCGACACCATCCTCGAGCGCACCGACGAGTACGACGAGCTGCTCACCGGGCAGCCCATCTTCCGGGGTCGGATGGAGGGGGTGGCCCCGATTTCGGCGGAGGAGGCGATGGCCCTAGGGGTCACCGGGCCGATCCTGCGCTCGACGGGGGTCGCGTGGGACCTGCGCCGCACGATGCCCTATCTCGCCTACGACCAGGTCGACTTCGACGTCATCGTGGGCACCTACGGCGACAACTTCGACCGCTTCGCCGTGCGACTCAACGAGATCCGCGAGTCGGTCCGCATCGTGCGCCAGTGCGTCGAGCGGATGCCCGGGGGCGACTACCGCGCCCAGGACGCGAAGGTGACCCCACCGCCGCGTGCGCGCATCGACGAGTCCATGGAGGCCCTCATCCACCACTTCAAGCTCTTCACCGAGGGCTTCCAGGTGCCCGTCGGCGAGGCCTACACCGCGATCGAGTCGCCGCGCGGGGAGCTCGGCTGCTACCTCGTCTCCGACGGCGGGCCGCACCCCTTCCGGATGCACGTGCGCGCCCCGAGCTTCGCCAACCTCCAGGCGGTACCGCTCATGATGCGCGGCGGCATGGTCTCCGACGCGATCACGGTGATCTCCTCGATCGACCCCATCCTGGGGGAGGTGGACCGGTGAGCCACCTGCGCGTCGACCTGCGCCAGCGCGCCGAGGAGCTCGTGGCCCTGTACCCCCGCCCCCGCTCGGCGATGCTGCCGCTGCTGCACCTGGTCCAGGAGCAGGACGGCTACGTCTCGCCCGAGGGGATCGACGAGGTCGCCGAGCTCACCGGCACCACGCCGGCCGACGTGCGGGGCACGGCGTCGTTCTACGACATGTTCCACCTCGAGCCCGTGGGCCGCTACCTGGTGGGGGTGTGCACGAACATCGCCTGCCTACTCGCCGGCGGTGAGGAGCTGCTGGCGCACGCCGCGGGGCGCCTCGACTGCGCGGTGGGCTCGACCACCGACGACGGCCTGTTCACCCTCGAAGAGACCGAGTGCCTGGCCGACTGCGGCCACGCACCGTGCGTGACGGTCAACCACCGCTACGTGCGCACCACGACGCCCGAGGCCTTCGACGCGATGATCGACGAGGTCCGCCAGGGGCGGCGTGACCGCGAGATCCCGGACCACGGCACGCTCGTGCGCGTGCGGCGAAACGGCGGCCTGCGCGTCCCCGACGAGGTCGTCGTCGCCGAGCGCGCGGCCGCCAAGGCCGCGCGCGCCCGCCGTCTCGAGGAGGCCGGCTGATGGCCGTGCTCGACGCGCCCCGCATCGTCACCTCCCGACTCGCCTTCGAGGACTCCCACACCCTGGCGCGCTACCTCGCCACCGGCGGCTACCAGGCGCTGCGCAAGGCGCTCTCGATGCACCCCGAGCAGGTGGCCGCCGAGGTCGACCAGGCGTCGCTGCTCGGGCGCGGCGGCGCCGGGTTCCCGGCCGGGCGCAAGTGGTCGATGCTGCGCCCCTCGGAGGTCGCCTACCTCGTGGTGAACGGCGACGAGTCCGAGCCGGCCACCTTCAAGGACCACCTGCTCGTCGAGCACGATCCCCACCAGCTCGTCGAGGGCGTCATCATCGCGGCCTACGCCCTCCAGGTGAACCGGGCCTTCATCTACCTGCGGGGCGAGTTCGCCCTCGGGCTGGAGCGGGTCCAGACCGCCCTCAACGAGGCCTACGACCACGGGGCGCTCGGCCGGGACGTCTTCGGCTCGGGCTTCTCGCTCGACGTCGTCGTGCACCCGGGTGCCGGCGCCTACATCTGCGGCGAGGAGACGGCCCTGCTCGAGGGTCTCGAGGGCAAGCGCGGCTTCCCTCGGATCAAGCCGCCCTTCTTCCCGGCCGCCCAGGGGCTCTACGGCGAGCCCACCGTGGTGAACAACGTCGAGACGATGTCGAACCTGCCCTGGATCGTCTTGAACGGCGGGGCGGCCTTCGCCGCCCTGGGCGCCGGGCGCTCGACCGGTACGCGCCTGTTCGCCCTGGCGGGCCGGGTGAACCGGCCCGGCGTCTACGAGGTCGAGATGGTGAAGAACACCTTCCGGGACCTGATCTACGACCCGGCCCTGGGTGGCGGGGTGCCGGGGGACCGGCCGGTCAAGGCCTTCATCCCCGGCGGGGTCTCGGCCCCGTGGTTCGGGCCCGACCAGCTGGACCTGCCCCTCGGCCAGGACGAGGTGGGCGCCCAGGGCTCGATGCTCGGCTCGGGGTCGGTCGTGGTGCTCGACGACACCTCGTGCGCGGTGCGCGCGGCCTGGCGGATCACCAAGTTCTTCTCGCGCGAGTCGTGCGGCCAGTGCACGCCGTGCCGCGAGGGCTCGGGCTGGATCGAGCGCGCGATGTACCGGCTCGAGCACGGCGGCGGGCGGGTCGAGGACCTCGACCTCCTGCTCGACCTGTGCGACAACATCGCGCCCGGGCTCACCTGGCCGCCCCAGCAGACGACCATCTGCGTGCTGGGCTCCTCGATCCCCTCCTCGGTGCACGCGGCGATCGAGATGTTCAAGGACGAGTTCCTCGCCCACGTCGAGAGCCAAGGATGTCCCTTTGACTGAGACCCGCACCTCCGTCACCGTCACCGTGAACGGCCGCGCCGTCGAGGCGGTGCCGGGCGAGCTGTTGATCGACGTCGCCGAGCGCGCGGGCACCTACATCCCGCGGTTCTGCTACCACCCGCGCATGGAGCCGGTCGGGATGTGCCGTATGTGCCTGGTCGAAGTGGAGGGCCCGCGGGGTGCGACCCTGCAGCCGGCCTGCTACCAGCACGTGAACGACGGCATGGTCGTCACGACCGACTCGCCCAAGGCGAAGAAGGCCCAAGAGGGGGTCCTCGAGTTCCTCCTCGCCAACCACCCCCTCGACTGCCCGGTCTGCGACAAGGGCGGCGAGTGCCCGCTCCAGGACCAGACGCTGACCCACGGGCCGGGCGAGTCCCGCTTCGTCGAGGAGAAGCGCCACTTCGTCAAGCCGATCGAGATCGGCCCGCTCGTGCTCTTGGACCGTGAGCGCTGCATCCAGTGCGCGCGCTGCACTCGCTTCGCCGCCGAGGTGGCCGGCGACACCGAGATCGCCTTCGCCGGGCGTGGCGACCTCATCGAGGTCGCACCCTCGCCGGAGCACCCCTTCACGTCGGTCTTCTCGGGCAACACGGTCCAGATCTGCCCGGTCGGGGCCCTCACCGCCAAGCCCTACCGGTTCGCGGCCCGGCCGTGGGACCTTGACCAGGTCGAGAGCACCTGCACCCAGTGCGCGGTGGGCTGCCGACTGGTGGTCCAGTCCTCGGGCGATCGGCTCACCCGCGTGCTGGGCGTCGACTCGGACCCGGTGAACCACGGCTGGCTGTGCGACAAGGGCCGCTTCACCCTCGACGCGGTCGACGGCCACCAGGGGTTGAGCGATCCCCTCGACCCGCGCACGCGCATCACGAGCCCCCTCGTGCGCCGCGACGGTGTGCTGGTCGAGGTCACCTGGGGCGAGGCGCTGGCGCGCGCCGCCGAACTGCTCGAGTCGGCGCGCGGGGTCGACGGCGGGGTCGGGGTCATCGGCGGCGCGGCGCTCACCAACGAGGCGGCCTTCGCCTGGGCGCGCGTCGCGCGCGAGGTGCTGGGCACCGAGCACGTGGACGCCCAGTACGGTGACGGCCTGGACCCGCGACGGGTGCTGGCCCTGCCCGGCGCCACGATCGACGACGCGTGCGCCGCGCGCGTCGTGCTGACCCTCTGCGGCGACCCGCGCCAGGAGTTGCCGGTGCTGTTCTTGCGCCTGCGCGGCGCCCTCGTGCGGCCCGGGCACGATCTGGTCGAGCTGGCGGTCGGCCCCTCGGCGCTGCACCCGCTGGCCTCGGTCTCGATCCCGGTGCGCCCGGGCGAGGCCCACCGAGTCGTGGAGGCCCTCCTCGAAGAGGGCCGCGCGCCCGCGGACCTCGCCCTCGACGAGGGGGCGCGCGAGCGCGCCCGGGGTCTGCTGGGCGACGGCGAGGGGGTCGTGGTGGTGGCGGGGCGTACCAACCTGGCCGAGGACCCCGCCGTCGTCGAGCGGGCCCTCACCCGCCTCGCCGAGGCCCTGCCGCGCGCCCGGTTCCTCGTGGCGTCGCGCCGGGGCAACGTGCGCGGGGCCATCGACGCGGGCCTCGCGCCCGGACTGCGCCCGGGACGGGTCCTCGCCGGAGCCGGGCGGGACACCCTCGCCCAGCTCGCCGCCCTGCGCGAGGGCGCCCAGCGGGCCGTCCTCATCCTGGGCGATCTCCTCGGCAACGTCCTCGACCGGACGGGAGCCGCGGCCGCGCTCGAGCGCGCCGCCGTCGTGGCCGTGACCGGGCACGGGGGCGCGACGCTCGCCCACGCGGACGTGGTGCTGCCGGCCGCGGTCCAGCACGAGCGTACCGGCACGGTGACCAACCTCGAGGGCCGGGTCACCGCGGTCGTGGCGAAGATCGTCGCGCCGGGTGCGGCCTGGCCCGACGTCGCCATCGCGGCCGAGCTGGCCCGGGCCCTCGGCGCGGAGCTGTCGATGGACTCGGTCGAGGACGTCGCGCGGGACTACGAGTCCTCGACCGGCTACCCCGCGCTCAGCGTCCTGCTCGACGCGTCCAGTGAGGGCCGCCTCGCCGGCAGCCCGCTCGACCCCGCGCCGCGCCGCCCGCTCGACCCGATGGCCTTCCCCGGCATCCGCTCGGCCGAGTGGGTCGGCCTCGGGGAGTCGGCCGGGGACGTCGCCGAGCCCGCGACGGCGCCGCGCCCGCCGCTCGCCGCACCCACCCTCGCCGACCTCGGCCCGGCTCCGGCGCCCGAGGTGCCCGGACGCGACGCGTACGGCCTGGGGCTACGGGTCGCGCCGCGCCTCTACGACCACGGTGTGGCCGTGACCGGGTCGCCCGCGCTCGCGGACCTCGTCGGCCCGGCCGAGGCCCGACTCCACCCCGGCGACCTCGACCGTCTGGGGCTCGACACCGGGGGGCGGCTGCTCGTGCGCGCCGCGGGCCGCGAGGTCGAGCTGCCCGTGGCCCGCGACGCCGAGGTGCCCCGCGGCGTGCTCGAGGTCGCCTTCGGGGCGCTCGGCGACGCGGGCGAGGACGTGAACGCGCTGGGCGAGCCGGGTGCGGTCATCACCCAGGTGAAGGTGGAGGCGCGGTGATCGCCGGCGCGGACCCGCTCTTCGCCCACGGGGTCACGGGCGTCGTGATCCTCATCGTGCTCATCAAGGTCGTCGTGGGCTTCGCCGCCTGGATGGGCGCGGTCGTGTTGATGATCTGGTTCGAGCGCAAGGCCATCAGCGACATGCAGAGCCGCATCGGCCCCCAGCGCTGGGGGCCGTTCGGCCTGCTGCAGACCCTCGCCGACGGGCTCAAGCTCTTCTTCAAGGAGGACCTCGTGCCGGCCGAGTCCGACCGGCTCGTCTTCAAGCTCGCGCCGTACCTCTCGCTCGTGCCGGCCCTGGTCACCTTCGCCATCGTGCCGATCGGGGGCACGCTGCACATCGCCGGCCACGCGGTCCAGCTCCAGGTGGCCAACCCCCCGATGGGGATCCTCGTGATGCTGGCCATGTCGGGCATCTCGGTCTACGGCGTGATGCTCGCGGGCTGGGCGTCGGGCTCGAAGTACCCCCTGATCTCCTCGGTGCGCGCGAGCGCCCAGATGATCAGCTACGAGGCGGCCCTCGGCATCACCGTGGTGACGGTGATCCTGGTGAGCCACTCGCTCACGACCCACGGCATCGTCCTCGCCCAGGGCCAGGGGATCTGGCACTGGAACGTGATCCGCCTGGGCGTCGTGCCCTTCGTCATCTTCTGGATGGCGATCACCGCCGAGCTGGCCCGGCCGCCCTTCGACGTGGTCGAGGCCGAGAGCGAGCTGGTGGGCGGCTTCAACACCGAGTACTCCTCGATCCGCTTCGCCCTGTTCTACATGGCTGAGTTCATGAACACGATCACGATGTCGGCGATCATCGTGACGCTCTTCTTCGGCGGTCCGGCCGGCTGGGTGCCCCCGGTGGCCCACCTCCGATGGGTCTTCCCGATCCTGTGGTTCCTCCTGAAGACGGCCATCTTCGCCTTCTGCTACGTCTGGTTCCGCGCGGCGCTGCCGCGACTGCGCTACGACCAGGTCATGGACCTGGGCTGGAAGCGGCTGATCCCGCTCAGCCTGGGCTGGATGCTCATCGTCGCCGGCTTCCTGGTGGCGCCGGGCTGGGGGTTCGTGATGGCCGCGGCCGTCCTGCTGGCGTCCGTCGTGCTCGCGATCGCCTTCGAGCGCGGCGCGTCGCGCTCGACCGGGCCCGAGTCGGTCCTCGCGCCCGTCGGGCGCCGTCCGCTGCCCGAGGAGAGGCTGCGGGCCCTCACCGATCGAGAGGAGGGCTAGTGGCGCGCGGTACCGACTTCTTCGGCGGCTTCAAGCTCACCTTCAAGCACCTCGCGCGTCCGCGGGTGACCGTCGGCTACCCCGCCCAGAAGCGGCCCAAGCAGCCCCGTCAGCACGGGCGCCACGTCCTCAACCGCTTCGAGGACGGCATGGAGAAGTGCATCGGGTGCGAGCTGTGCGCGGGGGTCTGCCCGGCCAACTGCATCCACGTGCGGGGGCTGGACAACCCGCCCGACCACCCGGTGAGCCCGGGGGAGCGCTACGGCTACGTCTACGAGATCAACTACCTGCGCTGCATCCACTGCGACATGTGCGTCGAGGCCTGCCCGACCCAGGCCATCACCGAGTCGAAGCTGTTCGAGTTCTCCTTCACCAACCGGGCCGACGCGATCTACACCAAGGCCGAGCTGCTGGTCGACGACGACGGCAACCCGAAGCGCCTGCCCTGGGAGGACTGGCGCGAGGGGGAGGCCGCGATGACCGGCGGCTGGATGCGCGCGACGTCCCCGGGCGGTGACGCCGCCTTCGAGGGCGTGGTCCAGTGGTCGGGCGAGCTCGGCTACGGCCAGCGCGCGCCCGAGGGCGGCCAGTCGGGCCGGCGCGACGACGCCGCCACGGGCACCAAGCCGCTGCGGCGGGCCTTCGTGCGCCACCTCCAGCCCGCCGACGTCCCGGCGGACCTGAGCGGGCCGGCGGCCGCGCTGGGGCGGCTGCGCGAGCGGCTCCCACGACGCAAGAGGGACGCGTGACCGCGACGGCGTACGCCCTGCCCTCGATCGTCGTCTTCGTGACGGCGGCCGTGCTCATCGTGGTGGGCGCGATCGGCGTGCTGGCCGTGCGCAACCCGGTCCACGCCGCGCTCAGCCTCATCCTCACGCTCTTCGGGGTGGCCGTCGCCTTCATCGCCCAGTCGGCGGACTTCCTCGCCGCCGTTCAGGTCATCGTCTACGCCGGGGCGATCGTCGTCCTGTTCCTCTTCGTCATCATGTTCCTCGGGGTGGGGCGCAGCCGTCACGACCACGTCGAGCCGCTGGTGGGCCAGCGGCCGCTGGCCGCCTTCGGGGTGGCCGTGACCGTCGGGGGGATCATCGTCCTGCTCGCCCGCTCGCACTGGGTGACCGGGGCGACCTCGGCGTCGGGCTCGTCGCTGGTCAAGGGCACCGGCAACGTCCACCAGCTGGGGACGGCGATCTTCACCACCTACCTCTACGCCTTCGAGGCCACCGCCGCGCTGCTCGTCATCGCCGTCGTCGGTGCCGTCGTCCTCGCCCGGCGCGAGCGCGCGACCGAGGAGGCCGAGTGAACGTCCCGGCGGCCTGGTACCTGGTGCTCGCGGCGGTGCTCTTCGGCATCGGCGCCTACGGCCTCCTGACCCGGCGCAGCGCGCTCATCATGTTCATGTGCATCGAGCTGATGCTCAACGCCGTCAACCTGACCTTCGTGACCTTCGCGCGCACGCTCTCGGACATCGGCGGCCAGGCCAGCGTCTTCTTCGTGATGGTGGTCGCCGCGGCCGAGGTGACCGTGGGACTGGGGATCGTGGTCGCCGTCTTCCGGCGGCGCCACTCCACCTCGGTCGACGAGTTGACCGAGATGAAGGGCTGAGATGGCGGCGCTGGCGACCCTGATCCTCCTGCTGCCCCTGGTGGGGGCGATCGTGGCGATGAGCGTGCCTCGCCGCGCGCCCGAGCGCTCTGTCGGGGCGCTCACCACCGGGGTGGTCGGGGCCAGCTTCGCCCTGGCCGTCGCGGCCTTCGTCGTCCTGCTCCACCACCAGCACCGCGAGGTGAGCGTCCACCTGTTCACGTGGATCTCGGTGGGGAGCCTCCACGTGCCGGCCTCGCTGCTGGTGGACCCGCTCTCGATCACCATGGCGCTCTTCGTCACCGGTATCTCGGCTCTGATCCACCTGTACTCGATCGGCTACATGCACGGCGAGCGCGACTTCCGCAAGTTCTTCGTCTACTTGAACCTCTTCGTCTTCTCGATGCTGGTGCTCGTGCTCTCGGGCACGCTCGTGATGACCTTCGTCGGCTGGGAGGGCGTCGGCGCGTGCTCCTACTGGCTGGTCAGCTACTACTTCGACCGCGACAGCGCGGCCAGCGCGGGCAAGAAGGCCTTCCTCTACAACCGGGTCGGCGACGTCGGGCTGCTGCTCGCCATGTTCCTGCTCTTCAGCCGGCTCCACACGCTCAGCTACCTCGGCGTCTTCTCGCGCGCGGGCCAGCTCTCGCCCACCGTGGCCACCCTGGTCGTGCTGGCCCTGCTCCTCGCCGCCACCGGCAAGAGCGCGCAGATCCCGCTCTTCAACTGGCTCCCCGACGCGATGGAGGGTCCGACCCCGGTCTCGGCGCTCATCCACGCCGCGACCATGGTGACCGCCGGGGTCTACCTGCTGGTGCGGATGTCGCCGGTGCTGGCCCTCTCCTCGTCGGGCCGGCTCACCATCGCGATCATCGGTGGGGCCACGGCGTTCGTCGCGGCGACCATCGCCACCGCCCAGCGCGACATCAAGAAGGTCCTGGCCTTCTCGACGGTCTCCCAGATCGGCTACATGGTGCTGGCCGTCGGAGTGGGCGCCTACAGCGCGGCGATCTTCCTCATGGTCGCCCACGCCTTCTACAAGGCCCTCCTCTTCCTCGGCGCGGGGTCGGTGATCCACTCGCTCCACGGCGAGCAGGACCTCGGGCGCATGGGGGGGCTCGCGCGCTTCCTGCCGCTCACCTTCCCGACGTTCCTCGTGGCGTGGCTCGCGATCGCCGGCATCCCCCCGTTCGCCGGCTTCTTCGCCAAGGGCGACGTCCTCACCAACGCCTACCTGCACGACAAGGCGCTCTGGGCCCTCGGGGTGGTGACCGCGGTGCTGACCGCCTACTACATGAGCCGGCTGTTCGTGCTGTGCTTCCGCGGTGACGAGCGCTTCCGCGAGGTGACCCACGGCGCCGACCCGCACGAGTCGCCCTGGGTGATGACCCTCCCGCTCGTCGTCCTGGCGGTGCTCGCCGCGCTCGGCGGGATCATCGACCTGCCGTGGGCCCACGGCCGCTCCCTCGCCACCTTCCTGCACCCGGTGCTCGGCTACGTCGCCCCGGTGGCCGGCGCGACGACCGCGACCCAGTGGGCGCTCGCCGCGGTCGACGTGGCCGCGGCCGTCGTGGGCCTGGCGGCGGCCTACAGCGTGTGGAGCTCGCGCTCGAGCGACCCGCGCTACGAGTGGCCCTTCCTCGCGCGCGTCTGGCACTGGGACGACGCGTACGACACGGTGCTCGGCCGACCTCTCACACGCGTCGCCGGGGTGAGCGAGGCCGTGGTCGAGCCGCGCGTGATCGACGGCGCGGTGGCCGCGGTGGCCGGGGCCGCCCGGCGCAGCGCGCTCGGCCTGCGCAAGGCCCAGTCGGGCTTCGTGCGCCACTACGCGCTCGCGACCGCCCTCGGACTGTGCGTGATCGTCGTCTACCTGGTGGCGAGGGTCAGTTAGCCGTGCACTCCTCCTGGTACCTCGCCGCCCTACTCGTCGTGCCCCTGCTCGGGGCGCTCGGCGCGCTCGGGGCCGCGCGCACCCGCGACGGCGCCTACCGCGTCGCCGTGGGGGCCTCGGTCGTCGAGCTGGCCCTCGCCCTCGTCGTGGCCTTCCTCTACGACCCGCACGTCCCGGGCGCCCACACGCTCGACTTCGCCACCCGCCACGTGCTGGCCGCGCCCTTCGGGCTGGCCTACGACGTCGGCCTCGACGGGATCAGCCTGCTGCTCGTGGTCCTGACGAGCCTCGTGCTCTGCCTCGCGCTGCTCGGCGCGCGCGAGCGCCGCCGCGAGCCGGCCTTCGTGGCCTGGATGCTCGTGCTGACGGCCTGCACGATGGGCAGCTTCCTCGCCCAGGACGGCCTCGAGTTCTTCGTCTTCTTCGAGCTCACCCTGGTGCCGAGCTACTTCATCGTGGCCGAGTGGGGCGGGGCCGAGCGGGCCCGCGCCGCGCTCAAGTTCTTCGTCTACACCTTCACCGGCTCGGCCGCGCTGCTCGTCGGGCTGATCTACCTGGCCGTCGCCCACCAGAACCAGGTCGGCGGCGCCCTGACCTTCGCCTTCTCCGCGCTCGCCGCCACGACCCTGAGCCACGGGACGGCCGTCTGGCTCTTCGCCGCCTTCGCCGTGGCCTTCGCGGTGAAGAGCCCGATCTGGCCGTTGCACACCTGGTCGCCGCTGGCCTACGCCGAGGCCCCGACCGGGGGATCGATCGAGCTCTCGGCCCTGCTCGCGAAGCTCGGCTCCTACGGACTGTTGCGCCTGGCCGTCGGACTCCTGCCGCTCGCGTTGGTCGACGTGCGCCCGGTGCTCTTGACCCTCGCGGTGATCGGCGTGATCTACGGCTCGTTCGTCGCCTGCGCCACCCCCGACCTCAAGCGGCTCGTCGCCTACTCCTCGCTGGCCCAGATGGGCTTTGTCACCCTCGGGGTGATGAGCGGCTCGGCGATCGCCACCGAGGGAGCGCTGCTCTTGATGTTCAACCACGGCGTGATCACCGCCGGCTTCTTTCTGCTCATCGGGTTCATCGAGCGCCGTCGCGCCAGCTACCGCATCAGCGACCTCAGCGGCCTCCAGGGGCCGGCCCCGGTCCTGGCGGCCCTGTTCACCGTGGTGATGATGGCCTCGATCGGCCTGCCGGGGCTCTCGGGCTTCGTGAGCGAGTACCTCATCCTCATCGGCACCTTCGCCACCCACGCCTGGTGGGCCGCGTTCGCCACGCTCGGCGTGCTGGCCTCGGCCGCGTACCTGCTCTGGGCCTTCCAGCGGGTCTTCCACGGTCGCGCGCAGGGTCCCAACGAGAACCTGGAGGACGCGCGGCCGGCGGAGCGCTGGGTCATGGTCCCGGTCGTGGTGCTCGTCGTGGCCCTCGGCGTCTTCCCCCAGCCGGTGCTGAACCGGATCGCGCCGTCGGTGCACCAGCTGGTGGCCCACGAGATCGCGGCGGTGCACCCGTGAGCCTCACCGTCCCCTCGATCCACTACCTGGCCCTGCTGCCGGTGCTCACGACCTTCGGCGCCGCCGTGGTGCTGATGGTGATGAGCGCCCTGGCCCCGCGGCCCCTGCGTCCCGCGGCGTCCCTGGCGGTGGTGCTCGCGACGTGCGTCGCCGTCGTCGTCGAGGCGGCCGTGCAGTGGTCCTACGTGGCCGACCACGGGGCGACGACCACCATCGACCACGCCGTGGTGCTCGACGGCTTCGCCGTCGTGGGGACGGTCGCGATCGCGGTCGCCCTCGGCCTGAGCGCCCTGGTCGTCTTCGACTGGGGTGCGCGCGCCCGCGTGCTCGGCGCCGAGGTGCCGGTGCTCGCGCTGGCCTCGAGCGCGGGGGCCCTGCTCATGGTCCAGGCGAACGACCTCATCGTCGTCTTCTTGGGCCTCGAGACGCTCTCGCTCGGGCTCTACGTGCTGGCCGGCTTCGACCGGCACCGCACCGGCTCGTCCGAGGCGGCGCTCAAGTACTTCCTGCTGGGCGGGTTCGCCTCGGCGATCTTCATCTACGGGGCCGCCCTCGTCTACGGCGCCACGGGCTCCACGAACCTGAGCTCGATCGCCTACTTCCTCGGCACGAACGTCGTCCTGCGCCCCGGGCTGCTCTACGCCGGCGGCGCGCTGCTGCTCGTGGGCTTCGGCTTCAAGGTGGCGGCCGTGCCCTTCCACCAGTGGTCGCCCGACGTCTACCAGGGCTCGCCCACGCCGGTCACGGGCATGATGGCCTCGATCGTGAAGGTCGGCGCCTTCTTGGCCCTGGTGCGCGTGCTCGTCTCGGCCCTGGGCACCCAGCTCGACACCTGGCGGCCGATCCTCTACGCCCTGGTGATCCTGACGTGCGTGGTGGGGGCCGTGCTGGGCCTCGCCCAGCGCGACGTGAAGCGCCTGCTCGCGTACTCCTCGATCAACCAGGCCGGCTTCATGCTCCTCGGGGTGTGGACCGGCAGCGCCTCGGGCGCGGCCGGGACGCTCTTCTACGTCCTCACCTACGCGCCGGTGGTGGTGGCGACCTTCGCCGTGGTGACCCTCGTCGGCGGGGTGGGCGACACCCGCCACGCGATCGACGGCTACCGGGGCCTGGCCCGGCGCCAGCCGTGGCTGGGCGGGGCGCTCGTGGTGCTGCTCTTGAGCCAGCTCGGGGCGCCCCTCACGGTCGGCTTCTACGCCAAGTATTCCGTGCTCTCGGCGACCCTGTCCTCGGGCGGCGGGGCCCTCGCGCTCGTCGCCCTGCTCTCGGCGGCCATCGCCGCGGCGTTCTACCTGCGCTGGGCGATGGTGCTCGTGGCCGACGACGCCGGCGACGGCGCCGAGCGCGTGGCGGTGCCGCGGGCGACGGCCCTGGCGATCCTCGCCGGGGTCGCCGTGGCGGTGGTCTTCGGGGTGTGGCCGGGGCCGGTCGCCACCTGGACCCAGCACGCCACCCTGCTCTTCCTCCCGTGAGGGTCCTCGTCGCCACGTGCGCCGGCGAGCGCGTCGACCCCGACAGCCCCCGGCTGCTCGGGGCCCTCGCTGCCGAGGGGCTCGAGGCCCGTCTCGCGGTCTGGGACGACCCCGCCGAGACCTGGGACGACGCGCTGGTCGTCATCCGCTCGACCTGGGACTACACGGCCCGGCCCGGGGCCTTCCTCGACTGGGCGGCCGGCGTGGCGCGCCTGTACAACCCCTACCCGGTCGTGGCCTACTCCTCGGACAAGCGCTACCTGCTCGACCTGGCCCGGCGCGGGGTGCCGGTCGTCGAGAGCCACGTCGTCGAGGTCGGCGACGCACCGTCCCTGCCCGAGGGCGACCTCGTCGTCAAGCCCGTCGTGGGCGCGGGTTCGATCGACGCCGCCCGCTACCGCGCGGACGAGCGCACGGCGGCGCTCGCCCACGTGGCGCGCCTGCACCGGGCCGGGCGCGCCGCCCTCGTCCAGCCGTACGTCGCCTCGGTCGACGCCGAGGGGGAGACGGCCGTCGTCCTGGTCGACGGCGAGGTCACCCACCTCCTGCGCAAGGGCGCGATGCTCAACACCGACGAGCGCGACCGCACCCAGCTCTACCGCTTCGAGCGGATGTCCCTCGCCGCGCGCGACCCCGCCCTCGAGGGCCTGGCCCGCGACGTCCTCGCGGCGGTCGCCGACCTCACCGAGGGCACCCTCCTCTACGCGCGCGTCGACCTCGTGCGCACCGAGGCGGGCTGGGCCGTGCTCGAGCTCGAGCTCGTCGAGCCCTCCCTCTTCCTCGGGTTCCACCCCCCGGCGGCGCGCCGGCTGGCGGCCGCGGTGCGCGCCCGCCTCTAGGGCGCGGCGCGGGGGCCCGGGTCGGGGGCCCCGCGCGGGGCGACCCGGCCGGCGTCGACGGCGTTGACCCGGCGCGAGGCCAGGATGAGGACCGTGGGCACCAGGCACACCAGGGTCGTCACGACGTAGTACGCGCGCACCCCGACGACCCCAGCGAGGGCCCCGCGACGACCAGCCCGACCGGCGAGAGGCCGAGCGAGAGGAACCAGTCGACCGGGCTCGATCGACCCGTCATCTCGGCCGGGACCTCCTCTTGGACCATCGACTCCCAGAAGACGTTGCCCACCACGATCGAGGTCGAGACGACGACGGGGAAGACCGCCACCTCCCAGAAGTCCGTGGCGACGCCCATGACGAGGCCCGACAGGGTCCCGGCGCCCCAGACCGCGAACATCGTGCGGATCCGCCGGCGGGGCATGCGGAGGTTCCCCGCGACGAGGCTCATCAGAGCGCCGGCCACCCCGCCGACACTGACGACGAGACCGACCTCCACCTTGGGCGCGCGCAGGACGTGGCGCAAGAAGTGGGGGCGAGCACGCTCTGGGGCACGAGCACGAGCGCGTTGACGAGCGCGACCGCGAGCAGGCCCGCCCAGGGCCACGTCGTGCGCCGGACGTGGGCGAGGCCCTCGCGCACGTCGTGGAGCATCGAGGTGGCCCGGCCCGCTCGGGCGCGGCGACGGGGCGCATCGCGAGCAGGATGCCGGCGCTCACCGCGAAGGTCCCGGCGTCGATCGCGATGGCCCAGGCCGTCGAGTAGGCGGCGAGCACGCCGCCGATCGCCGGACCGATCATCGCGCCCATGAGGTTCGACGAGAGGGGACGGATCGAGTTCATCGCCGGCAGCAGCTCGGTGGGCACGATCTGGGGGGTGAGGGCCGCGTAGGCCGGCGTGAACAGGGCGTCGAAGAGCCCGAAGACCAGGGCGAAGGCGATGAGCTCCCAGTAGTGCAGCGCGTGGGCGGCGATGACCGCGGCGAGCCCGGCCGTGAGCACGAAGCGCGACCCGTCCGAGACGAGCAGCAGCGCGCGCCGGCTGAAGCGGTCAACGATGGCCCCTCCCACCAGGAGGAAGGCGACCATGGGGGCCATGCGTGCGGCGGCGAACCACGCGAGCATCGAGGCGCTGTGGGTCGTGTCGAGCACGAGCAGCGTGAGCGCCACCAGGGCCACGCCGTCGCCGAGGTTGGAGACGGCCTGACCCGTGAGCAGGAGGGTGGGCTCACGGTGCTGGACGAGCCGGGCGACGGCGAGCCTTCGTTGCACCGGACCACGCTAGGGCCCCATCGCGTGACGATGGGGTTACGGCCCGACGGGGTGTCCGTCGCCACGGGCCCCGGGACCGCACGGCGTGCGGGCCGCGGGGTCCCGGCGGGCCGTTCACCGGGAGTCGCCTCGGCACGCGCCCTCGGGACGGCTAGCGCTGCACGGGGCGCACGCTCGTGCTCGTGCCGTTGGGCGAGGCGATGACGAGGCGGTGGGCGCGGCCTCGAGCGCGCCCTGACCGTGACGCGCACGGTGAGTGAGGTCCCGGCGTCCTTGGTGACGACCACCGTCGTCCCCGCGTGCGCCACGCTTCGGACGACCGAGGAACCCGTGACCCCAGCTCCGCGGCGTCACCGCCCGACCGGCCAGCGCGTGGCCGACGGCGCGCGCGGCGACGGGGAGGACGACGGGGGGCGTCGCGACCTGGACACTCGCCCCGAGCGTGCCGTGGTCCTCGCTGGGGTCGCTCACCGTTCCCGCCGCCTCGTACGCTCCGGGGGCGAGGGAGGGGCCGACGGTGACGACGCCGGTGGACGAGACCGTCACGTCCGGTGAGCCCGACGTCCGGACGAAGTCCACCGTGCCCACAGCGCCGCTCACCGCGATCCGCGCGTTGAAGGTGCTCCGGGCCGTGGGAACGACGTCGATCGTCGTGGGCGACGACGGGTGACGAGGCCCGGCTCGACGTGGAGGTTGAAGGAGCAGACACCGCGGTCGCCGGTGGCGTCGGTCATCGCGCCGCGCACGACGTCCGAGCCGGTCGCGGGGGGCCGCTCGTGCGGACCTGGCGCGTCGATGAGACGATGAGGGTGGACGGGCCCGGGCTCTGGGGAAGCTCACGTCGTGGCCGAGGGACGAGGGGGCGCAGTCGTGGGGGAGGCCACCGCGGTGCTCGCCCCGAGAACCGCGATCGAGGCCAGCGTGGCCGGGGCGATGCCGACGCGCGTGACGCGTCTGGCCCTGGCCGACCCAGCCGCGGCGTCGCGCCGTGATGCCGCGGGGACTCGCGGGAGCGGACCTCAGGCGGCCGAGCCGTGCCCGGCGTCACGGGCGGCGGCGAGGACCTCCTCGGGGGTGACCGTGGCGGGCCGGTTGAGGGGGTCGTGGACGAGGAGCCGTCCGAGCAAGGGCAGCTCGGTCAGGCTCTCGGCGCGCAGCGTCGCCGCGACCACGGGCACGAGGCTCTCGGCCGCGGGGTAGACGAGGTAGCGGGGCTGCCAGTCGGGCTGGTACTTCGCGTTGAAGCTCCACAGCGACTCGATCGGCAAGATGCCCGAGAGCCGGCGCAGCGCCCAGCGCTCCATCCGGGTGACGACCGTGCCGGACTCGTCCTCGAGCACCGAGCGGAAGGCGGCGAAGTTGAGGCTCAGCCCCTGGGCGCCCTGACGGGCCAGGTGGAAGATGGTCGAGCACAGCGCGTAGTCGATCAGCCCGTTGGGGTGCTCGCCGGGGTCACGGCGCATGAGGTCGAGCGAGTAGCCGGCGATCCCCGGGGCCGGCACGAACTGGCAGGCCGCGGCCGGGGCGCCGTCGGGGCCGCTGACGACGGTGAGCACGAGGCCCCGGTCCTTGGGGTCGAAGAGCCGCCCCAGCATCATCGAGAAGCCCCGCTCGCCCTCCCCGCGGCGCAGCTTGGCCGTGAGCTCGAGCAGCGCGGCCACCCGCCCGGGCTCGACGTGGGCCGGGTCGAGGAACTCAACGGTGTAGCCGTGGCGCTCGAGCCGCGTGCAGGCCTGGCGCAGCCCCTTCATCTTCTGGCCCGCCAGCGAGAAGTGCGGGCAGTCGACGACGGCCTCGTCGCCGAGGTAGATCGCGTGGAAGCCGTTGGCGTGGTAGACGGGCAGCCACGCGGCGCCGGCGCCCATCACCCCGAGGGTCCAGCCGTGGGACTGGGCGAACTCGCGGAAGGCCCCCAGCACCTCGGCGCGCTCGGCGACCGGGCCGATGGGGTCGGGCGAGACCAGCGCGACGCCGCCGTAGACGGCGTAGGCCACGAGCGAGTCGCGGAAGAAGAAGAACTGCTTGTCGTCGCGCAGCGCGAAGTAGTCGAGCGTCCCGGCGCCGTGGCGGGTGACGATGTCGCGCGCGCGCCGCTCGGCGAGGCGCCGCTCGGCGCTCAGGGCGGCGCTCGACAGGCGTCGGTCGACGACCGGACGGGTGACGAAGTAGAGCGTGGCGACCACGAGGGCGACACCGACGGCGAGCATGACCGGGTCGAGGAAGTCGCTCGGGCCCTCGGGCAGGGCGATCGAGGTGATCCCGACGAGGCGCTCGGCGCAGGCGAGGATCACCACCCCGAGGCTCGGCAGGTGGTCCTCGGCGACGGCCTCGGTCCCGAACGTGGCGGCGAGCACGGCCACCACGGCCGCCAGGGCCAGCCGGGGCGCGGCCTCGGGGGCGCTCGTGCGGTCCGAGACGGCGCGGAAGGCGTCGCGCTCCATCACCAGGGCGGCGAGCAGGGCCGCCGCGACGGCGATCGCCACGATCGTCCCGCCGCGTAGCGCGTGCGCGACGAGGGTCACCGCGAGGGTCGCCGCCGAGAGGAACCAGGCGCGCCGCTGGCCCCGGTGCAGGCCCCGGGCCAGCATGACCAGGGCCACCCCGGCCACGGCGGTCAGCGCGGCGGCCGACTGGGCCACCGCGACCGGCAGCACCGACAGGACGAGGTGGAGGTGGCTGTGCAGCGGCCGTACGGTCGTCACGCCCACGTTGAGCAGGCCGTCGGCGAGGATCGACCACGAGACCCACCGGCGGACCGCCCGGTGGCGGCGCTGCTCGTCGAACCGCTCGGCCGAGACCGGGTAGGGCCGGCCGCGGGGCCAGGCGCCCACGACCGAGGTCGCGGGGGAGGGGGCGGGCCCGGTCGGCGCGCCGGCGACGATCCGCTCGAGCGGCGTGCCCCAGACGCGGTTCGACTCGCCCGCGAGCAGGCGCACCTGCAGGGTGCTCGCGGCCTCGATCTCCACCACGCCCAGGCGCTCGACGGCCACGAAGGCCGGGGGCAGCCCGAACCGGCCCCGGCGCTCGACGAGCACCCGGCGCGAGGGCCCGGGCGACGCGCTCACGCCCTGGTCGAGGTAGGCCAGGGCCGGACCGAGGGAGCCGCCGACGACGGCGCCGGCCCCGCCGCGCTCGACCACCCGGCGGGCGAACTCCAGCGCGTCGACCCCGTCCACCCGGGTGAGGGCCAGGGTGTCGGGCGGCCCGGTGGGCGGGCTCGCCCGCCGGGCGAAGCGCCGGCGCACGACCCACCCGGCGAGCGCGGCGAGCGCCGTCTCGGCGGCCGCGACAACCACGAGCGCGGCCGCCAGGTTGGCCCAGAAGCTGCGCGTGGTGAGCAGGTGGATCCGGTAGTGGTGGTGGACGAGGTGGTCGGCCACCACCGAGAAGAGGCTCCACAGGTCGAGCAGGACGAAGGCCACCACGGGCAGCCACACCCAGGCCGCGAGGCGACGGTAGAGGAGCCGGCTCGCGGCGAAGCGCGGGAGGGCCGTGGGGTCCTCGACGCGTCGGGCGTCGGCTCGGTCGCGCGCGTCGACGACGGTGTCGTCGATCTCGCTCACGCCCGCGGCGACCACCACGTCGCGCACGTCGTCGGCGGTGGCGACCTGGAGGACCACGTCGCGCGTGACGGCCACCCCGTGGGCGGCGAGCTCCCCCTGGGCCGCGGGGTCGCTGAGCAGGTCGCGGTCGCTGGCCCCGGGTAGGACGAGCAGCTGGTGGCCGGGGCGCCGGGTGAAGTCGCGCAGCGCGCGCGCCAGGGGTGACAGGGCCGCCAGGGTCTCGGCCACGAAGGTCGCGGGCCGGGCTCCCTCGGGCGGCGCGAAGAGGCCGCCGGCCACGATGACGACCGCCGGGTCGTCGAGGTCGTTCAACAGCTCGGCGAGCTCGCGCAGCGCGCGGCCGCTCGGGTCGCTCGCGGGGGTGAGGGCCAGGTCACTCACGACGTAGACGTGGTGGCCGTAGGGGACCGGGAGGGTGCGACGGCCGGGTACTGCCACGGGTCTAGTCTCGCAGACACCGCCGCCGGCCGCCCACTGACCGGGCGGGAGCGTGACGAACGTGGAGAAACTCGCCCCCACCCCCGAGAACTGGCTCTGGCGCGGCGACCCCCGTCCGCCGGGGGCCACGGTGATCTTCGACGTGGACGGGGTTCTCGCCGACGCCGCGGGACGCCAGCACCACCTGGACCGGGGGGACTGGCGCCGCTTCTTCGACGAGGTGGGCGGCGACCCCCTGGTCGAGGAGGTGGCGCGCCTGGCCGAGCTGCTCGTCCCCGAGCTCGTCGTGGCGCTCGTCACGGGCCGGCCCCGCCGGGTCCAGAGCGCCACCGTCGAGTGGCTCGAGCGCCACGGGCTGCGCTGGGACCTGCTCGTGATGCGCGACTTCGGGGACTACGCGGGCGTCGAGCGCTACAAGCGCGCGACGCTGCACGACCTGCGCGCCCGTGCCTACGACGTGCGCCTGGCCCTCGACGACGACCCGCGCAACCACGCGATGTACGTCGACGAGGGCGTGCCCTGCCTCTACGTCCACTCCGGCTACTACCTCTAGATCGCGAGGCGCTCGCACACCTCACGCGCGGCGCGCCGGCCCGAGCCGATGGTGGCCGGCACGCCGACCCCGTCGTAGGCGCTGCCCGCGAGGGCGAGCCCGAGGGCGCGCGCGCCGGCGCGCGCCGCCTCGACGAGGGACGCGTGGCCGAGCTCGTACTGGGCCAGCGCCGACGGCCAGCGCGCGACGTGGGCGGCGCGTAACGGGCCGGCTCGCCCGAGGAGGTGGCGAGCCTCGTCGAGGACGCGCGCGACGAGCGCGTCGTCGTCGAGGTCGCGCCAGCGCGCGTCGTCGCTGCGCCCGGCGTGGGCGCGCACGAGCACGTCGTCGTCGCCGCGCAGGTGGGGCCACTTGCGGTCGAGGAAGCTGAGCGCGGTGACGAGCATCGAGTCCGGTCCGGGCCAGGCCGTGGCCAGGGGCACGAGCAGGCCCGTGCCCGTGGCGGGCAGGGCGGTCGTGGCGCGCTCGAGGCTGAGGGTCACCACGGCGACGCCGGCGCTGCGCACGGCCGACAGGGCGGCGAGCGCCCCGTGGTGGCGCCCGGCGAGCGCCGCCGTGACCGGGGCGGGGGTGGCCAGCACCACCGCGTCGGCCGGGGTGGTCGTGGTGGCCGTGTCGACCTCCCACGGGTAGGGGCCCGAGGGGGTGCGCCGCAGGGCGGTCACCGCGGTGGCCCGGCGCAGCACGACCCCGCGCGCGGCGAGGGCGGCCCCGAGGGCCCCGGGCAGCGAGCCGAGCCCGCTCGTGAGGGTGACGAAGGCCGGGCCCGCCCGCTCCGACGCGTGCCGCGGGCCGGGGGAGGCGGGCTCCCCCTCGGCCAGGGCGGCGGCGAGCGACCCGCCGCGCCGGGCGGCCTCGAGCAGCGCGGGGAAGACCGAGCGGGCCGAGAGCTCGTCGATGCGCCCGGCCTGGATCCCGCCGACGAGGGGCTCGACGAGTCCGTGGGCGACCTCGTCGCCGAGCTTCGCGCGCACGATCGCCCCGATGGTGGCGTCCTCGCCCACGCTGAGTCGCGCGGGCCAGCGCCGGTCCCGGGCGAGGGCCCAGCGCCCCCGGCGGCTCAGGCCGGGCCAGCGGCGCAGCGCCGCCGCGTCGGTCGGCACCCCGAGCGCGAGCCCCGTCGGGATCTCCCGGGCCGCCCCGCGCAGCCAGACCCACGCCCCGGAGGCGGCGATCGGCTCGAGGCGCTCGGTGAGTCCCAGCTCCTCGACGAGGCCGACCGCCTCGGGGCGCCGGGCGAGCACCCCGTCGGGGCCGACGTCGAGGACCCGTCCGGCGACCTCGGCCGTGGCGAGGGGCCCGCCGAGGCGTTCGGAGGACTCGATCAGCTCGACCCGCGGGGTCGCCCCGTCGGGACCGGCGGCCCCGCCGCTCAACTCGTAGGCGGCCGCCAGCCCGGCGACGCCGCCGCCGACCACGACGACCGAGCGGCGGGCCACCTAGGCCGCCGCGAGGACCACGTCGGCCAGGATCGACGTGAACGCGGGGTCGTCGTTGAGCGAGGCCGTGCGCACCAGGTGGAGGCCGATCTCGCGCGCCACGCCCTGGGCCTCGACGTCGATGTCGTAGAGGACCTCGAGGTGGTCGGCGACGAAGCCGATGGGGCACGACACGACGTCGGTCACCCCCGAGGCGCGCAGGTCGCGCAGCACGGCGAGGATGTCGGGGCCGATCCACGGGTCGGCGGTGCGCCCCGCCGACTGCCAGGCGGTGGTGAAGCGCTCCACCCCGGCCAGCGCCGCCGCGCGCGTGGCGGAGTCGAGGAGCTGGTCCGGGTAGTCGTCGCCGCGCTCGAGGATCCGCTCGGGGAGCGAGTGGGCGCTGAAGACGACCACGGTCGACGAGGCGCGCGCCGGGTCGAGGGAGGCCAGGGCGTCGGTGACCCTGGCGGCGATCAGCTCCAAGAAGCCGGGAGCGTCGTACCAGCGCCCGACCGGGGAGAGGCGCACCGTGGGCCCCAGGGCCTCGCGGGCGCGCTCCATGTACTGGTCGGTCGACATCGACGAGGAGTGGGGGGCCAGCGCGAGCCCGACGACCCCGGTGAAGCCCTCGTCGCGGAACGCGGTCGCGGCGTCCTCGAGCAGGGGCGGCTCGTACTTCGAGCCGAAGCGCACGTCGAAGGCGCCGGGGGCCCGCCGCTCGAGCTCGGCGCGCAGCCCCGCCACCTGCGCGGCGGTGCGCTGGGCGAGTGGCGAGGTACCCCCGATCGCGTCGTAGCGGCGCTTGAGGTCGGCCAGCAGCTCGGGGGTGGGCGCCCGCCCGTGGCGGATCCGCGTGTAGTACGCCTCGACGTCGTCGGGGGTGGTGGGCGTCCCGTACGCCATGACCAGGACCCCCGTCGTCATCGCACCCCCGCCTTGCCCTCGTCGTGCACCACGCGCACCACGGCCTCGAGGACGCTGGGGTCGGTCGAGGGCAGCACGCCGTGGCCGAGGTTAAAGACGTGCCCGGGCGTCGTGCCCGCCTTGGCGAGCACCTCGCGCGCGGCCTCGACCGCGAGCGACGTCGCGCCCAGGCAGCGCGCCGGGTCGAGGTTGCCCTGGACGGCCCGGTCCCCGACGCGCGCGCGCGCCCGGTCGAGGTCGACGTGCCAGTCGACGCCCACCACCGAGGACCCGCACCGGGCCATGAGGTCGAGGATCTCCCCGGAGCCCACGCCGAAGACGATCGTGGGCACGTCGAGGTCGGCCACGCCCTCCAGGACGCGCCGGGTCGGCTCCAGGGCGAAGCGGGCGTACTCGTCGCGGGTCAGCGCCCCGGCCCAGGAGTCGAAGAGCTGGACGGCCCGGGCCCCGTGGGCGACCTGGGCGCGCAAGAACGCGACGGTGACCGCGACCAGCCGCTCGCAGAGACGATCGAACAGGTCCGGGTCGGCGTGCATGAGCGTCTTGATCACGCCGAACTCCCGGGTCGGGGCACCCTCGACGAGGTAGCTCGCCACGGTGAAGGGCGCGCCGGCGAAGCCGATGAGCGGCACGGAGGGGTCGAGGGCGGCGACGACCTTCTCGACGGTCTCGGTCACGTGGGCCACGTCGTCCCCGGTGAGGTCGCGCAGGCGCTCGAGGTCGCGCTCGTGGCGGAAGGGGTCCTGGACGACGGGCCCGCGCCCGGGCACGACGTCGATGCCGAAGCCGATCGCGTGGTAGGGCACGACGATGTCGGAGAACAAGATGGCGGCGTCCACCCCGTAGCGCCGCACGGGCTGCAGGGTGATCTCACAGGCCACGTCGGGCTGGGCGATGGCCTCGAGGATCGAGCCGCTCGAGCGCAGCGCCCGGTACTCGGGCAGCGAGCGACCCGCCTGGCGCATGAACCAGACGGGCACGTGGTCCACCGACTCACCCCGGCAGGCCCTGAGGAAGGCCGACTCGCTCACCGCGCCCCTTTCGACCGGCCCAATCTAGGCGGGCTCCGACGCCCCCGTTTCTGGCGCGGCCGACCTCGCCTAGACTTGTTCCTTCCCTATTCCAAGGACGGTGTGTCGATGGCCCACGAGCGTGAGATCGCCGAGGAGCAGGCGTTTCTCGACCGCGCCCTGGGAGCACTCGACCACATGCGCGGCGAGGCCGCCTCGATGCGCGACAGCGCCGCGGTGGCGACCATGCGCGGGGCGGGGGACCTCGTCGAGCGCGACGTGGTGATGGGCACCGCTCTGCACCGGCTGGACCAGCTCTCGATCGGCGACCAGGCCCTCTTCTTCGGGCGCATCGACTACCACCCCGGTGAGGCCGTTCGGGCCGAGACCTACCACGTGGGGCGCCTCGCGGTGTCCGACGAGGGCCTCAACCCGCTGGTGGTGGACTGGCGCGCGCCGGTCGCGGAGGCCTTCTACCGCGCCACCGGCGTCGAGCCGCTCGGCCTGGCGCGCCGGCGTCACGTGGCGATCCGCGCCAACGTTGTGGTCGGGGTGGAGGATGAGTACTTCGCTGACGAGCGCGGCGAGCTCGACCTGCCCGAGGACGAGGTTCGCGCGGCGACGGACGAGGGCCTCATCGAGGGGGGGCTGGCGCTCGGCGGCCCGGGGGCGCTGCTGGCGGCCCTCGGGCGGGCGCGTACCGGGCGCATGGGCGACATCGTGGCGACGATCCAGGGCGAGCAGGATGAGATCATCCGCAGCCCGCTCGCCGGCATCCTGCTCGTCCAGGGCGGTCCGGGTACGGGCAAGACGGCCGTCGCCCTGCACCGGGCCGCGTACCTCCTCTTCACCCACCGCGCCACGCTCGAGCGCCAGGGCGTGCTCGTGGTCGGGCCCAACCCGCTCTTCCTCGACTACATCGAGAACGTGCTGCCGTCGCTCGGAGAGTCCGGCGTGACGCTGTCGACGGTCTCGGGTCTCGTCACCAACGTCGAGGCGCGCGCCGAGGAGCCCGAGGAGGTGACCCGGCTGAAGGGCGACCTGCGTATGGTCGAGGTGCTCGGGCGGGCCCTGGGGACCCGTGAGCGGCCGCTCAAGAACGACGTGGAGATCCCGCTCGGCCGGGCGGTCCTCGTCCTGCGCGCGCGGTATACGCGCGACGCGGTCGAGCGCGCGCGGCGCCGACCGGGGTCCCACAACCAGCGCCGCTCGGCGGTGGGTCGCGAGCTGGCGGGCCGGCTGGCCCAGGAGTACCTCGCGCGCGCCCGACGTGAGCCCGACGAGGGCGGATCGCCCGAGGAGCTCGCCGAGCGGATCCGTCTCACACCCCAGTTCAAAGAGGCCCTGCAGCGGATCTGGCCCCGGCTGTCCGGTCAGGAGCTCCTCCACGACCTCTTCGGCGCGCCGGCCCTGCTGCGCGCGGCGGGCCGGGGCGTGCTCAGCGAGGCGGAGATCGCCTTGCTGCACCGCCCCCGGTCGGCGTCGGTCGACGACGTCGCCTGGACCAAGGCCGACGCGGCCCTCATCGACGAGGCCCGGGTGCTCGTCGGGCCCCGGCGACGCCCCCGCTCGGCGACGAGGCCCGACCCGGCCGGGGTGCCCGGGGTGGACCTCGACGCGTACTCCGTCGACGTGCGCGCGGCCGCCCTGCGCGAGGCGCAGCGCCTGGCGAGCTCGGTCGCGGCCGAGCTCGACGAGGCCGAGTTCGCCACCTACGGCCACATTGTCGTGGACGAGGCCCAGGACCTCTCGCCCATGGAGCTGCGCGTGCTGAAGCGCCGTGACCTGTCCGGCTCGATGACCATCGTGGGGGATATGGGTCAGGCGACGAGCGCCAGTTCCCCGGCGTCGTGGGACGCGCTGCTGTCGGTGCTCGAGCCGCGACGGCCGCCGCGACGGGTCGACCTGACCGTCAGCTATCGCACCCCCGAGGAGGTGCTGGACTTCGCGGCGCCGACTCTCGCCGCGGCGACGCCCGACCTGGTGGCGCCGCGCCCGGTGCGCCGCGTGGGAGTCGTGCCCGACGTGGTCGAGGTCGAGGCCGACGACGTGCCCGGCGCCACCGCGGCGGCTGTCCGGAGCGCGCTCGAGGCGGTGGCGCCGGGCCGGGTCGCCGTGATCGTGCCCGACGGGAGCGTGCGCGACACTCTCGACGCGCTGAGCGGCGCCGGCCTCGCCGCGGTCGACCCGCGCGTCGCGGGGGGCCGAGGCCTATCGGCCGACCTGGTCGTGGTGGCGGCCGAGGGCGCTCACGGGCTCGAGTTCGACGCCGTGGTCGTCGTCGGGCCCGGCCGGATAGCGAGCCGCGGCGCCGCCCCGGGGGAGTCCACCTCGCCCCGGGGGCTGCGCACGCTCTACGTGGCCCTCACGCGCCCGACCCGCCGGCTGAGCGTCGTTTCGGGCGAGGCACTGCCCGAGAGCGTGCGCGCCGCCCTCGAGGTGCGCCGGCGCAACAAGCGGGGCGTCGAAATCGGCTAGAAAAGAAGCCGTGAGTCAGGCAGCCCCCACAAGCCTGGCGAACGCGGGGAAGATCGTTCACGACCGTCCGCCGATGCTCGCCATCGGCGTGATGATCTGGCTCGGCTCTGAGCTGATGTTCTTCTCCGGCCTGTTCGCCGCCCTGTTCACGATTCGAGCGCACCTCGCGTCGTGGCCCCCCGCGGGTACGAAGGTCGACACCCTCCAGGCCGGCGTCTTCACCGTCATCCTGGTCGCCTCGTCGTTCACGATGCAGTGGGCGGTGTGGCTGATCGAGCACCGCGAGCGCGGCAAGGCCCGCAACTGGATCATCGTGACGATCGTGATGGGCGCCTTCTTCCTCGGCAACCAGGCCTACGAGTGGACCCACCTGGCGACGAGGTGGTACACGAACTCCTACGGGTCGATCTTCTTCATCACGACGGGCTTGCACGGCCTGCACGTGTTCTTGGGCCTGGTGGCGATGGGCTTCTTGCTCTTCCGCATGCGGGGCCGTCAGGGCGACCCCGGTGAGCTGTCGGCCTTCCAGGCCGTCAGCTACTACTGGCACTTCGTCGACGTGGTCTGGATCGGCTTGTACTCGTCCCTGTTCTTGCTGAAGTAGGTCCCTGGTGCGTCGCCCCCCTCTCGCCCGCCTGAGCCTGGCCGCCGTCGCGGCTGCGTTCGCCCTGGGCCCACTCGCGCTGTTCGCCGGGGCGGCCGGGGCGGCCCCAGGGCCTTTCCAGACCACCCGCCACAACGCGGGCACGCCGAACTCGAGCCAGGTCACGCGCGACGCGAGCGGCCAGATCATCTCGTACGGCGACAAGTGGATCACCTACAACGCGCCCTCGCCCGCGCTCACCCAGCTCGGCCAGGCGCTCTACATGGAGAACTGCGCCTCGTGTCACGGCACGAAGGCGAACGGCGTGCCGGCCGCGGGCACCGTGGGCGCGTACCCGAACCTGGTGGGTCTGGGGCCGGCCACGATCGACTTCTGGGTCGTTTCGGGCCGCATGCCCGCCGCCGACCCAGCGGCGGTGCAGGCGCCGCGGCGCCAGCCCCGCCTGACGCCGACCCAGGCCGAGGCCATCGCCGCGTGGGTCAACTCGCTCTCCCCGAGCTACCCCTACATTCCGGACCCGCACCTCAAGCGGGCCAACGTGGCAACCGGCATGGCCCTGTTCGCACTGAACTGCGCCGCGTGCCACACCATCGAGGGGGACGGGGACGCCCTGGCCTACTCGACCTTCGCCCCGTCGTTGCGCCACATCCCGGCCTACCAGGTGGCCGAGGCTATCCGCACCGGCCCGGGCAACATGCCGCGCTTCACGGGCAACCTCTCGGACCAGCAGGTCAACGACATCGTGGACTACGTCACCACCTACATCCAGCACCCGCAGAACCCCGGCGGCCTCGGGCTGGGCCAGCTCGGCCCGGTCGCCGAGGGCTTCGTGGCCCTGGTGGTCGGCCTGGGCATCCTCGCCCTCGTCGCCTACTGGATCGGAGAGCGCGCGTGAGCGACGAGTCCCGCACCCCGGTCGCCCTCGCGGGCCTGCGCGCTGACGACCCGCACCTCGAGCCCTCGGCGCGCAACCCGCACGTCGTCGAGGCGGTGATCGCCGGGCTCATGGTCGTGGGCACCCTCTTCACGGCCGGATTCGGCGCGGCCTTCTGGGTGAACGCGAAGCCGTGGGTCCTCGGCGCGACCCTCGGCGGTGGTCTGCTCTTCCTCGGGCTCGGGCTCATCGCCTGGGGCAAGTACCTCATGCCCCGCGGCCCCTTCGTGGAGGAGCGTCACCCGCTGGCCAACGACGAGGCCGAGCGCGAGGGTCTCGCCTCGGTCCTGGTGGACCGCGGTGCCTCGATCGTCAAGCGCCGCCCGCTGCTCGGCGGGCTTCTCGGCGGCGGGATGGGCATCTTCGGCATCGTCGCGCTCTTCCCGCTGCTGCGCAGCCTGGGGCCGCTGCCCAAGGGCACGCTCTTCCACACCGACTGGCGCAAGGGGTCGTACCTCGTCGACCAGACGGGCCGGCGCATCCACCAGGGCGACCTCGCGGTGGGCTCGATCGTCACGGTCTTCCCCGAGGGGACCGAGAACACCGACCGGGGTCAGGCCGTCGACCAGACCGTGCTGATCCGGTTGTCCAACGAGAACTACGTCACCGAGAAGGGCCGCGCGACCTGGGGACCGAAGGGCTACGTGGCCTACTCCAAGCTCTGCACGCACCTCGGGTGTCCGGTGGGCCTCTACGAGCAGCAGCTGCAGATGCTCGTCTGCCCGTGCCACCAGTCAATGTTCAACGTGACCGACGGAGCGATGCCCACCTTCGGGCCGGCCCCGCGCCCCCTGCCCCAGCTGCCCTTGTACATCGACGCCGAGGGCTACCTGCGCGCGCAGGCGGACTACGACCAGCCCGTGGGCCCGGGCTTCTGGGAACGGGGGCGCTCATGAGCGACGTCGCGGGGGCCGCGACCACCAAGCGGGCGCGCCGCAACGGCGCCGGGCGCTACGGGCGACTGGGCCAGGTCGTCAACGAACTCGACGACCGCCTGGGCGTCGCCAAGGGCGGGCGGACCTTCCTCGACAAGATCTTCCCGGACCACTGGTCGTTCATGCTCGGCGAGATCGCGCTCTACTCGTTCCTCGTCCTGCTGGTCACCGGGATCTTCTTGACGCTGTACTACGTGCCGAGTTCGGCCGTCGTGACCTACCACGGCCCGTACCTGCCGCTCGACGGACAGCGGGTGACCCAGGCCTTCGCCTCGACGGTCAACCTCTCGTTCAGCGTCCGTGCCGGCCTCTTGATGCGCCAGATGCACCACTGGGCGTGCGACATCTTCGTCGGCGCGCTCGTCGTGCACATGGCCCGGGTTTTCTTCACCGGGGCCTTCCGCAAGCCCCGCGAGCTCAACTGGACGATCGGGGTCACTCTGTTGACCCTGGCGATCGCCAACGGCTTCCTCGGTTACTCGCTGCCCGACGACCTCGTCTCGGGCACGGGCATCCGCATCGCCTACTCGATCCTGCTGTCGGTCCCGCTCGTGGGGACCTACCTGGCGTTCTGGGTGTTCGGCGGGAACTTCCCGGGCACGGCGGTCATCCCGCGCTTCTTCATCCTCCACGTCCTGATCATCCCGCTCGTCATCCTGGGGCTCGTCGGGGTGCACCTCGCGCTCCTCGTGCGCCAGAAGCACACCCAGTTCCCCGGGCCCGGTCGCGAGGAGAACAACGTCGTCGGCTCGCCGATGTTCCCGGTGTTCATGGCCAAGACCACGGGCTATCTCTTCGGCGTCTCGGGCGTCATCGCGCTCCTGGGCGCGTTCGCGCAGATCAACCCGATCTGGCAGTTCGGTCCCTATGACGCGTCGCGCATCTCCTACGCCGTCCAGCCCGACTTCTACATGGCGTTCCTCGACGGGGCCCTGCGTATCTTCCCCTCGTGGTCGTTCATGGGCTTCGGCCATACGATCCCGCTCGAGGTCACCATCCCGGCGGTGATCTTCCCGGGGCTGCTCTTCGGGCTGGCGTACGCCTGGCCGGCGCTCGAGCGGCGGGTCACCGGTGACCACGCAATCCACCACCTCTTGGACCGACCGAGCTGGCGGCCCAAGCGCACGGCCGCGGGTGTCGCGGCGCTCGCCCTGCTGAGCGCGCTGTTCATCGCCAGTTCAACCGATGTGATCGCGAACTTCTTCCACGTCTCGCTCAACACCGTGCTCTGGGCGATGCGGTTCATCGTGATCCTCTCGCCCTTCGTCGCGTACCCCATCACCTACAAGATCTGCAGGGAGCTCCAGGGCGTCCACGGCGCCGGCAAGCGCAAGACGCCGAACCTGGTGCTGCGTACCGACGAGGGCGAGTACGTGGCCGAGCCCACGCCGGCCTACCCCGAAGACGTCTACCACGAGCTCGAGCCCACCCCGGTGCCGACGTTCATCGAGGGGGCCGAGGTCGAGGCCGAGGCGGCCACGCCCGGCGTGCGCGTCGTCGAGCGCTAGTCGCACCGGCCCGGCGGCCCGGCCGCGACGTCCGGGTACGCGCCGGCGCGTGGTCGGTGCCTAACATGGGCGCGTGCTGGCCTCCCCCGACCCGAAGTGGCCTCCGGCGACGTCGCTCGTGGGCCACGAGGGTGAGCGGCGGTCCTCGGTCGCCGTCGTGGGCGTGCCCACCTACGCCACGTCGGTCACGCCGAAGTCGTCGCGGTCGACCCCGGCCGCGCTGCGCGAGGCGCTGGCTCGCTACTCGACGTGGGCGACGAGTGACGGGCGCGACCTCGCCGAGCTCGTGAGCGTCCTCGACGCGGGTGACGTCGACGACCCCGACGGCGAGGGGGGAGTGGAGCGCACGCGCGCCCTGTGCGCGGCCCTGCCGGCCCGTGATCTCACCGTCGTGCTCGGCGGCGACAACGCCGCCACCTGGCAGGCCCTCAGCGCCCTGGCGGGGGCCCGGATCGGGGAGTTCGGCCTGGTCACCCTCGACGCCCACCAGGACTTCCGCGAGGGCCGCTCGAACGGCTCGCCGGTGCGCCAGCTGGTGGACGCCGGCCTCGTCGGCCCGCGCGTCTGCCAGGTGGGTCTCGCCGACTTCTCGAACTCCGCGCCCTACGCGCGCGACGCCCGAGCGGCCGGGCTCCACGCGATCTCGCGCGAGCGCTTCTACGACGAGCGACCCGAGGACCTGGCCCGCGAGGCGCTGGCGCTCGCGGGCGCGCACGGGGGTCCGGTCTACGTCGACGTCGACCTTGACGTGGCCGACCGCTCGGTCGTCCCGGGCTGCCCGGGGTCGGCCCCGGGGGGGCTGAGCGCCGCGGAGGTGCGCCGCTTCGTGCGCGCGGTGGCGGCCTCCCCCCAGGTGGTCGCGCTCGACGTCACCGAGATCGACGTGGAGCGCGACGCACCCGACGGACGGACGGTACGCCTCGGGGCCCTCGTCGTGCTCGAGGCGATCGCCGCTGTGACCAGGCGGGCCGCGTGACCGTCGAGGTCGGGGACCGGCCCCTCACGCGCGACGAGGTCGTCGCGGTGGCGCGGGGATTCGAGGCCGTCGCGATCTCCGCCGACGTCCGCCAACGCTTGGCCCACCAGCGCCGCGCCATCGACCGTCGGGTCGCCTCCGGCGAGCCCGTCTACGGCCTGTCGACGGGCTTCGGCTCCCTCGCGACCACGCCCATCTCGCCCGAGGAGCGCCGCGACCTGCAGCGCTCCCTGGTGCGCAGCCACGCGGCCGGGGTCGGTGATCGGGTCGAGGTCGAGGTGGTGCGCGCGATGATGGTCTCGCGGCTGGCGACCCTCTGCAGCGGCGTCGCCGGGGTGCGCCCGGTCGTGGCCGACACCTACGCGGCCCTGCTCAACCACGCCGTCACCCCGGTCGTCCACGAGTTCGGGTCGCTCGGCTGCTCGGGGGACCTGGCGCCGCTGGCGCACGTGGCGCTCGCGCTCACGGGCGAGGGCGACGTCCTCGACGCCGGGGGCGAGCGCCGGCGCGCGGCCGAGGTGCTCGCCGAGGTCGGCGTCGCGCCGATCGAGCTCGCCGAGAAGGAGGGCCTGGCGCTCATCAACGGGACCGACGGGATGCTCGGCCAACTCGTGCTCGCCCTCGACGACGTCGCCGCGCTGCTCACCCACCTCGACCTGGCGGCGGCGCTGTCGATCCAGGCGCTGCGCGGTACCGACCGGGCCTTCGTGGAGGAGCTGATGGCCCTGCGGCCCCACCCGGGCCAGCGCGAGAGTGCCCGGAACCTGATGGCGCTGCTCGAGGGGTCGGCGATCGTCGCGTCCCACCTCGAGGACGCCTCCCAGGTCCAAGACGCCTACTCGCTGCGCTGCGCGCCCCAGGTGCACGGGGCGGCCCGCGACACGTGGCGCCACGCGGCCGCCGTCGCCGACGTCGAGCTGGCCTCGGCGATCGACAACCCCTCGGTCCTGCCCGACGGCACGATCGCCTCCAACGGCAACTTCCACGGCGCGCCGGTCGGCTACGTCCTCGACTTCCTCGCGATCGCCCTGGCCGACGTGGCCTCGATGGCCGAGCGGCGCACCGACCGACTGATGGACGAGTCGCGCAGCTACGGCCTGCCGGCCTTCCTCGCCGCGTCGCCGGGGGTGGATTCGGGGCTCATGATCGCCCAGTACGCCCAGGCGGCGCTGGTGAGCGAGATGAAGCGGCTCGCAGCCCCGGCGAGCGTCGACTCGATCCCCTCCTCGGCGATGCAGGAGGACCACGTCTCGATGGGCTGGCACGCGGCGCGCAAGCTCCGCCGGGCCGTCACGGCCCTCGGTGGGGTCGTGGCGATCGAGCTGATGGCCGCCTCGCGCGCCCTCGCGCTTCGCGCGCCGCTCGCCCCGTCCCCGGTCGCCGCGGCCGTGGCCGAGAGGGTCAACGGCGTCGCCGGGGGTCCGGGTCACGACCGCTGGCTGTCGCCCGAGATCGCCGGCGTCGTCGAGCTCGTCGAGAGCCGCGAGCTGCTCCAGCTGGCGTCCCGGTTCGTCGCCCTGAGCTAGGAGGAACATGGAAGGTGCCCGTCCGGTCCGCGCGCCGCGTGGGACCGCCCTCAGCGCCCGTGGCTGGCCCCAGGAGGCGGCCCTGCGCATGCTCCAGAACAACCTCGACCCGGAGGTCGCCGAGCGGCCCGATGACCTCGTCGTCTACGGCGGGACGGGGCGGGCGGCCCGGGACTGGGCGAGCTTCGACGCGCTGGTGCGCACCCTCACCACCCTCGGACCGGACGAGACGATGGTCGTCCAGTCGGGCCGGCCGGTCGGGGTGCTGCGCACCCACGAGTGGGCGCCCCGGGTCGTCATCGCCAACGCCAACCTCGTGCCGGACTGGGCGACCTGGCCCGAGTTCCGCCGGCTCGAGGCGCTCGGGCTCACGATGTACGGCCAGATGACCGCGGGGTCGTGGATCTACATCGGGACCCAGGGGATCCTCCAGGGCACCTACGAGACCTTCGCGGCGGTCGCCGAGCGGCGCTTCGGCGGGACCCTCGCGGGCACGCTCACCCTCACCGCCGGAGCCGGGGGCATGGGCGGGGCCCAGCCGCTCGCCGTCACGATGAACGACGGCGCGTGCCTGCTCATCGACGTCGACCCCACGAGGCTCGCCCGGCGGGTCGAGCAGCGCTACCTCGACGAGTGGACGAGCGACCTCGACGACGCCCTCGAGCGGGTCCTCGTCGCCAAGGCCCAGCGCCGCGCGCTGAGCGTCGGCCTGGTCGGCAACGCGGCCGTCCTCGTGCCCGAGATATTGCGCCGGGGGGTGGCGGTGGACATCGTCACCGACCAGACCTCGGCCCACGACCCCCTGAGCTATCTGCCCGAAGGGGTCGAGCTCGGCGACTGGCACGACTACGCCGAGAAGAAGCCCGAGGAGTTCACCGACCGGGCTCGCCAGGCGATGGCGCGCCACGTCGAGGCGATGGTCGGGTTCATGGACGAGGGCGCCGAGGTCTTCGACTACGGGAACTCCCTGCGCGGCGAGGCGCTCGCCGGCGGCTACCCGCGCGCCTTCGACTACCCCGGCTTCGTGCCGGCGTACATCCGTCCGCTCTTCTGCGAGGGCCGGGGCCCCTTCCGCTGGGCCGCGCTCTCGGGCGACCCGCGCGACATCGCGGCCACCGACCGGGCCGTGCTCGAGCTCTTCCCCGAGAACGACAGGCTCCGGCGCTGGATCACCAAGGCCGAGGAGCGCGTCGCCTTCCAGGGGCTCCCGGCGCGGATCTGCTGGCTCGGCTACGGCGAGCGCGACCGGGCGGGGGCCGCCTTCAACCGTCTGGTGGCCCGGGGCGAGGTCGCCGCGCCCCTCGTGATCGGGCGCGACCACCTCGACAGTGGGTCGGTGGCCTCGCCGTACCGCGAGACCGAGGGGATGCTCGACGGCTCCGACGCCATCGCCGACTGGCCGCTGCTCAACGCCCTGGTCGCCACGGCGTCGGGGGCGTCGTGGGTGTCGATCCACCACGGGGGCGGGGTCGGCATCGGGCGATCGATCCACGCGGGGCAGGTCTGCGTGGCCGACGGCACCGACCTCGCGGGCGAGAAGCTCGAGCGGGTCCTCACGAACGACCCCGCGATGGGCGTTCTGCGCCACGTCGACGCCGGCTACGAGGTGGCCGAGGCGACGGCCGAGCGGACCGGGCTACGGGTGCCGCTGCGCGAGACGACGTGACCTCGACGCTCGTCACCCGCATCGGCGAGCTCACGACGAACGACCCGACCCTCGGCGACGGCACGGCCCTGGGACGTCTTGGGTCCGCGGCCTTCGTCGTCGAGGACGGGCGGGTCGCCTGGGTCGGCTCGGCGAGCGCGGCGCCCGAGTGCGACACGCGCCTCGACGTCGCGGGTGCGGCCGTCGTGCCGGGGTTCGTCGACTCCCACACCCACCTCGTGTTCGCCGGCGAGCGCAGCGACGAGTTCGAGGCCCGCATGGCCGGCCGGCCCTACGACGGGGGCGGCATCGCCCGGACCGTGGCGGCGACCCGGGCCGCGAGCGCCGACGAGCTGCGCTCCGGAGTGGCGGCGCGGGTGGGGGCGCTGCGCGCGGGCGGGGTGACGACCATCGAGGTGAAGTCGGGCTACGAGCTCACGACCGAGGGCGAGGCCCGCGACCTCGAACTGGCCCGTACGGCGACCGAGCAGGTCACCTGGCTGGGCGCCCACACGGTACCCCCGGAGTACGCCCACGACCGGGCCGGCTACCTGGCCCTGCTCACCGGCCCGATGCTCGAGCGGTGCGCACCGCTCGCTCGCTGGGCCGACGTGTTCTGCGACCGGGGCGCGTTCGACCTCGATGAGGCTCGTGCCGTGCTCGAGGCGGCCCGGTCCCGGGGACTGGGCTTGCGCCTCCACGCGAACCAGCTCGCCCACGGCGGGGCGGTGCGCCTCGCCGTCGAGCTGGGCGCGGCGAGCGCCGACCACCTCACCCACCTCGACGAGGGTGACCTCGAGGCACTGGCCGGCTCGTCGACGGTCGCCACGCTGACGCCCGGCGCGGAGTTCTGCACGCGCTCGGCCTACGCTCCGGCGCGCCGCCTCCTGGACGCGGGGGCGACCGTCGCCCTGTCGACCGACTGCAACCCCGGGACGAGCTACGTGACCTCGATGGCGTTCGTGATCGCACTGGCCGTGCGCGAGATGGGCCTCACCTGCGACGAGGCCCTGTGGTCGGCCACGCGCGGCGGCGCGCGGGCGCTGCGTCTCGACGACGTCGGACACCTCGGGGTGGGCGCGCGCGCGGACTTCCTCGTGCTCGACGCGCCCCGGGCCGCGCACCTGGCCTACCGTCCCGGCGCCGACCTCGTCACGACCCACCTCGCGAGCGTCCCGAGCCGCCCGCTCCGGCACCCGCCGTCACGGCGGTCCGCCGAGCGGTGACGCCGCCCGCCCCGCGAGTGGCGGCCCTCGAGACCCGCGAGCTCGTCATCGCCCCCGGCGGGCGCGGGGCCGTCGGGGGGCCGGGGTCCAGCCCGAGGTGGGCGGCCCCTCGCACGATCTCACCCGGAATCGAGACCGTCCGGCTCGTCGGGGGGATCTACGGGGCCCGACGGGACGCCGAGGCGGCGATCGAGCGCCCGCGGGGGCTCTCGACGAGGCGGCCGGCCGGGGCTGGACGCCCCCCTCGCCGGCGGTGGCCACGGTGCACCGGCCCTCGTCCCTGCTGGTGGGCGGGCCCCGGGCCCGGCGCCACCCTCGGGGACGCGTCGACCGGGTCCGCGCGAAGGGGGGCGAGCGGGCCGCTCTCGGCCCACACGAGGGAGGGGCCCTCCTCGGTCCGCGATCGGGTCGCGAAGATCGACCACGGGCGCCCCCTCGCCGAGGCGCCGCCGGCGACTTCGTCGAGCGCCACCGCGGTGACCCCGGCGTCTTCATTGGCCCGATCGGGAGCGAGCTGCGTGAGTGGGGCCTCCGCGAGGGGCGTGACGCACGGTGCGCTCGTGCCGCTGAAGGCCCGCCGCTCGATCGCGGACGGTCTGCTGCCCCTCCGGATCCTCGCCGTCTCGGACGCCACAACGGCACCGCCAGGCTGGCGGCGTCCTTCATCGTCGGGATCGCTGTGGCCCGCGGCCGGTCGGCGTTCGGCATCATGGGCTACGCGACGCGAGTCGCGCGATCGCGACACGGCGGGCTCGCGCGCCGGTGGGCCCCCGGCCCCTGGTGGACGGTGATGGGCAGTTATCGGCCCGCCCGGAGCGTCGCCCGCCCGTGGTCTCGCTCGAGGTCGTCGTCGTGGCGTCGACGCCCCATCTCGACTCCGGCCTCCGCCGGTACCGGCTCGTCCTCGTCGCCCCGGCCTCCGGCGGGTCGTCCTCCTCGCCGTCGGCCAGTTCGTGGTCGGCCCCGTGCGATCGGCCGAGGCGGCCACTGCCCCCGGTCCTGTCCGTCGCGCTGACCCTCCTCGGCCCGTTCGGGGCGAGCGGCGTGCTCGGTGCGGCCCGGGAGCCCATCTCGCGCTGGAGCTCGATCGGGTGCGTCACGGACGTCTCGCCGGCGTGCTCGGCCGCTCGGCGTGGGGGTCGACCCCGTGGCCCACGGGAGCTCGCCCGGGGTGGGCGGTCCGTCGGGCCGACGAGGGTCGTCGGGGTGCGCTGGTGGCGCGGGCGGAGCGCCCGAGACCTGCGCGGCGGGGCGTCGCCCCTAGGGTGAACCCATGACGACTCCCGTTGCCCCCAGCGACCTGCCGGCCACGCTCGGCGCCCTGCGCGCGTCGGGCTACGTGTCGCGACCCGTGCGCGCCGAGATGCGCGAGAACCTCGAGGCGCGCCTGGTCACGGGACAGCCCCTCACCGCCACCGTGCTCGGCTACGAGGACTCGGTGCTGCCCCAGCTCGAGACGGCGCTGCTGGCCGGCCACGACGTCATCCTGCTCGGCGAGCGGGGCCAGGCCAAGACCCGCATCGTCCGCTCGCTCGTCGAGCTGCTCGACGAGTGGCTACCGATCGTCGCTGGCTCCGACGTCCGCGACGACCCCTTCCGTCCGATATCGGCCCACGGGATCGCCACCGTCGCCGAACTCGGCGATGACACGCCGCTCGAGTGGGTGCACCGCAGCCGGCGCTTCGCCGAGAAGCTGGCCTCGCCCGACACCTCGATGGCCGACCTCATCGGCGAGGTCGACCCGATCAAGGTGGCCGGCGGGCTCTACCTCGACGACCCGCGGGCGCTCAGCTACGGCCTGGTTCCTAAGTCGAACCGCGGGATCTTCGCCATCAACGAGCTCCCCGACCTGGCCGAGCGGATCCAGGTGGGCCTGCTGAACGTGCTCGAGGAGCGCGACGTCCAGATCCGTGGCCACCTGGTGCGCCTGGACCTCGACGTCATGGTCGTGGCGACGGCGAACCCCGAGGACTACACCAACCGGGGCCGTCTCATCACGCCCCTGAAGGACCGCTTCGGCAGCCAGATCCGCACCCACTACCCCGACGACCTCTCCACCGAGATCGCCATCGTCCACCAGGAGGCCCACGTGCCGGCGACGCCGGTGCCCCTCGTGGTGCCCTGGTTCATCGAGGAGATCGTCGCGCGGGTCAGCCACGTGGCGCGCCGGTCGAACGCCATCAACCAGAAGTCCGGGGTCTCGGTGCGCCTCTCGATCGCCAACTACGAGGTCGTGGTCGCGAGCGCCCTACGCCGGGCCCTGCGCACCGGCGACACGGCGGTGGTGCCGCGGGTGAGCGACCTCTCGGCGCTCGTCCAGTCGACTCAGGGCAAGATCGAGCTCGACACCCTCGACGACGCCGAGGCCGACCAGGTCGTGTCGGCGCTGGTGGCCCTGGCGGTGCGCCAGTGCTTCGCCGAGACGGTCCTGCTGGAGGAGGCGCCCGAGATCGTGGCCGCCTTCAACGGCGAGGTCGTCGTGCACACCGGCGACGACCTGCCCGACGCGCAGTACGCCAGCACCCTCGAGGCGCTGCCGGTGCTCGCCGCCCCGGTCGAGCGACTGGCCGGCCCCGAGGCCGGCCCGGGGGAGCGGGCCGCGGCCCTGGAGTTCCTCCTCGAGGGGCTCTACCTCACCAAGCGCCTGGCGAAGGACGCCTCCGGGGCCCGGGCGCTCTACCGCTCGAGGGCGCGGTAGTGGCCGTCCGCTACCGGTTCCGCCGCTTCGGCGAGGGCGACGACTTCGACGACGTCGACGCCGAGGAGCTCCTCGGACGCCTGGTCGACGACGTCCTGGAGGACGGCGACCTCGAGGCGGCCCTCGAAAGGCTGCTGCGCGAGGGTTTCGAGACCGCGGCCGGCGAGCACGTCGAGGGCCTGACCGAGTTGCTCGACCGCTCGCGCCGGCGCCGCCGCGAGCTCGAGGCCCAGGCCGACCCCTCGGGCGAGCTCGAGCGCTACCGGGAGTGGCTCGAGCACGTCGAGTCGCTCGAGGCGACCGGGCTCGAGGGGCTCCTCGAGGAGGCGGAGGCCTCGGGCGACGAGCGTCGCCGCGAGGTCACCCGCGACCTCGTGGACCAGCGGCGGATGCAGCGCGACCTGATGAGCGAGCGCTTCACCGAGCGCCTCGGCGAGTACCGGGAGTACGAGTTCGTCTCGGCCGAGGCGCGTGAGGAGTACGAGCGGCTCATGGCCGAGCTCGAGCGGGACGTCCTCGACACCTACTTCAACCAGTCCAAGGAGTTCCTCGGTCGGCCCGATCCCGCCGAGCTCGCCCGCTTGCGCGAGATGATGGACGCGCTCTCGACCATGATCGAGCAGGACCGCCGGGGCGAGCCGCTCGATCCCTCCTTCGAGGAGTTCATGGGGCGCTTCGGCGACTACTTCCCCGGGGCCGAGAGCCTCGAGGACGTGGTGACGATGATGGCCGAGCGCGCCGCCGCCGCCGAGGCGATGTTCAACTCTCTCTCGGCCGACCAGCAGGCCGAGCTGCGCTCGCTGATGGATCGGCTGCTGGGCGACCTCGACCTGAGCCTCTCGCTCTCGCGCCTGACGGCGAACCTGCGTGAGGCCACCCCGCAGATCGACTGGAACCGAGCCCACCGGCTGCGCGGCGACGGCGGGTCGTTCGCGCGCTCGACCGACGCCATCGAGCAGCTCGGCCAGCTGCGCCAGCTCGAGGACTTCCTCGGGCGGGCCGACCCCGCCCAGGGGCTGCCCGAGGTCGACGTCGAGGCGATCCGCCGCCACCTGGGCGACGACGCGGCCCGCCACGTCGAGCGGCTGCAGCGGGCGCTGCGGTCGCTGCGCGAGAGCGGCTTCGTCGACCGCAACGGCCGCCGGCTCGAGTTGAGCGCGAAGGGTGTTCGCCAGATCGGCCGGCTGGCGCTGCGCGCCCTCTTCGCGCGCCTGCGCGACACGCCCGATCTGACGGGCCACGCGAGCGCGACGCTCGCGCGCGGGGGGGACCGCGAGGAGACCTCGACGCCGTGGGAGCCGGGCGCGCCGGTGACCCTGCACCTGGGCCACACCCTGTACAACGCGCTGGTGCGCCAGGGGCCGGGAACCCCCGTGCGCCTGCACCCCGACGACTTCGAGGTCGAGGAGTACGAGGCGCTGCGCCGCTCGGCGACGGTCTTCGCTATCGACCTCTCGTTGTCGATGGCCATGCGGGGCAACCTGGTCCCGGCGAAGAAGATGGTCCTCGCGCTCACCCAGCTCATCGCGAGTCGGTTCCCGCGCGACTACGTGGCGGTGGTCGGGTTCGGGGAGCGGGCGGTGGAGCTGCGCATCGAGGACATCCCGTCGCTCACCATCAACTACAACTACGGCACCAACTTCCAGCACGCCCTCGCGCTCTCGCGCCATCTCCTGCGCAACGAGCGCGGCGAGCGCCAGGTCGTCGTGGTGACCGACGGCGAGCCCACGGCCCACCTGAGCGAGACGGGCGAGCCGTTCTTCGCCTGGCCGCCGGTGCGCGAGACGCTGGACAGGACCATGGCCGAGGTCCTGCGCTGCACGCGCGCGGGGATCACGATCAACACCTTCGCCCTCGACATCGAGCGCAGCCAGTTCCCCTTCGTCGAGCAGATCGCCCGGGTCAACGGGGGGCGGCTCTTCTACACCGACGTCGACGACCTGGGCGCCTACGTGCTCGACGACTTCGTCACCCACCGCCGGGCCGTCTAGGCCCGCCGCGCCCGACGGCGCCGACACCCGCCGGGGCCCTCGGGCCCTTCTCAGTTTCCATTTGCGCGGCGGGCCCCGGGCGGGCCACAATGACACGGTTGTAATTACATCGGTGGCGTCAGCGGCCGTCAGGGAGGGAACGTGGACATCGTCGAACTGTTGGGTGGCCTCGAGGACCGGGGGTGGCAGGCCCGCGCGAACTGCATGGGCGTCGACCCCGACCTGTTCTTCCCCGAGCGGGGGGCCTCAACCCGTGAGGCCAAGGAGGTCTGCCGGGGGTGCGTGGTCAAAGAGGAGTGCCTGGAGTACGCGCTCGACAACGGCGAGAAGTTCGGGATCTGGGGCGGCATGAGCGAGCGTGAGCGGCGCCGGCTACGGCGCGCCCGGGCCCTCGAGCGCCGCGCCAAGGCCGGCTGAGCCGACCCGCGCCTCGATCGTTGCGGTCTCGCTGAGCCCGAGGCGCGCCCGTCGCGCCGGGTCGGTGCGCTCGAGCAGCGCTCTCGGGGCGAGGCCGACGAGCTCGCAGGTGAGCACTCGCTCCTCGCCTAGGCGGGCGCTCACCGCGTCGTAGACCTCGGCCGGGCCCTCGAGCAGCGGGTCGAGGAGGTTGCAGCTGATCTGTGGGCCCGCCCGCAGCGCGAAGGCGAGTGCGCGCACGTGGGGCCCGCGCAGTGACCGGGCCACGTCGCGGGCCTCGTCCATGGCCGTGTCGCGCAGGCGCAGGTTCCACGCGACGAGGATCCCACGCGCGCCCAGCGCGCTCGCCCCGAGGCGCGGGTGGGCCCGGCCCGGCCCGAGGTCGGGGGAGAGGCCCCGGAAGGCGTGACGGCGCACCTCGGGCAGCGAGCGCACCGTCCCGTCGGCGAGCGGTCCGTAGAGGAAGACCGGGATCCCGAGTGCGGTGGCGAACCAGGTCGCGGCGGCGTCGCGGGCGCGCACGGCGGCGGCCAGGTCGCCCTCGAGCGAGACGAAGGGGACCACGTCGAGGGCGCCGAGGCGGGGGTGCACACCGACGTGGCCGGTGAGGTCGAGCCGGGCCGCCGCGACCCGCGCCAGGCGGCGCAGGTCGGCCTCGAGGGCGTCGGGCCCGCCGATCATCGTGAGGACGGCGCGACCGTGGTCGTCGTCGTGGTGGAGGTCGCGCAGCGACGCGCCGGCGAAGGCTCCTAGGAGCTCGGCCTCGTCGCGTGAGGGGACCGAGAGGTTAGCGACGCACTCGAGCACCGCTACGAGGCGGCGCCCCTCACCCGCAGGCGACGGCGCTCGCGCGCGATGCGACGGCGCTCGCGCTCGCTCTTGCCGCCCCACACGCCGTGGTCGACGTGGTTGGCCAGCGCGTACTCGAGGCACGCGTGCGAGACGGGGCAGCTGGCGCAGATCCGCTGGGCTGCGATGACCCCGACACCGTCGCGCGGGAAGAAGGTCTCGGCGGGGTAGTCACGGCACAGGCCGTCGGCCATCCATTCGGTGCCCATGGGACCTCCTTCACCCTCACCCTAGCCATGTCGGGGGCGCGCGACCCTTTACATTTCGTGAGACCTCACGCCTCGGGTTTCCCTGTGAATCGCCGCGTGCGCCGCCCCGGGGAACGCGGCCGGGCCGGCGGTAGACTGGCGGCGAGAGGAGCGCCGTGAGCCAGGTCCCCACCAGCAGCGAGAGCACCGAGGTCGTCGAGCCCGTCGGCCACGTCCAGATCGTCTACCTGGGGCCCGTCGCGCCCCACTGGGAGTGCCGGATGGTCTACGGCGACGAGGAGCAGATCCAGGCCTTCGTGGACCGGGTGGACGCCCGCCTGCGGTTCCTGCCCCCCCACGACCCCCAGTTCCGTAGGAACCGGGAGCGGGTGAACCGCGACGCCGAGCGCGAGGGCCTGATCGTGGAGTGGAACCTCGGCTACGACGAGGAGCCGGCCCAGGCCTAGGCGAGGGGCGAGGTCGTCACCCGCTCGAGCCACGCCTCGGGCTCGCGCAGCTCGGCGTCGGTGGCGAGGCCGTCCACGCGCAACAGGGCGCCGAAGACCTCTAGGCCGTGGGCCGCGGCCAGGGTCGCGACGAAACGCGCGGCCTCGTCCACGTGGGGGCCCTGGAGCGAGATCCCGAAGAGCGCCGCGGCGGCGTCCTCGCCCCGGGCGTCACTCAGGCGGTGGCGCAGGACGGCCTCGGCGAGCCCGGGGCGCGGCCCGAGGAGCGTCTCGGTGACCGACTGGGCGACGGCGTTGAAGTAGGCCGCGAGCACCGCCGTCGCGGCGTTGATCGCCCGGGTGGCGGGGCTGTCGTCGGGCACCTCGAGGCCCTCGAGCAGTGACGAGGGGTCGTTCATCAACGCGGCGAGGTCGCCGCCGTCGGCCAGCGACTGGAGCCGGCCGAGGATGTCCCCCTGGACGGCGCGGGCCTCGCCCACGGCGTCGAGCAGGAGGGCGCGCAGGGCGTCACCGGTGCCGGGCTGGGTGAGCACCCGCGAGGCCACGAACTCCTGGGCCAGGGCGAAGACGTAGACCTCGTCGTGGCCGAGGCTCCAGGCGTCCGCAAAGGCGGTGAGGTTGTTGAGCACGATCAGGTGGCGCCCGTCGATGCGCGGCAGCGGCAGGGCCGCGAGGGACCACGCGCGCTCGGAGAAGTGGCCGGCGACCGACCCGGTCTGGAACCCCGTGACGAGGGGGCCGAGGGTGGCGGCCATCTGGGCCACCAGGGCGCCCTCGTCCCCGTCGGGCAGGGCGGGCATCGGCCCGCCCGCCCCGATGAGGGGCTCGAGCAGCGGCCGCCACTGGGCGAGGGCCGCCAGGGTGAGGGCGGTGCGATTGGACGCCTCCAGCGACGGGTCGACGTCGGTGCCGAGCAGGGTGGCCACGTGGCGCGCGACGAGGGGGGCGAACTCCTCGAGGCGCGGTCGCTCGACCGGCGAGGGGTTGGGGTCGCCATCCTCGCCCCGGGCCACCGAGACGGCCAGCTGCTGGGCCGCCTGGTACCAGGCGTCGGGACCCTGGCGGCCGAGGAGCGAAAAGATGTCCCCGAACATGTCGCCGAAGGGGTTATGGGTCACGGGGTCACTCTAAAGGGGCAGACCGGGGTGATCGTCGTCGTGCGCAGCGCGCTGCCCCGCAGGTAGGTGACCTTCACGGTCGTGTACGCCGGGGTCAGGTAGATCATCGAGCGCAGGGTGGCGAGGTCGTCGCTGTCTCGCCCGGACCAGGTCATGAGGACGTCCCCCGGGCGCAGGCCCGCGTGGGCGGCCGGGCCGTAGGGGGCGACCGAGAGCAGCCGCACGCCACCGCCCTGGACCGACGCGCCGGTGATCCCGACGTCGGCGTGGCAGCCCCGTCCGATCTTGAGGACCTCGGCGACGCGCGCGACGAACTGCGCGCCGTACCACTGGTGGTTGGCCGAGAGCACCGCGACCACCCGGCCCCGCGCGTCGACCGCGATGGCGTAGCGCAGGCCCCAGAGCGCCCGGCCCGACGGGGTGGTGAGGTAGCGCACCACCCCGTGGGAGTCGTTCTGCGGGTCGCCGAGCGTGGTCACCGCCCAGTCGTAGCGGGGCCGGGCGAGCAGGTAGGGCACGACCGGGGCGACGACGGTGACCGCGGCGCTCGCCGGCATCGGGTCGAGGCGCACCGGGGATACGGCGGTGCCGAGCCGTACCACCGAGAAGCCCATCACGTCGTCGCGCCCGATGAGCGATACCGCGAAGTCCACGCGCCGGGCGTTGGTGCCCTTCACGAGGGCACTGGCGGGGATGCGGACCGTCGTGACCGCGAGGCGGTCGGGCAGGACGAGTGCGGCGGCCGTCGTCATCCCGTGGTCGGTGATGATCGCCAGGTTGACCGTGTCGGCGGCGACCGAGCGGGCGATGGCCGGCAGGTCGCGCAGGGCGACGTTGCGGTGGGTCGTTGTCGTGGTCGGGGGGGTGCCGCGATTCGACAGCAGGACGGCCCCCCCGGCGACGAGGAGAACCGCGACGAGCAGGGCCACCGCGCGGGCCAGGCGCGACCGGGGCGAGGGCCGTCGGGGCTCGAGGTCCTCGAAGCGGGGCAACTCGCTCGGGTGCACCCAAGGGCGCGCGGCGGGTCCGGGCCGCCGACGGCGACGAGGCCACCATCCCCACCGCCGATCCTCGTTCGCCACCCCGGCCAGGCTACCGAGCCGCGGGGGCGTGACGCGGGTCGCCCTAACATCGTCCTCCGTGGCTCTCGACGTGGCGCTCGACATCGGCACCGCCCAGACGCGGCTGGCGACGGCCGACCGGGGCGTGATCGTCGACGAGCCGACGCTGGTCGCGATCGACACGAGCACCGGCGACGTCGTCGACGTCGGGCACGGTGCGCGCGAGGTCGTGGGACGCACGTCGCGCCACGTCGTCGTCTTCCGGCCCTTCGCCCAGGGCACCACCGTCGACTTCGACGTCACGGCGCGGCTCATCGCCCACCTCTTCGAGCGCGCTGGGGTCTCCAAGCTGAGCCGGGCCCGCGTCGTCATGAGCGTCCCCTCCCTCGCGACCGCCATCGAGCGGCGCGCCCTGCGGCAGGCCGCGATCCAGGCCGGCGCCCGCGAAGTGAGCCTGATCGAAGCACCGCTCGCCGCGGCGATCGGCCTCGGACTCCCGGTCCAGGACCCGGTGGGATCGGCGGTGACCGTGCTCGGGGCGGGTGCCTCGGAGGCGGCCGTCATCTCGCTGGGCGGGATCGTGAGCGCGGGGGCGAGGCGCCTGGGCGGCAACGACATCGACGCCGCGATCGCCACGGCCCTGCGCACCCGACTCGGGGTCGTCGTCGCCCCCACGACGGTCGAGGAGATCAAGTGCCTGCTGGCGTCGGCCCGGGGCCGTTCCCTGGGCATGTCCCAGGTGGTGCGGGCGCGCTCGGTCGATCGGGGGGAGCTCGTCGAGGTGGAGGTGACCGCCGAGCTCGTCAACGCCGCCCTCGCGGACGTGATCGCCGCCACGGTGCGGATGATCCAGGAGTGCCTGGCCGAGACGGCGCCGGACCTCTCCCAGGACGTCAGCGCGCGCGGCCTCACCCTCGTGGGTGGGATGGCCCAGCTGACCGACCTCGACGAGCTCGTCGCGACCAGCACGGGCGTGGAGGTCGCCGTCGCCGCGCACCCCGACCTTGTCGTCATCGAGGGGCTGCGGGCGTGCCTCGAGGAGCTGGCCTCGCTGCACGCCCTGTTGCGCGCCGCCGACCGCTGACCTAGTCGGGCGCGTCCCCGAGCTGTTCGGCGGCGGTGCGCACCTGCCAGTCGCGGTCGGTGCGTGCGCGTTCGAGCGCCGCGTCCACTTCGGGCCCCTCGAAGGCGGCCAGGGCCACCACCGCGCGCCGGCGCACCGGCGGACGGTCGTTGAGGGCGTCGAGTACGGCCGCGAGGCCCCGCGGATCGCCGATCGCCCCGAGCGCCGCGACCGCCGACTCGCGACAACGCGGATCGGCGTGCTCGCGCGCGACCCGCGCGAGGGAGCCGACGGCTGCGGCGTCGGCGATCTCGCCCAGGGCGAAGGCCGCGGCGTCGACCGCGAGCGGGTCGTCGTCGTCGAGCCCGCGGACCAGGGCGTCGCGCACCGCGGGGGTACGGGGCGCCCCGCGGGCGGCCTGTTCGCGCGCCTCGCGCCGCACCGCGGGCTCGGCGTCGGCGATGAGGGCGCACCAGCGCGGCGCGTCGATCCCGTGCCGTCGCGCGAGCCCGCGCAGGGCGACGACACGTTCGCGGGCCGTCCCGCCCTCGAGCGCCCGTTCGAGGTGGGCGAGTGACGCGGCCCCGGTGTCGTGGCCGGCGCGCACGAGGGCCTCCAGGCCGGCCGCTACCGTGTTGCCATCGTCGGACACGACCCCATTCCACCACCCGACCGCGTCCGGCGCCGTTGGCGGGTCCTCGTCGGCGCCGTCCTCGTGCTGGCGCTGGCCGGGGTCGTGGCCGCCCGCGTACCCCTCAACGAGTACGCGCTGACTCCGGGCAACGCCACGCCGGTCGCGCCGCTGGTGAGCGTCGAGGGCGTGGCGACGGCTCGCCACGCGGGGAGCGTCTACCTCACCGACGTCTACCTCCAGCAGCTCAACGTGCTCACGTGGGTGACCCTGCACCTGTCGAGCCATGTCCAGTTCGTCCCGAGCGACGCCCTCACCCCGCCCGGGGTGCCCACCTCGGAGCTCGCAGCCCAGGGCTACCTCCAGATGCGCGACGCCCAGCTCGCCGCCGAGGTCGAAGCCTTCCGGGTCGTGGGCTGGCGCGTCCCGGCCACTCGGGTCGGGGCGACCCTCACGGGGGTCGTGGTCCCCTCGCCGGCGTCGGGCGCGGGGCTCGCCGTGGGCGACGTCGTCACGGCCGTCGCCGGCCGCCCGGTCGCCGATGCCTGTGGTCTCGTCGCCGCCCTCCACGGCCTCCCCCCGGGCAGCGTCGTGCGCCTCGGCGTGCGCCCGGTGCGGATCTCCCCGACGGGGGTCCTCTCGTGGCGCCCGGTGCGCCGCGTCACGGTCACGACCACGTCGCCCCCCGCCGGGGGCGTCTCGAGCGGTTGCCCGGGCGTGTCGGGGCCCGACCGCTCCTATCTCGGCGTGGCGCTCGAGGACGACGTCGCCTACCACCTCCCGGCGCGCGTGCGGATCGACACGGCCAACATCGGCGGGCCCTCGGCCGGGCTCGCGATGACCCTGGCCCTCGTCGACCTGCTGAGCCGCCACTCGATCACCGGGGGCCGGGACGTGGCCGCCACGGGCACGATGGCCGTCGGCGGAGCGGTCGGCCCGGTGGGCGGCGTGGCCGAGAAGGCGGTCGCCGTCGAGCGGGCCGGGGCCCGCGTATTCATTGTGCCGCGCTCGGAGGTGGGCGCGGCACGCTCGGGCGCGCCGGGGCTGCGGGTCTTCGGGGTGACGACTCTCACCCAGGCGCTGGCCGACCTGCACTCCCTCGGCGGAGCGGTCCCGGACCCGCTCAGCGCGCCCCGGACCGCGTCGGGCTAAGGCCCCGGCGACGAGGTCCGACGCCGTAGGCTCTAAGGGATGGACGACCGGCGCATCCACTCCTCGAATCGCCTGACGTCCGCCGATCTCGCCCGAGCCACCTTCAACGTCGTGCGCAAGGGCGGCTACGACCCCAACGAGGTCCGGATGCACCTCGAGGCGGCGGCGCGCGAGATGGCCCACCTCGAGAGCCGGGTGCGCGAGCTCCACGAGCAGCTCGCCGAGGCCCGCCGCCAGGCGGCCAACCCGGTTCTGGACGAGGCGACCCTCGCCGGGGCCCTGGGCGCCCAGAGCGCGGCGATCCTGCGCTCGGCCCACGAGGAGGCCGGTCGGGTCACCGCCGAGGCCCAGGAGCGCTCCGCCCAGATCTTCTCCGACAGCCAGCAGCGCGGCGCGGCCTACCTCGTCGAGGCCCAGGAGCGCGCCGCCGCCCTCGTCACCGAGGCCGAGAACACCGCGGCCCAGATCGACCACGACGCCCGCCTGGCGGCCGAGCGGCTCATCGAGTCGGCGAAGGTCAACGGCGAGGCCCTCGTCGAGCGGGCCCGCGAGCAGGGCCGCGCGATCGTCGAGCAGGCCACCGGCGCGCGTCGGACCGTGCTGAACGACCTCGCCGTGAAGCGCAAGGCGCTGCACCTGCAGATCGAGCAGCTACGCGCCGCGCGCGACTCCCTGAACGGCTTCATCGGGTCGGTGCGCCAGCGGGTCGACGACGTGCTCGCCGAGGTCGCGACCTCCGACGAGGTGGCGCGCGCCGCCGCCGCCGAGGCCCTGCGCCAGTCGGCTCCCGGGCCCGAGCCGACCGAGGAGGAGCTCCTCGCCGGGACCCCGCTGCGCGAGGTGCCCGAGGTCGTCTCCGCGCCCCTCGAGGCGGGACCCGCCCCGGTGCCGCGCCCCCCCGGCGAGGCGCCCCGCACCGAGGAGACGCCCCGGGCCCGCCGGCGGGCGCGCGCCGAGTCGGGTGAGGCCCCGTCTCCGTCCCCCCCGTCGGGCGACGAGGGTGAGGGGATGTCGGGCACCGACGTCGTCAACGAGATCTTCGCCCGCCTGCGCAAGGCCACGCTCGAAGAGCGCGGGGCGAGCGCCCCGACTCCCAAACGCGCGGCGGCCCGGCGGGCCGAGACACCCGACGACGAGCTCTTCCACCGCCGCGACGCCGCCCTCGCCGACTCCCTCGCCGTCCTCACCCGTCGGGTGAAGCGAGCGCTCCAGGACGACCAGAACGTGGTCCTCGAGCGGTTGCGCGACGTGACGGCCATGATCACCACCGAGCTCGAGGACGAGCGTGTGCAGCGCTCGCGCTACGCCGACGCCGCCTACGGGGCGCTGGCCGAGGCGGCCGCGGCCGGGGTGGCGTTCGCCCGCGGGTCGGGGGCCACGACCGACGCGGTCGTCGACCGCGAGACGCTCGACGAGTGCGCGGCCGACCTCGCGGTGACCGTGGTCGTCGCGCTACGCAAGCGCATCCTCTCCGAGGGTGCGGGCGACGGCGCCGAGCGAGCCAGCGCCGCCTACCGGGAGTGGCGGGGCGCGCGGGTCGAGCGGCTGTGCGCGGACGTGGCGCGCCGGGCCTTCAACGCGGGTGTGGTCGCGGCCACCGACGGCGCGCCCCTGCGCTTCGCGGTCGCCCCCGGCGACCCGCCGTGCGACCTGTGCGCGCGCGACGCCGAGGTCCGCGACCACCGCGCGGGCGAGAAGTTCCCCAGCGGGTCGCTGTACCCCCCGCTGCACGCGGGCTGCGCCTGCGCCGTCGTCCCGGCCTAGGGCTCGTAGGCTCGTCGCGTGCGCAGCCCGACCGACCTCCCGCCGCGCCCGCGTCGGCTCGGGCGGGTGTCGCGCCGGCTGTGGATCGGGGTGGGGATCCTCGTCCTGCTCGTCCTCTTCTTCTCGCTGCGCAACATCGCCACCGTCTGGACCAACGAGATGTGGTTCGCCTCGATCGGCCAGACGTCGGTCTTCTCCACGCTCTTCTGGGTCCGAGTGGGCCTCGGGCTGACCTTCGGCGCGGTCTTCTTCTTCATCTTGTGGCTCAACCTCCTGCTCACCGACCGCTTCGGGGCCCGGGACCTGACCTTCGAGCCCGAGGACGAGGTCGTGCGGCGCTTCCAGAACGCCGTGCGGCCCTACGCCAAGCGGATCTACGCGGCGATCGCTCTGGTCTTCGGCCTGGTGGCCGGGCTCAACGCGACCGGCGAGTGGCAGAACTACCTCCTGTTCGCCCACTCCCGGCCCTTCGCCGCCACCGACCCCCTCTTCCACAAGAACGTCGGCTTCTACGTCTTCACCCTCCCGTTCGTGTCGTTCTGCGCGACGTGGCTGCTCGTCACCTTGATCGTGACCCTCGTGGTGACGGCCGTCTTCCACTTCTTGAACGGTGGCATCCGCGCGGCCAACGTCGTGCCCCGGGTCTCGCCGCGGGTGAAGGCCCACCTCTCGGTGATCGGCGCGGGTATCGCCGTGATGAAGGCGGTTGGCTACCTGCTGGCCAAGTGGGACCTGGTGCTGTCGACCAACGGCTTCGCCGAGGGCGCGGGCTACACCGACGTCCACGCCCGCATCCCGGCGCTCACGATCCTCTTCTACCTCTCCCTGGCGGCGGCGGCGATCCTGCTCTACAACGTCCGCTCCCGGGGCTGGTCCCTCCCGGCCGTGGCGGTCGGCCTGTGGGCGTTCGTGGCCCTGGTGATCGGCGTGCTCTACCCGACCTTCCTCCAGGCCCTCAAGGTCAGCCCCAACCAGGAGAACCTGGAGGCCCCCTACATCCAGCGCGACATCACGGCGACGCGCGCCGCCTACGGCCTCAGTGCCGTCGCCTACCACGCCTTCGCGGGGGCGTCGTCGATCACCCCCGCCGAGGTGACGGCCGACGTCGCGACGCTGCGCAACATCCGCCTCTGGGACCCCTCCAGCAACATCTCGCTCAACACGGTCACCCGTCGCCAGGCGATGCGCTCCTACTACACCTTCCCGAGCCTCGCGGTCGACCGCTACTACGTGAACGGCAAGCTCACCCCGGTCCTGATCGGTACCCGGCAGATCGACTCGTCGAACCTCCCGAGCCAGGGCTGGGTCAACCAGCACCTCGTCTACACCCACGGCATCGGCGCGGCGGTGGTGGCCGCCAACACGGTCGACACCGCCACCGGCAACCCGATCTTCGAGGTGGGCAACATCCCCCCGACCTCGACCGGCGGGCTGCCCGTGCTCACCGAGCCCGACATCTACTTCGGCCTCGACCAGTCGGGCTGGGTGGTCGCCGACACCCGCCAGCCCGAGCTCGACTACCAGGTCAACACCGGGGCCAACGCCGGCACCCCCGTCTACACCCACTACCACGGGGGCGGCGGGGTGCCCGTCGGGGGCTTCTTCTCGCGCCTGGCGTTGGCGCTGCGCCTGGGCAACTTCAACTTCCTGATCTCGAACCAGATCACCTCGACCAGCCGGGTGATGTTCGTGCGCGACGTCCGCCAGATGGTGAAGAAGGCGGCGCCGTTCCTCAGTTTCGACTCCCAGGTCTACCCGGTGATCGCGAACGGCCACGTGGACTACGTGCTCAACGGCTACACCACGACCTCGCAGTACCCCTACAGCGAGAACGCGGACCAGCTCACACCGACGTTCGGGGGGCTCCCGGGCTCACTCAACTACGTGCGCGACTCGGTGGTGGCCGTCGTCGACGCCTACACCGGGTCGATCCACTTCTACGTGATCCACCCCAGCGACCCGATCATCCAGGCGTACCGCTCGGCCTTCCCGACGCTCTTTCAGCCGATGAGCGCGATGCCGGTGACGATCCGCGACCACCTGCGCTACCCCTCGGATCTGCTCTCGGTGCAGGCGGCGGTGCTCGGGCGCTACCACATCAAGGGCGCCAGCTCCTTCTACGCCGCCTCGGACCGTTGGGAGGTGACCCCGACGACCGGCGCCGGGAGTCCGGCGTCGCTCATCTCCTCGACCCAGCTCGTGGCGAGCAACGGCCAGGTCATCGGCACCCAGCTCTCGCCGATGAGCCCCATCTACCAGGTGGGCGCGCTGCCCAACTCGACCGGCCAGCAGCTGCTCGCCATGCTCGACTTCGTCCCGGCGGGCAACTCGTCGCGGGTCCAGGGGCTGAGCGGCATCCTCGTCGCCACCAGCGACCCGAGCAACTACGGCCAGCTCAACGTCTACGAGACGCCGCGGGGTACGACGGTGACCGGTCCCCTCCAGGCCGACTCCGAGATCCAGCAGAACGCCAAGGTCAGCTCGATCATCACCCCGCTCGACCAGCACGGCTCCCAGGTGCTCCTCGGCAACAACCTCACCGTTCCCCTCGACTCGAGCGTGCTCTACATCCGCCCGCTCTACGTCACGAGCACCTCGAACCCCATGCCCGAACTGCGCTACGTGATCGCCGTGTTCAACCAACAGGTCGGGATCGAGCCGACCCTCGCCGGGGCCCTCACCGACGTGCTCGGCCCGGCGGCGCGCGCCGTCGGCGGATCGGCCCCGAGCGGCTCCTCGACGACCCCGGGGGGCGGCGCGACCCCCCCCGGGTCCTCGGCCGTGGCGAGTGAGCTCCAGCGGGCCGCCGCCGCCTACGCCGCGGCCCAGAGCGCGCTGGCCGCCGGTGACCTCGGGGCCTACCAGCGCGACGTCGAGGCGATGGACCGGGCTATCCAGGCGGCCCAGAGCGCGCTGGGCCCGGGCTAGCCCCGCCGGCCCGGCGGGCCGAGGAGCCCCTCGGGGTCGAAGGCCGCCTTCACCCGGCGCTGGAGGGCGACGAGGGCGGGGTCGGTGAGCTCGAGGTAGGCGTCCCACTTGTCCTGGCCGAGGCCGTGCTCGCCGCTGATCGCCCCGCCCAGGGCGATGCCGGCCCGGTAGAGCTCGAGGAGCAGGCGCTCGCGAACCACGTCGTCGGGGCAGAACACCGAGAGGTGCACGTTCCCGTCGCCCACGTGGCCACAGCCGGTGACGAGGGCCTGGTGGCCGCCGGCGATCCGGGCGACGTCCTCGAGGTAGCGCGCGACGTGGGCGCGGGGCACGACGACGTCGACGATGTCGTTGGCCCCGGCGGCCTTGGCGAACCAGAAGGCCCGCTCGCGCCCGGCGATCAGGTCGTCGGCGGCGCGGCCGTCGAGGACGAGGGCGTCGAGGGCGCCGGCCGCCTCGAGGATCTCGTCGCTCGCGGCGAGGTCCTCGTCGAGCTGGGCGGCCGTGCGGGTCTCGAGGACGAGCACGAGGTAGGCCGCGGTGGCCGCGACGCGCTCGGGCGCGAGCCCGAGGGTGAAGGGGGTTTCGCGCACCAGGACGGCCATCGTGAGCGCGTCGATGTACTCGAGCAGCGACGGGGCGAGCCCGGCGCGCAGGAGGCGGGTGACCGCCCCGGTGACCGCGTCGAGCGAGGCGAAGGGGGCGAGCACCGTCGCGCGGTGGTCGGTCCGCGGGGTCAGCCGGACGGTCACCTCGGTCACCAGGGCCAGCGTGCCCTCGCTGCCGATGACGAGCTGGGTGAGGTCGTAACCCGAGGAGAGCTTCACCACGGGCGCGCCCGTGCGCACGACGGAGCCGTCGGCGAGGACCATCTCGAGCGCGAGGACGTGGTGGCGGGTGACCCCGTGGCGCACGGCGCGCATACCCCCGGCGTTGGTGTTGACGTTCCCGCCCAGGGTCGAGGACGTCTCGCCGGGGGCGACCGGGTAGTGGAGGCCCAGGGGCGCCAGGTGCTCGTTGAGCTGGGCCAGCGTGACGCCGGCCTCCACGACGGCGACCTGGTTGGCCACGTCGACCTCGATGATCCGGTCCATCTGGTCGAAGCAGACGATGAGCGACCCCTCGGACGGCTCGGCGCCCCCCGAGAGGCCCGTGCCGGCGCCGCGGGCGGTGATCGCCACGCCGTGGCGGCGCGCCCAGTGCACCAGGGCCACGACGTCGTCGCGGTCGGCCGGTCGCGCGACGGCGCAGGGCTCGGCCCCGCGCGGGTGGAGGCTCTCGTCGTGGCGGTCGTCGTCCGCGAGGGCTCCGCGGTGGGCGAGCGCTATCCCCAGGGCGTCGAGCTCGGCGTGCGCGGTGGGGCCGGGGTCGGGCACGACCCGCACGCTAGTTCGACCGCCCGGGGCCGTCGGGCCCGGGCGGTCGAACTAGGCGCGAGCGACTAGAGCGTCTTGAAGTTGAACTTCAAGAACTCCGTTGGCTCGCCTCGTGCGAAGCGCAGTGTCATCACGTGACGGCCGCGGGCGAAGTTGGCCGGGGCCACCAGTCGGAGCACGATGCGCGTCTTGGAGACGCTCACGACCGTGACGCGCGCCCCCGGCGTGGTGGCGGTGGGGCGGCCCGGGAAGTTGGCCCCGAGGACGGTGAGGACGGCGAGGTGGCCCGGCACCGCCGTGCCCGTGACGCGGTGCACCACCGGGCGCAGCGAGCCCGACACCGTGAGGCTGAAGGTGAAGGTGCCGGTGTCGCCGGCGGCGTCGCTCGTCGTGCCGCTCACCGTGTAGGTGCCGGCGTTGAGCGATCCCGCGACGGTGACGAGCCCGGTCGTCGAGACGCTCAGCTTCGAGCTCCCGCTCTGGGTGTAGGTGACCGCGCCGCTGGCGCCGCTCGTCACGAGCTGGGCCGAGAAGTGGCTAGAGGACGCCGCGGTCGTGGACCCCGACGTCGGGAGGTTCTGGCTGATGACCCCGGTCTTCACGGTGAAGGGGAACGAGGCGCTGATCCAACCCATCCCGTTGACGGCCGGCCCGCAGGCGCTGGTCGTCGAGCCCGGGTACGGGGTGAGGTCGAGCTCGCAGACGAAGACGTTGTAGGTCGTGCCCGAGGTCGCGTTCGCCGGCACGGTGATCGTCCCGCTCAGGGCCGGCGGGATGAGGTCCTTGCCGGTGTAGCAGTCGTTCGAGATCGCCAGGTTCGTCGGCGAGGAGAGGAGCGGCGTCGTGGAGGCCGGGGCGTACCACAGGACGCTGAGCGTGGCGGTCGGGACGTTGCCGTAGCCGCCGGCGGCGCACGAGGCGGGCGGCGTCGCCGGGGCGGCGAGGCCCGCGTTGGCCTGGATCAGCTGGATGGCGTCGCCCCACCAGTAGCCGGTCGCGCCGGCGGCGTCGGTCACGTCCACCGTGCTGCCGGGCGCGCCCGTGCTCTGGACCGCGCTGATCGTCGGGTTGGCCGGCGCGGCCAGGGCCTGGCTGGCGTACTGCAGCAGGAACTCCGCCCCGGCGACCGGGGTGTTCTGGGCCGTCACCGCCGCGATGGCGCAGCCGAAGACGCCGGCGTTGATCTGGGCCTGGGTCGGCGGGCACTGGGCGTTGGGGTCCGACGCGCTGTAGGTGGCCGGGATGGCCACCGTCGCCAGCTCACAGCTCGAGCCGGCCGGACAGCCGGTGTCGGTGGCCGAGGGCGCGAACTGGGCGAGGGCGCTGGTGTCGACCTCGCCGGTCGGCACGACGTTCGCCGCGCCCAAGCTGGCGAGCAGCGTCGCCTCGACGGCGAGGGCGGCCTGGGAGGACTGGTTGCAGTCCAGGGTGACCTGGGTCGAGCCGCCGACCACGCCGGCGATGATCGCGCCGTTGACGACCACGCCGGGCCCGGCGCTCACCGCGACCGCACAGACCGGTGCCCCGGTCGCCCGCCCGGTCGGGGCCGCGCCGGCCGGCACGGCGGATACGCCGGCCACGACCAGCAACGACGCCGCCGCGGCGGCCGCTACGGCCAGGGCGCGGGACCCGAGGCGGCCCCTCCTAGATAGCAGTCTCATAGAGACCCTCCATTCGAGTAGACGGCCGGCGCTAACCCGGCCAGGCCCATGGTACCGAGATTCGCGCTGGTCAGGACGTTCGCGCCTGAGGGTGTCCTTCGCGCGTGTCCGTCGCCCAGGCGACGACGGGCCCCTCGACGCGCACGACGACCCGCTCGCCCCGTGCGGGCAGGCCGGCGGGGTTCGCCACGCGTGCGAGCAGGCACGGCGTCCCCGCGACCTCGGGCCGCAGCCGCACGACCGCGTCGTGGCCGTAGTACTCGGTGTCGAGGACCTCGGCGTGGGTTCGCCCCCCGGCCCCGCCGACGACCAACTGCTCCGGGCGCACCAGGACCTCGACCGGTCCGGCCGGCACGGGTCCGGCGACCTCGAGGTCGCCGAGGGCCGTCGTGACCCGGCCGTCGCGAGCCCGTCCCGTGAGCAGGTTGACCTCGCCGAACTGGCGGGCGAGGTCGGGCGTGGCCGGGTGGGCGTAGAGTCGCTGCGGCGTGTCGAACTGGGCGATCCGCCCGCGGCGGATGACGGCCACCCGGTCGGCGAGCGAGAGGGCCTCGTCCTGGTCGTGGGTGACGAGCACCGCGGTGGCCCCCGCCTCGCGCAGTACCCGACGCACGTCGGCGCGCAGGGCCGCGCGCAGCCCGGGATCGAGCGAGCTGAAGGGCTCGTCGAGGAGCACGAGGCGCGGGTCGATCGCGAGGCCTCGCGCGAGCGCGACGCGCTGCTGCTGGCCGCCGGAGAGCTCGTGGGGGTAGCGTCGCCCGAGGTCGGCCAGCCCGACCAGGGCCAGAAGGTCGGCGACGCGGGGCCCCCGACGGTCCCGCCGCGCCAGGCCGAAGCCGACGTTCTCCGCCACGCTCAGGTGGGGGAAGAGGCTCCCCTCCTGGGGCACGTAGCCCACGTGGCGCCGCTCGGCGGGGACGAAGGTGGAGGCGTCGTCGACGATCTCGCCGTGGACGCGCACCGAGCCGGCGTCGACGCGATCGAAGCCGGCGACCACGCGCAGCAGCGTCGTCTTGCCGCTGCCCGAGGGCCCGAGCACGGCGACGAGCTCGCCCGCGTCGATCGACAGGTCGATCCCGCGCAGCACGGGGGTCTCGCCGTAGGCCTTGGCCACGCCGGCGAGCTCGAGGTCCCTCACGGGAGAACCCTAGGGTCGGCGACGCTCGCGCGCTGCGTGGGGAGCCGGTCGAAGAAGCGCCCGAGCAGGTACGCCGGCACGGCGGCGACGGCGATCATCGCGAGGGCGAAGGGGGCGGCTTGGCCGTAGGCGAGGTTCTGCTGGTACGCCCAGAACTGGGTGGCGAGGGTCTGGGCGCCGGTGGGGATGAGGATGAGGGTCGCGGTGAGCTCGGTCACCACCGACAGGAAGACCAGGCAGAAAGCCGCGGCCAGGCCCGGTGCCACGAGGGGCAGGGTCACCCGGGCGAAGACGCGGGCGCGGCCGAGGCCTAGAGAGCCAGCGACCTCCTCGAGGGAGCGCGGCGCCTGGGCGACCGAGGCGCGCACCCCGACGAGCGCGAGCGGGAAGAACATGAGGGCGTAGGCGAGCACGAGCAGCAAGGCGCTTTGGTAGCCGAACCCGCCGAGGTGCTGCTCGGTGAACGACGAGAGCGCAAGGGCCACCACGACCCCCGGGACGGCGAGGATGAGGAGCGTCGACTGGGAGAGCGCCGAGCGCAGCCGACTCGGGTGGCGTACGACGAGCAGCGCGATCGGTAGTGCCATGAGCGTGGCGAGGAGCCCCGCCCCCGCCGCGTAGGCCGCGGTCGTGAGGCCCGCCCCGGCGAGCGACTCGCCCGTGAGCCCACCCGATGAGCCGTGGGCCATCCAGTAGAGGGTCGCCCCCACGGGGACTCCGAGCGCCGCGACGACGAGGGCGGCGACGGCGAGGAGGGCGGGGACCGTGGCTCGGCCGAGCCGCTGGGGGACGGGGCGGCGCGCGGCCCCGCGCGCGACGCGCGCGCCGTGGCGCTCGCGCACCGCGGACTGGCCCGCCAGGGCGACGGCCGAGAGCCCGACGAGGACCAGCGAGAGCGCGCTCGCCGCCGCCAGGTCGAAGCCGACCGAGTACTCGCTGAAGATCTCGGTGGTGAAGGTCTGGTAGCCGAGGATCTCGAACGCGCCGTACTCGGCGAGGATGACGAGCGCGACGAGCAGGCAGCCGCCGAGGATGGCGCGGCGCGCCTGGCCGACGGTGACCCGCCAGAACCGCGCGAGCCGGCCGAGCCCGAGGCTGCGCGCCACCTCCTCCAGGGCGGGGTCGGCCCCGCGCAGGGCTGCCGCCACCGGGAGGTAGACGAGCGGGTAGACCGCGAGGGTCATCACCAGCACGGCGCCCCAGTAGCCGGCGACCCCGGGGGCGATCGAGGTCCACCCGAAGCCCACGACGAAGTCGGGGATGGCGAAGGGGACGATGAGTAGGGCCCCCCACAGCCGGCGTCCGGGCAGGTCGGTACGCTCGACGAGATAGGCGGCGAGGGTGCCCACGACGGCGCACAGCGCGGTCACCACGACGCTGAGGCGCACCGTGTTCCAGAGCAGGCTCGCGGTGAGCGAGCGGAAGAGGAGTCGGGCGATCGGGTTCCACCCCACGCCCACGGCCTGGACGACGAGGAACGCGAGGGGCCCCGCCAGGGCGATGACCACGACGGCACTGAGCACGAGCAGCGCGACGGGACGCCGCGTGCGGCGCACCGTCGTGACGGGTCGCGCGGCCCCGAGGGGCCGCTCGCGTGCCTCGATGCTCACAGCAGCTGGGCCTCGCGCAGGAGGGCGACGGCGGTCGAGCCCGTCCCCAGTTGAGCGACGGTGATGGGGTCGGGGCGCAGAGCGCTAAAGGGCGTCTCGGGCTCGGTCGTCACTACGCCCGAGGCCAGGGGGTACTCGAAGCTGTCGGAGTGGGTGATGATCTCCTGGCCGGCCCGCGACACGAGGAAGCGCACCAGGGCCACGGCGGCGGCACGGTGGTGGGAGGAGGCGAGGACGGCGGCGCCCGACACGTCGACCACGTAACCCGGGTCGTGCGGCGCGAAGGAGGTGAGCGCCGAGTGCATCGAGGAGGCGCCGAGGCTCGCGCGCAGCCGGTACCAGTAGTACTGGTCGATCACGCCCAGGCCCACCGCGCCGCGGTTCACCGCGAGCGTGAGCGCCTCGTTGCTCGCGTAGAGGTGTCCGGCGGCGTTCCTCTTCAGTCCCTCGAGCCAGGCCAGGGCGCGCGCGTGCCCGACGCTGTGGAGCACGGCCGTCACGATCGGCTGGAAGTCCGTCTCGCTGGGGGCGAGCCCGATGAGGCCCCGGTAGCGGGGCTCGGCGAGCTGCAGGATGCTCGTGGGCAGCTTTCGGCGCGCGACGACGGCGGGGTTGTAGACCATGACGCTCACCCGGGCGGACACGCCGACCCAGCGCCCGGTGGTCGAGTTGTACCGCGAGGGTGTCGCGGCCAGCACGTCGGCGGGCAGGGCGGCGAGCAGTCCCCGGCCCTGGAGGTACTCGAGGGCCGGGGAGTTCTCCGCGAAGAACACGTCGGCGGGCGAGCGGCCCCCCTCCTGGACGATCTGGGCGTCGAGGGTGTTCTCGGAATCGCTGCGGACCGCGACGGTCACGCCGGGGTGGGCGCGCTCGAACGCGGCGACGAGGGCGTCGGTCGTCTGGACGTGTTGGCCGTTGTAGAGGGTGATGGTGGTTCCACTGGCCCCCCCGCACGCGCTGAGGGCGAGGGCGCTCGCGAGACCGACGAGGAGTGCGGTCGCCGCCCGGCGTCCTGAGCGAACGCGGACGACGATCGAGCGTGCGGCGACGTCGGGGTGGGCCCGTCGCGAGCGCGGGCGAACCATGGCGACCCGGCGGTTCACTTAGGTTAGGCTAATGGAAGGCCCTTTCGGGGCCACCGGCCCGGCTCATCTAGCCCCGTCTGGTCGCCCGCTGCCTCGACCTCGGGCCGTTGGTCCCTAGCCACCCGGGGTTACGTTCGGGTCGTGGGTCACGTGGCGGCCTTCGCGTACTCGCTGGCGTTGGGCCTGCTGGTGGGGCTCGAGCGCGAGCGCCGCGTGGCCCCGGGTGACCGCCAGGCCCTCGGGGTGCGCACGTTCGCCCTCATCGCCCTGGTCGGGACGGCGGCGCGGATGGCCTCGTCGACCGTGCTCGCGGTGGGGGTGCTCGTCGTGGGCGCTCTCGTCGTCGTCGGGTACCTGCGCACTAGCGGCGCCGATCCCGGTATGACGACCGAGGTCGCCGCGGTGGTCGTCTATCTCCTCGGCGCGCTCTGCTACACCGACGCCGCCCTCGCCCTCGCCCTCGCGGTGACGATGACCGTGCTCCTCGCGAGCAAGAGCCGGCTTCACCGGTTGGTCAAAGAGACCCTGACCCAGCCCGAGCTCGAAGACCTGCTCAAGTTCCTCGTCGTCTCGGTCGTCATCTTCCCCTTCCTACCCGACCGGGCGGTCGGCCCCTACGGCGTCGTCAATCCGTTCCGCATCTGGTACCTGGTGGTCCTGATCGCGTCGATCTCGTGGCTGGGCTACATAGCCACGCGGTTCCTCGGTCCCTCGCGCGGGCTCGTCGCGACGGGCCTCGCGAGCGGCTTTGTGTCCGCGAGCGCAGCGACGGCGTCGATGGCTCGCGCCGCGCACGACCCCGAGCGCTTCACCTGGGCAGTGGCCGGCGCGCAGTCGGCGAGCGTCGCGACGTACGTCGAGATCGTGGTCGCGGTGTTCGTGGTGAGCACGCGTCTGGCTGTTCGCCTCCTAGCGCCGTCCCTGGCCGCGGCCCTCACGCTCGCGGTCGTGATCGTCGTAGGGACTCGGCGAGAGCGCAGACGTCGTGGCCCGGGTGAGACGGTTACCACGGGGCGGGTTTTCGCTCTCGCGCCGACCCTCGGGCTCGCGATCTTGCTCACGTCGGCCATCCTCCTCGGGCGCTGGCTCTCCTCAAGCCTCGGGGCCGGTGGCGTCGTCGCGTCACTGGGGGTGATGGGCTTCGCCGACGCCCACGGGGGAAGCATCGCGGCGGCCCTGCTCTTCACCCACGGGTCGATCGGCCCCACGGTGGCGCTGTGGACCATCGTGGTCGCCTTCAGCGCGAACGCCGTCACCAAGATCGTCCTCGCCGTCACCGTGGGCGGCCGGCGGTTCGGACGGGCCTTCGGGATCGGGTTCGGGCTCTCCCACCTGGTTTTCGTCGCCGGGATCACCATCGCCGCGCTCGCGTAGCCCGGGGGCGGTGCTGGTATAGTGAATGACCCACCGCGGGGTGGAGCAGTCTGGTAGCTCGTCGGGCTCATAACCCGAAGGTCGCAGGTTCAAATCCTGCCCCCGCCACTCAGAGGCATTTCGGCTCATGTGGTGTTTCGGCACCTCTGTCTCACACTGGCCTCACTACCTCTGTCCCACTTCTCGGCCCGGCTCCGGCACCTCTGTCCCGCTGGCCTCGGGACCTCTGTCCCACTGACTCCACCGAACTGACACGCTCGTTGTCTGCGTCCGGGCACGGCCCCGGCGGGCGAGGAGTGGGCCATGTTGATCGAGCTCTCCGTGGTTGAACAGCGCTATCTCGCGGTTCGCGACGTCCTGGACTCCGGCGTCCCCATCGTCGAGGTCGCCCGCCAATACGGCGTGGACCGGCGCACCCTGCACCGCTGGATCTCGCGCTACGCGAGCGGCGGGCTCGAGGCTCTCGCCACCCAGTCCTCTCGCCCCAAGACGAGCCCCACCCAGATGGCGCCACGCATTGAGGCGAGGCTCGTCGAGATACGCCGGGCGCACCGCGGCTGGGGACCGCGCACCCTGCGCACCAAGCTGGTCAAGGAGTTCGGGGCGGCGGCGCCCTCTCGTTCCGCCATCTACCGCGCCCTCGTCCGCCACCAGCTCATCAGCCCGGTCCCGCCCCGGCGCACCGCAGAGAGCTACCAGCGCTGGGAGAGAAGCCGCTCGATGGAGCTCTGGCAGATGGACGTGGTGGGGCGGATCTTCCTGTCCGACGGCACCGAGATCAAGTGCGTCACGGGCATCGACGACCACAGCCGGTTCTGTGTCAGCGCCCACCTGGTCGCGCGCGCGACCGCCCGGCCCGTGTGCGACGCCCTTCTCGCCGCCCTCGAGCGCCACGGCATCCCCTCCGAGATCCTCACGGACAACGGCAAGGTCTTCACCGGCAAGCGCCAGGCCACGCCCACGACCGTCCTGTTCGACCGGATCTGCCTCAACAACGGCATCACGCACCGCCTGACCGCGCCGTTCTCACCGACCACCACCGGCAAGGTCTGTGACTATGTGGGAGTGCAGCACCGGCCCGATCTGACTCAGGTCAAGGTGTGACCATGGTGTCTTTCGTTCGATCTGTCGATCGGCACCGGTGCTGCACTCGTGGTGCACCGGCCAGACGGCTCTGACCTGATAGGAGCTCGGCTAAAGCCCCGTCACAGACCTGTCGACCGCCCGACCGGTTCGCCCACCGTCAGCACACACCTAACGGAAGGCTCAACCAGCATGGCAAAGACAGCGTGCGACGTCATCGGCGGCGTCGACACCCATAAGCACACCCACTACGCGGCCGCCATCGACGGTCGCGGCGCGTTCCTCGGAGCCGCGGAGTTCGCGGCCAGCGACGACGGCTACCGCGAGTTGCACGCGTGGCTCTCAGGACACGGCCGACTGCGGGCCGTCGGCGTCGAGGGCACCGGACACTTCGGCGCGCCGCTCACCCGCTACCTCAGCGCCAAGGGTGAGAGAGTCCTCGAGGTCAACCGCCCCAATCGACTGGCCCGGCGCTTCGAGGGAAAGTCCGACCGCTTCGACGCCGAGCAGGCAGCCCGCTCGGCCCTGAGCGGAATGGCCCGGGCGACGCCCAAGGCCAAGACCGGCGTGGTGGAGGTGATCCGGATCCTGCGCGTGACACGGGCCAACGCGATCAAGGCCCGGACGATGGCCTTCAATCTCCTGCACGGAGTCGTCGTGACGGCCCCGTCGCCGCTGCGAGATGAGCTGGTTGGGCTCACGAAGCGAACCCTGGTGAACCGCTGCGCCCGCCTGCGCCCCGAGACCGACGATCTCGGAAGCCTCCTCGATGACCCTGACCGGCTTCTCGTGTGCGGCACGAAGCGGTCGCTGCGCGAGCTCGCCCGCCGCTTCCAGTTTCTCGACTCCGAGGTGAAGGGGCTCGACGTCCAGATTCGGACCCTCGTGAGCGCGACGGCTCCCGCGTTGGTCGAGGTCTTCGGGGTGGGCACCGAGCTCGCCGGGCAGTTCCTCGTCACCGTCGGAGACGACTTCGGGCGAATCAAGAGTGAAGCCGCCCTGGCGCGCATCTGTGGGGTCGCCCCTAAGCCCACCGGCAGCGGGAAGACCTCGGGACGCCACCGTCTCAACCGCAGCGGCGATCGGGCCGCTAACAGTGCCCTCTACCTCGTCGTCCTGGTGCGGATGCGCCACCACGAGCCCACTCGCGCCTACTTCGAGCGACGCACGGCGGAGGGGCTTTCTAAGCGCGAGATCATCCGCTGTCTGAAGCGCTACGTCGTCCGCGAGATCTACGCCGCTCTGCCCAAGCCTGCTGAGGAGTCGCTCAGAGCCGCTTGACAAACATAGGAGCATCGAGCGCCTGCACCGCACCATGCGCCGCGAGTTCTTCGACCTGGCCACCTACGACACGATTGAGGAGACCCAGGCGGCCCTGGACGCCTGGGTCGAGTCCTACAACAACGAGCGAGAGCACCAGGGCATCGGCGACATCGTGCCGGCCCGTCGCTTCGAGCTCGCGGCCCGAGACCCCGTCGAGGTCATCGACGGTGACGCGGCCGAGCCGGCGGGCCCGCCCCGGCGCTCTTACCCGGGTCGTCGACGGCAAGGGCCGGGTCTCGGTCCTCTCCTTCCGCTACCACGTCGGCATGGCCTACTGCGGGCTGAGCGTCGCGGTGACGAGCGAGGACGGCCTGATCCACGTCCACCACGCCGGCGTCCTCGTCGCGACCCACGCGAGGCGCCACCTGCCCGAGCACGACGACCGGTTCACCGACCGCCCCCCGGTCGCCCGGCCCACCAAGGGTGACGAGGTACTGCGCCGGGTCGACACCTCGGGCGCGGTGAGCTTCGCCGGCACCTCCTACCGGGCGGGCAACTCCCACAAGGGGCGCACCGTCGGGGTCCGAATGGTGGGCGACACCATCCAGATCACCCTCGACGGCCTGCTCATCCGCACCCACAAGGCGCGCCATGACCGGTCGAAGGAATACGGTGCTCTCTCGAAGCCCAAGGGCAAACCCAGGAGGACGAATGTCGCATAGGTCCCGAGGCCAGTGTGAGACACGGGTGGTGAGACTTCACAGGCATTTCGGCTCATCGGAATCTGACGGGGTGACCCTCATCGCACCACGATCGAGCCGAGCACCCGCCAGTTGGGTTTCCCGGCGTAGAGGAGGGCTCGGATCCGGTAGTTCTCGAAGTTGCGGAACCCGAAGCCGACACGCTTGATTCGCTTGATCAGGTTGTTGAGAGACTCGGTCGGGCCATTGGTGACGCGGGCGATGTGGAAGTGGGTCTGCCCCCAGTTCACCTGACACCGTGACCTGCTCCGGGGTTCCTTCCCCTTCGCCTCGGCGAGCGAGTGGGTGACCCAGCTCTCCGAGGCTCACCACCTCGCCCGGCTCTCGGGTGAGCTGGCGCGGCTGGCCCGATACCCGATGAACGTCGCCGACGGGGTCGGCTACCTGCCCTTCGAGCAGGAGACCGCCAACCTGTTCTCCCAGCTGGTCTCCTCGCGATACCGGGCTCGGGAAATGAGGGATAAGATCACCGTAGTTGATCACCTTTCGAGCGGTAGAACTGCTCAGTCTTCGAGCGGCACCGGCACGATGACCGTTCAACTGGCGAGGGCCCGCTGGATCTTGCCCGTTGACCATCAAGAGCCTTGACCGATTTGGACCAAGTGAGGAGCCGCTGAAGATGTTCCTACAACTGGGAAGAGGAGTCGTCCGGCACCCGTGGTGGTTCATCACCGTCTGGGCGATCGCAGCCGTCGCGATCATTGGACTTGCACCAAAGCTCACGACCACGTCCTCAGAGATCAACTTCTTGCCCAGCCATTACCAGTCCGTCCAGGCGCAGAAACTCCAGCAGAAGGACTTCCCGACGGCCGCGGCACCGGCGGCGATCGTCGTCTTCGAGCGGCAAGGCGGCGGGAGGCTTACGGCGGCGACCTCGAGGGACATCGTTTCGATCGCGAGCCGGCTGAGGGCGGACCGCATACCGACGATGGGCGCTATGCAGGCCAGTGCCCCGTCACCGAACCACCTCGTCCAGATCATCGGCGTGCAGATGGCGAACGCGCAAGGCAACCTGACGACGGCCCAGACCAACGCCGTCGGGACGCTACGGGCGGACCTGGTCTCGCTCACTAAGGGTACCGGGCTGCTTGCCGGAGTCACCGGCACCGCCGCGCAATACGTTGACCAGCAGGCCTCGGGCAGGTCTGCCCTCGCCATAGTCGGCATTGTCACGATCCTGCTGATCATCGGTCTTTTGCTCTTGATCTTCCGGAGCCCGGTCATCGCCTTCTTGCCCATCGTGGTCATCGGGGTGATCTATCAGATGGCCCAAGGACTGATCGCTGCGCTCTCCAAGGCAGCGGGGCTGAACATCGACAGCACCGTAGCCACCATGCTCATCGTGGTCCTCTTCGGGGTGGGGACCGACTACACCCTGTTCCTCATGTTCCGCTATCGAGAGCGACTCCGGGCTGGCGAGGACGCCAAGGCGGCTATGACGAGCGCCATCGCTCGAGTGGGCCCGGCGATTGCGACGGCGGCCGGAGCGGTGATCATTGCCTTCTTGGCGCTGACGCTATCGAGCCTGAGCCTCTTTAGGTCTCTGGGCCCGGCATTGGCCATTTCGGTGGCGTGCCTCCTCCTCGCTGGCCTCACCTTGGTGCCGGCGATCGTCTCCCTCCTGGGCACGAGAGTCTTCTGGCCGTCCGCGGCCTGGAAGGCCGAGCGCCCAGACGAACGCTTCCGCACCCTCGCTACGGCCCTCGGCCGGCGGCCAGGGCGATTCGCCTTGGTAAGCGGGGGCGTGCTGGTGGTGCTGGCAATCTTCTCCTTCGGGTTCCGTCCCTCCTTCAACTTGTCATCCGGGTCCACGTCATCCAGCCAGTCGGCCATTTTCGGCCAGGTGCTCTTGAAGGGCCTCCCAGCGGGGTCCACCAACCCGACCTACGTCTTCCTTCGATCGACGGACGGGTCGCCCCTCAGCCAATCGGAGGTCACCTCCTACGCTCAGCGGCTCCGCGCGGCCAACGGCGTCAGCACCGTGGCCCAGCCGAAACTGGGCGCCGGCGGATCGGTGGCGGACTACGAGGTCGTGTTGAAAGCGCCCGGTGAGTCAAACGCCGCCATGGCCATTGTGAGCGGGCCGCTGCAGCGGGCCGCCAACCACGCGCCCGCCGGTACTCGCCCCCTCATCGGGGGCATGACCTCGGTTCTCGTGGACCTCCACAGCGCCATGAACCACGACTACGCGATCGTGTTCCCGGTCGCCGCGGCGCTCATCTTGGTGATCCTGGCCATCCTGCTCCAGAGCCTGGTTGCCCCGTGGTACCTGATGGGCGCCGTCGGACTGGGCTTCGCAGCCACCCTCGGCGCGTCGGTCCTCGTCTTCCAGGACGCAGCAAGCCAGTCGGGACTGACGTTCATCCTGCCGATCATCATGTACCTCTTCGTGGTGGCGCTCGGGACCGACTACAACATCCTCATGATCTCGCGTCTCCGCGAGGAGGCACGAGAGGGGCTGAACTCGCACGACGCGGCCGCCATGGCGGTGCGCCACGCCGGACCCACCATCGCCTCGGCCGGCCTCATCCTCGCCGGCACGTTCGCCTCGTTGATGCTGGGCGGCGGGACCACGCTCGTCTCGATGGGCTTCGCCATCTCCTTCGGCATCGCCGTCGCCGCATTCGTGATGGCCATGTTCCTTACGCCGTCGCTCACCGCGCTCATCGGCCACGCGGTATGGTGGCCGGGTCACGATCGAAATGAGCACGGGCCGCAGGGACACGAATCGGCGGCCCTCGTCCCGGGATCGCTCTCACATCTAAACGGTGGGGACTCCATCGATCACAACGGAACGCGAACCGGCGCACCGTCTGGAGCGACGCCAATCCGAGGGCGAAGAGAGGTCCGCTGACCATGAAGCGTCGGGCCGTGGCCGACCCTCGCGGCCGGGGCCAGCGATGCGTCGCCCCGGCGAGTGACTGGGCTTCGATTGTCGACCGCGGAAAGGTGGGATCGGACAGCGACATCGTCTCTCCAACGACGTCGTCGAGGTCCGTAGCGTCAACGTAACGACTGGCTGGCACTGGGCCTGCTCGGCGGGCCGCGTCCGGGCCGATAGCAGGCAGACACCTCACCTTTCGGGTCGTGGGCTAACCCGAGAGCGCGATCACCCTCCATAGACCTTCCGACGTGGCATCGGTAAGCGACCAGGATGCAAACGAGACGCGCGAGTCGCGGAGGTAGATCGGCTCTCTCACGTCCCAGAGCCGGTTCGATGATGAGCCTCGCCCTGTGCAAGGGTCCGGCGGGCTACTGATGGTCAGGCCCATGAACGCCGTCTACCCGGACGCTAACCAGCTCCCCTATACACCAGATCCGGACACGCCGAACTGATCGCCTGTATAACTTATGCGGTGTCGAGCATCGCTCTGGGCGGGGTGTCGTTGGACTGCGACGATCCCGCACCAGTGGCGCGATTCTGGGCTGATCTTCTCGGTGGGGAGATAGTGCTCACTTCCGAGGAGGTCGTCGTGGTCAAACTCGAGCAGCTCCTGGTGACCGCCGTGCGGGTCGAGAACTATGTGCCGCCGACGTGGCCGTTGGCTTCGGTGCCGAAGCAGGCTCACATCGATGTGGACGTTGACGATCTTCAAGGCGCCGAGCTGCGAGCAGTTGCACTTGGCGCTGTGCGTGCGCCCTGGCAGCCAGATCCGGAGAGTCATCTGATCCTCTTCGATCCGGCCGGTCATCCGTTCTGCCTCACGACCCAGATCCCGAAGGAGTGGTGGTCGTAAGGGTTGAACGGTGCCGTGAAGGGGCGCGGGCGGCCATGTCTAGGCCGTAGCCGACGGGTCAGATGCCGGTGGGGGCTTCCCTGAAGCACTTCCAGGGAAGACGAACGCAGTCAAGGTCGGCGGTTGGCCACCGGCAGGCACCCTTGACGGGTGGGAGCGGAGCGGACGACTGAGCCGACGAAGTGCAGCTGCAGGGCATCGAAAGAGCTGAAGTCGCCCTCGGAGTTTTGCCCGGCGTCTAAGACGAGCGTGAGCGTGGCGCTAAGCCAACCGGTGCGCTCGGCCCACAGTCGCTCGAAGCGTGCCGCGAGCTATTCCGCCCTGATGGGGAACTGCGTGACGTCGGGGAGGCTTCTGGCGTGGCCGTGGGACAAGAGGGACACGCCACCGTCGACAGGGAAGATGAGCCCGAGCTCGACGATGCGCAGGTTGTTCCTCTTCTGCTTCGGGTGGCCGCGATGGGCAATGGGTGCCCCGTCGTGTCCGGAGTCGATCCAGGTTGCCAAGTTGGTCATGCTCGAGACGAACTCGGAGAGGCCGACCCGATGGTTTCGAGCATGCCGGCGACGAAGCGTCGTTCGATCTCTAGGAGCCGCGCCTCGTCGATGTGGTCCATCGCACGCGCCGGCGGTGACTCCCGTGGCTTACGGGACGCGTCAACCGATCGTGAAGCGGCCCCGCATCCACCCGTAGGTGGCCATTGCGCCCCCCCAACCCGTCAGGCCGGCCCCACAGGGTGTTTCGCACTGCCAGGTGTAGGAGCCGGGGGTGGTCGGAGCGTCGAAGGTGAAGACGACCGTGGTGACACCGCCGTGGGGCGCCTTGGGCAGCGGCACGTTTATTCCGAGTGCCGGCACCGTGATCGTGTGGGCGATCCGGGTGTCGCCGACCCAGGTCACCGGCCTGCCGTCGACCGTCTCGACCCCGCCCAGGACCCTGTTGAACATGGAGCCCATCATCGTGGTCGGCAGCGGCGTGACCATGTCGTCGTACTCCTTGATGGTGAGCACGACGGTGGCGCCGGCGGGGACGCGGATGTCGCTCGGTGCCAGGGCCGGCCAGCCTGGCCTGCCGGTGAACGTCCCGGGCCTGCCCGAGGTCGCATCGATCTTGCCGATCAGATTGACGTGCAGGACCCTTTGAGCGCTTGACTTCGCCGTGGCTGCAGCCGACGGCGAGGCGCTGTTCGCGGCCACGACTCCAAGGACCGAGACGACCAGCGCCATGGTGGCCAGGCCCGAGGTCGCCGCGGCCAGCGTCAGGCGCCGCGTGCCCTGTGTCCGCTCGGGGGCACCGTCTCTTGGCTGGCCTCGCATATGCCGGAACTTGCCTCGGTGGGAATCTGTACGGTGTCAACGTATCTGTGGGTCCGCTCCGGTGGTGGGGGCTTTGGTCCCGTGTCCACGATCATCGCTTGGCGGGCGCCGCCGTCGGTGTCCTACTGTCTTCACACAACGCCCTTCGTGCTCCCGGAGCGGCACCGCCGTTGGTTGTGACCGGCGCACCCGAGGGGGTCGACTATCTCCTCGGTCCGGACCACGCGATCAACTCCAAGGCGGTCGCTGATCCCGTTCGCGTGGACGAGACGAACGGCGTCGATCCGGGTGACGATCGATGTGGTGCCGCAGCGACTCGTCCTTGACCCGAGTTTCGGTATCGACACGTACGCGATCGAGATCACCACCGCTTTCGATCGGGCGACCCGTCCGAGGGGTGCGACATGACCCAGAGGAGCCCCTTCCAACCCGGCGCGCCTCGACGATCCGGAGGCCGGATCATCGGGGCCCGGGCCGTGGACTGGGCGGAGCACGTCCTCGCCGCCTCGAGTCAGTCGTACTGGGCGAACCCTCCGGCTGGATTGTTCGCGGGCGAGACAGAGGCTGTCTGTCGACGTTGTGATTCGTCTTCGGCGACGGACCGCCGCTGGCTAGGGCGATGGAGCCTCGGGACTATCACACCGAGAGGTCGGGTCACGACTCACCCTCTCGCCCGAGGGCCAATAGCCTGGTGACGACGCCGACCAGGTCGCGGTCCCGCACCGTCGGGGCGGTGAAGACGATCGGGTACCTCGTGCCCGTCCGGTCGACCCAGCCCGTCACGAGGCCGGCCGCCGCCGCTCCGTGGAGGTCCCAGGGGTGGACCGCTACCAGGGCCATCCGATCGGCGGGCGTCCCAGCGACACCCGCCGCCCACCGGTAGGGCTCCGGGCGGGGTTTCCAGTGCCCGACGGCGTCCACCGACAGCACGTCGGCCAGCCGATCACGCACCCCGCCCGCCTCGAGCAGCCGGCCAGCGAAGGCGGCCGAGCCGTTGGTGAGGGCGTAGGCCGGGACGCGGGCGTTCGACAGGAGGTCGAGCGCGGGAGCCACGTCGGGGTGCAGCGGCACGCGACCCATCGCGTCCATGACCTCGCCGGCCGCGCCGTCGGGTAGGTCGCGTCCCGATAGCTCGGCGACCTCGCCGAGCGCCGTGGCGGCGAGATCGGCGAACGCCGCTGACCCCCGGCGGCGGCGAGGGCCATCCCGTCGCGCAAGAGCGCAGCGAACCACCACCGCAGGCCCGTCGCGCCCAGTCCCAAGCGCTCGAACACCGCCGCCACTGAAGAGAGGTCGGTCAGGGTCTCGTTGACGTCGAAGGCCACCGCCCGTGGCCGTCGGGCCCTCGTCGCGTCCATCGCTCAGCCGTCGGCCCGCCGGTGGCCCTGGAACCAGTCTTCTCGTGCGCCGACCTCGCCCGCCCCTACGCCGAGGGCGGGGAGCTGGGGCACTTCTCGGAGGCTTCGCTTCAGCTCGGCGAAGCCGGCGAAGCGCGAGAGGCCCACCACGTGGTCCCATAGCGCCGGAGCGTCCTCGGGGGAGGGGAGCCGGCTGATGACCGGTCCGAACAGCGAGGCCCCGCCAGGAGGGTCGAAGTGGAGGATGGGCGTCCCGACGTCCTTCCCGGTGAGCGCGAGGGCCGCGTCGGTCTCGGCCGCGATGAGCGTGTCGTACCCGGGGTCGCCGGTCGCCCCGGCGAGGGCCACGTCGAGGCCGGCGGCCCGGAGGGCCGTCGCCGCGGCCCTCGACGGGTCCTTGAGCGCGTCGCGCTGCTGGCGGGCCCCTCGTTCGAAGATCTCCTGGCCGAGCGCCCGGTAGTAGTCGGCGACTCCCACCGGACCGGCGTGCTCGCGGGCCGCGGCCGCGACGCGCAGTAGGGAGAGCCCCGCGGAGTGGGACCGCTCGTACCCGTGCGGGAAGTGGGTGGCGTAGTCGACGTCGGCGTTCACGAGGCGCAAGGAGATGAACTTCCACTCCACGTCATAGGAGCGCCGCGCCGCCACCTCGCGCACCCACTTCGAGGTCATCCAGGCGAACGGGCACACCGGGTCGAAGTAGAAGTGCAGGTCGGCCACGCGTCCTCTCTCCTCTCTGAGGGTACCGGTCGGTCCCGCGCTCAGCGGCTCCGCAGCGCGGCGATGACGTCGTCGGGCTCGGCCCGCTTCGTGTAGTCCGCGTCGACGAAGCGCCAGCGCACGACGCCGTCCTCGCCGATTACGAAGGTGGCGGGCAGCGGCAACTCGAAGGAGTCGTCACCGTTGGCGGCGGGCAGGTCGAGGCCCCAGCCGGCGTAGACCGTCCTCGGCGATTCGGCGAGGCTGAACACCAGTCCGTAGGACCGGGCTACGGCGTTGCCGGCGTCGGAGAGGACCGGGAAGGCGAGCTCGAGCTTCTCGGCCGTGGAGAGCGAGTTGTCCGGTGTCTGGGGCGAGACGGCGACCAGGCGTCCGCCCGCTCCCTCGATCTCGGGCAGGCGGGCCTGCATGGCCCGCAACTGAGTCGAGCAGTACGGGCACCAGCCCCCGCGGTAGAAGGAGAGCACGACCGGTCCCTCGCCCAGCAGCGTGGACAGGGTCACCTCGGTGCCCGAGGCGTCGGGCAGGGTGAAGTCCGGGGCGGGGGCGCCCACGGCCAGGGACCGCTCGACCAGGCCCGACGCACGCAACTGCTCGGTTGCCGCGTCCATCGTCGCGACTGTGTCCGCCGGCATCCGGGCGCGGCCCGCGTCGTTCTGCGCCTTGAGCGTCTGGGCCAGTGAATCGGTCACGTCGTTCCTCCTGGGGGTTCTTCAAGACAGACCGGTCTGTCTTATTGAACGACGGTAGTCGCTACCCTGGGGGATGTGACGAGAGCGACAGAGAGCCCCCGCGGGCGCCTGCTCGACGTGGCCGCACGCCTCTTCTACGCCGAGGGCATCCACGCCGTCGGGATCGATAGGGTCATCGCGGAGGCGTCGGTCGCCAAGGCCACCCTCTACGCGCACTTCCCGAGCAAGGCGGATCTCGTTGCGGCGTACCTGGCCCGCCGCAGCCAGGAGTGGGTCGAGGCGAACGAGGCCCGCCTGTCCGAGCAGCCCGAGGGCGGTGTCGGGGCGCTCGTCGCCCTGTTCGACCTGCTCTACGAGGAGACCCTCCGCCCGGCTTTTCGGGGCTGTCCGTTCATCAACGCCGCCGCGGAGTTCCCCGCACCCGGACCGGTCTGGACTGAGGTGGCCCGTCACCGCGAGCGGGTCCGACGGGTGTTCTCGAGTGCCGGTGGCCCGCTCGTGCGCGATGCCGCGACGCTCGACGCGCTGATCGCCCTGTACGGAGGGGCGACGTCGGCCGCCCACCTCGACCGGGACCCGACCGTGGTCCGTCGCGCCGCCGACGCGGCGCGGGCGCTCGTCGCCTCGGGCGTCGCGGCTCGCTCCACGAACTAGGGAGCGACCCTGAACCTGAGGTGTACTCTCAGGAAAAGATCAGGGAGTGGCTGGGGCCACCGGGCCTCGACCGCCCCGTCGGGTGAGGAGGGAACCCATGGGCGCGTACCGCGAGGAGTGGCGCAGGAGCATCGAAGATCCCGAGGGGTTCTGGGGCGAGGCGGCCAAGGCGATTCGGTGGGACCGCGAACCGACCCGCGTCCTCGATCGCTCGAACCCGCCCTTCTATCGGTGGTTCCCCGACGGCGAGCTCAACACCTGCTTCAACGCCGTCGACCGGCACGTGGAGGAGGGCCGGGGGGACCAGGCGGCCCTGATCTACGACAGTCCCGTGACCGACACCATCACGTCGCTGACCTTCACCGAGCTGCGCGACCAGGTGGCGCGCTGCGCGGGCGCCCTGCGCGCGCTCGGGGTCGAGCGTGGTGACCGGGTCGTCATCTACATGCCCATGGTCCCCGAGGCGGTCGTCGCCATGCTGGCCAGCGCGCGCATCGGCGCGGTGCACTCGGTCGTCTTCGGGGGATTCGCCGCCCACGAGCTCGCCCTGCGCGTCGAGGACGCCCAACCCAAGGTCGTCGTCTCCGCGTCGTGCGGCATCGAGGTGAAGCGCGTCCTCGAGTACAAGCCGCTGCTCGACGCGGCGATCGCCGAGTCGAGCCACAAGCCCGAGCACTGCCTCATCCTCCAGCGCCCCGAGGCGGCGGCGAGCCTGCAGACGCCCCGCGACGTCGACTGGGCCGAGGCGCTCTCTCGCGCCACCCCGGCCGACTGCGTGCCGGTGGCCGCCACCGACCCGCTCTACGTGCTCTACACCTCGGGCACCACCGGCCGACCCAAGGGCGTCGTGCGCGACAACGGCGGTCACGCCGTGGCGCTGCGCTGGAGTATGGCCAACGTCTACGACACCCATCCGGGCGAGGTCTTCTGGGCCGCGTCCGACGTCGGCTGGGTCGTGGGCCACTCCTACATCGTGTACGCGCCCCTGCTCGCCGGCTGCACGACGGTCCTCTACGAGGGCAAGCCCGTCGGCACGCCGGATGCGGGCGCGTACTGGCGCGTGATCGCCCAGCACGGGGTCAAGACCCTCTTCACCGCCCCGACGGGCTTCCGCGCGGTCAAGCGCGAGGACCCCGAGGGCAAGCTGATCGGGGGGTACGACCTCTCAGGGTTCCGCTACCTCTTCCTCGCCGGGGAGCGTCTCGACCCCGAGACCTACAAGTGGGCGAGCGAGCACCTCGGGGTCCCGGTGGTCGACCACTGGTGGCAGACCGAGACGGGCTGGCCCATCGTGGCCAACCTCATGGGGATGGATCCCCTGCCGATCAAGGCGGGCTCGCCGACGGTGCCGGTGCCCGGCTACGACGTGCGCGTCCTCGACGCCACGGACCAGGAGGTCCCGGCCGGGACCGAGGGCGCGATCATGATCCGCACCCCGCTGCCCCCCGGAGCACTATCGACGCTGTGGCGAAACGACGAGAACTTCGTCCAGACCTACCTGTCGCGGGTCCCGGGCTACTACCTGACCGGCGACGGAGGGCACTTCGACGAGGACGGCTACCTCTTCGTCATGGGCCGAGTGGACGACGTGATCAACGTGGCCGGCCACCGTCTCTCCACCGGCGAGATGGAGGAGATCATCGCCGGGCACCCCGACGTCGCCGAGTGTGCGGTGATCGGGGTCGCCGACGAGCTGAAGGGCCAGGTGCCGCGCGCCCTGGTGGTGCTCAAGGGCGGGGTCACCCGCGACCACGCGACGATCTGTGAGGAGGTGGTCCAGCGCGTGCGTGACCAGGTCGGCAGCGTCGCGAGCCTGCGGCGCGCCGACGTCGTGGGGGCCCTGCCCAAGACCCGCTCGGGCAAGATCCTGCGCAAGAGCATGCGCGCCATCGCCGACGGACGCGACGAGCCGGTCCCCTCGACGATCGACGACGCGACGGTCCTCGAGGCCCTGAAGCCGGTCCTTCGCCCGGGCGCCTGATCGACGGGGGCGGGCGCGAGGGGCCCGCGCCCCGGCCCCGGCGCGGCGACGGACCGGGGGACAAAGTGACGTTGGTCCCGTTCTTCTGACCCCGGGCAACCCAGCACAATGGGCTATGGCCTCGAAGGCTGAGGTGGCACGGAGGGTCGCAGATGGTCACTGAGTGGGGGCGCGCCGTTCGGCTCTGGACGGCCGGGTGGAGCCTGTCGCGCCGCTACGCGCCGAAGACGCCGTCGGCGGCGCTCGCGGTGATCGCCGCCCTCATGGTCGCGGTCACGGTCCTTCGCTGGTACGTCGACGGCGCCGGCCAGAGCGCGGCGCTGCTCTACGTCGTGCCGATCGCGCTCAGCGCGGTGCGCTTCGGCCGCCGGGGCGGGATCCTCTCGGCGGCCACCGCCATGGCAGCCTTCGTGGTGCTCGAGCTCGTCCGGTCCAAGGGCGACGCCGACCTCACCGGCTGGGTGGCGCCCCTGCTCACCATGGCGCTCATGGGCGGCCTCGTCGGTCATCTGAGTGAGGCCGCCGCGCGCAACGACGCGGCGCGCCGACTCCACCTGAAGGAGTTCGAGGAGGCCGAACGCGTTCGCCTCGCCGACCTCGAGGCGAGCGATTCGATCGTCCAGCGCGTCGCCGCGGCCCGGTGGATGCTCGAGGTCGGCCGCAGCGAGGACGCCCTGCGCGCCCTCGAGGACACCGTGAGCGACGGCATCGACCACCTGGCGAAGCGACTGCCCCCGCCCGAGCCCGACTCGCTCGCCGGCGAGGGCGCCTAGCCCCCGTCCCCGGGGCCGTCGCGCCCGCGGGCCGGGTCCGGCCCGCGAGGGCTAGTGACTCTACGGCCCGGCGGCGCGGTACCGGTCACCGTCGATCGCGACGAGGCCCGCCGCCACCAGTTCGCGCAGCCCGGACCGCACGCGGTAGAGCGCCAACCCGGTCGTGCGCGCCACCTCCTCGGGCGTCGACGGCGCCGCGAGCGCCGCCACGAGCGCGCGGCCCGACGGGCTGAGGGTCCCGTCAGCGTTGAGGCAGGCCACTCAGACCGCCTCGACCGACTTGGTGCAGAGGTACCAGTCGACCCGCTCGAAGCCCTCGGTGCGGCTCGCGAACTCCTCGGTCATGCGCTCGGCGGCCGTCTCGACAGTGGGCGGGGTGGGGATGAGCACCTTGTCACCGGGGCGCCAGTTGGCCGGCGTGGAGACCTGGCGGGCGTCGGACATCTGGAGGGCGTCGATGAGCCGGACGATCTCCTCGGTGTTGCGCCCGGTGGTGAGCGGGTAGTAGATCATGGCGCGCACGCGGCCGATCGGGTCGATGACGAAGACGCAGCGCGAGGTCTCGGTCGTCGACTCGCCGGGCATCACCATCCCGTAGGCGGTGGCGACGGCCCGGTCGAGGTCGGCGATGACCGGGAAGGGGATCGCCACGCCGGTCTTCTCCTCGATGTTGCGCACCCAGGCGATGTGCGCCGACACGCTGTCGATCGAGAGACCGAGCAGCTCGGTGTGGCGGCGCTGGAGCTCGGGGTAGATCGCCGCGAAGGCCATGAACTCGGTCGTGCACACCGGGGTGAAGTCCGCCGGGTGCGAGAAGAGCACCAGCCAGCCGCCCGCGTAGTCCGCGAGCCGAATCACCCCGTGGGTGGTGGTCGCCTCGAAGTCCGGGGCCGGCTCGTTGAGGCGCGGCAGCCTCGCGCCCGTCGTGGTGCCGTCGGTGGTCTCCATACCTTCTCCTCTCGTTCTCGCCCCTCGGGGCGGTCAGTCGCACTCGGGGTGGGTGGTGAGCCGTTCGAGCTCCGCGCGGACCCCGGCGACCTCGCGCTCGAGGCCCTCGAGGTGCTGTACGAGCGCCTCGACGTGCGACGGCGGCGGGATCGGTCGCCCCGCGCCCCCGCGGTGACGACGGGGCCGGCGCGCACACCAGCAGCCCATCGCACCTCCTTCGCCCACCCGTGCCCAGGACGCTAGGAGCGCCCCCGTCGGGGGGGTAGGGGAGAAGGTCACCGCACCGCCGGAGCTCAGGCGAGCACGCCCTCCAGGAGCTCGCGCACCGCGGCCACGACCTCGTCGTCACTCTCGGCGAGGGCGAAGAGGTCGCTCAGCCACGCGCCGGCGAGTTCGCCGCGCACCCGCCGGGCCGACCCGTCGGGGAGCGTGAGGAGGGGCGCGAGCAGCCCGTGGGCGGCGACGGCGGCGAAGGGCTCGGGGTCCCATCCCCCGGCCGCGACGGTGGCGCGGATCTCCTCGGGCGTGAGGGGCGAGTCCACCCACGCGGGGAGCCAAGCGACGACCTCGTCGGGTCGCGTGCCGCCCACGAGGTAGCCCAGTCGCTCGGAGTCCTCGGTCAGGATCGCGAGCACCTCGGCGAGACGGCCACCCCACCCACGCTCGGCGGCGAGGCGTGCGCCGACCCGGGCGGGGAGCGCGCCGGTGGGGCCGGCGCAGGAGGCCAGCGCCGCCGCAACCTCGTCCAGGGTCGGCTCGCGGCCTCCGTCGCCGGGCGGATCGATCGGACTCTTCCGCTCACCTCGCACCCCTCGAGTCTCGGCCGGCGACGGGGCGCCCCCTAGGGCCGATGGTCCCGGCCTAGGGTGCCGCGACGGCGTGGACGCCGAGGCCGACGGCGAGGCGGGTCAGCGCGTAGGCCAGCGCGACGGCGACGCCCGGTCCGACGACCCACCCGCGGACGATGGCCGCGAGCGCCGAGGAGCGCACCGTCGCGCGCCCCCGCGCGAGTCCTGCGCCGGCCATCGCGCCCACCAGGGCCTGGTTCATCGAGGTGAAGTAGCCGTTCGCGACCGCGACCAGCACGACGAGCGCCTGGACCAGCTGGGCGGCGGTGGCCATCGGACGATCGACCTCCACGACCTCGAAGGCGATGCGCGCTAGCAGGGGCCGTCCCCAGGTGAGGACCCCGGCGGCGAGACCCAGGCCCCCGAGCGTCCCGGCGCCGAGCGGCCCGAGGACGTGGGTGCCCACGAGCGAGCCGGTGGCGTTGGCGACGTCGTTCGCGCCCATGGTGAACGACGCCAGGGCGCCCACGGCGACGAGCCCGGGACCGAGCGCACGCGCCGTCCGTGGCGCGCCCTCTCCGGGGGCCCGACCGACTCCCGGGACGTGGTCGGCGAGGCGCGTGAGGGCGAAGCCCAGGCCCGCCGCCACGACCGGTGCCAGGACCCACAGGACGGCGAGTGTCGCGACGTGGGCCCACCGGACCGGCACCCCGGCGGCCTCCCCAGCGCCGACGACGCTGAAGACGAGGATCTGGATGGTCGAGGTCGGGAGCCGCCGCCCGGTGAAGAGGCTGGTGAGGCCGAAGGCGACCGCGAGCACGACGACCTCGCCCGTGACGCTGAGCCCCCGGCCCACGAGGAGGTCCTCGCCGACGGTGCGCTCGACCCCGTGCGAGGCGAGGGCCGCGCCGAGGAGGGCGAGCGGCGCCATGATGAGGAGGGCGCGCCGGGCCGAGACGGCGCCGAGCGCGTGGGGCATGCCCATGCAGGCTCCGGTGTAGTGGGCACCCATCGAGAAGGCGAAGCCCACCGCGACGGCGACGAGCAGGACCGTCACCGGCGCACGGCGAGGGATCCCCGGATGCTCGCCACGAGGGAACCCTAGCGAGGGGCTGGCCGGCGGGGGCGGCCGACGGCTCAGGGGGTCGGTTAGACCGTCGCCCCGCCGGCTCGTGGGTCCCGGACGGCGGGGCGTAGCCACACCAGCGACTCGGTGTCCCCGAGGAGCTCGAGCCGACGCGCCAGGACCGGGTTGTCGTGGGCCTGGCTGGCGTGGCACGCGATGGCCCGGCGCTGGACGGCGCGGTCGACGTCGAGGCGCAGGTCCACGCCGCCGGCGTCGCGTCCGACGAAGCCGGCGGAGAACTCGGCGTTGAGCTCGTCGGCCACGTCGCGCGGCAGGCTCCAGGCGATCACCGGCGTGTGGGGCGCGCCCTCGAGCGCGGCCTGGGTCGCGCGCACGTGGTCGGGGTGGCCGGTGATGCCGCCCTCGTCGAAGACGACGAGCAGGTCGGCGCCGACCTCGCCCGCCGCCCCGGCCACGTCGGCCGCGAGGCGCTCCAGCGGGACCTCCGCGAGGCCCCCGTCGGGGTAGTCGAGCAGGGCGACCCGGCCGACGCCCAGGACCGCCGCCGCCGCGGTGAGCTCCGCGCGGCGGACCTCGCCGAGGGGACGGTCGGATCGGCCGAGCGTCGAGGCCTCACCGTGGGTGAAGCACAGCATCGACACGGTCGCGCCGGCGTCGGCGAAGCGCGTGAGGACGGCCCCGAGGCCGAAGCTCTCGTCGTCGGGGTGGGCGCAGACCGCCAGGACCGACGTCGTGGCGGGCCCGACGGCGGCCGACGCGCTCACGCTCAGGCGCCCAGTCGCTCCGCGACCCGCGCCAGCGCGGCGGCGACCTCGTCGGCGAGCGCGAGGTCCGCGGACGTGCGGGCGGGGTCCGCGAGGGCGAACATCGCGCGCGGGTCGGCTACGGCGACGTGGGTTCTCCCCTCGCCGACGTCCTCGAGCACGACGTTGCAGGGCAGCACGAGGGCGAGTGACGGGTCCGCGGTGAGGCCTCGGTGGGCGAAGACGGGGTTACAGGCGCCGAGGATCTTGAGGGCCGGGCGCTCGACGTCGAGCTTGGCCTTGAAGGTGGCGGCGACGTCGATTTCGCTCAGCACGCCGAAGCCCTCCGACGAGAGCGCTCGGCGTACCTCGGCCTCGGCCTCGGTGAGGGGGAGCGACAGGGTCGTCTCGATGGCGTTCACGGGTCGTCGACCTCAGGCCTGGGCGGGGGCCTGCTCGGCGATGGACTTCCTCACCTCGTCCATGTCGAGTGCCTTCACCTTGCCGATGATCTCCTCCAGGGCGGCCGAGGGCAGGGCGCCGGGCTGGGCGTAGAGAAGGATCTGGTCGCGGAACGCCATGAGGGTCGGGATCGACATGATGCCGAAGGCGGCGGCCAGTTCCTGCTCGGCCTCGGTGTCGACCTTGGCGAAGACGACGTCGTCGTGGACCTCGGAGGCGGCCTCGTAGACGGGGGTGAACATCCGGCACGGCGCGCACCAGCTGGCCCAGAAGTCGATCAGGACGATGTCGTTGTTGGCGACGGTGGACTCGAAGCTCTCTCGGGTCAGTTGGACGGTGGCCACGGTGTCTCCTCGGTGGTCGGGCTACGGACCATCATTATACCCCCTGGGGTATAGTTCGTGACGCCGTCGGCCTACCGGTCCTGCTCGGTCCGCTCGGTGGACCGGACCCGACTCAGCGAGAAGAGGGCGGCCAGGGCCATCAGACCCATCGAGGCGTAGAAGGCGTTGTGGAGACCGGAGGTGAACGCGGCGGCCAGCCCGCGGGTGAGGCTCGTCGAGCCGACGAAGATGGCGAAAGCCAGGCGGCGGGTGATGCTGTGCGAGGCGATCAGCATCGCCAGGGAGAACGAGAAGACCATACCGATGTTGGCGAAGGTCCGCAGCATCCCCGAGGAGATGCCGAACGCCTGGGGCGGCGAGGCCTTCATGACCGCCGAGTTGTTGGCCGGGAAGAAGGAGCTGGCGCCGAGCCCGTTGACGACACTGCCCACGACGACCACCCAGAGGCCGGTCGAGACCGATAGGTGGGCGTAGACGAACAGGGCCACCACCTGGACGGCCAGGCCGGTCGTCGCGGGCACGACCGGCGAGACCCGGTCGGCCAGCCGCCCGGCCGCCGGGCCGATCGCCGCGCCGACGAGGTAGCCCGGGATGAGCAGCAGCGACGCGTGGATCGGCGTGAGCGCCCTCGCCCCCTGGAGGTACATGATGACGAGGAAGAGGACCGCGTAGTTCGCCAGGCCCTGGAAGAACGAGGCCAGCAGCGACGGGGTCATCGCCGGCACCGCGAAGAGCGAGAGGGGGAGCATGGGTTCGGCCGCCCGCCGCTCGACGAGGACGAACAGTCCGAGCATGACGACGCCGCCGACGAGGTAGCCCAGGATCGTCGCGTCCAGGGGATCGGTCGCGAGCTTGGTCACCGACCACAGAATCCCGTAGAGACCGAGACCGAGCGCCGCCATGCCCGCGAGGTCGAGGCGATGGCTCACCCGGGCCCCGTGCTCGCGCAGCAGCCGGAGGGCGAGGCCCACCCCGACCAGGCCGATCGGCACGTTGATCCAGAAGATCCAGCGCCACGACACGTAGGTCACGATCGCCCCGCCGAGGAGGATCCCCAGCACGGCGCCGGCGCTGAAGCCGACGCTGTTGTAGCCGTAGGCCCGGCCGCGCTGCTCCTTGGGGAAGAGCTCGGCGATGATCGCGCCGCTGTTGGCCGTCACCAGTGCGCCCCCCACTCCCTGGAGGAGACGGAAGGCGACGATCGAGGCCTCGTTCCAGGCCAGCGCGCACAGGGCCGAGCCCACGATGAAGACGACGAAGCCGGCCTCGTACATGCGCACCCGTCCGAACATGTCGCCGAGGCGCCCGACCTGGGTGGCGAGGAGCGTGATGACGAGGAGGTAGCCGATCACCACCCATATGACCGAGTCGAGGGCCACGTGCAGGCTGCGCTCGATCTCGGGCAGGGCGAGCACGACGATGGTCGTGTCGACCGCGGTAATCATGACCCCGACCATCACTACGACGATCGCCCACGCGCTCGAGGAGTGGGTCCCCCGAGGCGTCGGCGGGTCGACGTTCGGGGGAGTGGGGGTCGGGTCGGGCACTACCCGGCACCCTAGGTCGTCGCGGCCTAAGGACCGCGCCACGGACCACCGCGGTGGGATCGTCACGACGGGCGGTCGCGAGCGCGCCGGGCCGATCGCTCATCGGCCGCGGTGTCCACTCCGCGCAGGCTCCGGGGCCAGAGGCCCTCGGCGCGCACGACGTTGGCCTGGGCGCTGTAGACGAGCAGCCGTGCGCCGAGGTAGACCCAGGCGAGCAGTCCGACGACGGCGGCGAAGGGACCGTAGTAGCGCGAGGCGTGCGCGACGACGTGTCCGACGTAGAGCGTCCCGACGCTTTGCAGCGCCGTCCAGGCGACGGCCCCGACGACCACGCCGGGCCAGGCGACGGCGACACCGAGGCGCCGGTTGGTCAGGAGCTCGAAGGCGAGGAAGAAGAGCAGGGCGTTGACGGCGAGGGCGCCCGCGACGGCCACCACCCCCGAGGCGAGGGGCGAGAGGGCGTGGGCGAGGGGCAGGCCGGCCAGGGCGGTCGAGACAACGGTGAGCAGGCCGAGTGCGGCGAGCATCGCGAGCCCCCGCACGCTCGAGCGCAGGAGGTTGGGCCGCTCGGCGCGGGGCAGGTCCCAGAGCGCGTTCATCGCCCGCTCCAGGGCCCGGGTCACGCCGAGCCCCGCCCAGAGCGCCCACAGGGCCCCGAGGCCCAGGGCGACCCCGCTACCGTTGACCGAGGTGTCGAGGACGCCCGAGAAGGTGGGGAAGTTGCGCACGGCGCTCGCCAGCACCCGCGCGCGCAACCCAGGGTCGCCGTGGAGGACGAAGCCCACGACCGAGGCGAACACCAGCAGGAGTGGCAGGGCGGATAGGAAGCCGTAGTAGGCGACGAGGGCCGCCAGGTCGCCTCCACCGTCCTCGGACGTCTTGCGCACGACCGCCACCACGAAGGCGAGGGCGGGCGTGCGGCGCTGGAGGCGGTCGAGGGGGTCGAGCAGGCGGGCGAGGCGGTCGGCCACCCGTCCAGCGTTACAGACGCGGAACCGCCGAGCGGCTCAGCCCCGCTCGAGCACCACCGGCGCGAGATTACCGGGCCCGAGCCCCTCGACGGCGCGCACGACCAGCTTGAGCGGCACGACGTAGCCACCCTCGTGCGGGAAGGGAGGTCGTGAACGCGGTCGTGCCCACGGTCCCGCACCGGGATGTACTCGGAGCCGTGGGTGAGGGAGGGGCGAGCGCGAGTCAGTTCGGCGCCCTCGGGCGCGACGGTGACGACGTGGGACGGCGAGGGGCCCCGCCAGTGCCGGATCGCCCTCGGGGGCGATCGTCGCGGCTGCAGGCTCGGTGAGGGACGCGACCCGTGGACGATGGCCACGAATGGACCTACGTCCCTCGCCGGTCCGACGCGCCCGCGCCTACGGTCGAATCGAGGAGGTCGCCATGGCCAACAGCGCATCGCACTGGGTCCGGCGGTGGCGGCGCGTGCGGGGACGCACGCGCACGGTCTTGCAGTACCAGAGCCACCACAACCCGCATCGGCCCCACCGCTACTGGGATCGCCAGAAGGAGCGCTGAGCGATTTCCGGCTCACCCGTCCCCGACGTGACGGGACCCGCCCCGGGGGTCACGGTGGCCCCCGCTACCCCCACGACCCGCGCGGTGGCACCCGAGGCGACGAGCGTCCCCGACGGGTCCGTCGCACGGGGCGATCCGCCGATCTCCCTCACGGGCGTCACCAAGGTCTACCGGGGTGGCGGCGGCGTGCGGGACCTCTCACTCGAGGTGGGCTGGGGTGAGGTCTTCGGCTTCCTGGGACCGAACGGGGCGGGCAAGACCACGACGATCCGGCTGCTGCTCGACCTCATCCGGCCCCAGCGCGGCGCGGTGCGGCTCTTCGGGCTCGACGCGCGCCGCGACGCCGTGGCCATCCACCGGCGCCTCGGCTACCTGCCCGGCGAGTTCGCGCTCTACGAGCGACTAACGGCCCGTGAGACGCTCGCCCACTTCGCCCGCCTGCGCGGCGGGCCCGACGAAGCGACCGTGGAGCGCTGGGCGGCCGAGTTCGACCTCGAGCTCGACCGGCCGGTGCGGGCGCTCTCGCGCGGGAACCGCCAGAAGGTCGGGCTCGTCTCGGCGCTGATGAACGAGCCCGACCTGCTCGTGCTCGACGAGCCGACGGTCGGGCTCGACCCCTTGGTGCAGCGCACGGTCCACCAACGGCTGCGCGGGGCTGCCGCGTCCGGCCGGACGGTCTTTCTGTCCTCGCACGTCCTGAGCGAGGCGGCCGAGGTCGCTGACCGGGTGGGGCTGATCAAGGAGGGCCGGCTCGTCGCGATTGAGCGGGTGGCCGAGTTCCGGGCCCGGCCCGTGCACGAAGTGGAGGTGCGCGCGGATCCGGCGGCCGCCCTCGACGCACTCGGGGACCTCAAGGACGTCACGGTGCGCGAGCGGATCGAGGGCGGGCTGCGCCTCGAGGTCGTCGGGAGCCTCAACCCGCTCGTCGCTGCGTTGGCCGCGCTCGACGTGGTCGACTTGTCGGTGCGCGAGCCGAGCCTCGAGGACGTGTTCCTCTCCTACTATGACGGCTCCGCGCGCTAGGGGGCGCCGGCCCTGGCCGCGCCGCGGGGTCTTCGCCCGCTCGCTGCGCGAGGAGCGTCGCGGCCTCGTCGGCTGGTCGGTGGGGATCGCGACGTACTGCGTGGTGGTGCTGTCGGTCTACCCCACGATCCATAACAACCCCTTCGCCAAGATCTTCCAGGCCTTCCCCGAGGTGCTCCGCAGGCTCTTCAACCTCCCGGACTTCATCACCGGCCCGGGGTATCTGGGCACCGAGGTCTTCTCGGTGATCGCCCCGATGCTCCTCGCTCTCTTCGCCATCTTGTGGGCGTCGGACCTCGCGGCGGGGGAGGAGGACCGCGGGACCGTCGACCTGCTGCTCGCCAACCCGGTGTCGCGTGGCCGCGTCGTGCTCGAGAAGTGGGCGGCCCTCGCGGTGGGCACCCTGTGGCTCGGCGCGGTCCTCGAGGCGACCCTGGGGCTGCTCGGCCCCGTGTTCTCGCTCTCGGTCGGCTGGGCCGGGCTCAGCGCGGCGGTGGTCGGCTCGACGGCCTTCGCCCTCGCCTTCGCCACCCTCGCGCTGGCCGTCGGCGCGTCGAGCGGGTCGCGGGGCCTCGCCCGCGGGGTCGCGACGGCCCTCGCCGTGGCGAGCTACCTGCTCTCGGCCCTCGCCCCGCTGGCGAGCGCCTTCGGGCGGGTGGCCTGGCTCTCGCTGTGGGACCAGGCGCTCGGCCACCAGCCCCTCACCACGGGACTGCGGCTGGGGAACCTCAGCGTGGTCGCGGTCGTGACCGTCGTGCTGCTGTCGGTCTCCCTGTGGGGTTACGACCGGCGCGACCTCGCCACGTAGTCGGCTCGCCCCGGGCGGGTCGAGGTGTCACCGGGGCGCTCCGGGGACCTTCCCGGGCCACACGGTGACCTTGGCCTCTAGGGGGCCGGGGGCCGGGGGCCTAGCGTCCTGGTCGCGGGGCCGGACGACGACGAGGAGGAGGTTCGCGTGCGCACGGCCCTGACCCCGACCCGAAGGCGCCCATCCGCCCCAGCGACCCGCCGAGGCTGGAGGGGGCTCGCCATCGCTCTGACCCTGGGCGTCTCCTCCTCCGGCGTCCTCGTCGGCCTCGGGCCGGCGGGCGTCGGCGGTCCGACCGCGGCCGCAGCGGCGACCCTCCCCCCGTGCCCGACGCTCGCGACCTGGCCCTTCAGGCCGATCACCCCGGTCGTCAAGGCGACACTCGTCTACTACTACCGCGCCCGGCACCTCACGCCGCTCAGCGTCTACCGCAACCGGATGTGGGTGCTCAACCTCGCCCTCGAGCGCGCCGGGACCCACTGGTGCGCCAACCCTGACGGCGGCCGGGCCGGCTACGTGGGGGTGGTGCCGAAGAACGCCCGCAACGCCGTCATGGTGCGCGTGACGCACCGTGCGTATCCGGTGACGGGCTCGGCGACCACCTTCGCCACCTTGGCCCTCCTACCCGCGGGGTGGAAGGTCGTCTCTGACGACACGGCGCCGTGAGTGACGCGCTGCGGGCTGCGCCGGCGCCCCCGCGCCGGTCGTCCCCCCCGGCGCGCCGCCCAGCCGCCCCCTCGGCGCTCGTCGTACCGGCCGTGGTGCTCGCCGGGACCCTCGCGCTGCTCGCCGCCGGCCTGGTGGCGCGCGCGGTCGGTGCGCCCTCGGGGGCCGTCGACGGCCCGTGGTTCACGGCGGGCGTCGCGGGGGCCCTCTACAGCCTCGCCGAGACCGCCGCTAGCCTGCGCGCCCGGCGCCTGGGCGTCGACGTCATCGCCCTCGTCGCCCTCGCGGGGGCGCTCGCGACGGGCGAGCTGCTCGCGGCCGGCGTCGTCGCGGTCATGGTCGCCACCGGTCGCGCGCTCGAGGCGTGGGCCGAGGGCCGGGCCCGCCGCGACCTGCGCGCCCTCGTGGAGCGGGCCCCCACCGTGGCCCACAAGCGCGTCGGCGAGCGGATCGTGACGGTCGCGGCCGACGAGGTCGTGGTGGGCGACGTGCTCCTCGTGGCCACCGGCGAGGTCGTCCCGGCCGACGGCGACCTCACGGGCCCGGCCGTCCTCGACGAGTCGGCGCTCACCGGCGAGCCGCTGCCGGTGGCCCGCGAGGCGGCCACGCCCGTGCGCAGCGGCGTAACCAACGCCGGCCCGCCCTTCGAGATGACCGTCACGGTCGAGGTGAGCGAGAGCACCTACGCCCGCGTCGTGCGCCTCACCGAGGAGGCCGAGCGCAACCCCGCGCCCTTCGTGCGCCTGGCCGACCGCTACTCCCTCTACTTCCTCGCCGCGACGGCCGCGGTCACGGCCGCGGCCCTCGCCCTCGGGGGGTCCTCGCGCGCGGTGGCGGTCCTCGTCGTGGCGACACCGTGTCCGCTGATCCTGGCGTCGCCGGTGGCCTTCGCGTCGGGCCTGTCACGCGCCGCGCGCCGGGGCGTGGTGGTGAAGGGCGCGGCGGTGCTCGAGCGGCTGGCGCGCTGCACGACGCTGCTCGTCGACAAGACCGGGACCGTCACCATGGGACGACCGGAGGTGGTCGGCGTCGTGACCGACGGCGACGGCGACCCCGACGAGGTGGTGCGCCTCGCGGCCAGCCTCGACCAGACCTCGACCCACGTGCTGGCCGCCGCGGTCGTGCGCGAGGCCCAACGGCGCAACCTCAGCCTCGAGGTCCCCACGGGCGTGCGCGAGGAGGCGGGCCGCGGCGCGGTGGGCGAGGTCGCCGGCCGACGCGTGGCGGTGGGCACGGCCGAGTGGGTGGGCGTCGCCGAGGACGCGCCGACGTGGGTGGAGTTCGCGCGCCGGCGAGCCCACTGGGAGGGCGCGACGGGGATCTACGTGGCGCTCGACGGCCGGCCGCGCGGGGTCGTGCTGGTCACCGACCCGGTGCGCGCGGATGCGGCCCACGCCCTGCGGGTCCTGCGTCGCCACGGCGTGGCGCGCGTCGTCATGGTGACCGGGGACCGGCACGAGGTTGGCGAGCTCGTGGGAGACGCCGTCGGTGTCGACGAGGTCGTCGCCGAGTGCTCGCCCGCCCAGAAGCTCGACGTCGTGCGCGCCGAGCGCGCCCTCGCCCCCACGGCGATGGTGGGCGACGGCATCAACGACGCGCCGGCCCTCGCCCTGGCCGACGTCGGAGTCGCGATGGGCGCGCGCGGGGCGACCGCGTCGTCCGAGGCGGCCGACGTCGTCTTGACCGTGGACCGACTGGACCGCATCGCTGACGCCCGGGCCGTTGCGACCCGGTCGCGTCGGGTCGCGCTGCAGAGCGTCGTGGTGGGGATGGCGCTCTCGCTCGGCGCGATGGGCGTCGCCACCGCCGGGCTCCTCCCGGCGGTGTGGGGCGCACTCGTCCAGGAGGGTATCGACGTCGTGGCGATCGCGAACGCGCTCCGGGTCCTGCGCCGCCCCCGGGCCGAGGTGGCCCTTCCGCGCGGCGCGTACGAGGCCATCGTCTCCCTGCGCGCCGCGCACGGACCCGAGCGCGCGGCGCTCGCGGAACTGGTGGCCGTGGCCGACGGGCTGGACCGGGCCGGCCCGTCGGGGCTCGCCGCGGCGCTCGCGGGACTCTCGCGCCGCCTCGAGCACGACGTCGTCGCCCACGAGCAACTCGAGGAGGCCACGCTCTACCCGCTGCTGGCGCGCTCCCTGGGTGGGGTCGACCCGACCGCGACCATGAGTCGGGCCCACCGCGAGATCGTGACGCGGGCCCGCCGGCTGAGCCAACTGGCCGCCGACCTCGAGGTGGCGCCCCGGGGCTCCCCCGACGTGGCCGAGGTGCGTCGCGCCCTCTACGGGCTTGAGGCCATCCTGCGCCTGCACATGGAACAGGAGGAGGAGAGCTACTTCACCCTGGCCGAGCCCCCGACCGAGGGGGCCGTGGCCCCCTAGTCGGACCGGCCGCGACCGACGGCGGCAGGATCCGCCGGCGCAGGGAGGCCACCCGCGTCACCGTCTCGACCACGAGAGCGCCGGCGACGCCCAGGGCGAGAGCGCCGAGCTCGACGGACCCGCTCGGGTGGGTCGCCAGGTCGAAGTAGCGCGCGAATGGTCCCCAGGTGTACGCGATGAGGAAGAGGGCGGCCATCGCCGCGACCAGGGCGAGCCGGCCCCGGGTCAGGGGTCGGGCGACCACGGCGATCAGCCACAGCGTCACCACCGCGGCGGCCGTGACGGCGGCCACCCGGGCGGTGGCCGCGGGCGCGCCGTTGGCGCGGGCCAGCGCGTACGCGCTGAGGATGGCCGCGGCCGAGACCGTCCCGGCGATCGCTGAGAGGGTGAGGACCCGGCGCAAGAAGCCGGGCTCGAAGCGCCGGTCGTTGGGACCGAGGGCGAGGAAGAACCCCGGTATCCCGATGGCGACCGACCCGACCAGGGTGAGTTGGCGGGGCAGAAGGGGGTAGGCCGATCCCACGATCGACACGACGACCGACAGCACCAGTGAGTAGATGTTCTTGGTGAAAAAGAGCGCCGCCACGCGCTCGATGTTGGCCAGCGCCCGTCGGCCCTCGGCCACCACCGAGGGCATCACGTCGAAGTCGTCATCGAGCAGCACCAGTTGGGCGACCCCCCGGGTGATCGCCGCGCCCGAGCCCATGGCGATGCCCAGGTCGGCCGTCTTGAGGGCCAGCACGTCGTTGACCCCGTCCCCGGTCATCGCGACCGTGTGACCGCGGGCGCGTAGCGCTCCCACCATCTCGCGCTTCACCTCGGGGGTGGTGCGCCCGAAGACGCGCGAGGACTCCACGAGCTCGGTGAAGGCCTCCCCCCCGGGGTGCAGGTCGCGCGCGTCGACGGCGCGCTCGGCGTCGGGCACGCCTACGGCCGTCGCGATGGCCCGCACGGTCGCCACCGCGTCGCCGGAGATCACCCGTAGCGTGACGCCCTGGTCGCCGAAGTACGCGATCGTCGCCGCGACCGTCGGTCGGACCCGCTCGGCGAGCGCGACGAGGGCCACCAGGCGCAGGTCGCCCGGGAGCCGGTCGCCCTCGAGGGGCGCCGCGCCGCGCGCCAGCGCGAGGACCCGCGAACCCGTCTCGGCCCAGGACGCGGCGAGCGGGGCCAGGCCCTCGGGGTCGGCGGCGGTGACCATCTCGGGCGCCCCGAGGACCCAGGTGCCGTGGCCGGCGACGCGCACGGCGCTCCACTTGCGCGCCGAGCTGAAGGGTACCGACGCCTCGACCGTCCAGCCGGCGGCTGCCTCACCGACGGCTTCGGCGATCGCGGCGAGGGTGGCGTTCGCCCCCGTCGCGCGGGCGATGGCGTCGAGGGCCGCGCGGGCCTCGTCGGGGCTGGCGCCACGGGCCTCGAGCCCGGAGAAGGCGACCCGTCCCTCGGTGAGGGTGCCGGTCTTGTCGACGCACAGGGCGTCGACGCGCGCCAGGGTCTCGATCGCCGGGAGCTCCTGGACGAGAGTGCGCACGCGGGTGAGGCGCACGGCCGAGGCGAGGAAGGCGAGCGTCGTGAGCAGGACCAGTCCCTCGGGGATCATCCCGACGATCCCGGCGACGGCCAGGCGCACGGCGACGCGCCACGGCTCGTGCTGGACCTGGCGCCAGAAGAGGACGGGGCCGATCACGACCATGGCCCAGGTGACCCAGCGCAGCACGCGGTTCACCGCCGCGACGAGCTCCGAGCCGGCCAGGCTGAACCGGCGGGCCTCGGTCGCCAGGCGGTTCGCGTACGAGTCGCGTCCCACCCGGGTGACCCGCGCGTGCACGACCCCGGCCACGACCCACGTCCCCGAGAGCAGGTCGTCGCCCGCGCCCCGGGCGACCGGCTCGGACTCCCCGGTCGTGAGCGACTCGTCCACCTCGGCCGATCCCCCCACCACGACCGCGTCGACGGCCAGCTGGTCGCCCGGGCGCAGCTCCAGCAGGTCGTCGAGCACCAGGTCCTCCACGGCGAGCTCGACCACGCCCCCCCCGCGCACCACCCGGGCGCGCGGGGCGCTCACCACGGCGAGGCGGTCGAGTTGGCGCTTGGCCCGGGACTCCTCGACCGCCCCCACGACGGTGTTGATCACGGCGACCGCGAGGAAGGTCGCGTCGGGCAGGGCCCCGGTGGTGAGCGTGGCCGCACCCAGCACGAGCAGCAGGAAGTTCAGCCGGGTGAGGGCGTTACGTCGCAGGATCCGGCCCCAGGTCTGGGAGCCGTCGGCCTCGGCGCGGTTGGAGCGGCCGTCAGCCAGCCGCGCGGCGACCTCCTCGTCGCTCAGCCCGGTCGCCGTCGGCTCGTCGAGGTAGGCACGCGGGTCGGCCACCGGACCATCCTGCACCGGCGGGCGCCCGCGGGGCTCGACTCGGTCGCCCACGCGCCCGGGACTAGTACCAGACCCGCATGACCGAGGCGACCGTCACCGACCCGTCCTTGGCCGAACGGGTGAAGAGGATCAGCGCACCGGCGCGCGCCGAGGGCGTGGTGAAGTGCAGGACTCCCCGGAACGGGCCTACGACCCCCATCGAGCCACCGTGGACGACGGCGCTCGCGATCGGTGCGGCCTCACCGTCCGCACGCAACTCGAGGTTCGCGACTCCCTCGAACGCGGTGCTGGTGCCGGTGACGGTGAGCGGGGAGCGCACGACCGAGAGCGAGGGTGGTGAGGTGATCGTGAGGTCCTGGCCCACGGTCCCCAACACGCTCCAGGTCGCGGCGCCGCTCAACCGGCGCACGAGCACCGTCGTGACCGGTCCGCGGGCGCTCGGGCGGACCTCGACCTCGCCCGAGCGGCTGTCGCCCGCTCGGTAGGCGCCGGTCACGACCGTCGGCATCGCGAGGTAGCGAAGAGCGAAGGCCCGCGCAACCGCTCTCGGGTTGGCGTAGCCCGAGCGGCCCAGCGGCCAGACCGCGCTGGAGGGCGGGGCGGTCGTGGTGGTGACGGGCGCGCGGGTCGTGGTCGTGGTGGGAGCCGGCGAGCGAGTGTTCGCGACGAGGGCCCACGAGCCCAACGCCACGACCACGATCACCACGAGGATCACGAGGGCGCGGCGACTTCCGGTCACGACGCGACCCTAAGGGGGCGCGCGGCCCCGTCCTAGGGGCGAAGGTCCCCGGCGGGGCGGGGTGGGACCGCTACTCGGCGGTGTCGACGATGAGCACCGAGCACGGTGCGCCGTGGGCGACCGAGTTGGGCACGCTTCCGAGCACGCGTCGCACGCCCTTCATCCCGCGGTTGCCGACCACTACGAGGTCGGCGTCGAGGTCCTGGGCGAACTGCACGATCACCTCCGCGGCGTCACCCTTGGCACTGTGCACCCTCGGGGTCACGTCGTGGCGCTGGGCCACGAAGGAGAGGTCCTGGAGCAGGACGTCCACGTCACCCTCGGAGGACAGGTTGCGGAACTCGGCCGGACGGTCCGACGCCGGCACGGCCTTGGGCTCGAAGGCTGAGACGATGTGCAGCGATGCGCCGAAGGCCTTGGCGATATCGGCCGCCGCCTCGACGGCGCGCTTGGCCGTCACCGACCCGTCCGCTCCCACTACGACGGTGCTGAACATGGGCCCCCTCTTCGCTTCGGTCATCCTACCGACGGGCCCCGGACTCGCCGGGCACCGCCCTCGACGCCCGACGCCCGCGCTCGAAGCGCTCGGTCACGTCGCGGGCCACCGCCCCCCGAACTCGTGGGCGTGGTAGCCGAAGATCGCTCGGGCGGCCTCGTTCCAGCACCCCGGGCACCCCGCCGCGTCGAGGATGACCGCACCGCCGCCCACGCGCGCCACGAGTTCGGCGACGGGACGGTCGTGGTCGGCCTCGTCCACTCACGACCCCCGGGGCATGAGCCCGCCGCGTTCGCGGTGCAGGCTGAGATAGCCGGCGGCACCCCCGCGCGCGGTGACCGCGCGTCGCGCGCCGGCGGGCACGACGAGCAGCTCACCGGGCCCGAGCGCCACGTCGATCCCGTCCACCGAGACCGCGACCGTTCCCGCGACACCGACGAGGACGACGTCGACCGCGTCGTTCACGTGCTCGCCGATCGTCCCCGCGCCGTCGAGACGCACGAGGTTGACGTTGACGCCGGCACCCGCCGGGAGCGCCCACACTACGCCCGAGCCCGTGGCGCTCGCCACGACCGACGCGAGGGGGACGGGCTCGAGGCTCACCGGCGGGCCAGTCGACGGCGCAGGTGGGTGGCGAGGACCTGGGCGCTCGAGTGCTCGAGATCGCGGGTCGCGGTCAGGAGCACGACGGGCCCCGAGCGCGCGAGCGCGACGAGCTCGGCGACCGCACCGGTGGGGTCCTCGCGCAGCTCCTCGCGGTAGCGCCGAGCGAACTCGACGAAGCGTTCCGGCCGGTGCCCGTAGAAGGCACGCAGGGCCGGCGAGGGGGCGACGTCCTTCACCCAGCGGTCGAAGGGCGCACCCGCCTTGGCGAGGCCCCGCGGCCAGAGGCGGTCGACGAGCACGACGGGCGCCCCGCTGGGTTCGGGCGGGTCGTAGACGCGCCCCGTCGAGACCCCACTGGCTCGAGCCACGGCACCGACCCTGGCCCGCCGGCTCAGTCCGCGCTGGGCTCGGGGGTGGGCTCGAGGGCCGGGCGGAGCTTCGCGCTCCAGCGGGCCTCGACGTCCCCGTAGCGCCAGTAGAGCGCCGCCCCGACCCAGGTCACGACGAAGAGTCCGACGATGACGAAGCCCGCGGCGTTGATGTTGAAGCCCTCCATCACTCGCCAGAAGCCGCCGTGCAGGTGGAGCTCGTTGGGCAGGAGGCCGAGGACCTCGACGGTACCGATGAAGAAGCAGATCGCCACTGAGAGGGTGGTGATCGCGAGGTTGTAGAAGACCTTGCGCACCGGGTTGAAGAAGGCCCACCCGTAGGCGAAGTTCATGAAGACCCCGTCGAGGGCGTCGAGCAGGGACATCCCGGCCGTGAAGAGGATCGGCAGGCACATGATCGAGTACCACGGCAGGGCCTTGCTCGCGAGCAGTGCCGTCGTGGCGAGCAGGGCCACCTCGGTGGCGGTGTCGAAGCCCAGCCCGAAGAGGACCCCAACGGGGTAGATCTGCCACTCCTTGGTGATCGAGCGCATCCAACGCCCGAAGAAGCGGTACATCAGGCCCCGGTTGTTCAGTTGCCGTTCGAGCTCGTCCTCGTCGTAGCGGCCCTGGCGCATCGAGCGGAAGACCCGGACGATGCCGTTGAGGATGACGAGGTTCATCACGGCGATGAGGTAGAGGAAGGTGGCCGAGACCAGGGTGCCGAAGACGCCGCCGAACTGCGAGAGCCCCGAGTGGGAGTGGCTCACGGCGCCGTAGACGGCCTTCTCGGCGACGACGAGCCCGGCCCCGATGGCGACCACGATCGTCGAGTGGCCGAGGGAGAAGAAGTAGCCGAGGCTGAGGGGGCGGCGGGCGGTGGGGTCGCCCTGGCGGTCGTTCATGAGCTTGCGGGTGGTGTTGTCGATCGCCGAGATGTGGTCGGCGTCGAAGGCGTGGCGCGCGCCCAGGGTGTAGGCGAGGATGCTCACGCCGATGCCGAGGCCCTTGTAGTGGCCGGGTACGACGAAGGCGAAGAAGATCCCGAAGCCGATGACGTGCAGGGCCGCGATCGAGCCGAACATCCACCTGACCCGCCGCCACTCTGCGGCGCTGAAGGCGGCCCGCATCGCTCGGAGGCGACCGGCCGCAGGGGGTGTGGCGTCCATTCCTCTCCTTGGCGCGGGCCCCGGGGTGGCCCGACCCGGCCCAGCGTAGGGGTAATGGGAACTGTTCGCAACAACGTGGGGTGAGCAGTAGGCAACTACTCTGTGAGCGTGGAGAGCCGGCAGTCGAGTGCCCCCGCGAGGGTCGACGAGGTGCTGGCCCGCGTGCGCGAGGCCGGGGGTCGGGCGACGACCTCGCGGCGGATCCTGCTCGAGCGGCTCTTCGCCGAGGGCTCCCACAAGACCGCCGAGGAGCTGGCCCACGAGGTCCAGCGGATCGCCCCCGACGTGCACCTCTCGACGATCTACCGCAACCTCGAGGAGCTCGAGCGCCTCGGCGTCGTGACCCACGCCCACCTGGGCCACGGGCCCGCCACCTACCATCTCGCGACCGAGACCCACGGTCACCTCTCGTGCGAGTCGTGCGGGGCAACCCTCGAGGCGCCGCTCGGTCTGTTCGACGGACTGGCCGAGGCGGCACGCGCGGCGTTCGGCTTCGAGATCGACCCGCGTCACTTCGCGGTGCTGGGTCACTGCGCCGCGTGTCGCGCCCGCGAGGCCGGCGCCGAGGCTGACTAGGGCGTCACGCCCGTCTCGGCCACGGGTCGAGGATCCGTTCGGCGCGACGCTCCTCTTCGAGCAGGCGTCGACGCGCGCGCAAGAGATCGAACTCGCTCACGAGTCCCACCACGACGCTCGGTGAGGCTCGATCGACGACCGGCACGACGCCGACCGAGTGCTCGACCATGCGATCGGCGACCGCGCGCAGGATCTCGTCGGGGTAGGCGACGACTCGTGGCGCCGCCGCGGCCTCGCCGACCGGGGTCGTGGCGTCGTCGCGACCGGCGAGTACGACCGACCACGGGACGACCCCGACGAGGCCCGCGTCGCCGAGGACCGGGTAGAGGCGCTGCCGTCGGGCGGGCGACCCCTCGGGCAGCCGGTGGTAGAGCGCGGCGAGGGGCTCGTGGGGCTCCGTCGTCGTGAGGTCGCGGGCCATCACCTCGCGCACGAAGGTCGCCTCGAGCGGGTCGACGGCGTACTCGCGCATCACGTGGAAGCCCCGCCGGGCCACCTTCTCGGTGAGGATCGAGCGCTTGAGGACGAGGACGCTCACCAGGTGGGCGCAGCTGGCCGTCACGAGCAGGGGCAGAAGGCTGTTGGGGTCGTGGGTCAGTTCGAAGGCGAAGACGATCGCCGTGAAGGGCGAGCGAGTGACCCCCGCCAACGCCCCGCCGAGTCCGATGAGCGCCCAGCTCCCGGGCGTTGCCCCGGGCAGGACGTGGCCGAGGACGCCCCCCAGGGCCGCCCCCACCATCATGATGGGCGCGAGGATGCCCCCGCTCGTGCCCGAGCCGAGGCTGAAGGACCAGATCGTCGTCTTCACGACCAGGAGGACGAGCATCGCCCCGACACCGAGCTCGCCGAGGAGCGTCGCGTGGATCGTGGCGTAGCCCACCCCGAGGGCCCGAGGGTCGGCGAGGCCACCGACCCCGACGACGGCTCCGCCGATGAGGGGCCACCACATCCAGTGCAACCGGCCTCGGAGGCGCATGAAGAGGTCCTCGCTGCGGTAGACGGCCTGGGTCATGACCCAGGCCAACAGACCGCAGGCCACCCCCACCACCACGGCGCCCACGAGCGCTACGCCACCCGCGGGGACCGGTGCCGCTAGGGGGAAGAGGGGCTGGGCCGAGATGAGCCCGGCGTGGGCGAGCTCGAGGCGCAGCCCGCCGGCCGTCGCGGCCGCCGTGCCGATGAGGACCATCGAGCGGGGTCGGAACTCGAACGCCAGCAGCTCGACCCCGAACAGCGTCGCCGCGACGGGTGTGCCGAAGACCGCGGCCATGCCCGCGGCGGCGCCGGCCACGAGCAGGCTGCGCCGCTCCGCGGCCGTGAAGTGGAAGAGTTGCCCGACGATGGAGCCGACGGCCCCGCCGGTGAGGATGATGGGACCCTCGGCGCCGAAGGGGCCGCCCGAGCCGATGCTGACCGCGCTCGCGATGGGCTTGAGCACGGCGAGGCGTGGCTGGACGGTGCTGCCGTTGATCAGGATCCGCTCCATCGCCTCGGGGATCCCGTGGCCCCGGATCTGCTCGGAGCCGAAGCGGGCCATGAGCCCGACGACGAGACCGCCGGCGATCGGGATGAGGACAGTCCACACCCCGAGCTTCTCGGTGCCGGGCGCGACCAGCGAGACGCCGACGCGCTGGAAGTAGAAGAGGTTGGTGAACAGCCCGATCATGTCGAGCAGGGCGAGCGCGATGCCCGTCGAGAGGACGCCGATGCCGATCGCGATCGGCACCAGCCGCACGACGCGGGCGGTCGTGGTGAAGTCGCCGAGACGGTCCTCGGCGCCCCCGACGGGCGGGTCGCCGCTCATCGGGCCGGTAGCGTGGCCAGAAACATCGTAGTACGATATTATCGAAGGTCGAGTGACCCTCTCTGCCTCGACCTACGCGCGCCTGCTGGCCTTACGGACGGGCCTGCGTCGCTTCCAGCACTGGAGCGAGCAGCAGGCGCGCGCCCAGGGACTCACCCCGGCCCAACACCAGCTCATGCTCGCGGTGCGCGGTCACGGCGACCCCCGGGGCCCGACCATCGGCGACGTGGCGGAGTACCTCCTCCTCCAGCACCACAGCGCGGTAGGACTGGTCGACCGGGCCGTCGAGGCCGGGCTCGTGCGTCGGGTCCGCACGGATGACGACCACCGCGTGGTGCGCCTCGCCCTGACGGCCGACGGCGGCCGCCGGCTCGAACGGCTCTCGACCCAGCACCTCGAGGAGATAGAGCGTCTCGCACCCCTGCTGCGGGGCCTGGCTAGGGGGCTCGAGGTCAGCTAAAGAGGTTCGTATAATAGAGTGACACATTGGTCACAGAGTGAGGCCGCACTGCCGCAGGAACGAGTGGCACAGTTCTGTGTCAGAGCCGATCCGCTCGAGGCCGGCGTCGGCGTGGGCGGTGGCCTCGCCGATCGTGTCGGGACAGAGGTTGGCGAGCTCGCGGGACTTGAGCTTTCCCCACACCGGCTCGATCGGGTTGAGGTCGTGGCCGTAGGCGGGCAAGCGTTCGACCACGAGCCAGTGTCGCTGGGTCTTCAGCCAGGCCCGCATCGCATTGGACCGGTGACCGGGCAGGCCGTCCCAGATGAGGGTGGCCTTGTCTCCACCCCGGTGTCCGCGCAATTGAGTGAGAAAGTCGATCAGCGCGACGTCGTTGTGGGTGCCGGGGATCATCGAGAAGACCAGCCACGCCCCTTCGCCGCGCGGGTCGTAGCCGAGGGCGGCCGACCTCGACAGGCGCTTCCAGTTCGAGAGGTGCTGGCGCAGCACCGGAGTCTGTCCGCGCCTCGCCCAGGGCGCCCTCACCGAGGGGAGGAGGCTGAAGCCGCTCTCGTCGTGGATGATGATCCAGGCCCTTCGCCGTCGGGCGTTCCCTCTACCCGGGCCCACTCGACCTTGGCCCGGTGCTCGATCGCCGCGTCGTCGCGTTCGAGGGCGCGTCCCGCCGGGCGTTGGCGACTCCAGCCCAACCTCGCGAGGATCCTCCCGACGTAACCAGGGTGGTAAGAGACGCCGGTCACGCGCTCGATGACCTCGCCCACGCGGGCCAGTGTCCAGAGCTCCGTGGGATACCCGTTGGCGAGTGGCCCTTTCACGAGTTCGCGCTCGACTCTCGTCAGG
>JAJXZW010000025.1 GCA_021779855.1 Actinomycetes bacterium
CCGGCGAGCATCCGCTCGCAGGCCTCGCGCCGCAGGGTGGCGGGGTGGTGCCGTGGCATGTCTACCTCCTGGTAGATCACGGCCAATTTGTCATATGAGTGGTCCCGCAAACGGGGTCAAGGTCAACCCTGTTCGGCTTTTAGGCACTATGGCTGGTGCGCAGTAGGAGAGGTGGTTCCGAACGCGCAAACCCGGGTCCGACACCGCTGGGACCCTGGTTTGTGTCGGCCGGTTCCTTCGGCGTCGCGAACGACTTGTCCGGGCCCGAGGCCGCTTGCGAGTCCTACATGTAGTTCAGCTCGGGTGAAGGCCGTGCGACTACGTCTCCTCGCGCAATGGCCTGACGGTATCGTGCATCGCTCGCGACACCGTTCCAGGGGTAGAACTGTGATGAAGTGCTTTGGGCGACGTCTGAAAGGTGGTGGAGTGGGGGGCGACAAAGCGATGCGCCAGACCTTGCCCGTTGAAGGCAATAGCCACCGGGGTCGTATTCTCGATGGTGTCGGCCTCGCCGGCACCATCGTGGTCGGAATCGTGAGTCTCGGTTGGGCGTTGGCCAACAACTGGGCCATCGGAGGTTCGTGGCGCGGTGCCGTCGCAGCCGTTGTCATCGTGGGGCTCCTGTCGGCGATCGGCTTTCGACGACGAGCCGCCTGGCACGCGCGAAAGCTCCAGAGGCAGAGTCAGACGGTGCCCTTCGACGACCGGAGCGGTGGCGGGCCCTGATGATGGGTTCTCTGGTGCTCTCCAATCCCGGTGGCAGCCCCCGCTCACGTCGTCCCTGCACGAGCATCCCGGATGATCGAACGACAAGTTTGTGATTGCTAGCTCAATCAGCAGTAGTTCGATGCGGGGCGGGGCTGCACGCCAGCATCCTTCATCGAGGCCGAACTCGCCGGTTCGGCCTCGATGTCGGATACGCACCAGAGGGCAGGTGGGTTCGCGCACCTTGATATTGCCTAAAAGCCGAACCCGCTCCACCACCCTGTTTGTCGGCGCCGCTCGAAAATTGGGCACTTTCGCCGGTGAAAAGTGAGCACCCACCATGGAGGGGTGATCACTTTGGAAGACTGGGCACTGATCCGACAGTTGGCGGCTGAGGGGATCCCCCACACCCGCATCGCCGCGAGGCTCGGCATCTCGCGCAACACCGTCGCGAACGCGGTGAACTCGAGCGAGCCGCCCCGCTATGAGCGTTCCCCGGCGCCGACGTCGTTCGTCACCGTCGAGGCGAGGGTCCGGGCCCTGCTCGAGGACTTTCCCGACATGCCCGCCACGGTGCTCGCCGAGAGGGTCGGCTGGACGGGGTCCGAGTCGTGGTTCAGGGAGAACGTGGCGCGGCTGCGCCCCCACTACCAGCCCATCGACCCGGCCGACCGGCTCACCTGGGAGCCGGGAGACGCGAACCAGTGGGACCTGTGGTTCCCGCCGGCGAGGGTCCCCTTAGAGGACGGCAGCGCTCGCCCCCTGCCGGTGATCGTCGCGACGCCCGCTCATTCGCGCTACATCCTCGGGCGCATGATCCCCACGCGCACCACCGAGGACCTGCTGCTCGGATCGTGGGAGCTGCTCAGCTCCCTCGGGCGCGTGCCGCGCCGCCAGATCTGGGACAACGAGTCGGGCATCGGGCGCGGGCACCGCCTCGCCGAGGGGGTGGCCTCGTTCATGGGCACCCTCGCGACGACCCTCGTGCTGCTGCCCCCGCGTGACCCGGAGTCCAAGGGCATCGTCGAGCGGCGCAACGGGTTCTTTGAGACGTCGTTCCTGCCCGGGCGGACGTTCACCTCGCCGGCGGACTTCAACGCCCAGTTCTCCGCGTGGCTCACCCGGGCCAACGCCCGGGTGGTGAGGACCATCAAGGCCTCGCCCACCTCGCGCCTCGCGGCCGACCTCGCGGCGATGCGGCCGCTCCCGCCGACCCCGCTGCACCTCGGCTGGCACCAGAGGGTGCGCCTTCCCCGCGACTACTACGTGCGCCTCGACACCAACGACTACTCGGTCGACCCGCGCGTCATCGGGCGCCTGGTCGACGTCTCGGCGGACTTAGAGCGGGTGCGGGTGCGCTGTGAGGGGCGCCTCGTGGCCGAGCACGCCCGGGTCTGGGCCCGCGGGAAGACCGTCACCGACCCGGCCCACGTGGCGGTCGCGGCGACGCTGCGCCGGGCGTTTCGCGAGGGACGCCCGCGCGCCGAGGAGGGTCTCACCCGCGACCTCGCCGACTACGACCGGGCCTTCGGGATCGAGGGCTGATGGCCTCGGACTCCCTGAAGCAGGTCGCCTTCCTCGCTTCCGCCCTCAAGGCCCCACGGATCACCGAGTGCTCGAAGCGCCTCGCCGAGACGGCCCGCGACGCGGGCTGGACCCACGAGGACTACCTGGCCGCCGTCTTAGAGCGCGAGGTGAGCGCACGTCAAGCCTCGGGGGCCGAGCTGCGCATCCGCGCGGCGGGGCTGCCCGCGCGAAAGACCTTGGAGGACTTCGACTGGGACCTCCAGGGATCCGTGCGCCACTCGGTCATGTCCCTCGCCTCGGGCGCCTACCTCTCCGAGGCGCGCAACGTCGTGCTCTTAGGTCCCCCCGGCACCGGCAAGACCCACCTCGCGACCGCGCTCGCCGTTCAAGCGGCGCGCCAGGGCAGCCGCGTCCTCTTCGCCTCGGCGAGCGAGTGGGTGACCCGGCTCAGCGACGCTCACCAGCTCGGGCGGCTCTCACCCGAGCTCAGCCGCCTCGCGCGCTACCCGCTGCTCGTCATCGACGAGGTCGGCTACCTGCCCTTTGAGCAGGAGGCCGCCAACCTCTTCTTCCAGCTCGTCTCCTCGCGCTACGAGCGCGCGTCGCTCATCCTCACGAGCAACCTCGCCTTCTCGGGCTGGGGCGGGGTCTTCGGCGACCAGGTGGTCGCCGCGGCCATGATCGACCGGATCGTGCACCACGCCGACGTGCTCACCCTCAAGGGCGCGAGCTACCGCCTGCGGGGAAGAAGAAACGACAGCCTGCCGAGCGTCACGCTCACGGGCTCGGGGAGCGAGGGTTAGAGTTGCCACGACTGCTCACTTTTCGAGCGGCAGAACTGCTCAGTTTTCGAGCGTCACCGACACTGTTCGGCTTTTAAGCCGGACACGGGTGCACAACCACCGCGGAGGTTGAACCTGTTCACCAGGGACAACCAGTGGGGAGTTACGCACCAGACGTCCGGCTCTAAAGCCGAACCGGCTCCGCCACACAGCCTTTTACCAGGGTATTTACAGCTCCAATGGATCTGCAACTACATGCCAGCAGGGTTACGAGCACCTCCGCCTGCTACGGCCCCCTAGTGCGCCGTTGACTCTCCTCGGCACAGTCGCTATTATGAGCAACATGTCGTACAACACTTACGATTTCCTCCCGGGAGCGGAAATCGGAACATCTGAGTTGCGTGGTATGTCTGCCTCGGGCCGTCTCCGACAGCTACTCGCTGACCATCCTGTTGTCCGGGTGGCTCGTTACCATTCCGAGACCGCCGCTTGGCTCATCGAACCCAAGGTCTGGGAAGAGGTGCTGGCGGGAAACGAACAGGCCCGCGAACTCAGGAGAACGCTCACCCTGCTCATTGGTGCCATTGCCGCCGGTGTCAAGATCCCGTCCGAGACGCTGTCGCGTCTGGGGATCGAGGGCGGGGATGCTTCGTGGCAGGCCATTAACGAATTCCAGGCGAGGTACGAAGTCGAGCCCATGGTCGACGAGGATGGCCATCCGCTCCAACCCATTGCCCTCCACACGGGCAGTGAAGCGGAGCTGGACGAAGAGCTCGTGACCCTCGTCGACTGAGTGAGCAACCGTGTCCACATACCCTCGGGCGGACGAGTACTGGGTGGCCCCACATGAGCAAGACCAGTACCCGGCGAGACACGGGGACATCTTCGCCACACCCGACCTCACCGCGTGTCAGGCGGGTGGTGTGCCGTTCTATGCCGTCGCCGTGCTGCACCCATCGTGCGAATTGGGCGCGAAGGCTCGTCCGGACGGCCTCATCACCGTAGCCCGCGTACGTCCCATCACTGACGTGCCAGAGGCACAGCGCCCCGCTCTTCGGGGTGGCTGGGTTGAGCGCGACGGGATTATTCAGCGTGCCCACGTTCACACGTTTTGGCTCCCGCCTCTTCCTGGAGACGACGAACCAGACCTCTACATTGACTTCCGTGAAGTCGCCGCAGTGAGATTCCGTGACCTCACACAGCGCCGGGCTGCGATGACCCACGACACCCGCATACATCTCATTGCCCGCGAGATCTACTTCCGATATCGCTGGGCGGTGACAGTTGAGGATGTCCGTGACTCGGAAGCACGGAGAATATCCGGGGACCGCGATTTCCGCGGCCCCCGCCCTCAATGGGCTCCATCGTTCGAACGTACGTAGTACTGCCCGACGGGAACCGCGCCTGAGCCCCGGATCCACCTAGACGAATTCCGGCGTCAGATGCAATACGTCCCCGGTCCCTTGGATTCGAGGGCCGGAACTCCATCCCGCCGCCGGTGCGCCATCCGCCACAGCGCCCGTGCGATCGCCCAGTTACGGCGCTCATCGTCTTCAGGGTTGAGTCGGGCGACGACCGCGCTCTGGGTGAGGACCCCGTCCGATCCGACGAGCTCGTCCAGCACCGCCAGGATCTCGGTGCGGACACAACGTTCCGTCCGACCAGGCCGAACTCCCACCCGGAAGCTCGCCAATCGCACTATTCACGGTTTCGCCTGGGGTATCGGCACCTCCACCCAGTTCGGCTTCTAGGCACTACGGGGGTGCGTAACCCCCTCGACGGTTCCTCCCGATCACCGGGGAGAACCACGCGAGGGTTGCGCACCAACCATCGTGCCTAAAGGCCGAACCGGCTCCACCATCGGGTTCGTCATTTAGGCACTCCGAGGATGCGTAGCTCCCCTTGACGGTTCGATCCGACCACTCGGGGGAACCAGGCGAGCGTTGCGCACCAAGCGTCGGGTTTAAGGGCCGAGCCCACCGCGCTCAGGGCCCCACCGGGACTCGCACACCCGAGGAGCCCCTCGCGAAGGGACGGTCGTGCCGGTGGAGCACCCCACCTCCAGGCCTCCCTCGCGCGAACGGCCCCGGGCTCTTCGATACGCCGCCGACGACGATGCGGGCCGAGGAGCCCAGGAACTCACCAGTGTTTAGGGAGGACCGCGGCGATGGCACGGGCGATTGCCGCGTAGCCCGCGTCGTTGGGGTGGATGTTGGGGCCGTAGGGTCGCGGCGCGCACATCCACGTGAAGTTGCACTCGAAGACCACGTTGGCCGGGACCTTCTCCTTCTGGCCCGGGACAGCCACCAGGTGAGTGTCGTCCTCGTGGAAGGCTCCTTCCACATCGGCGACCGGGATGCCGAAGCCCCCGTAGACCCGGGCGAAGACCTGGTTCATCTTGGACAGGGCGGTCACGCTGTTGGCGGCGAAGACCTCCTTCGCTCCCTCCTTGGCGCCCTTGACGAGGTACGGGTTGTAGTGGTTCAGTCCCACGAAGTGCACCGACGGGCCAGCGGCCCGCACGAGTGTGGTCACCACCGCGGTCAGCTGCGTGCGCAGCGTGGTCAGGACCGGTGTGACGCACGCCGCGTCGATGTCCACCCCGCGAAAGCACACGTCGAGGGTGTTGAAGCCCATGTCGATCGTGACGAGGGTGCGCGCACCGCGGTGAGACCGCAGGTACGCCACGGCGTCGGAGAGCTGGGTGTCGGGAGCGAGGTAGCACGGATCGGGCCCGTGGAGCATCGTCGCGAGCGACTCGCCCGGGCAGCCGAGCTCGGTGAGGCGCAACCCGACGCCGCGGGCCGCTTCGAGGGTGACCAGTCGGTTCGCGTAGCCCCGTCGCGTCGGCTGGCCCGTCGGGACCGCCTTCGTCGGCTGGACGCCCCGCGACACCGACGCGCCGAGGTCGAGGTAGAGGACCGGCGTCGCCGCGGCCCCCACCGGGTTCGGTGCCCTCACAACACCCGCGGCGACGGCCCCGAGCCCGACGGCGAGGGCCACTGCCCCGATCACTGCCCGCCCCCGCGCCCTCCGACCGCCCACGCCACGAGTGTGCGCACGTCCCTGCGCCGAGCGTGGGGACCAAGGTCACAATTCGCCCTGGTGCGCCACCGCATTCGCACGCGGTCGTTGACCCACCCCACGCGCTCTCCCTAGCCTGCGGTGGCGGCCGCCGACGCGACGGCCGCGAGCCCCAGGGAGGACCGATGAGACTGCTTCGCACCCCCGACCAACGCTTCGAGGGCCTTCCCGACTTCGCCTTCGAGCCCCACTACGCCACCGTGGCCGGAGAGATCCGCGTCCACTACCTCGACGAGGGGCCACGAGGTGCCGCCCCGGTCATCCTGATGCACGGCGAGCCGTCCTGGTCGTTCCTCTACCGCAAGATCATCCCGGTCATCGTGGCGGCGGGCCACCGTGTACTCGCCCCCGACCTCGTCGGCTTCGGTCGCTCCGACAAGCCCGCCGACCGTGCCGACTGTACGTACCAGCGCCACGTGGAGTGGATGGAGGAGCTCCTCTTCGCGCACCTCGATGTGCGCGCTGCCACCCTGGTCGCTCAGGACTGGGGCGGGTTGATCGGGCTGCGCGCCCTCGCCGACCAGCCTGATCGCTTCGTCCGGGCCGTGGCTGCCAACACGGGCCTACCGACCGGTGACCAGCCGATGAGCGAGGCATTCCTGGCCTGGCAGCGCTTCAGCCAGACCGCGAAGGGCTTCGACATCGGACGTATCGTCGCCAACGGGTGCGCCGAGACCCTCGCCCCCGAGGTCGTCGCCGCCTACGACGCGCCCTTCCCCGACGACAGCTACAAGGAGGCGGCACGCGTCTTCCCGTCGCTCGTGCCCACGAGCCCCGACGACCCGGCATCCGCGGCCAACCGCCGTGCGTGGACCGTCCTCGAGCGCTGGGAGAAGCCGTTCCTCTGCGCCTTCTCCGACCGGGACCCGATCACCGCTGGCGGCGAGGTGCCCTTCCTCCGTCGGGTGCCCGGCGCGGCGCGGGTCGCCCCGGTCACCATCGAGGGGGGCGGGCACTTCCTCCAAGAGGACCGCGGCGTCGAGCTCGCGCGCGTCGTCGCCGATTTCATCGCGTCGACCCCGACCGGCGCGAGTGCCTAGTCCGGGGACACCCGCACGACCGCGGCGCCCCGGAAGCGGCCGTGGGCGAGGTCGCTCAACGCCCGATCCGCCTCCTCGAAGGCGTAGCGGGTGGTCGCGACGCGCAGTCCCACCCGAGCGGCCGCGGCGAGGAGGGCTCGGCCGTCGGCGCGCGTGTTGGCCGTGACGCTGCGCAGGTCACGCTCGTTGAACAAGAGTCGGTCGTAGTCGAGTGGGGGGATCTCGCTGACGTAGATGCCGGCGATGGCGAGCGTCCCGCCCCGGTCGAGCGCGGCCAGGGCGTCGAGGACGATCTCGCCGACCGGCGCGAAGAGGATGGCCGCGTCGAGGGGCTCCGGGGGCGCCTGGTCGTTGCCGCAGGCCGACATCGCCCCGAGCTCGAGGGCGAAGCGCTGGTCGTCGGGTGAGCGGGTGACGACGTGGACCCGCGCCCCCTCGGCGAGCGCGAGCTGGGCCACGAGGTGGGCCGACGCCCCGAAGCCGTAGAGCCCGAGGCGCCCCCCCTCGGGCACCGCGGCGCGCCGTAGCGCGCGGTAACCGATGATCCCGGCGCACAGGAGGGGGGCCACGGCCTCGTCGTCGAACGCTTCGGGCAGGTGGTAGACAAAGCGCTCGTCGGCCACCATGTACTCGGCGAAGCCCCCGTCGATGTCCCACCCCGTGAAGAGGGGCTCGAGGCACAGGTTCTCCCGCCCGGTCGCGCAGAACCGGCACCGACCGCACGAGCGAGCGAGCCACGCCGCCCCCACGCGCTCGCCCCGCTCGACCCGCTCGCACCCCGGGCCGACGCGGTCGACGTAACCGACGACCTCGTGGCCGGGCACGGTGTTCGCTACGTGGGGGGCCAGGTCCCCCTCGACCAGGTGGAGATCGGTCCGACAGACCCCGCAGACGCTGACCCGTATCCGGACCTGTCCCGGCCCGGGCACGGGAATGGGTCGCTCGACGAGGCGCAGGCCGCCCTCGTCCACCGGCCCGACGCGCTCGAGCGCCCACGCGCGCATCATCCCCTGCCTGGACTCGTCGAGGTCTCTCACGGGGCCCCTTCACGGGCGAGTGTAACGAGTTCCTCGGCCGTGAAGAGGCGGGACCGGGTGACGAAGTGACGGCCCTCCTCGGGCTGAAGGGAGAAGCCCTCGGGATCGCCCTCGCCGACGTCGACGATCAGCTGGGTGTGGCGCCACGTCTCGTACTGGCGGGGGTCCATGTAGAAGGGGCACCCGCCCACGAAGCCCAACAACACGTCGCCGTCGCCGATCTTGAGGTCGCCCTCATCGAAGCACATCGGCTCGCTCCCGCCGCAGCAGCCGCCCGACTGGTAGAAGACCAGGGGCCCGCGCCGCCCGCGCAGGCGCGCGATGGCGTCGAGCGCGGACGGGGTCGCCGTCACGCGGTCGACGCCCGCCGCGGTGCTCGGTACCACACCGGCCACTAGAAGAGGCCCATCGGCTTCTCGGAGTAGCTCACCAGCACGCTCTTGGTCTGGGTGTAGTGCTCGGTCAGAGTCGACCGGTACATCTCACGGCCCACGCCCGAGACCTTGTAGCCCCCGAAGGCCACCCCGGCCGGGTACTGGTGGTAGCAGTTGACCCAGACCCGACCGGCCTCGATGGCCCGGGCCATCCGGTGGGCCCGGCTGCCGTCACGGGTCCACACGCCCGCGCCCAGCCCGTAGAGGGTGTCGTTGGCGATCGCGACCGCCTCGGCCTCGTCGGCGAAGGTCGTGACCGCGAGCACCGGCCCGAAGATCTCCTCTTGGAAGACGCGCATCTTGTTGTGGCCCCTCAGGACCGTCGGCTCGACGAAGTAGCCGTTGGCCAGCTCCCCCTCCATTGCGGGACGCCGCCCGCCGATGAGGCACTGGGCGCCCTCGTCCTTGCCGATCTGGATGTAGTTGGTGATCTTGTCGAGCTGGGACTGGGAGTTCTGCGGACCCATCTGGGTCGCGATGTCGAGCGGGTTGCCCTGCCTGATCTGGGCGATTCGCGCCAGGGCGCGCTCCATGAAGCGGTCGTAGATGGACTCTTGGATCAGCGCCCGCGACGGGCAGGTGCAGACCTCGCCCTTGTTGAAGGCGTAGAGCACGAGGCCCTCGACGGCCTTGTCGAGGAACTCGTCGTCCTCGGCCATCACGTCGGCGAAGAAGATGTTGGGCGACTTACCCCCGAGCTCGGTCGTGGAGGGGATGATGTTCTCCGCGGCGTACTGCATGATCAGCCGACCGGTGACGGTCTCACCGGTGAAGGCGACCTTGGCGATCCGCTTGTTCGAGGCGAGCGCCTTGCCGATCTCGGCCCCGGGGCCGGTGACGACGTTGACGACCCCCGGCGGGATCAGGTCGCCGATCACCTCCATCAGCTTCAGGATCGACCACGGGGTCGACGAGGCGGGCTTCACCACGGTGCAGTTCCCACCGGCCAGGGCCGGGGCGATCTTCCAGGCCGCCATGAGTAGTGGGAAGTTGAACGGGATGATCTGGCCCACGACCCCGAGGGGCTCGTGGAAGTGGTAGGCGACGGTGTCCTTGTCGATCTCGGTGCTGGAGCCCTCCAGGGCGCGGGTCTGGGCCGCGAAGTACCGGAAGTGGTCGGCCGACAGCGGGATGTCCGCCGCCAGGGTCTCGCGCACCGGCTTGCCGTTGTCCCAGGTCTCGGCGACCGCCAGCATCTCGAGGTTCGCCTCGATAGCGTCGGCGATCCGGTTGAGGACCCGGGCCCGCTCGGCGAGCGACGTGGCGCCCCACTCATCCTTGGCGGCGTGGGCGGCGTCGAGGGCGAGCTCCACATCCTCGGGTGTCGAGCGCGCCACCTCGGTGAACACCAGCGCCGTCGTGGGCGAGACGTCCTTCATGTACTGCCCGCGCACCGGGGCCACCCAGTGGCCACCGATGTAGTTGTCGTAGCGGGGCTTGAGCGTGACGGGGCTGCCGGGCTCGCCGGGCGCCGGGTACACCGTCGACGTGGTCGTGCTCTTCTCTGGGGCGATGGTCATCCATTCCTCCCATCCTCGATGAGGCCGTAGGAGGCCTCAACGCGGACCGTAACGGGCGCGCGGGCGCGAACCCCGTGGCGAAGGTCCCGTTTGCGCACGCCGCGGGCGCGGGGCCGGCGGCCCGGGCCGAACGCCGCCTCCCACGAGGGCGACGCGGCGGCGCCACGCCTCGTCGAGCGCGTCGCGGACCCCGGAAGCCCCGGCGCGGGTCGCGTCGACCGCGGCGATCGCCACGCGACGTCCCCGGGGACGGGTCGCCGGCGCCCGACTACCGGCGACCCCGGCGCGGCCGCCGCGCGCGCCACGGCCGACCGTAGACTGCCGCCGGGCGAAGTCGGGCCCGTCGACACCCCCGGAGCGAGAAGGACGAGACGACATGGACAGTGAGAACACGTGCCCGGTGACGAGCAGCATCGGCAACGAGACGGTGGGGCGCTCCATCGCCGACTGGTGGCCCGAACGGCTCGACCTGTCCGTCCTGCACCGCCACTCCCCGCTCTCGGACCCGATGGGCCGGGAGTTCGACTACGCCGCCGAGTTCGCCACGCTCGACCTTGAGTCCGTGCGCAAGGACCTCCAGACCCTTATGACCTCGTCCAAGGAGTGGTGGCCGGCGGACTACGGCCACTACGGGCCCCTGTTCATCCGCATGGCCTGGCACAGCGCCGGCACCTACCGGATCCACGACGGTCGGGGCGGGGCCGGCCGGGGCCAGCAGCGTTTCGCCCCGATCAACAGCTGGCCCGACAACGCCAACCTCGACAAGGCGCGACGGCTCCTCTGGCCGATCAAGCAGAAGTACGGCCGCAAGCTGTCCTGGGCCGATCTCATGATCCTCGCCGGCAACGTCGCCCTGGAGTCGATGGGATTCGCCACCTTCGGCTTCGCCGGCGGGCGCGCCGACGTCTGGGAGCCCGACGACATCAACTGGGGCTACGAGTCGACCTGGCTGGGCGACGAGCGCTACTCGGGCGACCGCGAACTGGCCCGCCCCTTCGGCAACGTCCAGATGGGCCTCATCTACGTGAACCCCGAGGGACCCAACGGGAACCCCGATCCGGTCGCCGCGGCCCGCGACGTCCGCGAGACGTTCGCGCGCATGGCCATGAACGACGAGGAGACCGTCGCGCTCATCGCCGGCGGCCACACCTTCGGCAAAACCCACGGAGCCGCCGACGCCAACGAGTACGTCGGGCGCGAGCCCGAGGGCGCGCCCATGGCCCAGCAGGGCCTCGGCTGGAAGAACACCTTCGGTACGGGCGTCGGCGACGACGCGATCACGAGCGGGCTGGAGGGCGCCTGGACCACGACGCCCACGTCATGGGACAACAGCTTCTTCGAGATCCTCTTCGGCTACGAGTGGGAGCTCGCGGCCAGCCCCGCCGGCGCCCACCAGTGGAAGCCCAAGGGCGGCGCGGCCGCCGACACGGTCCCCGACGCCCACGACGGGGCCCGACGCCACGCCCCGACGATGCTCACCACCGACCTGGCCCTGCGATTCGACCCGGCCTACGAGGCGATCTCGCGTCGCTTCTTGGAGCACCCCGAGGAGTTCGCCGACGCCTTCGCGCGGGCCTGGTTTAAGCTGACCCACCGCGATATGGGTCCGCGCTCGCGCTACCTCGGCCCGCTCGTGCCGGCCGAGGAGCTCATCTGGCAGGACCCCGTGCCCGCCGTGGACCACGACCTCGTCACGGACGCCCAGGTGGCCGAACTCAAGCGCGCGGTCCTCGACGCGGGGCTCAGCGTGCGCGACCTCGTCGCGACGGCCTGGGCGTCGGCGGCGACGTTCCGCGGGACGGACAAGCGCGGCGGCGCGAACGGCGCCCGGATCCGCCTGGCCCCCCAGAGGGATTGGGAGGTGAACGAGCCCGCCTCGCTCGAGCGCGTCCTCTCGGCCCTCGAGCGGGTGCGCGCGGAGTTCCACGCCCGATCCGGCTCGACCCGGATCAGCCTGGCCGACCTCATCGTCCTCGCCGGGGGCGCCGCGGTGGAGCGGGCCTCGGCCGACGCCGGGGTCAGCGTCAGCGTCCCCTTCCGGCCGGGGCGCACCGACGCCAGCGCGGCCCAGACCGACGTCGAGTCCTTCGCCGTTCTCGAGCCGACCTTCGACGGGTTCCGCAACTACGTCGCGCCCGCCCACGCCGAGCGCGCCGAGGCGCTCCTGCTCGAGCGCGCCGACCTGCTGACCCTGACCGCGCCCGAGATGACGGTGCTCGTCGGGGGGCTACGCGTCCTCGGGGCGAACCACGACCACTCGCCCCACGGCGCCCTCACGGCCCGCGAGGGCGCCCTGACGACGGACTTCTTCACCAACCTCCTCGACATGGGTACGGAGTGGTCCCCGACCGCCGCCGACGAGACCCTCTTCGAGGGGCGCCGCCGGACCACGGGCGAGGTGCGCTGGAGCGCCACGAGGGCGGACCTCGTCTTCGGCTCGCACTCCCAGCTACGGGCCCTCGCGGAGGTCTACGCGAGCGACGACGCCACGGAGAAGTTCGTCCACGACTTCGTCACCGCCTGGGTCAAGGTCATGGAGCTCGACCGCTTCGACTTGCGCTAGCGGTCGTCCCGGCGAGGGCCGTCCCACCACGGCCGTGAACGCCCACCCCGCCGGTCGCCCACGCGCGACCGGGTTCCGAGCGCCGGAGCACCCCATGGGGTGGCGGGCCACGACCCGGCGCGCCACTTCGCCACCGTCGGGCGCGGGGCTCGTCGCCGGCGCCCGACGCTAGGCGGCGACGGCCTGGGCGTCGACCCCGACGGACTTGAGGAAGGCCCGGACCTTGACGACCTGGTCCTCGGTGAGGTCGCGGGTGCGGATCGACCCGAAGGAGTACGTCTCGCCCTCGACGGTGAGCGCCCAGTTGCCGCGGTGGGTCTGGTGGACCTCGCCGAAGCGACCGAGCAGGCTGCTGACGTCCTGCCAGTGGATGTTGTGGTTGAGCGGATGACTGAAGATCCTCTGGACGGTGATCTTGTGGTGATGGTCCAGCTTGAACGTCATCGGCTACCCCCTCACGAGGTCCGAGACCTTCGGGCCTCACTTGCACTATCCACCCCCGTCGCGACGGCGTCAAGGCTTGCTACGAGTTCCACGTGCTCGGTCTTGGGGAAGAGGTCGTAGGCGTCCAAGCCCATCAGGGTGAAGCCCTGGCCTAAGAGTTCTCTAAGGTCGCGCGCGAGCGTCGCCGCGTCGCACGACACGTAGACGACCCGGCGGGGGCGGGTCCGCGCGAGGGCGTCGGCCACGCCGCGGCCGAGCCCGGTGCGCGGCGGGTCGCAGACGACGACCGAGCCGGGCCCGACCACCCGGGCCACGCCCGCCGGGTCGACCCGGGCCCCGTGGACCCCGACCCACGGCAACCCGGCGACGTTCTCGCGAGCGTCGGCCACCGCGGACGGCGACGCCTCGAACGCGTCAACGCGCCCGCGGGGTCCGACGGCGGTGGCCAGAGGCCGGCTGAAGAGCCCGACCCCGGCGTACAGGTCGACCACGCGCTCGCCCGCCGCCGCCTCGGCGGCCGCCACGACGGCCGCGACGAGCATCGGGGGGGCGTCGCGGTGGGACTGCCAGAACGACCCCGGTGAGACGCGGTAGTCGTGGCCCGCGACCCGGACCCGCGCGACACCGTCGCGCGGCGCGCGCCCGTCGAGCCCGACCGGTCGCCCCACCCCGTCGCCCGCGTCCACCACGGCCACGGGCTCGCCCTCGCCGAGCGCGCGCAGCTCCACCTCCCGGGCGCCCGGCCACCGGTGGGCGAAGGCCGGCGCCAGCCGGGGGTCGGCCAGCCAGCACCGGTCGAGCACCTCGACCTCGTGGGAGCGGCTGCGGCGCAGCCCGAGGCGCCCCGTCGGGTCGACCGCGCAGCGCAGGCGCGTACGCGAGCCCTCGGCCGGACTAGGCGCCGACCGCAGCGTCCCGCGCCAGTCGATCCCCCCGATCCGAGACAGCTGCTCGGCGAGCACGGACTCCTTCCACGCCCGCTCGCTCGGCGCGTCGGCGTGCTGGAGGTCGCAGCCCCCGCAGCGTCCCGCCCCCGCGTGGGGGCAGGGGGGCGTCACCCGGCCGGTGGCCGGCCGCACCACCGTCACCGTCTCGGCGCGCACGAAGCGGCTCGCCTCGTCGAGCACGCGCGCGCGCACCCGCTCGCCGGCGAGGGCGTGGCGCACGAAGACCACCCGTCCGTCGGGGGCGTGCGCCACGCCGCCGCCCGGCGCCGGCCGCTCGACGTCGAGTTCGAGCTCGCTCACGCCAGGCCGGCGTGGGCGAGGACGAGATCCACCAGGCCCTGGGCGCGGCGGCGGGCCGCCGGCGTCTCCCGGGCGGTCGCGGCGAGGAGCGCCTCGAGATCGAGACCGAGCTCGCGGGCGTCCTCGGGGTCGGCGTCGAGCCACTCCTTCAACTGGACCTCGTCGATCTCGGGGTGGAACTGGACCCCGACGTGGCGCCCGAGGGCGAACGCCTGCACGGCGCGCGACGAGGTCGCCCACACCCGGGCGCCCTCGGGCAGCGTGCACCGGTCGAAGTGGAACTCGAACCAGGGGCCACGCGACAGGGCGACGCCCTCGGCGACCTCGACGTCGAACCACCCGACCTCACCCGCCGGGGCCCGCGAGACGTCGCCACCGAAGAGCCGGCAGAGCGCCTGGGCGCCGAAGCAGATCCCCAGGATCGCCACCCCCGCGCGGTCGGCGGCGGCCATGAGCTCGAGCTCGCGGCCGAACCACGCCGCCTCGACCTCGCGGTCGTAGACCGCGCACTTCGAACCCAGGATCACGAGCAGCTCGTGGCCGGCGAGCGACGGGGTCGGCGTCGCCTCGTTGACCAGACGCACGTCGAGGTCGAACCCCCGGGCGACGAGGGCCTCGCCGATCAGGCCCGGCGAGTCCTCGAGGTGGTGGCGGAGGACGAGGGCGCGCGCCACCGCTCTAGCGCGCGGGAACCGACCAGCCGAGGGACTCGGCGATCTCCTTGCACATCGGGCACAGGGGGTAGCGCGCCGGGTCCCGCCCGGGGACCCAGACCTTGCCGCACAGGGCTCGCACCGGCGTGGCGTTGACCATCCCCTCGACGACCGAGTTGCCCACGGCCACGAACTCGCCGTCTTTGGGCGTGTAGCCCTCGAGGACCAGGTGGGTGAAGCGCTCGTGGTCGCCGTCGTCCGTTCGCGGGACGCTCTCGACGCTCTCGTCCACCTGGACCTGGGGCATCGTGGTCACCGGGCCATCGTAGTGACGCCCCTAGGGTGGTGCGGTGCCCCGGAGCCGTCGCCGCCGCGCCCGCGCGCCCCGATCGGCCCGCCCGATGGGCTGGACGGGCTCGCACTTCACGCGCGAGGGGACGCCGAAGAACGCCTACCGCACCGAGGCCGAGGCCCGGAGCGCGGCCCAGCTCGCGTGGACCTTCGACCGGGTCGACCTCGACGCGTACCGCTGCGAGTACTGCCACCAGTGGCACATCGGGCGCCGCTTCCGCGACGGGTAGCGTCGCGCCCGGCCCGTCGGGCAGTATGGAGGGACCCCGCGACGGAAAGGTCACTCATGGCGGTCCAGGCGTACATCTTGATCCAGTCCGAGATCGGCTCGAGCGAGAACGTGGTCGTGGCCACGCGCGCGGTGCCGGGCGTCCTGGAGGCCTTCGAGGTAACCGGTCCCTACGACGTCATCGTGCGCTGCGAAGCCGAGAGCGTCGACGACCTCGGCAAGTTCATCGTGGGCGCCATCCAGAAGGTCCCGGGGATCACCCGGACCCTGACCTGCCCGGTCGTCAACGTCTAGCCGAACGCCCCCGCCGCGCCCAGCGCGGCCAGGCGCGCCTCGTCGACGCCCCAGCGGCTGAGCCCCTCGCGCGTGCCCGCCCCCGGGGGCTGGGGCGCCGAGGCCACCCGCGCCGGGGTCGCCGAGAATCGGGGCGCGGGGGCCGGCTGCAGCGGCGGGCCGACGAAGGTCCCGCGCGCCACGTTGTGCGGGTGCTCGGCCGCCTCGGCCGGGGAGAGCACCGGCGAGACGCAGGCGTCGCGGTCCGCGAAGTGCGCGACCCACTCCTCGCGGGTGCGCGTCGCGAAGGCCTCGGCGAAGCGGCGCTTCACGTCGGGCCAGCTCGACCGGTCCATCTGGGCGGGCAGCGCGTCGGGGTCCAGGCCGAGCCCGACCACCAGCTCGCGGTAGAACGGGGCCTCGATGGCCCCGACGGCGACCAGGCCGCCGTCGGCCGTCTCGTAGACCTCGTAGAAGGGCGCCCCGGTGTCGAGGATGTTGACCCCGCGCTCGTCGCGCCAGGCCCCGGCGTGGCGCAGCGCGTGGGTGAAGGTCATGAGCGCCGCCGACCCGTCGACCATCGAGGCGTCCACCACCTGGCCCTCGCCGGTCGCGCGCGCGTGCAGCACCGCGGCCAGCAGGCCGGCGACGAGGTACATGGCCCCGCCGCCGAAGTCCCCCACCAGGTTGAGCGGGGGCACGGGCCGCTCCCCCGCCCGCCCGAGGGGCCACAGGGCGCCCGAGAGGCCGATGTAGTTGATGTCGTGACCCGCCCGCTGGGCCCACGGGCCGTCCTGGCCGTAGCCGGTCATGCGCGCGTAGACGAGGCGCGGGTTGCGCGCCCGGACCTCGTCGGGGCCGACGCCGAGCCGCTCGGCGACCCCGGGGCGGAACCCCTCGATCAGGGCGTCGGCGCGCTCGGCGAGCTCGAGCACGAGGTCGCGCCCGGCCGCATTCTTCAGGTCCAGCGCCACCGAGGGCCGCGAGCGCGCAGTGAAGTCCCAGTACTCCCCCCCGGGCGCGCCGGGGTCGCCGCGCTCGAGGCGCAGCACGTCGGCCCCCATGTCAGCGAGCCACATCGCGGCGAAGGGCCCCGGGCCGATGCCGGCGAGCTCGAGGACCCGCAGCCCCTGGAGGGGGCCGCCCGCCGTCGCGTCCCCTAGTCCCACCAGAGGTCGTGGGCGAGGACCCCGCGCCCGATGAGGCCGAGCTGGACCTGGCTCGTGCCCTCGACGATCGTCAGCTGGCGCGCGTCGCGGTAGTACATCTCGACCGGGTGGTCCTCCATGTAGCCGGCCGCGCCCAGCAGCTGCACCGCGAGCCCGGAGGCCCGCACGGCCACCTCGGTGGCGTAGTACTTGGCCATCGAGAGCTGGGGCACGAACTCCTTGGTGAAGTGGCCCCGGTCGGCCAGGTCGGCGGCCCGGTAGGTGAGCAGGCGCGCCGCCTCGATGTCGGTCGCGCACTTGGCGATCTCCCACTGGATGCCCTGGAAGTCGGCGATGGTCTTGCCGAAGGCCTCGCGACCCTTGACGTAGTCGACGGCGTACATGAGCGCCCCCTCGGCCAGGCCGAGTCCCCGGGCGGCCACGATCGGGCGCATCGCGTTGAGCGAGAGCATGGCCAGGGCGAAGCCCCCCTGGAGGACGTCCTCGGGCCCCACGCGCACGTCGGCGAAGTTGATCTCGGTGGTGTCGATGCCGCGCACCCCCATCTTGTGGTCGACCCGGGGGCGGGTGACCCCCGGCGCGTGGGCGTCGACGAGGAACGCGCCGATGGCCCGGTGGTCGCGGGCCGCGGGGTCGCCGGTCTTGGCGAAGACCACGTACCAGTCGGCCTGCATGCCCCCCGAGATCCAGCACTTGGTGCCGTTGAGGACGTACCCGCCCGCGAGGTCGGGGTCGGGGACGGCCCGCGAGCGCATGCCGGCCACGTCCGAGCCGGCGCCGGGCTCGGACAGGCAGAAGGCGGCGCGGGTCTCGCCCCGCGCGATCCCGGGTAGGTAGCGCTGCTTCTGCTCCTCGGTGCCCGCGATCATGACCGGTCCGGTCGGCAGGCGCGTCAGCAGCAGCATCAAGCCCAGGACGTTCGAGTACTTCGTGACCTCCTCGATCGCGACCGCGAGCCCGGTGATGCCCGCGCCCGATCCCCCGTAGGCCTCGGGGATGCACAGGCCGAGCAGGTCGGCCGACCTGAACACGTCGAAGACGTCCTGGGGGTACTCCCCGCTCAGGTCTATCTCGCGCGCGCGAGGGCGGATCCTCTCCTGGGCCAGGCGACGGACGGAGAGCTGGAGCTCAGTGAGCTCGGGGGACAGCGTGAAGTCCATGCCCCGAACCTAGCCCGGGGGGCGAGGGCTACAGGTCGTCGACCGAGGCCACGGCGGTGTCGTGCCGGGCGACGAGGACGTCGCGCGCGACGACCCGGGGGGTCACCCGCGTACCCACCGGGAAATCCGCGACGGCGTCGCTGCGCACGTCGACGCGCAGCATCGACTCGCCCACGGCGACCACCAGACGGGTGGTGGCACCGAGGAAGCTCTGGCGGACCACCTGACCGGCCCCGTTCGAGTCGGGGGTGAGCGCCACGTCCTCGGGCCGCAGCAGGGCGTCGGTCGCGCCCGGCGCCGGTGCGCCGCCCCGCACGGGACGGCCCTCGCCGAAGACCACCACCTCGCCCCCGCGCACCTCGGCGGGCACGCGGCTCGAGATCCCGACGAACTGGGCGACGAAGGCCGTGGCCGGCCGCGCGTAGATCTCGGCGGGCGAGGCGACCTGCTCGATGCGGCCCTTGGACATCACGCAGATCCGGTCGGCCATGGAGAGGACCTCCTCCTGGTCGTGGGTGACGAAGACCGTCGTGATCGACAGGCGCTGCTGAAGGGCGCGGATCTGCTCGCGCAACTCGGCGCGCACGAGGGCGTCGAGGGCGGAGAGCGGCTCGTCGAGCAGCAGGACCCGCGGCTCGATCGCCAGCGCCCGCGCGAGGGCGACGCGCTGCTGCTGGCCGCCGGACATCTGGTGGGGGTACTTCTCGGCCTGGTCCGCGAGCCCCACCATCTCGAGCAGCTCGGCCGCCTTGGCCCGGCGGGTCGCCGTCGGCTGACGACGCATCCGCAGCCCGAAGGCCACGTTGTCGAGGGCGTCCATGTTGGGGAAGAGCGAGTAGCTCTGGAAGACCATGCCCATGTCACGCTTCTGGGCGCTCACCCGCGAGAGGTCGACGCCACCCACCACGACCCGGCCGGCGTCGGGCCGCTCGAAGCCCGCGAGCACCCGCAGGGCGGTCGTCTTGCCGCAGCCCGATGGCCCGAGCAGGGCCATGAACTCTCCGGGCTCGATCGACAGCGTGAGCCCGTCGAGAGCGCGGACCTTGCCGAAGGTCCGCACGAGGCCCTCGAGCAGGACCGGCGCACCGGTGGGGGTCGCGGGGGCGGGGCGGTCGACCATCGGCGCGTCCTCCGTCTGGGTCACGGGTTCCTCCTAGCCGCGCGCGCGACGCCGCTGGGAGCGATCGAGCGACACAATAACCGTGAGCACCACCCAGGTCACGACCAGTCCGGCCATCGCCGCGGCGATCTGGATGTGCCCGTTGGCGGCGCCGTTGAACTGGACGATCCACACGGGCACCGTCGTCCACAGGTCGAGGCTCGCCATGGTGTACTCCCCGAAGACCATGGCGAGGGTGAGGACGGCCGCGGAGACGAGGGCCGGGCGGATGTTGGGCAGGACCACCCGCAGCAGCGTGGAGTACCAGCGGCCCCCGAGGGAGCGCGACGCCTCCGAGAGGGTCTTGAGGTCGATGGCGAGCAGCCCCGCGTCGAGACTGCGGTAGATGAAGGGCATGGCGAGGATCACGTACATGAGGCTCAGCAGGTACGGCGTGGACTTGAGCCAGAGCGGCGCCACCGCGAGGACCCCGGCGATGAGGACGATCGGTGGGATCACGATGGGCAAGACGGTGATGACGTCCATCATCCGGCGCAGCCGCGGCAGTCGCAGGTGCACGTAGACCGTGGTGGGCACCATGAGCACGATCGCCACCAGTACCGTGACGATCGCCAGCCTCGTCGAGAGCCACAGGGCGGCCGTGAAGCCCTGCGCCTTGGGCAGCTCCTTCAGGGTGCTGAGCGAGAAGTGCCCGTTGACGCCCTGGAAGCTGAAGCGAAGGCCGGCGTAGATCGGTATGAGGAAGAAGGCCGCGGTCAGGACGAGCACGATGCCGCGCCACCAGCGAATCCGCCGGAGCGCTCGCCCGGTCGAGAACGCCGGGACCGGTGCCGTCTCCTCGGCCAGCAGCTCGAGCCCGGAGCTCGGCGCGTCTAGTGGAGCCATCGGCTCGCCCGCTTCTGGACGTAGTTGTAGAGGATCATGACGGCCGCGAGGATCACCAGCATCCCGAAGGCGATGGCGTAGCCGATGTTCTGGTAGTTCGAGAAGACGTTGCCGTTGATGAAGTTGCCGATCTGGATCGGCGAGAGGGCGATGATGCCCGTCGTCAGCGACTCGGCCGTCGCGTAGGCCGCGAAGGCGCTCCCGAAGAGCAGGAGCATCCCGCCCAGCACCGAGGGCATGAGGACGGGGATCCCGACGTGGCGCCAGTAGCGCCAGCTCGACGCGCCCATGTTCTCGGCCGCCTCCCGCCACGAGGGGCGCAGGCCCACCAGGGCGGGCGTGATGACGAGGACCATGAGGGGGATCTGGAAGTACATGTAGACGACCGCCACGCCCGAGAACGTGTACAGGTGGAAGCCCAGCGAGGTGAGGTTGATGTGGATCGCGGCCAGCCAGAGCGTCAAGACGCCCGTCGAACCGAGCGTCGCGACGAACATGAAGGTGAGGTTGACCCCACCGAAGTTGGCCAGCACCCCCGAGGCCGTGGCCGTCATGCGGCGCAGCCACTGGCTGCGCGAGGTGTGGATGGCGTAGGCGACGAACACCCCGAGGATGCCCGGGACGATCGAGGTGAGCAGGGCGAGCTTGATCGAGTTCTCGAACCCGATCAGGTAGATCCCGTGGACGACGGCTGAGACGTTCCCGGTCGTCCACCCGCCGTTGTTGCCGCGGAACGCGTAGTAGAGGACCCCGAGCGTCGGGATCCCGATGCCCAGGGCCGAGTAGAGGAGGAACGGGGCGATCGCCGCACCGGGCCCCAGGCGGCGCCACCACGACCGGCGACGAACCCCGGGGCCGGCCCCGGCCCCCGACGCCGGGGCGTCAGGGGCCGGGGCCGTCGCCTCGAGGGTATCCATCAGGATCGAGTCCCGAGGCCTAGGCGCCCGAGCCCACCTTGGTCGCCCACTCGGAGTTCACCGTGTTGGCGGCGGCGAGGATCTGGGCCGTCGTCGGGTACTGCGGGGTCACGCCCTTGGGAACGGGGGGCAGCTTGGCCACGTAGCCCTTGCTCGCCGTGCCGTGGGCCTCCATGGAGGCGAGCTCCGCCGGACGGGCGAGGCCGGCCAGCCAGAGGTTCTGACCCTGGGTCGAGTACAGGAACTCCTCCCAGAGACGGGCCGCCGCGGGGTCCGGGGCGCTCGCGCTGATCGCCTGGGTGTAGTACTCGCCGAGCACCGCGTCCGAGGGCAGGACGACCTTCCATCCCTTCATCGTGATGCCGCTGGCCTGGAGGTAGTCCCACCAGATCACGATGTTCGTCGCGCCCTGCTGCACCGTGGTCGCGTCGGCGATGGTGGGCACGAACGCGCCGTTCTTGTTCAGCGTCGCGAAGAAGTCCACGCCCGGCCCGACGTTCGACAGCGACCCGCCGTTGGCGATAGCGGCCGCCTGGACCGCCGCGAGGGCGGAGTTCGACTGCGTCGGGTTGTTGTTGATACCGATCTTGTAGCCGTTCGCGCCCGTCTCGGTGAGCATCTGCTTGAACGAGGTCGGGCAGGACTTCACGGTCAGGGTGTCACAGCCGATCGCCACGTAGCCGCCGTAGTCGTCGAACCAGTAGCCCGCCGGGTCCTTCAGCGCCGCCGGAATGGCCGACCAGGTCTGCACCTTGTAGGGGGCGAGCAGGTGGCTCTGCTTGGCGGTGATGGCGTAGCTCGTGCCCACGTCGATCACGTCGGGGGCGCTGGAGCGGCCCTTGTCCTGCTTGAGCGCCTGGATCTCCTGGGCGCTCGACCCGTCGGGGTTCTCCGAGTTGATGTGGATCTTGTACTTCTTCTCGAAGGTGTTGATGATGTTGCCGTAGTTGGCCCAGTTGTTCGGCAGGGCAATCACGTTGAGGTGGCCCTCCTGCTGCGCCGCCTTCACGAGGGCGGCGAACGACGTCGACCCGCTCGGGGCGAGATGGGTGACCTTCGCCCAGTTCACGCTCGACGCGCCGCTCGCCACGGCGCTGCCGGCGGTCACCGCCACGCCCGTGAGCGCCGCCACCGTCGCGCCGGCCGCGAGGACCGTCTTCGTCCTTCTTAGTGCCATCCGCACTTCCTCCCTGTCGACGCCACCGGGTTGGCGGCTCCGCGTCAGACTAACCAGGCCCGCTGCGCGGGGCAATTCACGCCCCGCCCGCCCCCTCCGGCGGCCGTCACGCCGAGATCCCAGACGGCACAAGGGCTCCGGAGGGCGACACCCCGCGGGCGACCGCCCCGGTTCACGGTCCGGTCGCCGTCGTGTCGTCGAGATTTAATCGACGACGCCACCGCCGCCGCGACGCGGCGGGGGGTCGCGCCGGCCTATGCCAACATGACAGGGATGACCGGCCCGCGGCGTGGTGAGGAGGTCGACGCGCTGGCCTCGACGACCTTCGACGTCGTGGTGATCGGGGCGGGCATGACCGGGGCGGGGGTGGCCGTCGACGCCGCGGCCCGCGGGCTCAGCGTCGCCCTCCTCGACAAGGGGGACCTCGGGTCGGGCACCAGCTCGAAGTCCTCCAAGATGGTCCACGGGGGCCTGCGCTATCTCCAGCAGCGCGAGTTCCGCCTCGTCTACGAGAACCTCCACGAGCGCCAGCGGCTGCTGGAGAACGCGCCCTACCTCGTGAGCCCGCTGCCCTTCCTCATCCCGCTCTTCGGCTCGAACGGCGTGGCGAGCAAGACCCTCGTGCGCGGGTACGCCTCGGCCCTGCGCCTCTACGACCTGAGCGGGGGCTGGCGCATCGGCCACCGCTACGAGCGCGTCGCGAAGGACGCCGTGCTGGCCCACTTCCCCACCATGCGCACGGACCGGCTGGTCGCGGGCTTCCTCTACTACGACGCCCGCGGTGACGACGCCCGGGTCGCCCTGGTGCTCGCGCGCACCGCACAGCACTACGGCGCGCGGGTGGCGAACTACGTGCGCGCCACCGGCGTCACGAAGGACCGACGAGGCCGGGTCGAGGCGGTCGCCGCGCGCGACGAGGTCACCGGTCGGTCCCTCGCAGTCGCCGCGCGCAGCGTGGTCAACGCGACCGGAGTGTGGGCCGACGACGTGTTCTCCATGACCGAGGGCCGCCCCTCGCGACGCGTCACGCCCGCCAAGGGCGTGCACGTGACGGTCCCGCGGGACCGCCTCCCCGCCGACATCGCCGCGGTGCTCGCGGTGCCCGGCGACCGGCGCAACGTCTTCGTCGTCCCCTTCGAGGACGACCCCTTCACCTACGTCGGCACCACCGACACGGCCTACGACGGCCCGCTCGACGACCCGTGCGCCACGGCCGAGGAGGTCGACTACCTGCTCGGCGCCGTCAACGCCTCGACCTCGTCGGACCTGCGCCGGACCGACGTCACCGGGGTCTGGGCCGGCCTGCGACCCCTCCTCTCCCCCCCCGAGGGCCGGCGCCTGAGCGAGCGCACCGCCGACCTCTCCCGCCGTCACAAGGTCACCGACGCCGGCGACGGCGTCGTGCACGTGACCGGCGGCAAGTGGACCACCTACCGCCAGATGGCCGAGGACGCGGTCGACGCGCTGCGCGGGTCGCTGGGTCCCCTCCCGCGCTCGCGCACGCGCCACCTCGCCCTCTACGGGGTCGACGACTGGCGGCCCGAGTCGCCCGAGGAGGCCCGCGTCTTCCACCGCTACGGCGCCGACGCCCCCCGGGTGCTCGCGCTGGCCGAGGCGAGCCCCGACCTCGCGGGGCACCCGGTCGAGGGGCTGGCCTACCGCGGCGCGGAGTTCCTCTTCGGCGCCCGCGAGGAGATGGCCACGTCCCTGGAGGACCTGCTGTGTCGGCGCACCCGGGCCCACCTGCACGACGCGCGCGCCGCGCGCGACGGGGCCGAGCGCGTGGCCCGGCTCGTCGCGGACGAGCTGGGCTGGGACGAGGCGCGCGTCGCGCGCGAGGTGGAGGCCTACCGCGCCCTCGTCGCGCGCGAGCTCGCCGCCGCCGGCCTCGAGCCGTGATGGAGCCCGTCGCCCCGGTTCCCTACCCTGAGGCCCTCGCCGCGGCGCCCGCCGCCGGGCCCGCGGGCCTGCTCGCCGAGCTCGCCGAGCGGCGCATCCCGGTCGAGACCGGCCCGCGCGAGCGGGCCGAGCACGCCCGCGACTGGTGGCCGCCGGCGATCCCCGACGCG
>JAJXZW010000042.1 GCA_021779855.1 Actinomycetes bacterium
ACGACGAATGCCGTGAACACCGCCGTCACACGGTGGCCCGTCCGACACGGGTTAGCGCGAGACGTGCCTTCGGAGACCCCGAGAGGCTGGAGGGCTTGCCCACTGGTCACTCGGGGTCTTCGGCTTTTCAAAAGAGCGGTGGGGCCTCGAGTGGCTCGATGAGCGAGGGCCCGTCGTTGCGGATCGAGCCGACGGCCACGCCGACGCCGTAGTGGGCGAGGGTGCCCGGCCGCGCGGGCCGCAACAGCAGCGCCCGCTCGTCGGGTCCGTAGTCGGTGACGTCGAGCCACTGCTCGACGTCACCAATCTCGAGCACGACGGGCATCCGGTCGTGCACGCCGTCCATGTCGGCGTTCGGGGTCGTCGTGATCACGGTGCAGGTCGCGATGACCTGGTCGCCCGACGACCAGTGCTCGTAGAGCCCGGCGAGGACGATGGGCTGATCGTCGCGGCGGGTGAAGTAGTGGGGCTGGCGGTGCTTACCGGGTCGGTGGTCCCACTCGTAGAAGCCGTCGACGGGGATGGCGCAGGGGCGCCGCGCGAAGGCCGCGCGAAACGACGGCTTCTCGGCGACCGTCTCGCCCCGGGCGTTAAAGAGCCGATCGGCTATGCCCGGGTCCTTCGCCCAGCTGGGCAGGAGTCCCCACCGGTAGCGATCGAGCACCCGGGCGCCCTCGTGGTCGCTCACCGCGACGAGGTACTGGCGCGGTCCGACGTTCCAGCTCGGCCGCTCCTCGGGGTCGAGCCCGGCCGCGAGGGTCGCCTCGAGGAACCGCGCAAGGCGGCTCGGGGGGCTGAACAGGGCGATTCGCCCGCACATAGAACTCCTCTCTGCTCTGACGATAGGCCGTTGGCGCGCGTCACCGGGACTGGGTACTCTTACGAACATATGTTCGCTTCTTCATCGGTCCGACCCCCCATTCCCCCCGAGCTGGCCGCCACGCTGCGCCCGGTGAGCTTCGCCACGCACCGGCGTATCGCCCTTGACGAGCCGTGGCGCGGCCTCGTTCCCGGCGAGGGACTGCGCCGCGGCTCGACGATCTCGGTCCAGGCGCCGTCGGGGGCCGGCGGGCTGAGTCTCGCCCTGAGCCTGCTCGCCGGAGCGAGCGCGCGCGGTCACTGGGCGGCGGTGGTGGGGGTCGACGACCCCGGCGTGCTCGCCATGGCCGACCTCGGGGTCGACCTGCGCCGGGTGCTCTTCGTGCCGCGCCCCCGGGGGGCGTGGGCCGAATCGGTCGCGGACGTCCTTGACGGCGTGGACCTAGTGATCGTGCGGCCCCCGTCGCGCGCCGCGCGGGGCAGCGCGCGGGTGTTGAGCGACCGGGTCCGCGAGCGCGGCGCGGTGCTGCTCGTGGTGAGCGAGTCCGCCTCGACCTGGCCCCTGCCAGTCGAGCTCTCCTTCAGCGTCACCCACGCGCAGTGGTCGGCGTCGTCGCGCCTCGAGGACCGCACGCTGCGCGTGCGCATCGAGGGTCGCGCCGGCGTGCGCGGCGCCGAGCACGTCGTAGTGCTGCCCGATCGCCGGGGACGAGCGGCGGGTGGCTGAATGGAACGGCTCATCGGTGTCTGGGTCGAGTCCCTGCGCGTCGAGGCCCTCGACGGCTCCACGCTGCGCGAGTCGCTCGCGCTCCTGGACGCGCTCGGGGTGGTCTGTCCCTTCACCGAGCTGATCCACCTCGGCTTCTACGCGCTGCCGTCGCGGGGTCCGAGCCGGTTCTTCGGGGGCGAGGAGCGGGTACTCGAGGCGGTGGCGACCGTGGTGCGCGACGTGCTCGGTCGCGAGGCGTCCCTCGGCGTGGCCGACGGGCTCGTCTGGTGCGAGTTCGCGGCGCGTGACGGCGTGGTGGTCGAACCGGGGAAGACGGACGACTACCGGCGCGCGCGGCCCCTCGCGGCGCTCGGGCGCCGCGACCTCGCCACGACCGGCCGTCGGCTCGGGCTGAGGACGGTGGGGGACTTCGCCGACCTCGAGCGCGCGCGGGTGAGCGAGCGCTTCAGCGCGTCGGTGCTGGTGCTGCACCAGGTCGCGCGCGGCGAGCTCGACGAGCTGCCCGGCCAGCGCGACGCCCGCCTCGGGGCGCGCCTGGGTCGCCTGCGCGAGGCCGACCGGCCCGACGAGCAGCGGGGGTTCTTCGGCCAGCGCGGCGCGGCCGACGACCGGGCGCACGCCGCGGCGCTGCGCCTGCGCCAGCGTCTCGGCGCCGACGGCGTGGTCGTGGCCGCGCTGCGCGGTGGCCGTCTGCCCCAGGACCGCGCGGCACTCGTGCCCTGGGGGTCGCCGACGGCGGCCTCGCAGGACGACGCGCCGTGGCCGGGCCAGCTGCGCGCGCCGTCGCCGGCGACGGTGTTCGCCCACCGGGTGGCGGTCGAGCTGCGAGGCGCGGCGAACGAGACGGTCCGGGTGGACGCGCGCGGGATGCTCAACACGATCCCGACCACCTTCGCCTTCGCCTCGGGCGCCGTTCGCGCCGTGACCTGGTACGCGGGTCCCTGGCCGCTCGTCGAGCGGTGGTGGGCGGTGGGCCGGCGCCGCGCGCAGCTCCAGGTGCTGCTCGAGACCGGGGAGGCTCTGCTGCTCGTGGCCGAGTCGGGCCGGTGGTCGCTCGCGGGGGTCTACGACTGATGCCCGGGTACGGCGAACTGCACGCTCACTCGGGGTTCAGCTTCCTCGACGGGGCGAGCGACCCCGAGGAGCTCGTCGCCGAGGCCGCGCGCCTCGGGCTCACGGGCATCGCGCTCACCGACCACCACGGGCTCTACGGGGTGGTCCGCTTCGCCGAGGCCGCGCGCGCCCTCGGGGTCGCCACGGTCTTTGGCGCGGAGCTGACCCTTGACGCCGTCGACGACCGGGTGGGGGTGGCGGACCCCTCCGGGGAGCACCTCGTCGTGCTCGCCCGCTCGCCCGACGGCTACCGGGCGCTCTCGACGCTGCTCGCCGAGGCGCACCTGAAGCGCGGCGAGAAGGGCGCGCCGCGCTTCACGCTCGACGAGGTCGCCGCGGCGAGCCAGGCGTGGGTGGTGCTGAGCGGGTGTCGCAAGGGGCCGCTCACCCGCGCCCTCGTCGAGGCCGGCCCGCGCGCGAGCGAGCGCGCCCTCGAGCGCCTCGTCGGCGCCTTCGGCCGCGACCACGTGGTCGTCGAGCTCTGGGACCACGGTGCGCCCGACGACGTCGCGCGCAACGACGTCCTCGCCGAGCTGGCCGTGCGCCGCGGACTCGCGGTGGTGGCGACGAACAACGTGCACTACGCCACGCCCGACGCGTTTGCCCGGGCCAACGTCCTCGCGGCGATCCGCGCCCGGCGCAGCCTCGAGGCGATGCAGGGCTGGCTCGAGGCCTCGCCCCTTGCGCACCTGCGCAGCGACGCCGAGCAGCGGCGCCGTTTCGCCCGGTGGCCCGGCGTCGTCGACCTGGCCGGCGAGCTCAGCGCCGAGCTGGCCTTCGACCTGCGCCTCGTGGCGCCGAACCTCCCGCCGTTCGCGACGCCCCCGGGGCTCGACGAGCAGGCCTACCTCGAGCGGCTCGTCGAGGACGGCGCGACGCGGCGCTACGGCGCGCGCGGCGCCGAGCGGGTGCCCGGGGCGTGGCGCCAGATCGATCACGAGCTCGCGGTGATCCGCCAGCTCGGCTTCGCCGGCTACTTCCTCACGGTGTGGGACATCACCGAGTTCTGCCGGCGCGAGGACATCTACTGCCAGGGCCGCGGCTCGGCCGCCAACTCCGCCGTGTGCTTCTCGCTCGGGATCACCAACGCCGACGCGGTGCGGCTGAACCTCTTCTTCGAGCGGTTCCTCTCGCCGGCGCGCGACGGCCCCCCCGACATCGACGTCGACATCGAGTCGGGCCGGCGAGAGGAGGTCATCCAGTACGTCTACGCCCGCTACGGACGGCGCCACGCGGCCCAGGTCGCCGCGGTCATCACGTACCGGCCGCGCTCGGCGCTGCGCGACGTCGCGCGCGCCTTCGGCTACGCCGAGGACGAGGCCGACGCGATCAAAGACCGGGTCGACCGGCACACGATGACCCCGCTCGGTCCAGACGTGCCCGAGCTCGTCACGACCATGGCCGCCCAGCTGCTCGAGCGCCCCCGGCACCTCGGGATCCACTCGGCGGGCATGGTGCTCTGTGACCGGCCGGTGATCGAGGTCTGCCCGGTCGAGTGGGGGCGCATGCCCGGGCGCAGCGTGCTGCAGTGGGACAAGGACGACTGCGCGGCCATTGGTCTGGTGAAGTTCGACCTGCTGGGCCTGGGCATGCTCGACGCGCTGCACCGCGCCGTCGACCAGGTCCGGGCCTTCCACGGGGTGTCGCTCGACCTCGGGTCCCTGCCCCAGGAGCCGGCCGTCTACGACCTGCTCTGTGAGGCCGACACCGTGGGGGTCTTTCAGGTCGAGTCGCGCGCGCAGATGGCGACCCTGCCGCGCGTGCAGCCCCGGTGCTTCTACGACCTCGTGATCGAGGTGGCCCTGATACGGCCCGGCCCCATCCAGGGCCACGCCGTGAACCCCTACATCCGCCGGCGCCGCGGCGAGGAGCCGGTCACCTACCTGCACCCGCGCCTCGAGCCGATCCTGCGCCGGACCCTCGGGGTGCCGCTGTTCCAGGAGCAGCTGATGGAGATGGCGGTCGCGGTGGCGGGCTTCTCGCCGGCCGAGGCCGACGAGCTGCGCCAGGCCATGGCGGCCAAGCGCTCGGCGGCGCGCATGCTCAAGCTCAAGAGTCGCTTCTACGCCGGCATGGCCGCCAACGACATCACCGGCGCCGCGGCCGACGAGCTCTTTGACGCGCTGTCGGCCTTCGCCAACTTCGGCTTTCCCGAGTCCCACTCGGTCTCCTTCGCCCACCTCGTCTACTGCTCGGCCTGGATCAAGCACCACTACCCGGCGGCGTTCCTCGTCGCACTGCTGAATGCCCAGCCCCTCGGCTTCTGGTCGCCCCAGAGCCTGGTGGCCGACGCCCGGCGCCACGGGGTCGAGGTGCGCCGCCCCGACGTGAACGCCTCGGGCGCCGGCGCCACCCTCGAGGGGCCGGCCACCGAGCCCGCGGTGCGCCTCGGGCTCGGTGGCGTGCGCGGGGTCGACGACGAACTCGCCGCGCGCATCGCCGCCGGGGCTCCCTGGTCGGGCCCCGAGGACCTCGTGCGCCGCGCCGGGTGCGCCCAGGCTCACCTCGAGGCCCTCGCCGCCGCCGGCGCGCTCGACGCCTTCGGGCCGTCGCGTCGCGCCCTCGCCTGGGCGGCCGGCGCCGCGGCCCAGTCGTCGCCCGACCGGCTCGCCGGGGTCGTCACGGGACTCGTCGCCCCGCCACTCGCGGCCCCGACCCCGATGGAGCGGCTCGCCGACGACCTCTGGTCGCTCGGCCTGACCCCCGAGGCGACGGCGATGGAGCTGATCCGTCCGACGTTGCGCGCGAGCGGCGTGGCGACGGCGGCCTCGCTCCTCGGCGCGGAGCAGACGCGCGTGGCGGTGGCCGGGGTGGTCACGCACCGCCAGCACCCCGAGACGGCCAACGGCGCGGTCTTTCTCAACCTCGAGGACGAGACCGGTCACGTGAACGTGATCTTCTCCAGGGGCGCGTGGGCCCGGTGGTCGGCCGTCGCCGGGCGGGCGGGCGCGCTCGTGGTGCGCGGCTCGCTGCAGCGCGGCCAGGGGACCCTCGCGCTCAGCGCCGAGTCAGTCGAGCCGCTCGAGCTCGTCGCCACGCGCTCGCGCGACTGGCACTGAACTAGTCCTTCCTGTCCCAGGGTTGAGGTGACAGTGGTGCTCTGTGGAACTGTGTCACGCGGCCTTCTTCCGAGAACTCATCATGTCACCGGGGATCCGGCCGCGCATGTAGTCGCCGTGGTTGCGGC
>JAJXZW010000026.1 GCA_021779855.1 Actinomycetes bacterium
GTTGGCGTAAGCACCACCAGCCTCGAAGGGACCCACCTCTCTGTGGTGGACTTAACGGCCCGCCGTCGCTCTCACGGGGTGGGGAAATTCGATGATCGACTCTGGGGAGAATCCGTGATTCTCGTCACAAAGGACGGGGCGTTCGGGGTGTCAAGCAGGTCCTGAACCTGTGTCAAGGATGTGGTGGAGCTGTGTCCATCAGGTCCCGGAGTGGTTCTGTCAACGAACTCCCGAACCCCCACCCCTCTGGTGGGGGATTCGGACAAAGTACGTAGTTCCTGATCACGGTCCCTTAGCTCAGTGCCGAGTTCAACTCCTTCACCAGGGCGAGCCAGTTTTCATCACCAGGGAACTGCCCCTTTCTCACCACGGCAGGACTGAGATACCCAGTGGCGGGCAGAGCCCGTACACGGGTAGAACCCTTGCGCGGGCTTGGCCCAGCCGATACAGTGGATGTCATGACACAGCCCATTTTGGTCGCCAACCAGCAGCGGGGACGACTGTCTCTCGGGGCCCTCGCCACGGCAGATCAGTACATCGCCCACGCCGAGCCGGGAGGAGTCATCGTGCTGGAGCCCGCCACAGTAATCACGGAGACGGAGAAGAAGCTCCTTCAGGATGCAGGTCTTATGGCGGCGATCGAACAGAGCCGCCAGCACCCGGAGACGCTGAAGCGCCGGGACCGATCTGGCTCTCCCCGCAGCTGAGTCGCGCCGCTCTTCGTGGCGTTTCTCTACTTCTCCGACCAGGCCAACGACCTCCTGGATGAACTGGAGGAGACCCCCAGCCGACACGACCTCCTCGGGCGCATCAACACCGCTCTCGACATGCTCGAGGCCGATCCGATGGATGCCCGATGCCGTCGTCGGCGGTTTCAGAACATCGGCTGCTGGGGCATCACGGTCGTTCACCACGAGGGAGACTGGCTGATCCTGTGGGAAGAGAGAGATGACGCGTGCGCGGAGGTTGATGTCCGTGCGATCACCCACGACCCCTGAGCTGTCGCGGGTTGGCCGGTAGCGGGTCACTGCGACATCGTCCGAGCAGGTCCGCGCCCAACCGCGTGAGTCTTTGCCCGAACGTTTGTCCGAACGCTTGAGGGACCTTTATCCGAATCCCTCCTGGTGGGGCTAGTAAGAATCGAACTTACGACCTCGTCATTATCAGTGACGCGCTCTAACCGACTGAGCTATAGCCCCGAGGACGTACCAATCTACATCAGCCCCTAGTTGGGCGGTTCGGGTCCGACCGCCCGCGCGGCCATGGACTGGCTCGCCGTCCCCAGGAGGACCCCGTCCTGGGTCCAGAGGAAGGCCATGCCCTGGCCGATCCCGTCGACGAGGGCGTGCATGTGGATGTCGCAGAGGAGCCACTCCGACGTGGCACGAGTCGCCACGCGCACGGTGTTGTCGAGACTTCGGCCCATGACCGGGCTTCCCATCGGCTGGGAGGCCCCGCCCGAGACCAGGTCACCGACGATGGCGAGCGTCCCGGCGGAGGAATCGAGGTGGTGGGGAACGTGTACCCACAGCGCCGAGTCCGCGGGTCCGGGTGTCCCGTCGAGCTGGTCGAAGGTCCTCCCGAGGGCGACGCGGACGTCCAGGTGCTCGAAGACCGAGCCCGACATCGGGCTATGGAACCGTCGGGGCGGGCAGTCCTCGGGCGGGGGGACCGAGGGCATGGTGGTCCACGAACCGCCGTCGAGGGTCCCCGCGCCGAGCGCCGCGACGACGGTGAGGACCTCGCGCGCGCCGACGTGGATGGTCGCGCGGCCCTGGGTGATGCGCTGACCCACGGCGGCGAGGTCGACCGACACGGTGGCCGTCTCGCCGGGCCGGGCGAAGGCCACGTACTGGGCGACGCCGTAGATCGTGGGCCGGGCGGCGGCCTGCTCGAGGGCGACGAGGCCCGCCGCGAGGCCGCAGCCGCCGTAGAGGAAGCGCCCGGGCGTGATGAGCCGATCCACCACCTCGAAGGCCCAGGTCGACTCGTCGCGTCGCGTGAGGCCCAGGAACTCGGCGACGTCCACGGGCGAACGCTATCCGGTGCGCGGTCGGGGCCCCGTCCCCCGGCGGGCAGACTGGTCCGGTGATCGACCCTCGGTTCGTCTACCTCGCCGTCGCCCTCTCGGTGTTAGGGGCGATCGGGTACATCCGCGACACCCTGCGCGGTCGGACTGCGCCGAACCGGGTCACCTGGGCGCTGTGGGGGCTCGAGGGGCTGCTCGCCTTCGGCGTCGAGAGCCAACAGAACGTCGGTCTCGCGCGGTGGATGACCCTCGCCCTCGGTGCGGTGCCGGTCCTCGTCTTCGCGGCGTCCTTCCGGGACCGCCACGCCGTGTGGCGTCTCGGGGCGTTCGACGTCGTCTGCGGGGTCGTCTCGATCGCGGGCATTCTCTTCTGGGCACTCGTGCACGAGGCGACGGTCGCGCTCATCGCCTTCATCGCCGCCGACCAGGTCGCGGCCCTGCCCACCTTCCGCAAGTCGTGGCTCGCCCCCGAGTCCGAGACCCACTGGGTCTTCTTCCTGGGGAGTGCCAACTGCGTGATCACCGTCCTCACGCTCACGGCGTTCACCACGGCCGGCGTCCTCTACCCCGGGGTGATCGCGGTCAGCGACGTGCTCCTGGCCTCCCTCATCGCCGCGCGACTCGGGCCGCGGTGGCGATCCTCGCGCCAGGCGTCGAGGGCGTAGCCGCTTCGACTCGGCCGACCGCTACCGTGGCGCCGTGGGGACGCTGCTGCCCTTCCACTGGCACGCCGTCACCGCCGTCGCGATTGTGGCGGCGTGGGTCGCGCACCTGGTGGCGGTGCGCGACGCGCGCCACCGCTGGCGGGCCACCCTTGGTCTCGCGGCCTTCGCCGCGGTCGTGCTGTGGCCCGTCGGGGACCTCGCGGCGAGCGTCTCGCTAAGCGTCGCGACGGTCCAGCGCCTCGTCATCATTGTGCTCGTCGCGCCCCTCCTCGTGCGTTCGGTGCCCGTCGATCTCGCGGCCCGGCTGACCCGGCCCGCCGCGTTGGACGCACTGGTGCGCGTCGCGGCCAAGCCCGGGGTGGCGCTCGCGGTCGTGACGGTCGTGGGGAACGCGTCGCTCACCTCGCCGATCGTGGACGCGGGCGCCGAACACGCGTGGGTGAGAGCGCTCACGGTGCTGGCCGACCTCGTCGTGGGAGTCGTCTTCTGGCTTCCCGTGCTCGACGTGGCCCCGGGAACGACGCGACTCTCCCCGATGGGTCGGGCGGGCTACCTCTTCGGCGGATCGGTCCTCGTGACCGCGCTCTCGTTCGTGTGGGTCTTCTCGCGCCACCCCCTCTACCCCGCCCTGCACGACCAGCGGGCCCTCGTGCACCTGAGCGCCGTTACCGACCAGCAGGTCGCGGGTTTCGTGGCGAAGTTCGGCGCCTACGTCCCGCTGTGGGCGATGGCCTTCGCGATCATGGCCCGTGCCCGCGAGTCGGGCGTGCCGGTCGAGCAGTCGACCCTGCACTGGGCCGACGTCGAGCGCGAGCTCGAGCGGGTGGACCGTCGACGGGATCGCCAGCGCCCCCCGCCGGCGGCGTAGGTACAGTGGGGGGCCCGGGGACGTAGCTCAGTCGGTAGAGCGCGGGCTTTGCAAGCCTGAGGTCGTGGGTTCGATCCCCATCGTCTCCACGCAAAGGCCTTACCCCCGTCTGGTGCGGTAAGGAACGAGGGCCGCGTGACAGGTTGGCAGTCGTGAGCGTCATCCGTCGTCTCGCCTCGCTCGCCGCCGTGGCGGCAGTCGTGGCCAGCCCTTTCAGCGGGGGCGCCCCCAGTGGTGGCGCCACGGATGTCAACCCGCTCGCGCTGAGCTTCGTCTCGGCGAGCCGGGGCTACGCCCTGGGGGAGGTGGCCTGCGGGACGGGTTCGTGGTGCGCGACGCTCTCGCGGACGGGCGACGCCGGCCGCACGTGGACGACCGCGCGCCTGCCCGCGGGTGTCGGACGGCTGCCCGGCCCGGCCCCCTTCCCCGGGGTCGGCGTCCTCGGCGTCGCCTTCGCGGACCCGAGGGACGGCTGGGTGTACGGCTGGGCACCCGCGGCCACCCGCGCCGGTGGCGCCGCGGGACTGTGGTCGACCCACGACGGCGGTCGCACCTGGCATCGCGTCGACCTCGCCGCGATCGGCGTGCGGACTCCGGTGCTGGCGTTGGCCGCGGCGCACGACCGGGCCTACCTCATCGGCGGACGACTCGACCAGCGCTACGGCCTCTGGACCACCCCGGCCGGCGACGACGCCTGGCGCCGGGTCCCCGGCGTCACCTGGCTCCCGCCGGCGGGTGGCGCGCAGGTGACCGGCGCGATCGTGCTGCGCGGGCGGGTCGGCTGGGCGCTCGTGGGCAACGATCGCGGCGTCACGGGCGCCTCGCGGCTCCTCGCGGCCGGTCGCTGGGTGCCCTGGGGCGCTCCGTGCGCGGCGGTCGGCGACTCCTACGTCGTGCCCACGGCCCTCAGCGCGCGCGCCCTCGAGGTGGTCTGCTCGATCGGCGGCTTCGGCGGCTACTCCGCCCACGCGCCCCCCGGCGCGCGCCTCGGCGATCCCTGGCTCTACGCCTCGACCGACGGCGGGGCGCGCTTCGTCCCGGTGCGCCGTCTGGGCCTCGCCCCGCCCACCCTCCTCGGCTCGGTGTCGCCCGTCCTCCTCACTCGCACCACCGTCGTCGTGGTGAGCGAGAGCGGGAACGCCGTCGCGCTCCGGGAGAGCCGCGACGGTGGAGCGCGCTTTGCGGTCGTCTACCGGGTCGGTCGCGACGCCGCGATCGGCGCCGTCGACGTCGCGTCGGCGAGGGTCGCCGTCGCGATCGTCCAGTCCGGCCGGGGTGCGTACCTCGTGCGCAGCGCCGACGGTGGTCGAACCTGGTCTCGGTCGTCACTCTGAGAGATACCGTGCGTGACGCCCCGCGCTAGGGTCGCGCCGTGAGCGAGGTCCCGGTCGAGCCGCCCCGCGCGGGGGACGAGGTGTCAACGCTGGTCGGAGAGCTCGAGCGGGTCCGCCGGGTCATCGCGTGGAAGTGCGGGGGACTCGGCGCGGAGGGCATGCGCGTGACGGTCGGGGCGTCGACGATGACCCTCGCCGGGCTGCTCCGCCACCTCACGCTCGTGGAGCACGACGTCTTTCGCCGTCGGCTGGACGGGTCCGCCCTGGGGCCGCCGTGGGACGGCATCGACTGGGACGACGATCCCGACTGGGAGTGGCGCAGCGCGCTCGACGAGGACCCCGGGGCGCTGCGCGCGCAGTGGCGCGAGGCCGTCGCCGAGTCCCGAGTGCGCCTGGCCCGCGCGCTCGACCAGGGCGGGCTCGACCAGCCCTGTCGCGGGATCGCGACCGAGGAGGGGGAGTCCCCCGCACTCCGGCGGGTCGTCGTCGACCTCATCGAGGAGTACGCGCGCCACGCCGGCCACGCCGACCTCCTGCGCGAGGCCGTGGACGGCTTGGTCGGCGAGGACGCGCCGCGCGAGGGGATCGACGTCTAGCTAGACGTGCCCGAAGGCCGACAGGGGCCAGACGCGCCAGACGACCTTGCCGATGATCGCCGAGCGCGGCACGAAGCCCCAGTAGCGGCTGTCGCACGAGGTGGGCTGGTTGTCGCCCATCACGAAGTACTGGCCCGGGGGGACGACGATCGGGCTCTGCGGCGCGCCGATGGCCGGCTCGAGGGGCTCGGCGTGCGGCCAGTCCTGGGTGAGCGGGCGGTAGTCGACGTAGATGGTGTTGCCCTCGGAGTAGAGCGTCTGGCCCGGCAGGCCGATCACGCGCTTCACCAGATCGGCGGTGGCCTCGGCGCAGTCCTGGGCCACGGCGGCGCTCGCGCGGAAGACGATCACGTCGCCGGTATGGATGGTGCCGAACTCGGCCGCCAGCTTGTCGACGACGATGCCCTGACCGGGCCAGAGCGTCGGCTCCATCGAGCCCGACGGTATGTAGAAGGTCTGGACCACGAAGGTGCGCACCAGCACCGAGACGACGGCGACGGCCACCAGCAGGAGCACCCAGGGGCGGGCCCGCCGCCACACCCGGGCGCCGTCGGTGTCCCGACGGACCGGTGTGACCAGGGGATCGAGGACTTCGAGGGGGACCGGTGTCGGGTCGAGCACCCCCTCGTCACTCACCGTTCGAGGCTAGCGCCACGGGGGCGCCCCGCGCGAGGGCGCCCCCGTGGCGGCCTAGGCGCTCTGGGACCGGTAGTGGTCGCGCCAGATCAGCCGGTAGACGCGGGTCCAGCGCGGGATCGATCGCAGGCCGGGGATGAACGGGACGAGCAGGAGCAGCACCGACAGAAGCGCCATGACCGCCGACACCTCCACGTCGGCGTTCGTGCTCGTCGAGAAGGGCGGGATCTGGTACCAGAAGGTGTAGAGCCACAGCCAGGCCTGCCCCGGGTAGCTCCCCGTCTCGTTCATCATCCCCCACTGGGAGCCGAGCAGGTGGCGCTGCTGGGCCAGGTCGCCGAGGTACGACCCGTCGGCGAGGAAGAGGAGCGGGAGCGTGTAGTTCGAGGTGTAGAAGCCGCTCTGGGTGACCAGCGCCTGGTCGAGCGCGCCCGAGCGGGCCATCTGCTCGAGGCTGTTGATCATCACCGGGACCGGGCCGGCCGCGGTGGTCGGCACGGACACCGTCCCGTTCGCGAAGGTCATCTTGCTCGAGGCCTTGGTGTAGGCGTCGAGCCAGGCCGTGCGCTGGCCGGCGCCGGCGCCCTTCCACTGGGCGAGCGCGGCCGAGAGCGTCGGGGTGGGCGGCTGATCGGTCAAGGGGTCGATCACGAAGTCGCGCACGGTGTTCACCGGGATCGTCGCGCCGAGCCATTTGGCCAGCGTGAACGGGCCGAGCTTCTGGCCCGGCGAGGCGGTGTTGTAGGGGGCCCCGTACTGCGCGGTGCCCGAGGTGCCGTTCAGCTCCGACAGGGCCGTCTGGGCGAAGTCGATCGGGGCCTTGGTCGACCACTGCTGGACCGTGACCTGCGGGTCGTCGGGCGAGCTGAACACGATGGCCAGGCCGATCGTGAGGATCGCGACGACGACGAGGGCGATGGTGCCCTCCTTGAGGATGTCGTAGGGGCGCTGCGGGCCCGTCCAGGGGGCGACCTTGACGTCGGGGCTCTCGCTCATCGCGCCTCCTCCTTCTCCCTGAGGAGCTTCTCCTCGGAGGGCTTGTCCTCGAAGGGCGGCACGACGCCCTTGGCCCGCACCATCACGACGTGCAGGGCGGTCAACAGCACGGCGACCAGGGGCAGCAGGACAATGTGCCACATCAGCATCTGGCCGAAGTTCAAGACGTTGAAGAACGACCCGACACCGGTCGAGTTGATGCCGTCCTTGGCCTGGGTCGAGATCCACTGGGAGTCGAAGTTGGTCTGGCTGACGTAGCCGGTGAAGGCCGTGGCGATCGATACGAGGAACGTCACGACGCCCGTGACCCAGGTGAGCGAGCGCCCGCCGCGCCAGGCGGCCATGAAGTACTTACTCCACAGGTGGATGACCATGGCGAAGAAGAAGATCTCCACGCTCCACAGGTGCAGCGAGTTGACGAAGTGGCCCACCCCCGAGACGTGCCACCACTGAGGGCCCTTGAGGGCGAGGATGAACCCCGAGAGGATCACCACGCCCAGTGCCGACAGGGTGGTCACGCCAAAGACGTAGATCCACGAGGCCACGTACGCCGGCTGGGTGTCGGGCAGCACCTTCTCCGGTGGCAGGCGGCGCGTCAGCCGGTGGCGCAGCCGCGTCGTCCACTGGCGATCGATCTCGGTCGAGCTCACCTTGTCTCCTTCTTGTTGCGCCGCCCCGGGAACGGCAGGAACAGGGCCACCACGAATACCACCACCATGAGGATGATGACCGTGAGGTTGGCGTAGGAGATGTCGATCCAGTGCCAGTGGAAGTAGTGGCCTGTCCCATCTAACGACACGAGTGCCGCGAGCAGTGTCTCGGCCATCACGTCCTCCCTTCAGTCGAAAAGGAGTCTTCTCGTTCAGCCTGTGGTCCTCCTAGGGACCTTTGGCACAAAGTGATCTATCAGACCGGGAGTCGAAAGTCCCGACCGGACCAGCGTCGTCGACGGGCGCGTGTCGACTGCGTCACCGGTCGCTCGTCGATGGGTGAATCGAACTTCTCGTGTGGAGAGCGTGGCCGGCCTCGAAGGGCGATGCCGTTGCCCGCGACACTCGCGTCGTCTCGCCGCGACGGGTGACTACGCGGTGACGAGGGGGGTCGCCACGGCCGGCACCCGTCGGGTCCCCGGCTCGCGGTCGCGCGCCATCTGGCGCACGTTGAACTGGGTCACGCCGATGGCCAGCGAGGTCGCCCCGGCGATGTGGAGCTCGACCAGCCACGCCGGCAGGTGGGTCAGGTACTGCGTGAGCCCGATGGCCGCTTGGACGAGCGAGATCAGGACGAGGCGGCGCACGCCGAGCTTCAGGGGGGTGGGGGCGTCACCGCGCCAGATCGCGGCGAGCAGGCCCGTGACGAGGCCGATGAAGAGCACCGCTGCCACCGAGTGGACCCAGGTGGCCGAGGAGAGGGCGAAGGGGAGCCGGCGAGCCACCAGCTGGCCCGAGGTGTTCCCGGCGTGGGGCCCCGAGCCGGTGGTCGCCGTCCCGGTCACGACGAGGACCGCGAAGGGGATCCAGAGGAGGCGCGCGAGCAGCGAGAACCACGGGTCGCGCCGGTCGGCGCGGCGGCCGGGGCCGTAGAGGTATTTGGAGTGGTGGTACAGGGTCGCGGCCAGCACCACCATCGACAGCGAGAGGACCATGTGCAGTGAGACGAGGTAGGGGTTGAGCTTGGAGTAGACGACGAAGGCTCCCAGGACGGCGTCGCCCACGACGCCCGCGACGAGGCCCAGGGAGAGCCACAGGAGGTCCCGGCGGCGCTCGGAGCGGTACCAGGCGGCCACGATCGTCGCCCCGATCACGAGGATGAAGACCGCGTTGACCATGCGGTTCCCGTACTCGATGAAGGGGTGGATCGACATCGAGCCGGTCACCCGCCCCTTGAAGCAGGTCGGCCAGTCGGGGCAGCCCAGCCCCGAGCCGGTGAGCCGGACGGCCGCCCCGGTCAGGACCGAGAGGATCGAGCCCAGGAACGAGGCCAGCGCGAACCAGCGGAACACGGGGTTCGGGACGCGGCGCCGCGAGTCGGGCATTTCCCTAGCCTAGAGAAAACCCCGCCACCTAGACTCTCGCCCATGACCGTTCCGGTAACCATGGCCCGCCCGTTCTCGGACGTGCTGCGCGGGTACGTCGCCCTCACCAAGCCGCGGATCATCGAGTTGCTCCTCGTCACCACGGTCCCGACGATGGTGGTGGCCGCGAACGGCATCCCGGGCCTGTGGCTGATGCTGGCGACCCTCGTGGGGGGCACGCTCGCCGCGGGGGGGGCGAACGCCTTCAACATGGTCATCGACCGCGACATCGACGCGGTGATGGAGCGCACCAAGAACCGGCCCCTCGTCACCGGGGTCATGACGCCCAGGGCCGCGGCGCTCTTCGCGACCGGCCTCGAGGTGCTCGCCTTCGTGACCCTCGCGGTGTGGGTGAACGCCCTGTCGGCGTGGCTGGCTCTCGCCGCGGCCGCGTTCTACGTCGTGATCTACACGATCATCCTGAAGCGCCGCTCCAAGCAGAACATCGTGATCGGCGGCGCGGCCGGCGCGGTGCCGGTGCTCATCGGCTGGGCCGCGGTGACCAACTCCCTGGGCTGGACGCCGTTCCTGCTCTTCCTCGTCATCTTCATCTGGACCCCGCCCCACTTCTGGGCACTGGCCGTGCGCTACCGCGACGACTACCAGGCGGCCAACGTGCCGATGATGCCGGTGGTCGCCTCCCTGCGGCGGACCACCCTCGAGATCCTCGTCTACTCGGTCCTGATGTGGGCTCTCACGATGCTCATCGGCCCGAGCGCCCACCTCGGCTGGGTCTACGCCCTGTCGGCGACGGTGCTCGGCGGTCTCTTCACCTTCTACGCCCTGCGGCTCTACAACCACGCGCGCAACGACCGCGCCGACGTCGGCGAGGCGATGCGGCTCTTCCACTACTCGATCACGTACCTGTCCGCGCTCTTCATCTTGATGGCGGTCGATGTCGTCGTCCGGCACCACTGAGCCGCGGCGCAAGCCGTCGCCGATGATGATGGTCTCGATCGGGATCGGCGTCGTCGTCGCCGTGGCGCTGATCGCCATCGTCTCGGTGCTCACCGGGGGGAAGGTCACCGGGGGCGCCTCGACGCGCTCCACCTCGGCGCTCGTGGGCACGAGGGCGGCCGACTTCTCCCTGGCCGGGCTGCACGGGGGTACCGTTCGCGCACCCTACGCCCTGCATCGCCCCACGGTCCTGCTCTTCTTCGCCAGCTGGTGCCCCCCCTGCAGGGGGGAGGTCCCGCGGGTCAGCGCCTACCTCCGGGCCCACCCGCCGGCGGGCGTGTCCGTCGTGGGTGTCGACTCGAACGACCAGAGCGCGGCGGCGATCCGCTTCGTCGCCCGCGCCGGCTTCCCCGACCCGGTGGCCGTCGACGCCAGCGGCACGGTGGCCAGCGGCGACTTCGGCTTCGCGACGCTGCCCGAGACGGTGTTCGTCTCGGCGTCGGGCGTGGTGCGTGCGGTGCACTTGGGGGCCATCTCCGACGCCACCCTGGCTCGGGGCATCGCTGCGCTCGCGCACTGAGGTCCGCGCCGGCGCCCGTCCGGGAGGCGGCCACCTCCCACCTCCCCCGGGTCACCGACGTGGCGCCGGCCCGCCCCTCGGTCCGCGGGTCCGTCGCGCCTCACTCGCGGTTCCGGCTCCCCGGGGGTCGCGCGTGGCCCTCACGGTGATGCTCGGGCTCCACGACCACGGGCGGCCCGAGGCTTCGCCCTGGCCGGCGCCCGTTCCCGGGCCGTCGCCCCGTCGCCGGGCGCCCTCGAGCGGGTCGTCGGTCCCTAGTCGAGGCGGAAGGTGCGTGCGGCGAGCAGGGGCGCGACGACCGCCCAGGCCGCCAGGGCCGACCAGTCGGTGACCGTGGGCGTCGCGCCCGAGCCCAGCACGCGGTGCAGGGCCTCGGCCATGGCTCCCGGGGGCAGACCGACCACGACCCGACCGATCGCCGCGGGCATCGAGGTGAGGGGCACCACGATTCCCGAGACCAGCAGGAGGACGACGTAGAGGCCGTTCGCGGCGCCCAGGTTGACCTCGGCGCGCAGCCGACCCGCGAGGGCGAGTCCGATGCCCGCGCAGCCGGCCGAGCCCAGCACGAGGGCGAGCGCCACCACGAGGCCCCCCGCCGGCCCTCCGTGGGGCCGCCAGCCCAGCGCCAGGGCCACCAGAGCGAGGACGACCACCTGGATCGCCTCGGTCACGAGGACGGCCACGATCTTCGCCCCGATGAGCCGGCGCCGGCCGAGCGGGGTCACGTGGAGCCGGCGCAGCACCCCCGTCGAGCGCTCGAAGCCCGTGGCGATCGAGAGCGCGACGAGCGATGTCGACAGGACCGACAGGGCGAGGATCCCCGGCGCGATGAAGTCCACCCGTGACGGCCCCGGCGTCGAGACCACGTGGGCGAGCGAGAAGAAGACGAGGAGCAGCACCGGCAGTCCCAGGGTGACGAGGAGCGTCTCTCCCCGGCGCAGGGTCATGCGCACCTCGGCGGTGGCCTGGGCGAGGAGCGCGGTCACGACTGGCCCGCCCGGCTCTCGGCGATGAGGGCCAGGTAGCGCTCCTCGAGGGTGGCGCGGGTGCGCAGCGAGAGAACCGCCCGGTCGTGGCCGGCGAGGTACGCACTGATCTGGCCCATCCGCTCGGGGGTGGAGGTCGCGGCGATGCGCAGGCGACCCTCGGGGTCGAGGCGGACCTCCGCGGCGAGCCGCTCGGCCAACGGGGCCGGGTCGAGGGGGCCGTCGAGCTCGAGGACGATCTCGGGCTCGCCGGCCAGGTCGTCGAGGGTCCCCTCGGCGACGACGCGACCGCGGTGCACGACGACCAGGCGGTCGGCGAGGCGCTCGGCCTCGGCGAGCTCGTGGGTGGTGAGCAGGATCGCGCAGCCGCGCTCGCGCTCGACGGCGATGATGTCGCGGATCACCTGACGGCCCTCGGGGTCGACCGCCGTGGTGGGCTCGTCCAGCACGAGGGCCTTCGGCCGGCCCAAGAGGGCCAGCGCGAGCAGCGTGCGCTGCTGCTCGCCCCCGCTCAGGCGCCGCCAGGGCGTGCGCCGACACCGTCCGAGGTCGAGCAGACCGATCAGCTCGTCGGGGTCGCGCGGCGCGTCGTAGTACGCGGCGGTAAGGCGCAGCACGTCGCTCGGGCTCATGGGCGCCCACACCCCGCCGCGCTGGAGGAGCGCCCCGGTGCGCGCCACCACTCCCGCGTGGTCGCGGACCGGGTCGAGCCCGTGGACGCGCACCGTGCCGCGGGTGGGCGAGCGGAAGCCGAGCAGGGTCTCCACCAGGGTCGTCTTGCCGGCACCGTTGGGCCCGAGCAGGCCGAGCACCTCGCCGTAGTCGGCGTCGAGGGACACGCCGTCGAGCGCGCGGACGGCGCCGAAGGCGACCTCGAGACCGCTGACCTCGAGCGCGTGACTCACGGGCTACGAACCTACCGGGCCCCGGGGCCGCCGACGACACGCCGGTATCCTGGACGCGTGATCGACCTGACCCTGGTGCGACGCGAGCCCGAGCTCGTCAAGGCGGCCCTCGGTCGTCGGGGGATCGTGGGCGAGACGATCGACGACCTCGTGACCCTCGACCTGGAGCACCGCAAGCTCCTCCAAGAGGCCGAGCGGCTGCGGGCCGAGGTGAAGGACCTCTCGCGTCAGGTCGCCGAGGCCCGTCGCCAGAGGGACGACGGCCGCGCCGAGGCGCTGGCCGTCACCAGCCGGGCGCTCGGCGACGAGGAGCGCGTGGCGCGCGAGAACACCGAGCGCGTCGCCGAGCGGCTGCGCGAGATCCTGCTCTCCCTGCCCAACCTCCCCGACCCGCGGGTGCCCGACGGTGTCGACGACGCCGACAACGTCGAGACCGGGCGGTGGTGGCCGGGCCTCGACGAGGGCGCGCCGCCGCCGGAGTACGGGCCACACCAGCGCGTCGCCCACTGGGAGGTCGGCGCCGAGCTCGGCATCTTGGACCTCGAGGCCGGCGCGCGCCTGGCCGGCTCGATGTTCCCCCTCTACCGCGGCGACGGGGCCCGGCTCATCCGCGCGCTCGCGGCCTTCGCCCTCGACCGGCACGCCGACGCCTACGAGGAGATCCGCCCGCCGAGTCTCGCGCTCACCGAGACCATGCTCTCCACGGGCCACCTGCCCAAGTCGGCCGACGACATGTACGAGATCGAGCGCGACGGGCTCTGGGCGATCCCCACCGCGGAGGTCCCGCTGACCTCGCTGCGACGGGGGGAGATCATCCCCGAGGCGGAGCTCCCGATCCGGCTCACGGCCTTCACCCCGTGCTTCCGTCGCGAGGCCGGGGCGGCCGGTCGCGACACGCGCGGGCTGCTGCGGGTGCACGAGTTCGACAAGGTGGAGCTCTTCGCCTACTGCGCGCCCGAGCAGATGGAGGAGTGCCACGCCGACGTGCTCGCGCGCGCCGAGGGCCTGCTGCGCGAGCTCGGGCTCTACTACCGTCTCCTCACCCTGTGCACCGGGGACCTGGGGACGGCCTCGGCCTACACGGTCGACCTCGAGGTCTACAGCCCCGGGGTGGACAAGTGGCTCGAGGTCTCCTCGGTCAGCTGGTTCACCGACTTCCAGGGGCGTCGGGCCAACGTCCGCTATCGCCGCGCCGACGGCACGCTGGGCTTCGTGCACACGGTGAACGGCTCGGCGCTGGCCTGGGCCCGGATCTGGGCGGCGCTGGTGGAGACCTACCGGCAGCCCGACGGCACCGTCGTGCTGCCCGAGGCCCTCTCGCCCTACCTCGGTGGCCGACGGCTCATCGCCCCGCGGGGCTAGCCGGCTCGAAGCGGTAGCCGACGCCGCGCACGGTCGTGATGCGCTCGGGGTTCTTCGGGTCCCGCTCGATGAGGGCGCGCAGCCGCTTGATGTGCACGTCGAGGGTCTTGGTGTCCCCGACGTAGTCGCTGCCCCACACGCGGTCGATCAGCACCTCGCGGGTGAGGACCCGTCCGGGGTTCTCCAGGAGGAGGCGCAGGAGCGCGAACTCCTTCCGGCGCAGCTTCACCTCCTCGCCGCGCACGTAGAGGCGTCGGGCGTCGACGTCCATGCGCAGGTCGCCGGCCGCGATCTCGGTCGAGGCGGTGATCGGCTCGTGGGCCCCGCGCCGTCGCAGCACGGCCCGGATGCGCGCGACGAGCTCGCGCAGTCGGTAGGGCTTGGTGACGTAGTCGTCGGCGCCGATCTCGAGCAGGAGGACCATGTCCACCTCCTCGCCCTTGGCGCTCACGATGATGATCGGCACGTCGGAGTCGGCCCGTATCGCCCGGCACACGTCGAGCCCGGACATCCGGGGCAGCATGAGGTCGAGCAGCACCACGTCGGCGGGGCGCTCGCGGAAGAGGGCGAGGCCCTCCGGGCCGTCGCGGGCGATCGCGACCTCGAATCCCTCGCGGGAGAGGCCCACGGTGAGGGCGTCGATGAAGGACTCCTCGTCCTCGACGATGAGGACCCGGACGCGCTCGGGCTCGCGGGTCACGTCGCGTTGAGGGGGAGCTCGAGCGTGAACGTCGACCCCTCGCCCTCGCGGGAGTCGACGAGCACGGTGCCCCCGTGGTTGTGGGCGACGTGGCGCACGATCGAGAGCCCGAGCCCCGTGCCGCCGGTCTCGCGCGCGCGGCCCGGGTCGACGCGGTAGAAGCGCTCGAAGATCCGCTCCAGGTCCTTCGCCGGTATCCCGATGCCCCGGTCGGTGATGGTGATGCGCACGGTTGGGGTCGGGGGCGGGCCGTCGTCGGCGGGGGCGGGCCTCGAGATGGTGAGGGTCACGACCCCGCCCTCGGGCGAGTAGACGATGGCGTTCTCCAACAGCGCGTGGACCGCGGAGGTGAGCTGGCGCCGGTCGCCGACGACGACGGCGGTGTCGTCGGGCTCCTCGAAGTCGATGCGCACCTGGTGCTGCTCGGCCGCGGTGCGGATGCGCTCGACGGCGTCGGCGACGAGCAGGGACACCGACACCGGCTCGCGCGTCGGCGCCCCCTCGCCCTCGATGCGGCTGAGGTCGAGCAGGTCCTCGATGATCCGGTTGACCCGGAAGGCCTCGGCGTTGATGCGCTCGGCGAGGCGCTGGGCGACCGCCGGGTCGCGCTCGAACTGGAGCGTCTCGGCGAGCAGTCCCAGGGCGCCCATCGGCGTCTTCAGCTCGTGACTGACGTTGGCGATGAAGTCTCGGCGCACCTCCTCGAGTCGTCGTCGCTCGGAGACGTCCTCGATCACGGCGAGCACCCCGAGGCTGCGTCGGCCGTCGTCGATGACGCTGGCGCGCGCGGTCAGCGTGCGCCTCGGGGGGCCGAAGATGTCGACGGTGCGCTCGGCCGTGCCGTGGGTCCAGCCCTCGGCCAGGACCTCGGTGACGGCCTGGGCCGCGATCGCCTCGCCGTAGCGGCTGGCCATGAGGCCCTCGGCCAGGTGGTTGCGGAAGACCACCGAGCCCGCCTCGTCGCACAGGACGAGGCCGAGGGGGAGGGTGTCGAGCGAGCGGCGCAGCCGGACGGACTCGGCGCTCGACTCGCTCACGGCGTGGTGGGCCTCGCCCGTCACCTCCTCCAGGAAGGCGAGGGCGCTCTCGACCCGGCCGTCGTCGGGCCGGGCCTCGACGGCCAGGCGCGAGGCCAGCGCGTTGAGCCGCTGGGCGATGGCCCGGTGCCCGCGCAGGCGCGCGACGAGGCCCCCGAGCAGGAGGCCGACGACGAGGACCCCCGCGGCCACGAGGTACAGCTCGACGGCCGACCAGCGGTCGACCAGGGTCTTCAGCGAGGCGAGGAGCACGGGCTCAGTCTCGCAGACGGCGGCGCGCCGCCGGCCGACCGTTGGGGCACCCGAGAAGAAACGAGGTCCCGTGCCCATCGCCGACGTCACCCTCTCGCCCTCGACGAGCGCCCTGCCCGGCAGCGCGGCCCTCCAGCAGTTGGCCAACGGCCTCGCGTCGTGGGCGCTCATCGCGGCCCTCGTCGCCCTCTTGCTGGGGGCGGCGCTGTGGGCCCTGGGCAGCCACACCCAGAACATGCACCAGTCGGCCCAGGGGCGGCGCGCCGTCGTCGCCTCCCTCGTGGCGGCGGTCCTCATCGGCGCCGCCCCGGCCCTCGTCAACTTCTTCTTCCACGCCGGCCTGCGGGTCCACTGATGGGCGGCGTGACCTGCGTCCTCAGTCCGGCCGCCTGCGCCGGGAGCGCGCTCAAGGGCGGCGCGTCGTCCCTCTTCGCGCTCCTCGTCGCGTGGGTCGTGGGCAGCGTGCAGTGGGTCGTCCACGGCCTGGCGGCGGTGCTCGGGTCCACCGGGAGCCCGGACCAGGTGCTCGCGGCCTCGCGGGGGGAGTTCTCGACCCTGATGCCCCTGGCCCCGGTGCTGCTCGTCGTCGGCCTCGCGGTGGCGACGCTCCAGGCCCTGCGCCACGGCGACGGCGGGGCGCTGTGGCGCACCTTCCTCGGGGTCGCTCCGGCGTGCGTCGCGGGGGTGGTGCTCGCCCGGCCCGTCGGCGCGCTCGTGCTCGAGGCCGTCGACCAGGCGTCGAGCGTCTCGGCCGCCCACGTGTCCACCCACGTCGCGGCCCTCGCGCGGTTCCTCGCGGTGGTGCCCCTCGGCGTGCCCGGCGCGGCCGTGGGCTTGATCGCGTCGCTGCTCATCGCCGGCTCGATGCTCGTGTGGTGCGAGCTGGTGGTGCGTACCCTGGCGCTCGCCCTCCTGCTCGCGATCGTGCCCGTGGTGATCCCCCTGTGCGTCCTGCCCTCGCTGCGCCGACTGGGATGGCGCCTCGCCGAGACCTTCGCGGTGGTGGCCGCGAGCAAGCTCGTCATCGTCGTCACCCTCGCGCTCGGTACGACCGAGCTCACGACGCCGTCGATGGCGACGGTCGTCGCCGGGGCGGTCACGCTCCTGCTCGCCACGGCGTCGCCGTTCGTCTTGTTGCGCCTCGTGCCCCTCATGGAGTCGACGGCGCTCGTGGGGCTCGAGGGGCTGCGCGCCCGAGCCGCCCGGGCGGCTGGGGTCCCCGGGCCCGGGCGGCTGCGCGGCCTCGTCCCGGGGCCCGAGGTCGAGGACCCCGGCCCGCCCGAGCGCCCGGCGGACCTCGGGATCCCGATGTGGGAGGGCGCCGGCGAGGTCACCCCGCCCGAGTGGGACCCTGACGGCCCGCGGCCCGCTCCCCCGGTGGTGGGCGAGCGTCCGGTGCGCACCGGCCACGTGGTCTACCTCCGGGACCGGCTCGGCCCGGTCGTGGGGTGGCACTGGGATGACTGAGGTCCGCCTGGGCGAGGCCGACGCGCGCTCGCGCGTCGCCGGCCTCTCGCCCCATCGGGTCGCCTCGAGCCTCGTCGGGGTGGCGCTGCTCGGCGAGTCCCTGCTCGGGGGACTGCCCCGGACCCCGGTGGCGATCGTCGGCCTCGCGCTCGTCCTCGCGGCGGTCCCCGTGACGGGCGGTCTCAGCGCGGGCGAGGTGGTGGCGATCGCGCTCGGCTACCTCGGGCGCGGCCACCGTCACGTGGTGGGCGGGCTCGTCCTCGACGGCGAGGTCCTCGTCTGGGCCGACCGCGCGCCGGCGTGGGCGCTCGCGGGCCACGAGCTCGCCCACCACGGCCGGCTGGACCTCAACGGGGCCGACCTCGAGGGGGCTCGCACGCTCGCGAGCGCGATCGACGCCGCGAGCGTCGGGGGCGACCGGGTCGTCACGGTCCACGTGACCCCCGCCCCCACGCCCCGGACCCTGCTCGCCACCGCGCCCGGCTCGGCCCCCCCGGAGGGCTGGGCGCCCGCGCCCGCGGCCCTCGTCGCGGCGCTCGGCCTCGGCGAGGGCCGCGAGACCGTCCTCTACGAGCGCCCGCGGCACCTGCGCGGGGCCGACGGGGTCCGGCGGGTCTTCCGGGTGCGCGACTTCAGCGGCGTCGCGCCGGGATCCGCCCTGCTCGAGCGAGCCCTGCGCGCCGAGACGCCGGTCCAGGTGAGCGTGCGCTACGAGGTGGTCGGCGCCCGCCGGGGGACGCGCCTGGCCTCGCGCGCCGCCCACCGGGTCGACGCCGACGACGCCGTGGGCCGCGCCCTCGGCTTTCGCCGCAGCGCGCGCGCCGCGCGGTCGATGGCCCGGCTGGCCCAGCGCGAGGCCGAGGTGGCCCGTGGTCGCAGCCTGGTGCGCGTGGCCGTCTACCTCTGCGTGCGCGCCCACGACCTCGACGAGCTGGAGCGGCGCGCGGCGGCGCTGTGGCGCCACGCCCACGAGTCGGGGCTGCGCCTCGAGTCCGGTGTGGGGCGCCAGGCGGCGTGGCACCGCGCGGCCCTGCCCGGCGCCCCGGTGCGGGGTCGGGGGCTCGGGCGCAGCGCCACCCACTGGGCGACGACCCGCGACCTCGTCGACCTGCGGGTGCCGGCCCACGACGCCGGTCCCGGGCTCTCGGGCGAGAGCGTCGGCCGGGCGGTCTTCGGCGGCCCCTTCGCGCTCGACCCGGTCGACGCCTACCGGGCCGGGCTCGTCACCAACCCCAACGTCGTGGTCGCGGGTGCCATCGGCGCGGGCAAGAGCACGGTCGTCAAGATGATGGCCGTCCGGGCGCTGCGCCGGGGCCGGCGGGTCGTGGTGGTCGACCCCAAGGGGGAGTACGGGGACCTCGCCCGCGCCCACGGCGTCCAGCCCGTGGCGCTCGGGGTCGACGGCTGGTGCGACCCGGTCGGCGCCGGGGACGCCCGCGGCCTGGTGCGGGTCCTGCTCGCGGGCGCCCAGGGGTCGGCCCTGCGCGACGACCAGCACTACGCCCTCGACCGGCTGTGGTCGACGGTCGCGCCGGCGCGACCGCGCCGGCTGCTGATGGCCCTCCTCGAGGCCGTCGCCCCCGACCTCGCCGGCGACGCGCCCTCGGCCCGGCGGTCCCTCGCCCTCGGGCTCCACCGACTGGTCGAGGGCGACCTCGCGGGCCTCTTCGACGGCGAGGGCCCGCCGCTCGCGCTCGACGGGTCCCTCGTCGTGGTGGACCTGTCGGCGCAGTGGTCCTCGGCGTCGCTCCCGCTCGCCGCGCTGAGCGTGGTGGCGGCGGCCCAGCGCGTGGTGGGCGACGCGACCACCACCGGCTACCTCGTCCTGGACGAGGCCTGGGCCCTGCTCGGCGAGCCGGCCGCCCTGGCGTGGCTGCGGGGCTCGTGGAAGCTCGCCCGGGCCCGGGGGCTCGCCCACCTGCTCGTCGTGCACCGCTTCGGCGACGTGCGCGCGAGCGGCGACGCCGGCACGGCGCAGCTCGAGCGGGCCCGGGGCCTGCTGCGCGAGTGCGAGACGGCCTGGCTCTTCCGCCAGCCACCCGACGAGGCGGCCGAGATGCGCGAGGCCCTGGGCCTGAGCGCGCTCGAGGAGCGCTACCTCACCTCGATGGCGCGCGGAGCGGCCCTCGTGCGCTACGGTCCGTTCCGGTCGATCGTGCGGGTGACTCCCGACGAGCGGGATCGCGCCCTCGTCGCCACCGACGCCGCCATGGCCCGCGGCGCGTGAGCGACCGTCCCTACCTCGGTCGACGGGTCGTCGCCGGTTTAGGCCTCGGCCCGCCGGTGCGCCTCGAGCCGCGCGGCGCCCTGCTCGTGGTGGGGCCGACCCAGTCGGGCAAGACCTCCTCGCTCGTCGTGCCGGCCCTCCTGCGCTGGTCCGGCCCGGCCGTCGTGGCGAGCGTGAAGGGCGACGTCGTGGCGGCCACGAGGCCGTGGCGCGAGCGCCTGGGCGAGGTCCAGACCCTCGAGCCGGGCCGCGACGGCGGCCTCACCTTCGACCCGCTCGAGGGCGTGAGCGACCTGCGCGGGGCGCTGCGCGCCGCGCGCGACCTCACCCTCGGGTCGGGGCGGCCCGACGCGGAGTTCTGGAACGCGCTGGCGGCCAAGCTCGTGGCCGGGGTGATGGCTCTGGCCCTGGAGCGCGGCGAGACGGTGTTCGAGGTCGCGGCCGCCGTCGCGGGCGACCTCGAGGGCTACGTGCGGTCGGCCCGCCCCGGGGCGGCCCGCACGCTGGTGGCCGACCTGCTCGACCACGACGGGCGCACCGTCGACGGCGTGGTCACCACGGCCGAGGCGATGCTCGCACCCTGGCAGTTCCCCCAGCCCCTGGCCCGCGTGGGGCCGATGCTCGAGGGGCCCCACACCCTCTACCTGTGCGCGCCGCGCGCCGACCAGCGCCACTACGAGCCGCTCTTCCGCGGGGCGCTGCGGCGGGTGCTCGAGCTCCAGCAGCGCCGCAGCGAGCGCGGCGAGGCCGAGGCGCTCCTGGTGGTGCTCGACGAGGCCGCCCACGTCGCTTCGCTCGACGAGCTCGACCAGGTCGCCTCGACCGTGTCGGGGCTCGGGGTCACCCTCGTCACGGTGGTGCAGGACTTCGCCCAGCTGCGCGCCCGCTTCGGGGAGCGGGCCGCGACGATCGTGAACAACCACGCGACGCGCGTCGTCCTCGCGGGGCTCGCCGACCCCGCGGCCGTGCGCTACCTGCCCGAGCTCGCGCCGCGTGAGCGACCGGGCGCACCGGGTCGCGAGGGCCGAGTCCGCGCGCGCGAGACGGGGGGACTGCGCACCCGGCGGCCGGGCCGGGCCGTGGTGGTCGCGGGTCACCGACCCGCCCTCGAGGTGGCGCTGGTGCCGTGGTGGCGTCAGCGGGCCCTGCGGGCCCGGAGCGAGCGACGCGGGTAACTACCATCGACCCGTGGCCTACGAGAGCCTCTTGATCGGCGACCAGATCCTCGCGGTCGACATTGGGGCGACCAACATCAAGTTCTCCCACGTCAACGAGGACGGGGTGCTGCTGCGCACCCCGCGGCGCCGACCCACGCCGTACCCGTGCACGCCCGAGCGGCTCGTCGAGTTCGTCGAGGAGCGCATCATCCGCAGCGGCTGCCGCCGGGTGGGGGTGGGCTTCCCCGGGGAGTTCCGCGACGGCCGCGTGGTGCGTCCCGGGAACCTGTCGCGACCCGGCGGGGTCGGGACCGAGGTCGACCCGGGCCTCGAGGCCCTCTGGGAGGGCTTCGCGCTCCAGGACGAGCTGCGCGAGCGATCGGGCCGCGACGTGCGCGTGGTGAACGACGCGACCCTGGCGGCACTGGGCTGCGTGGGCCCCGAGGGCGTGCAGCTCGTGCTCACGCTGGGCACCGGCTGCGGGCTGGCCCTCGCCCGCGACGGGCGTCTGCAAGGGGTGCGCGACGTGGGGGCCGAGGTCTTCCGCGACGGGCGCACCTACGACCAGACCCTCGGTGAACGGGGTCGCGCCCAGGACGAGGCCGGGTGGCTCGCGGCCCTCGTGGCGGCCGCCGACGGGTTCGCGGCCGAGTTCTCCGCGACGACGGTCCACTTCGCCGGGGGCAACGCGCGCCGGGTCACCCCGGCCCTCTTCGAGGGCCACCCCTACCGGGTCGTGATCAACGGCAACGACGCGCCGCTGCGCGGCGCGGCGCGTCTATTCGCCTGAGCCGAGCGCGATCGCCCCGGCGGCCAGCACCCCGGCCTGGACCCGGCACGTCGCGTCCGCGAGGGCGAAGTCGGGGCTGTGGTGCGTGCCCGAGGTGCCGTCGGCGAGCGCGCCGCCCACGAGCAGGTAGCACCCGGGTACCCGGGCGAGGAGCTCGGCGACGTCGTCGCTCGGGGTGACCGGCGGGGCCTCGAGGACGTGGTCGGACCCGAGCAGTCGGGCGGCCGCCGCGCGCACGACGGCCGTCACGCGGGGGTCGTTCGCGACCGGGGGCGTCGAGCCGGCCACGTCGAGCACGGCCGTGACCCCGAACTCGTCGGCGACCGCGGCGGCGAGGTCCCCGAGGCGCCGTCGGCCCTCGTCGAACTGGTCCTCGGTGAAGGTGCGCAGCGTCCCGGCCAGGTGCGCGCGGGTGGGCACCACGTTCTCCTTCGTGCCCGCGGCGAGCACTCCGGCCGAGCAGGCGCAGTCGGTCCCGTCGTAGGCGAGGTCCTCGACGACCTCGACGAGGCGCGGGGCGAGCGCGCTCGCCGCGAGCACCACGTTGCCCCTCGTCGTCGCCATCGCGCCGTGCCCGCCGGTGCCCTCGAGGCGGATCCGCCAGAGCGTGCCGCGGCTCATGAGGATCCCCGGGCGAGTGGCCACGACCCCGAGCGGGAGGACCGACGCGGCGTGGGCCCCGAGGAGGGCGTCGGCCGGGTGGTCCTCGAGCAGGCCGCCGGCGATCATGGCGCGCGCCCCCTCGATCCCCTCCTCGGCCGGCTGGAAGACGAGGGTGTAGGTGCCGGCCAGCCGCTCGCGAACGCGGGCCAGCACCTCGGCCACCCCCAGCAGGGCGGCGGCGTGCACGTCGTGGCCGCAGGCGTGCATGACGCCCGGCACCACCGAGCGCCAGGGCACCGCCACCGCCTCCTCGACGGGCAGGCCGTCGATGTCGGCGCGCAGCATGACCCGTCGCCCCGGATCCGCCCCCGCGAGGGTGGCGACGGCCCCGGTCGCGGTGGGCGAGGGGTGCAGCGTCCAGCCGAGCTCGGCGAGGCGCGCGGCGACGACCTCGCTCGTGCGGTGCTCGGCGAAGGCGAGTTCGGGGTGGGCGTGCAGGTCGTGGCGGATCTCGACCATGGCCGGCTCGGCCGCGTCGAGGAGGCGCTCGAGGTCGATCGCGTCGGTCACGCCCGTATGGTAGGGGTGGTCGCTAGAAGCCCCCTGACCAGGTGGGACAATTCGAAGGCGGCGCCCAGACTCCTCTAAGCCCGTTGTCAGGTGCGCCCCGTAGCGTGGTCCGTTCGAGATACCCGGCGCCCGTCGTGGGCCGTCGCCGATCGGCGCGCGTCGTCGAAGGAAGGGGAATCCCCATGATCGGTGGAGTCATCGCCAGCATCATCATCGTCGCGGTCGGAGCCATCTTGGACTTCGCCGTGACGGCCAGCCCCTACCAGCACGGGTTCGACGTGCGCACGGTCGGGGTGATCCTCATGATCGTCGGCGTGGTCGGGGCCATCGCGTCGTTCGTCCTCGCGACGATGAACCGCACCGGCTTTCGCCATCGCGAGACCGTCATCGAGGATGGCCAGGGCAACGTCGTGCGCCGCGACGACCGCATCCGTTAGACCTCGACAGTGGGAGTCACCATGCCCGTTCTCGCCGTATTCATCCTCGCCCTCCTGCTCGGGGGGCTGGGCTTCGCGATCCACGTGCTGTGGTTGGTCTCGGTGGTCGTGCTGCTCTTCTGGCTGATCGGCTTCGCCGTCGGCCGGGGCGAGCGGGCCGGCCGTCGGGGCCGCTGGTACCGATGGTGAGCCCACCCACCCACCCGCCGGTCGCGCGGGCGGTCGCGTCGGGGAGGAGCGTCGGGCCGTCCGCTAGCATGGTGACCCAGTGTCGACGCGGCTGTAGCTCAGCGGATTAGAGCATCGGTCTACGGAACCGAGGGTCGGGGGTTCGAATCCCTCCAGCCGCACCACGAGGCCTGGCCCCCGTTCGTGCGACCACCCTTATGGCAACGTGGCCTGGGTTGGTTGGACAGAGTGTAAGGCCTCGAACTCGCTCGGCGTCAGGTAGTTGAGGGCGCTGTGGCGCCGCTCGGTGTTG
>JAJXZW010000027.1 GCA_021779855.1 Actinomycetes bacterium
GGCGACCGCGGCCGGGTCGCCGATCGCCGGCAGCGCCGAGGGCGCGGGCGCCTCGGGGTCGCCCTCGGCCGCGCCGAGGGCGACGAGCGCCACCAGCGCCGCGCCGAGGAGCGAGGGGCTGTGCCCGCCGAGGGCCGTGACCTCGAGCCCGCTCGCCGCGCCGAGGAGGGCCGGGCCGAGCGAGCGGCTCTCCGGGCTCGTGAGGGCGACGACGCGGGTGGGCGCGACGTAGGGCGCGAGCGCGCGCAGGCAGCGCACCGTCTCGAAGGCGATCCCCTCGTAGAGGGCGCGGGCGAGGTCGGCGCGGGTCGTGGTGAGGGCGATCCCCTCGATCGAGCCCGCGAGGTCGCCGCGCCACAGGGCCCCCTGCTCGCCGCCGGCGAGGTAGGGCCGGAAGGTGACGGCGAGCCGGTCCGGGTCGGGGTGGGCGAGGGCGAGCCCCTCGAGCGCGCCGGCCCCCACCCCGAGGGTCCCGGCCAGCCAGGCCAGCGAGGCCCCCGTCGCGAGCAGGTCCATCTCGGCCGCGCGCGCGCCCGGGGCGACGAGCGGGGTCACGAGCACCCCGGGCGGGCGGGCGCCGGCGAGGGTCGCGAGCACGACGCTCGACGACCCGTCGACGACCGAGACCGCGCCGGGGAAGAGCGACTCGACGAAGTGGTGCGCGCACACCGAGTCGGCCCCGCCGAGGTAGACCGGCACGCCCGCGCGCACCCCGCCGAGGAGCTCGGCCCCCCAGGCCGACAGCGCCTCGGCGCGGGTCGGGGGGGCGACCTCGGGCAGCGCACCGCGCTCGACGCCCCAGAGGGCGCCCAGCTCGTCGCTCCAGTCCTCGCGCTCTAAGTCGAAGAGGCCGAAGCCCGAGGCGGTCGAGGGGTCGGTCGCGAGCGCGCCGGTGAGGCGCTGGTAGACGAAGTCCTTCGCCGAGGCCAGGCGCGCGGCCGGGGCCTCGCCGTCGGCGACGCGCCGTCGCTCCATGGGCAGGAGGTAGCGCCCGTCGAGGGGCGCCCCCGAGACCGCCTCGACCCGGGCGCGCGCGGCCTCGCTGAGCCGCTCGACGAGCGCGTCGGCGCGCCCGTCCTGCCAGGTGACGGCGGGGCCGAGCGGCTCGCCGTCGGCGCCCAGGGCGACGAGGGTCGGCATCTGGGCGGTGAGGACGACCGCGTCGGGCGCGGCGCCGGCGCTCGCCAGCGCCTCGCGCGAGGCGCGCGCCAGGGCCACCAGCCAGTCGGCGCAGCGCTGCTCGGCGGCGCCCGAGGCGTCGCGGGCCGTCGGGTAGGTGGCGGCGGCCGAGCCCGTGAGGCGCAGGCGGCCGTCCACCACGCCGACCTTGACCCGGGAGGTCCCCAGGTCGATCGAGAGGACCGTCGCCACGCCGGCGCTAGCGCCGCGCGGCCGAGCGCGCGAGCACCGCGTCGAGCGCCCCGTCGGCGCTCTCGAGGGTCTCGTCGATGTCGGCGTCCTCGTGGGCGAACGAGACGAAGAGGTTCTCCAGGTGCCCGGGGTGGAAGAGGACGCCCCGGTCGAGCATCTCCTCCCACCACAGCCGGAAGAGGTCGGCCCGGCTGTGGCGGGCCGCGTCGCGGTAGTTCGCGATCTCGGCGTCGGCGAACCAGAGCTGGTACACCGGGCCCAGCCCGACGACGGACCCGGCGATGCCCTTGCGCGCGAGCAGGTCGTTCAGCCCCCCGCGCAAAAGGTCCGAGCGCCGGTAGAGCTCGTCGTAGGGGGCGGTCGCGAGGTAGCGCAGCGAGGCCAGGGCGGCCGCCACCGCGACGACGTTGCCCGAGTAGGTGCCGGCGATCGAGACGCGGCCCTCGCTGGCGAGGTCCATGATCCCGTGCTTACCACCGAGGGCCGCCACCGGGAACCCGCCGCCGAGGCCCTTGGCCATCACCGTGAGGTCGGGGGTGACCCCGAGGGCCGCCTGGGCCCCGCCGAGGGCGACGCGGAAGCCGGTGATCACCTCGTCGAAGATGAGGACCGCGCCGTAGCGGTCGCACAGGGCGCGCAGCCCTTCCAGGTAGCCCGGGCGCGGCAGGATGCAGCCGGTGTTGCACATGATCGGCTCGGTGATGATCGCGGCGATCCCCTCGGGGTCCTCGTCGAAGATGCGCTCGACCATGGCCAGGTCGTTCCACTGGGCGATGACCAGCGCGTCGCCCATCTCGGCCGGCACGCCGGGCCCCTGGGGCAGGGCGACGGGCCGCTCGTCGGGCCCGGCCGCGGCGAGGTCGGGGTGCTTGGACCAGTAGATGCCGTCGGAGAAGCCGTGGTACTGGCCCTCGAAGCGCACGACCCTCGTGCGTCCGGTGTAGGCGCGCGCGAGGCGCAGCGCGTAGAGGACGCCCTCGGTGCCGGTGTTCACGACCCGCACGCTCTCGACGCTCGGCACGGCCGCCACGATGAGCTGGCTCAGCTCGACCTCGGCCGCGGTGGGCATGGCGAAGACGGTGCCGCGCGCGGCGATCGCCTCGGCGACGGCGGCCGTGACCCCGGCCGGGCGGTGGCCGAAGATCGCCGGGCCGAGGCCCAGCAGGTAGTCGATGTACTCGTTGCCGTCGACGTCGGTGACCCGCGCACCGGTGCCGTGGTCGACGAAGATCGGGTGGGGCTCCCAGCCCGAGAAGGCCGCCCGCGCCGTCGAGTTCACCCCGCCGGGGATGGTCCGGCGGGCCTCGGCGTAGAGCTCGGCCGACCTCGCGTAGCGCTCGGGGTGGATGAATCGCTCCGCCATGGACCCTCCGGACTTCTTATAAGGACATAATCACTTTACCACACCCCGGCCCCGCCGTCGCGCGGTCCGGCGCCTCCCTACACTCGACCCGTGAACCCGACCCCCAACGTCGCGGCCCTCCTCCTCACCGGCGGGGCGAGCGCGCGCCTCGGCCGGCCCAAGGCCGCCCTCGAGGTCGGGGGCACCACCCTCGCGCGGCGCCTGGCCGCGGTCCTCGCCGAGGTCTCCCCCCTCGTCCTCGAGGTCGGCCCGGGCTACAGCGACCTCGACCGCGCCCTCGAGGACCCCCCCGGCGGGGGGCCCCTGCGCGCGCTCGTCGCCGGCTGGGCCGCCCTTCGCGCCCGCGGCCACGACGGCCCGGCGCTGGCGATCGCCTGCGACCTGCCGAACCTCGGGGTCGAGCTCGTGCGCGTGGTGGCCACCTGGCCCGCGCCGGGCTCGGTCGTGCCCGTCGTCGCGGGACGCGACCAGCCCCTCCTCGCGCGCTGGAGCCCCTCGGCGCTCGACGCGACCGCGGCGATGGCCGCCGCGGGCGAGCGCTCCCTACGCGGGCTGCTCGCCCTCGCGGAGGTCACCCGGATCGACGAGGCCGACTGGGGGCCGGTCGCCCCGGCCGGCGAGTTCCTGGACGTCGACACCCCCGAGGACGCCGCGCGCCTCGGGCTCGCGCTCTAGCCGGACTCGGGCGCGGCGCGCCCGCCCCCGGGTGGGTGGCGCGTGGTCGGTGGCGCGCCGCGCCGCGCCCGTAGTCTCCAGGGGATGGAGGTCTCCCGGTGAGCCGCGTGGCGCCCGAGCGCCGGGTCACGCGCCTCACCCTCGGCGGGGCGCCCGAGCGCCGGCGCGACGCGCTCGCCGGCGAGGAGCCGCTCGAGATCCGCGTCGCCGGGCGCTCGCTCGCGGTCACGATGCGCACCCCCGGCGCCGACTTCGACCTGGCCGCCGGCTTCTTGGTGAGCGAGGGCGTCGTCGCGGCGCGCGAGGACCTCGTCGGCCTGCGCTACTGCGCCGGCGAGGTCGAGGGCGTGAACACCTACAACGTCCTCGACGCGGCCCTCGCGGCCCACGTGGCCCCGCCCGACGAGGGCGCGGCCCGGGCCTTCTTCACCACGAGCTCGTGCGGGCTGTGCGGCAAGGCCTCGATCGACGCGGTGCGCACCCGCTCGCCCTACGACCTGCGGGCCGACCCGCTCGTCGTCGAGGCGTCCCTGCTCGCGACCCTCCCCGACCGCCTCCGGGCGGCCCAGGCCGTCTTCGCCACGACCGGCGGGCTGCACGCCGCGGCCCTCGTCGACGGGTCGAGCGGGGAGATCCTCTGCGTGCGCGAGGACGTCGGGCGCCACAACGCCGTCGACAAGGTGGTGGGCTGGGCGCTGCGCGAGGGGCGCCTGCCCCTCGCGGGCACCGTGCTGCTCGTCTCGGGGCGGGCCTCCTTCGAGCTCGTCCAGAAGGCGGCCATGGCCGGGGTGGCGATGCTCTGCGCCGTCTCGGCGCCGTCCTCGCTCGCGGTCGAGCTGGCCGAGGAGACCGGGATGGGCCTCGTCGGCTTCCTGCGCCCGCCCTCGATGGTCGTCTACGCCAACGCCCAGCGCGTCCTCACGCCGACGCGCTGAGGACCCGGCGCCCGTCGCCGCCGGCGGCGACCGCGGCGGGCTCGAGGCGGATCACGACCGACTTCGAGGTGGGGGTGTTCGAGCCGATCGCCGTCGACTCGAGGGGCACCAGCACGTTGGCCTCGGGGAAGTAGGCGGCGGCGCAGCCCCGCGGCGTCGGGTAGGCGACCGCGCGGAAGGCGCTCGCGCGCCGCTCGCCGTCGGCGTACACGCTCACGAGGTCCACCAGGTCGCCGTCGGCGAGCCCGCGCGCGGCGAGGTCGGCGCGGTTCACGAACACGACCCGCCGCCCCCCGCGGATCCCGCGGTAGCGGTCGTCGAGGCCGTAGACGGTGGTGTTGAACTGGTCGTGGGAGCGCAGGGTCTGGAGGAGCAGGTGGCCCTCGGGCACCTCGACGGCGTCGACCTCGTTCACGCTGAAGTGCGCCGTGCCGTCCTTCGTCGGGAAGGTGCGCGAGTCGCGCGGCGGGCGCGGCAGCTGGAAGCCGCCGGGCTCGGCGATGCGCTCCTCGTAGGACTCGAAGCCCGGCACGACGCGCTCGATGTGGCGCCGGATCGCGGCGTAGTCCCGTCCCATCGCCCCCCAGCCGAGGTCCTCGCCGAAGAGGGCCCCGCCGATCGAGGTCACGATGTCCACCTCGCTGCGCAGCGCGGGCGAGCCCGGCTCGAGCCGCCCGCGCGAGGCGTGGACCATGGCCATCGAGTCCTCGACGGTGACGACCTGGTCGCGCCCGCCGGTGCGGTCGCGCTCGCTGCGCCCGAGGCACGGCAGGATGAGCGCCTCGCGCCCGGTGCACAGGTGGGAGCGGTTGAGCTTCGTGGCGACGTGCACGCTGAGGGCGGTGTTGGCCATCGCCGCCTCGGTCACCGCGGTGTCGGGGGTGGCCGCGACGAAGTTGCCCCCGAGCGCCACGAAGACGTCGATGAGCCCGTCGCGCAGGGCCCGGATGGTGCCCACGGTGTCGTAGCCGTGCGCGCGGGGCGGCTCGAAGCCGAACTCCGCCGCCAGCCGGTCGAGGAAGGCGTCGGGCATCTTCTCCCAGATGCCCATGGTGCGGTCCCCCTGGACGTTGCTGTGGCCCCGGATCGGCGAGGGGCCCGCGCCGGGCCGGCCGATGTTGCCGCGCAGCAGCAGGAAGTTCACGATCTCGCGGATCGTGGCGACGGCGTTGCGGTGCTGGGTGAGCCCCATCGCCCAGGTCACGACGACGCTCCTCGCCGCGACGACGTCGCCGACGAGGGCCTCCACCTCGGCCCGGGCGACCCCGCTCAGGCGCTCGAGCTCTCCCCAGTCGAGGGCGCGCCAGTGGGCGGCCGCCGCCTCGAAGCCGCTCGTGTGGGCCTCGATGAACGCGCGGTCGAGCACCGAGCCGGCCCGCTCCTCGCGCTCGAGCAGCGCCTTGTTGACGGCGGCGAACAGGGCGAGGTCGCCGTTCACCCGCACCGCCAGGTGGCGGTCGGTGAGCTGGGTGCCCGCCCCGAGCAGCCCGCGCACGCTCTGGGGGTTCTTGAACCGGCCGAGGCCGGCCTCGGGCAGCGGGTTGATCGCGACGATCCGGGCCCCGCGGCGCTTCGCGCCCTCGAGGGCGGTGAGCATGCGGGGGTGGTTGGTCCCGGGGTTCTGGCCCACCACGACGATCAGCTCGGCGTGGTCGGTGATGTCCTCCAGGGTCACGACGCCCTTGCCGATCCCGATCGTCTCGGCGAGCGCGGTGCCGCTCGACTCGTGGCACATGTTCGAGCAGTCCGGCAGGTTGTTCGTGCCGAGCCGGCGCGCGAGCAGCTGGTAGACGAAGGCCGCCTCGTTGCTCGCCCGCCCGCTGGTGTAGAAGGCGGCCCGGTCGGGCGAGGGCAGCGCGCGCAGCCGCTCGGCCACGAGGGCGAAGGCGTCGTCCCAGGAGATCGGCGCGTAGTGGGTCGCCCCGGGGGCCAGGTGGACCGGCTCGGCCAGCCGCCCGAAGTGCTCCAGGGTGTGGTCGTCCATCGCGCGCAGCTCGTCGAGCGAGTGCGCGGCGAAGAAGTCGCGGTCGACCCGGGCCGTCGTCGCCTCCCAGGCCGCGGCCTTCGCCCCGTTCTCGCAGAACTCGGCGACGCTGCGCGCCTTGGCGACCGGGTCGGGCCACGCGCAGCCCGGGCAGTCGAAGCCGCTCGCCTGGTTCATCGAGAGCAGCGTGCGCGCCGCGCGCACCGGGCCCATCTCGCGCAGCGCGTAGCCCATCGCGTGGCGCACCGCCGGGATCCCGACCGAGGTCGTCTGGGGGGCCGAGACCCGCGGGCTCCGCTCGTTGCCTGCGACCATGACGCCACCGCCTTCCCGCGCCCGAGGGGCCGACACGTCCTAGGCCGAGGCTACCGGCTCGGTGTCGGTCCGGTCCGTCGCGCCGGCCGGCTCGCCGACGCCCTGCTCGTCGGCCCAGGCCGGCGCGACCCGGCGGGCCCACGCGGCGCTCACCCGGCCCCGGACCATCGCCCTGAGGGCCGCGGGGTGGGCGAGGGCGAGGGCCACGTGGCCCACGATCACGAGCGTGATGGCGAAGGCGAACAGGTCGTGGACGTCGGTCGCCCCCGTGCGCCAGGCGACCGGGAAGGGGGAGAACCACTGGAGCATCGCGCCCGTGGCGAGCAGGACCACGATCGTCGCGCCCACGACCACCGTGTTGAGCTTCTGGCCGGGGTTGAACTTGTCGGCGCGCAGCGCCGCGCGCCCGAGGCGGCGGAGCCACTCGAGCTCGGCGTGGGTCCAGCGGCTCACTCGCGCCAAGTCGGCGCGCATCGAGGCCCCCCAGGGCCCGAGGAGGGACACGACGGCCGGCGCCGGCAGGGCCAGCCCGCACCAGAGGTGGACCTCCTCCACGACGTGGCGGGCGAGGACGATCCCGAAGAGCGAGCCGAAGTAGAGCGGGACGGCCGTCACGATGAGGGCGAGGAAGAGCGCGGCGTTCACCCAGTGGGCGACGCGCTGGGTGAGGTCGAAGCGCACGACCTCGCCGACGCGGCCCCCCGTCGCCACCCCTACCCCTCCACCGGGGCCCGCGGGCCGATCGAGCCGTCGACCCAGCCGTTCACGGGATAGCCGTTGCGCTCCCAGAAGCCCGGCTCGACCCGGTCGACGGCCCGGATGGCCGAGAGCCACTTGAGCGACTTGTAGCCGAACATCGGGGCGACGTAGAGGCGCACCGGACCGCCGTGCTCGCGGGTCACCGGCGCGCCGAGCATCCGGTAGGCGACGATCACGTCGGGCCGGCGGGCCTGGTCGAGGGTGAGGCTCTCGGTGTCGGCGTGGTCGTAGGAGTCGAAGCTGAGGGCGACCGCCCCCGGGCGCACGCCGGCGCGCTCGAGGATCGCCGAGAGCGCGACGCCCTCCCACTCGACGTCGGGCACCGACCAGCCCGTCACGCACTGGAAGGTGCGCACCAGCCGGGTCGCGGGCATCGCCTCGAGGTCGGCCAGGGTGAGGGTGAGGGGCCGCTCGACGAGGCCCGACACCTCGAGCCGGTACGCCTCGGGGGTGACGGCGGGGTAGCTCCCGGTGATCGAGTAGAGCCGGAACCGGTCGCCGAACGGGAGCAGCCCCCCGAACCCCGAGCCGAGCACCCCGCGCGCCGCGCTCTGGAGCCGCGACCCGAGCACCACCCCGAGGGTCGCGAGGGCGCCCAGGGAGAGGAAGACCCGCCGGCCCACCGGGACCCGCGCGTCCCCGGCCCGCCCGTCGTCGCCTCCCCCGGCCACGGCCCCGGTCTAGTCGCGCGCGGGGCCCACCGGGCCCTCGGGCGCGCCACCTCACTACACTGCGCACGAGCCGAGGAGGAGCAGCGTGACGACGGACCGGCCCTTCTCCCACGTCAACGCCGAGGGCGAGCTGCGCATGGTCGACGTCTCGGAGAAGCCCCCGACGCGCCGGCGCGCCGAGGCGAGCTGCCTCGTCGTGACCCGCGCCGACCTCGCGGCCCTGCCCGCGCGCGAGGACGGCCTCGGGGCCCGCCACGCGGCGCGCGTCGCCGGCGTGCTCGCCGCCAAGCGCACCGACGAGCTCATCCCGCTGTGCCACTCGCTCGACCTCTCCGACGTCGACGTGCGGGTGACCCCGGTCGAGGGCGGCGTCGCGGTCGCCGCGACCGTCACGGCCACCCAGCGCACCGGGGTCGAGATGGAGGCCCTGACGGCCTGCGCGGTGGCGGCCCTCAGCCTCGTCCAGGCGATCGGCGACGCCGACCCCGACGCCCACGTGGAGGCCCTCGCCCTCGACGCCAAAGAGGGCGGCCGCTCCGGCGCCTGGGGCCGGGGCGTCCCCGGGACCCCCTAGCCGCCTCTGAGCCGCCGGGGGCCGTCCCCGGGGCGTCCCGTTAACATCGCCTCCGTGGGACTCACTGACCCCCGGGTCGCCCTCGACGACGCCTCGTCCGTCGACTCGGCGTCGCCGGTGCCGGTGTCGGTGCGCCCCCACCCCCGCGCGGTCCCGCCCCCCGAGGCCCCGGGCGGGCTCGAGGGACCCCTCGTCGACCGCTACGGGCGCGTCCACGACGACCTGCGGATCTCGGTCACGGACCGGTGCAACCTGCGCTGCGTCTACTGCATGCCCGAGAGCGGCATGACCTTCCTGCCGCGGGCGGAGCTGCTGACCTTCGAGGAGATCGCCCGGCTCGGGCGCGTCGCGCACGCCCTCGGGGTCACCTCGGTGCGCCTCACCGGCGGCGAGCCCCTGATGCGGCGCAACCTGGTCGACCTCGTGGGCCGCCTGGCCGACGTCGGCTTCGCCGACCTCAGCCTCACGACCAACGCCACCCTGCTCGCCCCGCTCGCCCGGCCCCTCGCCGAGGCCGGGCTCAGCCGGGTGAACGTGAGCTGCGACTCGCTGCGCCCCGAGCGCTTCGCCGCGATACGACGCCGCGGGGAGCTGGCGACCGTGCTCGCGGCCATGGACGCCGCCGAAGCGGCCGGGCTCGCGCCCTTGAAGGTGAACGTCGTGTTGCTGCGCGGCGAGAACGACGACGAGGTCCTCGACTTCGCCCGCTTCGCGCGCGAGACGGGCCGCGTCGTGCGCTTCATCGAGTTCATGCCCTTAGACGCCAGCGGCGACTGGGAGCGCGACCGGCTCGTGCCCGGGGCCGAGGTCGCCGCCCTGATCGACGCCCACTACCCCCTCGTCCCCCTCGGCGGCCCCCACGCCGCGCCGGCCGAGCGCTTCGCCTTCGCCGACGGGCAGGGCGAGGTGGGGTTCATCTCCTCGGTGACCCAGCCCTTCTGCGGGACCTGCAACCGGCTGCGCCTCACCGCCGACGGCGCGATCCGCAACTGCCTCTTCTCCGACGACGAGCTCTCGGTGCGCGACGTCATGCGCGCCGGCGGCTCGGACGAGGCGGTCGCCGACGTGCTGCGCGCGGCCGTGGGGGCGAAGCACCCCGGCCACGCCATCAACGAGCCGGGGTTCCTGGCCCCGCGCCGCTCGATGTCGATGATCGGCGGCTAGCCCCGGCCCGGGGCCCTCGCTAGGGTCGAGCCGTGAGCGACTATCGCACCACCCAGGCGGCCGAGCTGCTCGGGGTGAGCCCCGACACCGTGCGCCGCTGGGCCGAGTCGGGTCGGCTCGCCTCGAGCCTCGACGTCGCGGGCCGCCGCGTCTTCTCCGGCGAGGACCTCGCGGCGGCCGCGGTGACGATGGCCGAGTCCCCCTCGCCCACCCGTCCGCGCGCCCAGTCGGCGCGCAACCGCTTCGTGGGGATCGTCACGCGCGTCGTGCGCGACGCCGTCGTCGCCCAGGTCGAGGTGCAGGCCGGTCCCCACCGGTTCGTCTCGATCATCACCCGCGAGGCCGCCGACGAGCTCGCCCTGGCCCCCGGGGTCGTGGTCGACGCCGTCGTGAAGGCGACGAACGTCTCGGTCGAGATCCCCGAGCGCTACTAGCCCGCGGACCCGGCCCCCGCCACGGGCCAGAGCGCGACCGCCTCGGGCTCGACGACGAGGGCGCGGCGCTCCCCGAGCGCCGCGGGCGCCTCGGGCGCGCGCGCGCGCAGCTCGACGCCCCCGCCGAGGGCGACCACGACGTCGACGAAGAGCCCGGTGTCCACCACGTCGACCACCTCGCCCACCAGGGCGCCCCCGGGGCCGGGCGCGCCGCCCGGGGCGAGCCCGGCCAGAGCGACCCGCTCGGGTCGCACGCTCCAGCGCACGGCGGTGCCCACGGCGAGCCCGTGGGGGGCCACCGGGAGCCGGCCCCCCGCCACCTCGATCACCCCGGGTCCGGCGACGACCCCCTCGAGGAGGTTCTCCACCCCGAGGAGCCGGGCCACCCGCTCGCTCGCCGGGCGGGCGAAGAGCTCGCGGCTCGGCCCGCGCTGGAGGAGCCGGCCCTCGGCGATGACGAGCAGCTCGTCGGCCAGGAAGGCGGCCTCGGCCGGGTCGTGGGTCACGAGCACCGTGGCCAGGCCGGTCTCGCGCTGCAGGGCGCGCAGCTCGCGGCGCAGCTCGAGGCGCACCGGCACGTCGAGGGCGGAGAAGGGCTCGTCGAGCAGGAGCACCTCGGGCGAGGCGCACAGGACCTGGGCGAGGCCCACCCGCTGGCGCTGCCCGCCCGAGAGCTCGGCCGGCCGGCGCCCCTCGAGGCCCGAGAGGCCCAGCCGGTCGATCCAGTGCCGGGCGAGCTCGGGGGTCGCCCCGCGCGCGAAGAGGGCGTGGCGCCAGACGCTGAGGTGCGGGTAGAGGGCGAAGCCCTGGGCCACGTAGCCCACGGCCCGGCGCTCGACCGGCCGGGCCGTGACCTCCTCCTCGCCGAACCAGACGGGTCCCGGCGCCGCGCCGTAGAGGCCGGCGATCGAGCGCAGCAGGGCCGACTTGCCGGCCCCGGAGGGCCCGAGGACCCCCAGGTGGGCCGTCTCCCCCTCGTGGGCGAGACGCAGGTGGAAGTCGCCGACGCGGTGGTCGAGGTCGAAGCGCACCGGCCGGGGGGTCGGGGCGGGCGCGCCCGCGCCGGGGCGGGGGCGCGCCGCCACGGGGACGTCCTCCCGGGCGGGGACGGAGCGGCGGGGGCGCCGGGCCCGGCTGGCGACGACGGCGAGCACCGCGACCCCGAGGGCGAGGGCCGTGGGGGCGAGGGTCGTGGGCAGCCCCCGGCCGCTGAACTGGTTGTAGGTGTAGACGGGCAGCGAGGCGGGGTTGTAGGCGAGCACCACGACCGCGCCGTACTCGCCGAAGGCGCGCAGCCACGTGAGCAGCATCCCCGCCCGGATCCCCTCGCCCGCCTCGGGCACGGCCACCCGGAAGAACCGCGCGACCTCGCCGTGACCGAGGGTGGCCGCGACCTCGAGGCGCGAGGGGTCGACGGCCCTGAAGGCGGCCCGCGCGGCGACGACGAGGAAGGGCGCCGAGACGAACGACATGGCGATCACGACCCCGGCCATCGAGTCGGTGAGCCGGCCCCCGAAGAGCCGGCCGAGGAGGGTGTAGGGGCCGACGAGGTAGATCATGACGATCCCGCCCATGAGGGGCGGCAGGGCCAGGGGGACCTGCACCACTACGCCCACGACCGAGGCCAGCCGGCCCCGCGAGCGCGCGAGCACGTAGGCGAGGGGGACCCCGACGAGGCTCACCAGGGCGAGGGCGAGCGTGGCCCCCTCGAGTGACACGACGAGCGCGCCCCCGAGGCCCGGCACGCGGAAGCCCCGCTGCGGCGAGCGCACGAGGCGCACCAGGAAGGCGAGGAGCGGGTAGCCGAGGTAGAGGACGAGGACCCCGCCGAGCCAGGCGAGGGGGCTGCGCCAGGGCGCAGCGGGCCTCACGAGGTCGGGGCCGCCGGCGCCGTCGTCGGGCCGCCCCTGACGGGCACGACCCTCGCCGGGACGATCGGGGTGACGCCGTTCGCGCGCAGCAGTCGCCGCCCGACGGGCCCGAGCAAGAACGCCACGAAGGCCCGCGCGCCGGCCCGGTGCGGGGCCCGGTTCACGACGGCCACGGTGTAGTCCCCGGCGAGGCCCGTCCCCACGAGGGGGACGGTCCGCAGGTGCGCGGCCCGGGCCTCGACGGCGTAGAAGAAGCCGGCGTCGAGCTGGCCGGCCTGGAGCTCGCCCACGAGGGCCGTCTCGGGGAAGACGTCCGAGCTCGTGGTGGCGAGCGCGGCGAGACCCGGCCGGTCGAAGCTGAGGGCGGCGCCCCTCAGGGCGTCGACGGCGAGCACCCCCTTGGGGTCGGTCGCGGGGTCGGTGCGCCCGAGGCGGAACCCGGGCCGGCCCACGACGTCGTACCAGGGCTTCGCGCGCAGCGCCCGCGCGAACCTCGAGTGCGGGTCGTAGCCGAGCACGAGGGGCGAGGCGCCAAAGACCGTGTAGGAGCTCAGCCAGTCGCCGTTCGCGGCGCCCTCGAGCGAGTCGTTCACCCCGGGCGAGGCGCTGAGGAAGACGTCGGCGACCTGGGTGCCGCCCTTGATCTCGGTGGCGAGGGCGCTCGAGCCGTTGGCGAAGCCGCTCACCGTGTAGCCCGTGGCGCGGTGGAAGGCGGGCCCGATCGACCGGGTCATGAGGTCGAGCAGCGAGCCGGCGTAGAGGACGTCGACCGGGCCCGAGGCCCGGGGGTGCGCCGCCGCCGCGGGCACCGCCCCGGCCGCGCCCAGCAGCCCGAGGGCGACGAGGGCCGCGAGGGCCCGGCCCGGGGTCCCGCGCCCGCGCCGGCCCCCGGGCCGGGGCGCGCCCCGTCGCCGCCTCGCCCGCTCCGTCATCGCAAGAACAGTAACATCACCGCTCTAGAGGCGCGCCTGCGAGTCTGACGACTCTAACTCGGCGCATCTGCGTTATGGTGCCCGGCGCGCCGGGTCGGGTGGGCCCACCGCCGTCGGGACACGGGACGCCTCGGTAGGATGAGCGCCGTGACGGCCGAGTCCTCGCCGACCTGGGTCGCGGTCACGGCCGAGCCCCTCTCCCTCGACCCCCTGATCGCCTGGGCGACCAGGTCCGGGTGCGGCGCCGTCGTGACCTTCTCGGGCACGGTCCGGGACCACTCGGCCGACCACGACGAGGTGAGCGCCCTCGAGTACGAGACGAGCGAGCCCCACGCCCTGGCCCGCCTCGGCGAGATCGCCGAGGCGGTCCGGCGCCGGTGGCCCGACGTCGCGGCCGTGGCCCTGCACCACCGGGTGGGCCGGGTCGAGCTCGGCGAGCCGACGGTGCTCGTCGTCGTCGCCTCCCCCCACCGCGCCGAGGCCTTCGAGGCCGGCCGGTTCTGCATCGACACGCTGAAGCGCACCGTCCCGATGTGGAAGCGCGAGCACTTCCCCGGCGGGTCCGCCTGGAGCAGCGCGACCGAGCCGATCGTCCCGGTCGAGTCGACGTGATCGACCTCGCGAGCGCCCGCGAGCGCGTCCTCGACGGCCTCGCGGCGCTCACCCCGACCGAGGCCCCCCTCGCCGAGGCCGTGGGCTGCGTCGTCGCCGAGTCGGTCAGCGCGCGCGAGGCCGTGCCGCCCTTCGACAACTCCTCGATGGACGGCTACGCGCTGAGGAGCGCCGACACCGCCGAGAGCCCCGCGCGCCTCCGCGTGGTGGGGTCGGTCTTCGCCGGCGAGAGTGGCGCGATCGGGCTGGGCCCGGGCGAGGCCCTACGGATCATGACCGGCGCGCCCGTGCCCCGCGGCGCCGACGCCGTCTGCCGCCAGGAGTACACCGAGCGCGAGGGCGACGTCGTGGTGATCGCCCGCCCGGTCGCCCCCGGCGAGTCGATCCGGCGCGCCGGTGAGGACGTGGCCGTCGGCGACGCCCTGCTCGCGCCCGGCGACGTGCTCTCCCCCGCCCACCGCGGAGTGCTCGCCGGGCAGGGGCTCACGAGCGTGCGGGTGCGCCCCCGACCCCGGGTGGGCGTGCTCTCGACGGGCGACGAGCTGAGCGACGAGCCCGTCCTCGCCCCGGGCGCGATCCGCGACACCAACCGGCCCACCCTGCTCTCGACCCTCGCCGCCTCGGGGTTCGTGGGGGTCGACCTCGGGCGGGCCGGCGACGACCCGGGCGCGATCGAGGCCGCCCTGGCCCGCGGGCTCGGGACCTGCGACGCCGTCGTCACGACCGGCGGGGTGAGCGTGGGCGACGCCGACTTCGTCAAGGCCGTCGTCGCCGAGCTCTGCCCGGGGCGGGCCTGGTCGATGCAGGTCGCGATCAAGCCCGGCAAGCCCTTCACCTACGGCCGCACACCGGCCGGACAGCCGGTCTTCGCCCTGGCCGGCAATCCCGTCTCGACCCTCGTGGGCTTCGAGCTCTTCGTGCGCCCGGCCCTGCGGGCCCTCGCCGGGCACCGCGACCTCGAGCGCCCCACGACCCTCGCGCTCTGCGACGTGCCCCTGGCGCGCCGGCCCGACGGGCGCACCCACCTCGTGCACGTCGAGGTCGCCTTCGACGCCCGGGGACGCCTCCACGTGGTGGCGACCACGCGCCAGGGCTCGCACCTCCTGCACGCGGTCGCCTCGGCCAACGCGCTCGCGCGCCTCGAGGACGGCGAGGGTGCGGCCGCGGGCGACGCCGTAGAGGTGATGGTGCTCGGACCGGTCGCGACGCGGCGCTGATGGCCCGGCTGCTGCTCCTCGGACCGGCCCGCGAGGCGGCCGGGGTGCGCGAGGACGACGTCGCGGGCGACTCGGTCGAGGCCGTGCTCGCGGCCGCCCGCGCGCGCTACGGCGAGCACTTCGCGGCCGTCCTCGCCGTGAGCCAGGTCTGGGTGAACGGCGAGCCGGCCGGGCCCGCGAGCCCCGTCGCCCCCTACGACGAGGTGGCGGTACTGCCGCCGGTCTCGGGCGGGTGAGGGGCGTCCTCGCCCGCCAGCAGGTCGAGCGCGTGGGGGAGGACGTCGAGCACGGCCTCGAGGCACTCGAGCGCCCCGCGCGGTGAGCCCGGCAGGTTGAGCACGAGCGCCCGGCCGAGCGTGCCGGCGCGCGCCCGCGAGAGCCGCCCGAGGGGGTTCGCGAGTCGCATCGCCTCAGCCAGGCCCGGCGCCTCGCGCTCGAGCGCGGCCAGGGTCCCCTCGGGGGTCTGGTCGCGCGGCGAGAAGCCCGTCCCCCCGGTCGTGACGACGAGGCCGGCGAAGCCGGCGCAGAGCTCGCGCAGCGCCCCCTCGACCGCCGCCGCCCCGTCGGGGACGGCGCGGACCTCGCCGACGAGGTAGCCGGCCGAGACGAGCCGCGCCGCGAGCGCCGGCCCGGCGAGGTCCTCGCGCTCACCCCGAGCGAGGCTGTCCGAGACGACGAGGACCCGGGCGTGGTGGCTCACGCGAGCAGCGTAGGCCCGTGGCGCGGCGCCGGGCTCAGCCGCCGGCCATCGCCCCCACGACGAAGAGGGGCTCCGCCCCGCGCACGACCGCCTCGGGCAGGGGCTGGCCGGGCGGGTCGTGGGAGAGGTCCTCCTCGCAGGCGAAGAAGCGCACGAAGGCCCGCCGGGCCCCCGTCTCGGGGTTGCGGATGGTGCCCACGAGGACGGGGAAGCGCCTCTCGAGGGCGTCGAGGACCCGCTCGGTGGTGACCGGCCCCTCGACCTCGAGTCGCACCTCGCCCGAGACCCCCGCGAGGGTCCTCAGGTGCGTCGGGATGACGACGCGGATCTCGCTCACGCCAGGGTCTGGACCTCGACCGAGAGCACCCGGGGCAGGTTCGAGGCGATGGCCCCCCAGGTGTCCCCGCCGTCGGGCGAGGCGAAGACCTGCCCGCCGGTGGTGCCGAAGTAGACGCCGCACTCCTCCAGGGCGTCGACGGCCATCGCGTCGCGCAGCACGTTCACGTAGCCGATGGTGCGCCGGCGCAGGGCGGCGCGCTGGTTGCGCGACAGCGCCCCCAGCGCCTGGCCGTTGACGACGACCTCGCCGCTCGTGGGCTCCTCGAGCGATCCCGCGATCGTGAGCAGCGTCGACTTGCCCGAGCCGCTCGGCCCCATCACGGCGACCAGGTGCCCCGCCTCGACGGACAGGTCGACGCCCGTGAGGGCGTGGACCTCGTTGGGCGGCGAGCCGTAGACCTTGGTGATCTCGCGCATCTCGAGGACGCTCATCACTGGGTCTCCCTCTCCCGGGCCGTGGGACGGGCCACGCTGGCGCGCCGCGCGACCTTGTGCCTCTTCAGCCGGCCCTCGGCCGCGTCCAGCCAGCGCACGAGCGCCTCCAGGCGGAACAGCTCGGCGTCGACGGCGAGCGCGAGGTGCAGGTCGAACGCCGACTCGTCCTCCTTCACCCGCGTCCACTGCTGCATGACGCTGATGAGGTAGCGCCGGTGGGTCTGGATCATCGCGCGCACGTCGACGCCGTCGATCTCGGTGGTGACGAGCACCTTCATGACCAGCTCGTCGCGCGGCGGCGCCGAGAGGTCCGGGGGGGTGACGAGCCACTCCTCGAGCTCTCGCCGGCCGGCCCGGGTCACCCGGTAGAGGCGCTGGGGACCCTCGGCCCCGGCGTCGTCGGCGACCACGAGGCCGTCGCGCTCGAGGCGCGCGAGCGTCTGGTAGACCTGGCCGACGTTGAGGGGCCACACCTCGCCGGTGCGGGCCTCGAACTCGTTGCGCAGCTGCAGGCCGTACTTCGGGCCGTCACTCAGCAGCGCCAGCAGCGCGTGTCGCACGCTCACGCGACCCTCCCGTCTCGCTATATACCCGGTATCCTACTGAGCCCGAAGGGCCGCCCTCCGGGCCCTTCGGCGCCACTCGGGGTTTCCCCCTAGGGGTGGTTGCCGCCCGGGCCGGCCGGCGCGAGGACTACGCTCCTCACGACCAAGGAGGTCGATCGTGTCCAGCGCACTACGCACCCAGGCCCTCTGTCGGCTGTCGTCGCTCGCCGTGGTCGCCGCGCTGCTCCTCGGGCTCGTCGGCGTCCACCTCTGGACCGTCGCCGTCGTCGCCGCCTACGCCGCCCTCCAGGCCCGCGACACCTACGCGTCGACCCGGGGCCGGACGCCGCGCGTCGCGGGGGCGACGCTCACCGTGCCCCCGCCGGTGCTGCGCGTGCGGCGCCGCGCCCGTCGCTAGCCCCACCGTGACCGCGCTCGTCGAGGTCCTCGCGACGGGCTACGTGGGGAGTCGCGTCGCGAGCACCGTGGTGCTGGTGCGCGAGGGCCCGGCCGTCATCGTGGTCGACCCCGGGATGGTGGCCCACCGCTCGGTCATCCTCGACGCGCTCGCCGCGCGCGGGGTCTCACCGGGCGAGGTGACCGACGTGATCTTCAGCCACCACCACCCCGACCACACCCTGAACGCGGCGCTCTTCGCGAACGCGCGCTTCCACGACCACTGGGCGATCTACCACGACGACGTCTGGGAGGACCGCGCCGAGGCGTTCGAGGGCGCGCCGTCGGTGCGCCTCCTCGACACCCCCGGCCACACCCGCCAGGACGTCTCGACCCTCGTCGAGACCGACGGGGGCCTCGTCGTGTGCACCCACCTGTGGTGGTCGAAGGACGGACCCGCCGAGGACCCCCTGGCCGAGGACCCCGTGGCGCTCGCCGCCTCGCGCGCCGCGGTCCTCGCCCTCGCGCCCGCGCTCATCGTGCCGGGCCACGGGGCGCCCTTCGCCCCGGGCGAGCTCGCCGGCTGACTCAGCCGCCAGCGCGCCCCTCGCGCAGGGCCCGCCACTGGGCGAGCCGCTCGGCCACCCGCGCCTCGGCGCCCACGTCGGTGGGCTCGTAGAAGCGCCGCGGCGCCATCCCCTCGGGGAAGTAGTCCTGGCCCGACACGCCGCCCTCCACGTCGTGGTCGTACTCGTAGCCCCGGCCGTAGCCGAGCTCCTTCATGAGCCGGGTCGGCGCGTTCAAGATGTGCGCGGGCGGCATCAGCGAGCCGGTCTCGGTGGCGGCGCGCCGGGCCGCGCCGAAGGCGCGGTAGACCCGGTTGGACTTGGGCGCGCAGGCCAGGTGCACCGTCAGCTGGGCCAGGGCCAGCTCGCCCTCGGGCGAGCCCATGAAGTCGTAGGCGTCCTTCGCCGCGTTGGCGAGCACCAGGCTCATCGGGTCGGCCGCGCCGACGTCCTCGCTGGCGGCGCGCATGAGCCGGCGCGCGATGAAGAGGGGGTCCTCCCCGCCCGCCAGCATGCGCGCGAGCCAGTACAGCGCCGCGTCGGGGTCGGAGCCGCGGATCGACTTGTGCAGCGCCGAGATGAGGTTGTAGTGCTCCTCGCGGTCCTTGTCGTAGGCGGGGCTGCGCCGCTGGAGGAGCCGGCCCATCTCGGCGACCGAGACCGCCTCGCGCGGCCCGATCGTGAAGAGCGTCTCGGCGAGGCTCAACAGGTAGCGGCCGTCGCCGTCGGCCATCGCGCGCAGCGTGGCGCGCGCGTCGTCGTCGAGGGGGAGGCGCCGCTCGGCGCCGGCCTCGGCCCGCTCGAGCAGGGTCTCGAGGGCCGCGTCGTCGAGGCGGTGCAGCACGAAGACCTGGCAGCGCGAGAGCAGCGCCCCGTTGAGCTCGAACGACGGGTTCTCGGTGGTCGCCCCGACCAGGGTCACCACGCCCTGTTCGACGAAGGGCAGGAAGCCGTCCTGCTGGGCGCGGTTGAACCGGTGGATCTCGTCGACGAAGAGCAGCGTCGACTGGCCCATCGCCCGGCGCTGGCGGGCCGCCTCGAAGGCCTTCTTCAGGTCCGCGACGCCGCTGAAGACGGCCGAGAGCTGGTCGAACTCGTAGCCCGCCACCGCGGCGAGCAGCCGGGCGATAGTCGTCTTGCCGGTCCCGGGCGGGCCCCACAGCACCATCGAGCCCAGTCGGTGGGCCTCGGCCATCTTGCGGATGGGGCCGTCGGGACCGAGCAGGTGGTCCTGCCCGACGACCTCGTCGAGCGTGCGGGGCCGGAGTCGGTCCGCCAGCGGCGCCGGCGCCTCGGGCGTGAGGCCCGCCGCCTCGAACAGATTGCTCACGCCACGACCCTACGGTGCGCCCGCGACGAGCCGCTCCGACGCCCGAGCGCGGCGCCGTGGGGGTCATTTAGGATTTTTTTTTTTGACGTCGCCCTCGTCCTCCCCGTCGTCGGCGTCGCCGACCACCCCCTCTCCGGGATCGGGCGGGACCTCGCCCCCGGGGGCCCCGAGGGCCGCGGCCGCGGCCCGCCAGGCCTCGAGGGCCTCGGGCGAGGCGAGGGCCGCCGCCAGGCGCTCGCGCTCGAGCAGGCCGGCCGCGGCCGGGTCCGCGGGGGCGAGACGGCGCAGCCCCGTGAAGGTCGTGAAGGCGATCGGCGGGCGGGGGGGCTCGAGCGCGGCCACCGGGTGGCCGGGCGCCGCCGGGCCGCCGTCGGCCGCCGCGAGCAGGACGGCGAGGACCTGCTCGCTCGCGCTCTCGGTCATCGCCACGAGGGTGCGCCCGACCGACTCGCTGTGGCCGGCGCCGTGCAGGCGCGAGAGGGCCGTGCCGACCCGGGCGATCACCTCGAAGAGGCGCCGCGCGACGGGTCGCGCGCGCGCGAGGTCGGCGTCGCTCGTGTCCAGCGCGGCCCGGGCGAAGTCGAGGTCTCCCCCGCCCACCAGGCCGGCCAGGGGGCCCGCGAAGGACCCCGGCTCGGCCTCGAGCGGCTTGCGGGCGAACTCGAGCTCGACGAGGAGGCGGGAGAAGGCGACGTACGTCGCCGCGCCGCGCTCGAGGGCGCGTCGACCGCTCGAGGTCGGGGAGCCCTTCTTCAGGTGGCGGAAGAAGACGTCCTCCAGGACGTCACGCTCCCTCTCCGCCTCCTCGGGCTCGCCCCCGGCGACGAGGGCGTCCCAGCGGGCCGCCCGGCGCTCGAGGTAGGAGCGCACGAGGAGCGGCTCGACCGCGTAGCCCTCCCACCACAGGCGCCACCCCAGCTCGTCGAACTGGCGGGTCGTGGCGCGCAGCTCGGCGACGCGGGCCACGCGCTCGGCCGTGCCCGACGGGAAGGCGCCGTCGCTCGGCGCGGGCACCAGCCGGCGCCGGTGCAGCCGGTCGAGCTGCTCGGGGGAGATCGCGTGGCCGAGGGCGCGCACGTACTCCACGACGTCACTCGGGTCCTCGCCGGGCCCGGCGTTCGGACCGGTGGGCACGTATCGAGGGTATCCCCCGCGACCGCGCCCCGGGGGGACGACCCGTCGACCGCCGCGCTCAGAGGGCGGGGGCGCCGGCGCGGACCACGGCCTCGACCGCCCCGGCCACCGCCGGCACGACGGCCGGGTTGAAGACGGTGGGCACGATGTAGTCGGCCGAGAGCTCGCTCGCGCCCACCACCTCGGCGATGGCCCGGCCGGCCGCGATCTCGACGGCCTCGGTGACCTTGGTCGCGCCGGCGTCGAGCAGGCCGCGGAAGATCCCCGGGAAGGCCAGCACGTTGTTGATCTGGTTCGGCTCGTCGCTGCGCCCGGTCGCCACGACCCGCGCGTGGCGTCGCGCGATCGCCGGGTCGATCTCGGGGTCGGGGTTCGCCAGGGCGAAGACGATGGCGTCGTCGGCCATGAGCGCGAGGTGCTCCTCGCCCATCACGTTCGGCCCCGAGACGCCGATGAAGACGTCCGCGCCCCGCATCGCCTCGCGCAGGTCGCCGCGCCGGCCCTCGGTGTTGGTGTGCTCGGCCACCCAACGCCGCTCGGCGTCGAGGGCGGGGTCTTCGGGATCGAGGATGCCGTGGTGGTTGAGCGTGACGACGTCGCCGACGCCCTCGGTGAGCAGGAGCCGGGTGATCGCCACGCCGGCCGCGCCGATGCCCACGATCACCACGCGCACCTCGCCGAGGGACTTGCCCACGACCTTGAGGGCGTTGAGGAGGGCGGCGTAGACGACGGTGGCCGTGCCGTGCTGGTCGTCGTGGAAGACGGGGATGTCGAGCGCCTCGCGCAGGCGCCGCTCGATCTCGAAGCAGCGCGGCGCGGCGATGTCCTCGAGGTTGATCCCGCCGTAGACCGGGGCGATCGCCTGGACGATTCCGACGATCTCGTCGACGTCCTGGGTCGCGAGGCAGACCGGCCACGCGTCGATTCCGGCGAAGCGCTTGAAGAGGAGGGACTTGCCCTCCATCACCGGCAGGGCCGCCTCGGGGCCGATGTTGCCGAGCCCGAGCACCGCCGACCCGTCGGTCACGACGGCGACGGCGTTGCGCTTGATGGTGAACTTGCGCGCGAGGTCGACGTCCTTAGCGATGGCGCTGCAGATTCGCGCGACCCCGGGGGTGTAGGCCATCGAGAGGTCGTCGCGGGTCTTCAGGGGCACCTTCGGCTCGGTGGCGATCGTGCCACCCAGGTGCAGCAGGAAGGTCCGGTCGCTCACCGCGTGGACGCTCGCCCCGTCGACCGCCTCGACCGCGCCGCGGAGCACCTCGGCGTGTCCCTCGTCACTGGCGTTGCAGGTGACGTCGATCACGGTGTGGCCCTCGATCGGCTCGACGACGTCGAGGGCCGTCACCAGCCCGCCGGCCCCGCTGACCGCGGTGGCGACGGCGGGGATCGCCGACGTGTTGGTGAGGATCACCCGCATGGTGATCGAGTACGAGGCGCTGGGGAAGCTCATGGTCGTCCTTTCCGAACGTGGTGGTACCGCCCCCCGCGCGAATCCTAAACCCGTCGACACCCCGGGTCGGGCCCGAACGACCCCGACGCGGGGCGCTATAGGGTCGCGGTGACGAGGAGGGGCGATGCCCGAGGACAGGCCGCGCTACGGAGAGCCCGGGGGGTCGACCTTCCCCTTGACGACGGCCTTCACGTTCGCCGAGCACGAGATCGACCACACCCTCGGCACCGTCTTCGGGGTCGTCGTGCGCTCGATCGGGGTCGCCCGGGGGATCGGCGCCGGGCTCAAGGCCCTCGCCGGCGGCGAGGTAGGCCAGTTCACCGCGCTCGTCGAGGACACCCGGCGCCACGCCCTCGACCGGCTCATCGAGAACGCCCAGATCCTGGGGGCCCACGGCCTCGTGGGGGTTCGCTTCGACTCCTCGGACATGGGCAACGGGATGACCGAGGTCGTCGCCTACGGGACGGCGGTCTCCTTCCGGGCCTGATGTTCGCGCTCATCGTCCTCGCCGTCCTCGCGGTCTTCGCGATCGTCAGCCTCTCCACGCGCCGCCACCGCGAGACGTCCCGGCCCGACCCGACGTGGCGCTCGACCGACGAGGTCTTCAAGGACCCCTCCACCGGGCGCACGATGCGGGTCTGGCTCGACGCGAAGGACGAGCGACACTACGTGCCCGAGGGGCGCTAGGGCGCGCGGGCGGCGCGCGGGCGGACTTCCCGAGGCGATGGCCTCTGCTCCCCGTTGGGGCCGTTAGCGTCGGCCCGTGGAGAGCCCGAGCGACGCCGCCCACGCACGCCTCCTCGCCGACGCCCTCGCGATCGCGCACTCCCTCGATCGCCTCGACCTCTCGGCCGCGGTGGCCGAGCGCCTCGCCGGGGCCGGCCACGCGGAGCGCGACGGAGCCGTCGACCTCGTCGCGGTGGGCAAGGCCGCGCCCGAGCTCGTGCGCGCGGCGCGCCGGGCCCTGGGCGAGCGGGTGGCCCGGGTCCTCGCCATCGGCGAGGCGCCCGGCGCCGGCGTCCTCGTCGGCGACCACCCCCGGCCCGGCGCGCGCAGCCGCGCCGCGGGCGCCCGCCTGATCGACTTCCTCGAGGCGGGGGGGCCGAGCGCCCTCACGCTCTTCCTCGTCTCGGGCGGCGCCTCGAGTCTCGCGGTCGCCCCCGTCGCCCCGGTGACCGTCGCGGACCTGGCGGCCCTCTTCGACGCCGCGGCCTCCCGGGGCGCCGACGTCGTCACCCTGAACCGGCTGCGGGCCGCGGTCTCGTGGCTCGGGGGCGGGGCCGTGCTCGACCACGTGCGCACGCCCGCGTCGCTGGCCCTGGTGCTGGTCGACGTCGCCGCGGGCGGGGCGCAGTGGGTCGCCTCGGCCCTCACCTACGACTACCGGCCCGACGACGCCGAGGTGGCGGCGCTCCTCGAGGTCGTGGGGCTCACCCACTCAGCGCTGGCCCAGCGCGTGCGCGAGGCCGCGGCCACCCGGCGCGGCGCGCTCGGGACCCCCGCGCACCACACCAACCTCGTCCTGCTCGAGCCGGGCGACTGGCGCGCGGCGGCCCTCGCCGAGGCCGCCCGGCGCGGCTACGAGACCGTCGACCTCGGCGCGGTCGAAGGACCGCCCACGCGCCTCGCGGCGGCGGCCGCCGAAGCGCTCGAGGGCCGCCA
>JAJXZW010000008.1 GCA_021779855.1 Actinomycetes bacterium
TCGGGGGCGCGGGCGAGCTCCTCGCGCAGGCGCGCGAGGGCCGCCGCCTCGCGCGCCACGAGCGCCGCGGCCTCGCCCTCGCCGAGCTCGCCCGCGGCGAGCTCGCGGCGGGCGTCGTCGATCGAGGCCTCGCGCAGGGCGATCTCGTCGGAGAGGGCCTGGCGGCTCCTCATCGCCGCCTCGCCACGCGGATCGCCCCGCCCACGACCGCCAGCGCCACGAGGAGCGGGCCGACCCACAGCAGGACCCCGAGGCCGCTCGTGGGCGGGCTGAGCAGGATAGAGGTCCCGTAGACGGCCTCGAGCGAGGTGAGGATCCGGGCGTCGCTGAGCCCCCGGGCGACGTCGGCCGCGATCTCGTGGCGCACGGCGATCGCCGAGGTGGCGTCGCTCTGGGCGACCGAGAGGTCCTCGCAGGCCGGGCAGCGCACCAGGGACTCGAGCCGCGCGACCCGGGCCGCGTCCCCGCCGGCGCGCGGGGCGAGGGTGAGGGCGAGGGTCGCCACCGCGACCAGGGCCAGCGCGAAGAGGGTGAAGGAGCGCAGCGCCCCCGCCAGTCGGCTCACGACGCCACCTTGGCCACGACCGCCTCGAGCTGGGCGCTCGAGACGGGGCCGAGCAGGGTCGCCGCCACCCGGCCCGAGGCGGAGATCACGAAGGTCGTCGGCGGCGAGGTGACGCCGTAGCGGTTCGCGATCACCCCGCCCGGGTCGACGACCGAGGGGTAGAGCGAGCCGTAGTAGTGGGCGAAGGCGCTGGCGGCCGCCACGGTGTCGTTGAAGACGACCCCCACCACCACCACGCCGCGCCGGCGCATCCGCCAGGCCGCGCTCGAGAGGTCCGGCGCCTCGGTGCGGCACGGGCCGCACCACGACGCCCAGAAGTTGACGACGACGACGTGGCCCCGCTCGCGCGCGAGGTCGAAGCGCCCCCCGCCGAGCTCGGAGCCCGAGAGCGCCGGCGCGAGCCGCCCGAGCAGCGGGCTGGGCGCCTCGGTGGCGTCGGTCACCGGGTGGCGGGTCGCCAGGAAGAGGGCGAGGGCCGCCACGACCACGAGCACCGCGATCGAGGCGAGGGCCACCGAGCGCCTCACGCCGACTCCCCCACCCGGCGCCGCGCGAGGGTGAGCGCGCTGCCCAGGGCGATCACGAGTCCCCCGACCCACAGCCAGGCGAGCAGGGGCTCGACGGTCACCCCGAGCACGACCGAGCCGGCCGGCAGGCCGCTGGCGACCTGGGCCCCCGACGCCGAGCCCGTGCCCCCGACCGCGTCGAAGGTCACGTAGACGTCGCGCACCAGGTTCGAGTCGATGGCCGGCGTGCCGACCGTCTGGCCGTTGGCGCCGTGGAAGGTGGTCACCGCCGGGTAGAGCGCGTGGCCGTCGACGGCGACGCGCAGGCTCGTGGCGCTCTCGAGGGCGCTCTGGACGTGGCGGAAGCCCCCGAAGGAGACCAGCTGGCCGTCGACGACGGTCGACTGGCCCGTCGCCAGGGTCACCTGGTCGCGCTGGACGAACGTGCTCGAGGTGACGACCCCGAGGGCGAGGATCACGACCCCCAGGTGCACGACCATCCCGGCCGTCGAGGGCGCCCGCCACCAGCCGCGCGCCTCGCGGCGGCGCAGCGCCGCCACCAGCGAGCCGCGCAGGGTGCGCACCGCGGCGCCGGCGGCCAGCACCGCGAGGAAGACCGCGACGAGCTCGGCCGGCCGGCGCACGTGCGCGAGCACGAGGGCGAGCACCGTCGCGAGGGCCACCCAGGCCGAGACCCGGATCCGGGACCAGAGCACCCGGGCGTCGGCGTGGCGCCACCCCACGAGCGGGGCCAGCGCCATGAGGGCGAGCAGCACGACCCCGAGGGGCGCCGCGACCGTGACGAAGTACGGCGAGCCCACCGTCACCGCCGCCCCGTTCACGGCCTGGTAGAGGAGGGGGAAGACCGTGCCCAGCAGCACGACCAGGGCGAAGCCGACGAAGAGCACGTTGTTCGCGACGAAGAGCCCCTCGCGGCTGAGGGGGTGGTCGACCCCCACCGGGGCCCGCAGCCGGTCGCCGCGCCAGGCGAGGAGCCCGCCCCCCGCGAGCACCACGACGAAGAAGAAGGTGATGAGGACCGGCCCGAGGGTCGAGGAGCTGAAGGCGTGCACGCTCACGAGCACCCCGGAGCGGGTGAAGAACGTGCCGAGGATCGTGAGGGCGAAGGTCGCGATCGCGAGCGACAGGTTCCAGACCCGGAACAGCCCACGGCGGTCCTGGACGATGACCGAGTGGATGTAGGCCGTCCCGGTGAGCCAGGGCAGCAGCGCGGCGTTCTCCACCGGGTCCCACCCCCAGAAGCCGCCCCAGCCGAGGACCTGGTAGCTCCACCACGCCCCGAGCACGATCCCGAGCGACAGAGCGCCCCAGGCGATCACCGTCCAGCGCCGCTGCTCGAGGGGCCAGCGCTCGTGGACCCGCCCGGTGACGAGCATGGCGATCGCGAAGGCGAAGGGCACGCTGAAGCCGACGAAGCCGAGGTAGAGCAGCGGCGGGTGGACCGCTACCAGCGGGTTGTCCTGGAGGAGCGCGTTCGGCCCGGCCCCCTGGTGCACGACGGCCGCGTTGGCGACGAAGGGGTCGGCCGGCCCGGCGAGCACCAGGGCGAAGAAGGCGGACACGCAAAAGAGCACCAGGGTGGCCCAGCGCACCACGTCGTCGTCGCGCCGGCGCCGGTAGACGGCGATCACGCTGGCCAGCACGCCGAACTGGATGAGGACCCACAGGAGGAGCGACCCCTCCAGGGCCGACCACATCCCGGTGATCGAGTAGAGCAGCGGGGTGAAGGTGGCGTTGTTCTCGGCCACGTAGGCCAGGGCGAAGTCGTGGGTGATAAGGGCGTACTCCATCACCGCGACCGCGCCGACCACGCCGAGGAGCCCGGCGGCGAGGAACCACCGGGCGTGGGCCGGCCGTCGCGTCACGAGGGCGCGCGCGAGGTCGCCGACGCCGCCCAGGGCGCTGAGCGCGCTGAGGTAGACGAAGGCCCGGCCCAGCCAGGTCAGGGTCATCGAACCGTCCCGTTGGGGGCCCTCACCCGGCCGGGGTGCTCGGCGATGTAGGACGCGGTGTGCTTGACCAGGATCTGGTCGGCGCTGAAGGTGTCCGAGGTCGCGCTCGTGAAGTGGCCCTGGACGACGACCGGGATGTCCGAGGCGAAGAGCTGGGGCGGCGTGCCGTGCGCGCGCACGAAGACCCGCTCGCCCCGGCCCCCCCGCACCCAGAAGTCGGCCCCGGTCGCGGTGCGCTCGATGGTGCCCGCGACGACGACGCCCTCGAGGCGGAAGACGCTCGTGCCGAGCTTCGCGCGCGAGGCCATGGCCTCATCGACCGTCTCGAAGTAGTTGAGCGAGTGCAGGAGGCCCTGGCTCAGCAGCGCCAGGACGGCCGCCGCGAGCAGGGCGAGGACGACCCCGGTGCGCAGCCGACCGCGCCGGCGCACCGGCGGCGCGGCGACGGGGGCGAGGTCGGGGGCGGCCTCAGCGTCGAGCACGACGGCCCCGCCACCAGATCGAGAGCGCGTAGAGCGCTAACCCCCCAAAGGCGAAGGCGTAGCCGGCGTCGACGTAGCCCATCAGGCGACCCCCTCGCGTCGGCGCAGTTCGAGGGCCTCGGCGAAGGCGACGGCGTCGCGCTCGGCGCGCGCGATCTCGAGCCGGTAGCGCGCCCGCAGCAGCCAGAAGAAGAGGCTCGTGAAGCCGAGGAAGCTGATGAGCAGCGTCCAGGCCATGATCCCGTGGATCAGCAGCGTGCGGTTCGCGGTGAAGACGGTCGCGCCCTGGTGCAGCGTCTTCCACCACTGGACCGAGAAGTGGATGATCGGCACGTTCACCGCGGCGACCAAGCAGAAGACAGCCGCGCGTGTGGCGCGCGCCTCGGGGTCGTCGGTCGCCCGGCGCAGCGCCAGGTACGCCAGGGCGAACAGCCCGAGCACGGCCGTCGAGGTGAGCCGCGCGTCCCAGGCCCACCACACCCCCCAGGTGGGCCGCCCCCAGATCGAGCCGGTGATGAGGGTGAGGGCGATGAAGACGACCGAGACCTCCATCGCGCAGTGCGCTACCCGGTCCATCGTGCCCGAGCGGGTCCGGCGCCAGAGGTAGAGGGCCGAGGCGATCGTCGCGGTGCCGAACGAGACGTAGAGGGCCACCCAGGCGATCGCCGGGTGGACGTAGACCAGACGCGCGAGGTTGCCCTGGACCTTAGCCGGCGGGGTGACGAAGAGGCCCAGCCAGAAGGTGAGCGCCAGCAGGACGAGCGTGACGGGCCCCAGCAGGCGTGACGCGACCATTTTCACCATGCGGGGGTATCCATCTAACCAGGGGAGTCTAGGGCTCGTTCGATTGATGGTCTGCCCGTGCCCGGACTGTCTGCTCGACAGGGGCCGCGCTCGCCGCCAGAGGTGACGACGCGGTCCCCGTCGAGGTCGACCAGGGGGTCGGTGCTTCGCCGCGAGCGTCGATCTCGACGAGCGCCGGACTGCGCGCCCGCCCGTCTCATGCTTGACTGCCGAGAGATGACTCCCGGCCTCCGGGACGCCGCGGTCAGGGGACCCTCGGCCCCCGTCGCCCATACGCGCGTGGCGTAGGGCACGTCCAGGTAGAAGGTAGGTGCGTCACCACCGACGCACCCGGCGAGCAGCGCCGAGTGGAGGTCGCGCTGCACCGGGGCACTGTCACAGGCGAGGCAACGATGCGTGCGCTGTGCGAGGAGCTTGGCCAGCTTCGCTCCGCAGTGGCAACTCGCCGTCAGCGCAAGGCTCGTGGGCACCAGAGTGAGTCCGGGACCGCCGGCCAGCTTCGCCTCGACGTCGATCTTGGCCCGGAGATCACCCGGGGCGAAGGAGAGGATCGATCTCCCCCACCGCTTCTGCCAGGGCCGCACGCTGACGTCCTCGGTGACGAGATCGGCCCCTAGCCCGGTGACGATGGTGCGGGCAAGTCCGTTGCGACGGCGTTTCCTTTCCTCCACGATGCGTCGATCCTCGTCAGTCAGGCGCTGCTGGCGCTCGCGATGGGCCCGAGACGTGACGAGCCTCGCCCCGGGCTTGTAGCTGCCCCGGTGAGCCCGGCCCCTCGCGTCTGGGAGGAAGGCCGCGGGGTTGGTGTTGCGGCGTGACCGGTCGAGGGCGCGCTGCTCGCGCCGACGACGCAGTGCCCGCTCCTTCTCGCGGGCCCGTTCCTCCACGCTCGACGTCACGAGCAGGGCCGCCGTGACCCGACCGCCCTCGACAGCAACCGCGGCGAGGCTGGAGACCCCGAGGTCGAGGCCCACTCGGGCGCTGGGCACGTGGTCGTAGAGCCCGGGGGCGCGGTAGGGGGCGAGGCGGGCGACGAGGTGGGCCTCGTAGCGGGGCCGGCCCCGCACGACGCGGCGCTCGAGGCTGACCGTGCGCCAGGTGTCGGGGCGATCGAGGTAGTGGCGCTCGCGCTCGTAGTCGGGGTCACCGGGCTGGGACACGACGACCGGGATCTCGAGGCGTCGCTCGCGGTCCCGGCTCGGGCTGAGGCGCAGGACCAGACCACTCTCACCTTCTTGGAGAGTCAGGCCCGCCCACGTGCCGTGACGCTCCTTCGGCGGGGTCTTGTCCCGGGCGAGAGCCCGCTCGGTCTCCGTAGGGGTCGCCGGACCGCGTCCCTGGTCGCGGGAGGACCCCGGCAGGTGAGTGACTTCGCGCGCCCAGGGGACCTTGGGCCGGCCGGCGCCGGCGAAGACGTGGCGCTCGAAGACCTCCCAGACCTCGTGGCTCACTCTGAGAGCCGAGGAAGAGGGCACGTGCTCGGCGATCCAGTGCGACTCGCGGCGCAGTTCCAGTACCACCATCTCGAAGTCCCGCTCGGAGAGCCGGTGGGACAGGCGAGCGGCGTCGAGGGCCTCATTACGAGCCGTGCGGGCGGGTGCGTTGATCACCTTGCCCGTGGCGTCGAGTCCGGTGGGGAGTCCGCGAGCCGCCCGCCACTCGGGGCTCTGGCGCAGGTCCCGGAGACGGGCGAGCCCGAAGCGCGTGAGGGCCCGTCTCAGGTTGCCCGTGGCGAAGAGGGCCTGGTCGAGACGGTGGGCCTGGGCGGGACTGGGCCTCAGGTCCAGCACAAGGACGCTGCGGTCAGCGGCGGCGGCGATACGGGACACGCAGGAGATCGTGTCACCGAGCCGTGACAAGCCAACCCTTTGGAATGGCGGCCTTCACCCCGGTTTGATGGATACCCACATCACCATGATTCCTCGACAACACCGTAAAGGAGAACGCCGAGGGCCACGTAGGCGGCCAGGGCGACGAGGGAAATCACCCACCACTGCCAGAGCGCCCCCCCGGCGAGGGCGCTGTGGTAGGCCCGCTCCCCCGCGATCAGCAACGGCACGAAGCCCGGGAACGAGATCGCCGGCAGCAGGGTCGCGGCGCCGCCCCCGCCGCAGAGCGCGCCGTAGAGCGACCCGGCCGCGGCGAGCGCGCCGAGGGTCACCGCGACGCTCGGCAGGGCCTCGAGGGTCCCCGCGAGCCCCGCGTGGAGCAGCAGGACCGAACCGGCGAGCAAGACCGCGCCGATCGCCCACAGCTCGACCGCCAGCGCCAGGGCCTTGCCGAGGAAGACCCCCGCGGGGTCGAGCCCGAGGGTCGCGACCGAGGTCCGGGTGCCGCTCGCGCCCTCGATCTGGGTGGAGCGGTTCACGGCGAGGAGGGTGACGAAGAGCGCCACGAGGTAGAAGAGCCCGGGGCCGGCGTCGGAGTGGCCGGCGCGCGCCGGCCCGAGCGCGATCCCGGCGAGCACCAGGGCCACCACCCCGAAGGGCAGCACCTGCCAGAGGAGCACCCGGCTGCGCGCCTCGATGCGCAGGTCCTTGCCCGCGACCAGCAGGGCCGTCGCGATCACGGCCGTCCCGAGGGGACGTCGCCGACGACCCGGCCGCCCGCCATCGCGAGGGTGCGCGGGGCCAGCGTCGCGCTGCGCAGGGGGTCGTGCGCGCTCAAAAGGACCGTCGCCCCGGCGGCCACCACGTCGGCGAGCAGCGCGTCGAGGAAGTCGCGGCCCTGCGCGTCGAGCGAGGCGTAGGGCTCGTCGAGCAGCCAGAGCTCGGCCCGGCGCACGAGCAGCCACGCGAGCCCCAGGCGCCGGCGCTGGCCGGCCGAGAGGCGCCGGGCCGCGGTCGCCCGGCGGGCCGCGAGGCCGACGCGCTCGAGCGCGGGGTCGATCGCCGCCACGGGGCGGCCGAGGGCCCGGGCGGCGAAGACGAGGTTCTCGCGCACGCTGAGGTCGTCGTAGAAGGAGCCCTCGTGGCCGAGCCAGCCGACCCGCCGGCGCAACGACCGCCGGTCGCCCGCCGCGAGGTCGATCCCGCAGACGACCGCGCGCCCACCGCCCAGTCCCACCAGACCGCCGAGCAGGCGCAGGAGGCTCGTCTTGCCGGCGCCGTTGGGGCCGGTCGCCACGGTGAGGGTCTCGGGCTCGACGACGAGGTCGACCCCGGCGAGGAGGGGGTAGCCGGCGGAGGTGACGACGGCCCCCTCGAGGGTCACCACGGGCACGGCGTCGACCCTCAGCGCTGGAGGGCCTTGGCGTCGGCGTCGACCATCAGCTCGATGAGCTCGGTGAAGCCGACCCGGTGGTGCCAGCCCAGCTCGCGGTTCGCCTTGGTCGGGTCGCCCACCAGCAGGTCGACCTCGGCCGGGCGCAGGTAGCGGTCGTCGACGACGACGTGGTCCTCCCACGCCAGCCCCACGTGGGAGAACGCCACCTCGCAGAGCTCGCGCACCGAGTGGGTCTCGCCGGTGGCGATGACGAAGTCGTCGGCCACGTCGCGCTGGAGCATCATCCACATGGCCCGCACGTAGTCGACCGCGTAGCCCCAGTCGCGACGGGACTCGAGGTTCCCGAGGCGCAGCTCGGTGTCCAGGCCCGCGGCGATGCGCGCGGCGCCGTGGGTCACCTTGCGGGTGACGAACTCGACGCCGCGCCGGGGCGACTCGTGGTTGAACAGGATCCCGCTCGAGGCGTGCAGGCCGTAGCTCTCGCGGTAGTTGACGGTGATCCAGTGGCCGTAGACCTTGGCGACGCCGTAGGGGCTGCGCGGGTAGAAGGAGGTGTGCTCGTTCTGGGGCACGGCGCGGACCCGCCCGAACATCTCCGAGGAGCTGGCCTGGTAGAAGCGGATCTCGGGGTCGACCATCCGGATGGCGTCGAGCATCCGGGTGACCCCGAGGGCCGTCGACTCGCCCGTCAGCACCGGCTGGGCCCAGGAGGCCTGCACGAAGCTCTGGGCGGCCAGGTTGTAGACCTCGCGGGGGCGGTACTCGCGCAGCACGCTGATGAGCGACACCTCGTCCATGAGGTCGCCCGAGACGAGGGTCAGGCGCTCTTGGATGTGGCTGATGCGCTCGATGTTCACCGTCGAGCTGCGCCGCATGAGCCCCACGACCTCGTAGCCCTCGGCGAGGAGCAGCTCGGCCAGGTAGGAGCCGTCCTGGCCGGTGATGCCGGTGATCAGCGCCCGCTTGACCATGGTCCTCCCAAAGTGCGCCGACTCGGACCGTCGGAGTCTACCGGCGCCCCGCCCGGCCCTCCCGGGGCCACCGGGCGTCGTAGCCTCGGGCGGTGGCGCGCGTCGGGGTCGTGAGCTACCGCCTGGGCGGGGTCGACGGGGTGAGCGTCGAGGCCGCGAAGTGGGCCGGGGCCCTGCGCGCGCTCGGCCACCGGGTGGTGACCGTCGCCGGCGAGGGGACGGCCGACCACCTCGTCGAGGGCCTCTCGCACCGCGGCACGGGCCCCGTTGACGAGCTCGCGCTGGCGCGCGCGCTCGAGGGCTGCGACCTCGTCGTGGTGGAGAACCTGGTCTCGCTGCCCCTCAACCCCCGCGCCGTCGAGGCGACCTACGCGGCCCTGGGCGACCGCGCCGCCCTCCTGCGCCACCACGACCTCCCCTGGCAGCGCCCCGGCGGCGCCGACGCGCCCCCGCCGCGCACCGGGCCGCGCTGGGGCCACGTCACGATCAACGAGCTCAGCCGCGTCGAGCTCGCCCGTCGCGGCGTCGAGGCGACCACCCTCTACAACGCCTTCGACCTCGACCCGCCCCCCGGGGAGCGCCGGGCCACCCGCGAGCGGCTCGGGGTCGGCGACGGGCGCCTCGTCCTCCTGCCCTCGCGCGCGATCGCGCGCAAGAACGTCCCGGGCGCCCTGGCCCTCGCCGAGGCGCTGGGGGCGACCCTGTGGATCCTCGGGCCGGCCGAGGACGGCTACGACGCGGAGCTCGCGCGGCTCGTCGGGCGAAGCGCCGCGCCGGTGCGCCACGGCCGCCCCCCGGGGGTCGGGGTGGCCGACGCCTACGCCGCCTGCGACCTCGTGGTCGTCGCCTCGACCTGGGAGGGCTTCGGCAACCCGGTCCTCGAGTCGGTCGCCCACCGACGGCCGCTCGCCGTGCACCCCTACCCGGTGCTCGCCGAGATCACGGCCACCGGCCTCGCCTTCGTCGACCTCGCCGACGTCGAGGGCGTCGCCGCCGAGCTCGACCGGCCCGACCTCGCCCGGCGCGAGGCCAACCTCGCCGTCGCCCGGGCCCACTTCGACCTCGCGGACCTGCCTCGCCGGCTGGCCCCGCTGGTGGGGGACCTCCTCGCGAGCAGCCGGTAGGCTCGAGCCAATGGTCCTCAACGACGAGCGCCCGCTCTCGAGCGAGCGCACCCCTCCCCCCGAGCGACGGGACCACCTGCTCCGGGTCGCGCGCACGGTCTTCGCCGGCGGCGGCTTCCAGGCCACCACGATGGACGAGATCGCCCACGAGGCCGGCTTCACCAAGCCGATCCTCTACCAGTACTTCGACTCCAAGACCGAGCTCTACCGCGAGGTCGTCACCCGGACGGCCGAGACCCTCCTCGGGGCGCTGGCCGCGGCCGTCGAGGACGCCACCACCCCGCGCGAGCGCATCGAGGTCTCCTTCCGGGTCTTCTTCGACATGGTGGTCGAGGAGACCGACGCCTTCCGGGTCCTGTTCATCCACTCCCACGAGGGTGAGACCAAGGGCGACCTGCGCTCCTTCGAGGCGGCGCTCGTGTCGTTCATCGAGCCGCTCATCGCCGTGCGCATCAAGCCCGACCACCGGCGCCAGCTGGCCGCGGGCGTCGTGGGCATCGCCGAGGGCGCCGCGACCGCGTGGCTCATCCAGCAGGAGGCGCGCGGCTGGCCGCCGCCGCGCCCGGGCGTCGCCCAGCGCCTCGCCGCGCGCAGCGCCACCCTCGCCTGGGGCGGGCTGCGCTCGATCCAGATCGACTAGGCCCGCGCGCCGAAGGCCAGCTGGCGGGCGATGACCCACAGCTGGGCCGCCGTGTCGTCGTAGACCGACTGGTCCCCCCCGGCCGGGTCGGTGACGTCGTGGCGGTCGTCGGGGTGACGGGCCGCGACGCGCGCCACCTGGGTCGCGAGCGGCTCGCCCTCGGGGGCCTCGGCGATGAGCTGGCCGACCGAGACGGCCCGGGCCGTCGCCTCCGGGAAGGCGAGGCGGATGTGGCGGACGTGGTCGGCCTCGGTCGTGAGGATCGCGTCGGCCCAGGCCACGTCGCCCGCCCCGAGGCGGTGGCTGCGGTGCAGGGTGAGCAGCGGGGCGTCGACCTCGGGCAGCGCGGCCATGGCGACGAGGGTCCGCGGGCTCACCCGGTCGCCCTCGCCGGCGAGGGTCCCGGCGCTGCGCACCGACCACCCCCGCCCGAGGTCCTCGGCCAGGCGCTCGAGCATGGCGGCCAGCATCGGCGAGCGCGCCACGTTGCCCGTGCACACGACGAGCAGCCTCGCGCCCTCTCCCACGGGCTCAGCGTAACGAGCGCGCACCACCGGCCCCGGCGGCGACCCGCCGCACCGCTCAGTGGTGGGTGAGGGCGATGACCGCGAGGCTCACGACCGCCACCACCGCCCACACCCCCGCGCCGAGGGCCAGGGGGCGCACCCCGGCGCGCCGGATGGCCGCGAGGTCGGTCGACAGGCCGATGCCGGCCAGCGCCACGGCGATCATGAAGGTGGCCAGCGAGCCGAGCGCCGAGGCGACCGACGGGGTGAGCAGGCCCAGCGAGCTCACCGCGACCGCCGCCACGAAGGCCAGGATGAACCACGGGAAGGACGAGGCCGCCGCGCGCAGCGAGCCCGTCGAGACCTCGGCCGCCCGGGCCCGGCGCCACGAGAGCGCCAGGGTGATCGGGATGATCGCGAGGGTCCGGGCGAGCTTCACCACGATCGCGTAGGAGGTCGCGCCGTGGCCGAAGGAGGTCGCGGCCGCCACCACCGAGGAGACGTCGTTCACGGCCGTGCCGGCCCACAGGCCGAAGGTGTGGCTGGAGAGGTGCAGGGCGTGGCCGAGCAGCGGGAAGAGCAGGACGGCCACCACGTTGAAGGTGAAGATGGTCGCGATGGCGTAGCTGACGTCGCGCTCGCGCGCGCGCAGCACGCCGTCGGTCGCGGCGATGGCCGAGGCGCCGCAGATCGCCGTGCCCACCGTGATCAGGGTGCGCAGGTCGCCCCCCACCCCGAGGAGCCGGCCGAAGAGCAGGGCGCCGAGGAGCGCTCCGAGGAGGCTCGAGGCGAGCACCGGCAGCGACGACACCCCGATCGAGGCGACCGCGGCGAAGGAGAGCCCGAAGCCGAACAGGACGACGGCGAGCTGGAGGACCGGGCGGGCCGCGACGCGCAGCCCCGGCCGCAGCGCCGGCGTGGTGCGCCCGGTGAGGGCGAGGAGGGCCCCGATGACGATCGCGAAGACCGGCGCCCCGACGGTCGGGGCGAGGCGGGCGAGCCCCGTGGCGACCAGGCCCACGGCGAGCGCCAGTCCGAGGCCCGGGGCCGCGGCGAGGGCCGCGCGGGTCCGCGTCGGCGGGTTCGCGAGGGCGGCCGTCTCGTCCACGGCTACGAGCCTGCCGGGCCGGGCCGCCGCCGCGCCCGGTGACGTCGCGTGAAGGTCATAACATACGCTTATGACCCGTTGGCCCGACCTCGACGGCCTCGCGCTGCTCGCGGCGGTCGCCGAGGCCGGCTCGATCTCCCGGGCGGCCGAGGGCGCCGGGATCACCCAGCCGGCCGCCAGCCTCCGGCTCAAGCGGCTCGAGGCGGCCCTCGGGCTCACCCTGCTGGAGCGCTCCACCGCGGGCACCCGGCTCACCCCCGAGGGGGCCGCCGTCGTCGGCTGGGCCGCGCCGGCGCTCGACGCGACGCGCGAGCTGATCGACGGGGCCCGCCTGCTCGCGTCGCGGCGGCGCCACCACCTGCGGGTCGCGGCGAGCCTGACGGTGGCGGAGTACCTGCTGCCGGCCTGGCTCAGCGCGCTGCACGCGAGCGACCCCGACATCGCCGTGTCGCTGCGCATGGCCAACTCCCACGAGGTCGAGGAGTCCTTCTCGCGCCGGGCCATCGACCTCGGCTTCGTCGAGGGCGCCCGGGTCCCCCCCGGCCTGCAGGGCCGCACCGTCGCCCACGACGAGCTGGTCGTCGTCGTCGCCCCCGACCACCCCTGGGCCCACCGACGCCGTCCGATCGACGCCGCCGTACTAGCGCGCGCCGAGATCGTGGCGCGCGAGTCGGGCTCGGGGACCCGCGAGGTCCTCGAGCGCGCGCTCGCCCGCCACGGCCTCGCCCTCACCCCGGCCGTCGAGCTGGCCTCGACGACGGCCATCAAGTCCGCCGTCGCCGACGGGTTCGGCGTCGGGGTGGTGGGTCGCGCGGCGGTCGCGCGCGAGCTCACCGAGGGCCGGCTGGTGGCGGTGGCCGTGGCCGACCTCGACCTGCGCCGGGCGATCCGGGCCGTGTGGCCACGCGCCACGTCGCTCTCACCCGCGGGCCGACGCCTGCTCGCCTCGGTCCGGGCCCCGGACGCCGCGCGCGACTAGGGCGAGAGCGACGGGCCCGCCCCGGCCCGGGTCGGCCGCGTCGCCCGGCCGCGCGCAACGTGACCGCCACACCGCGCTCGACCACGCGGCCGCGGTCCGCGCACGCGATCACGACGTGAGGCTCAGGGCGCCGAGGCGGCCGTCTCGACCAGCGCCCGCTCCGAGGGGTGCTCGTACGCGTCTCGCCCGAGGATCCGCCCGTCACCTCGGCGCGCCGCCTACCGCAGGGCCACCACCACGAGCGACGCGGCCCGCGCGGCCTCGCTGAGCCGTTCGTCGTAGACGACGAGGCCCTCGAGGTCGTCACCGATCTCCATCGCCGTGGCCGGGTGCAGGGCGTCGAGCGAGCGAAGGGTCCCGGGCTGGAGGCGCCGCGGTGGCGAAGGTGGTGACGCCCGGCCGGACGAGCGAGACCGCCTCGAGGGCGTCCTCGACGACCTCGGCGTCGATGCCGAGCCGAGCGGCCGACCGCATCGCCTCGGGGTGCAGGAGCCGGCTCGACCCGATCGCCTCGTGGGCGGAGAACCACGCGCGAAGCCCGAGCGACTCGTCCTCGAGCGCCACCAGCGTCACGAAGGCGGACGCGTCGAGATGCCGCACCACGGGACTAGTCCTCGTCGCGCGGTTCGCCGAGGGCCTCGGCGGTGGCGCTCGACGCGCACCGCCGCGGGCAGGTCGCCCGTCGCCCGGCGGGCCGCGGTGACCCGGCCCGACGCGACGAGGGCCGCCGCGCCGGTGGCGGCCGACGGCGCGCTGAGGACCGCCCCGAGGCGACCCCGCTCGGTCACGCCGACGGCCCCGCCGCGCTCGACGCGGCGCAACGCCGCCGACGCGTGCTGCTGAAGCTCGCGGACCCCGATGGTCTTCGTGTGCGTCACGGGTAGCACGTAGAGGGGGCGCCGACCACGCCTCCCTCGACGGCGCCTCAGCGGATGTGCTTGCCCGAGATCGCCCGGGCGATGATCAGCTGCTGGATCTCGCTCGTGCCCTCGAAGATGGTGTAGATCTTCGAGTCGCGGTGCCAGCGCTCGACGGGGTACTCGCGCACGTAGCCGTAGCCCCCGAGGATCTGGATGGCGTCCTCGGTCACCCGCACGGCCGTCTCGCCCGCGAAGTACTTCGACATCGAGCCCTCGCCGGCGGTGAAGGTCTTGGCGGTCGCGGCCATCCAGGCGGCGCGCCACACGAGGAGCCGGGCCGCGTCGACGGCGGTCCTCATGTTGGCGAGCTTGAAGGCGATCGCCTGGTTCTCCACGATGGCCCGGCCGAACTGCTTGCGCTCCTTGGCGTAGTCGAGGGCGTACTCGTAGGCCGCCCGGGCGATCCCGAGGGCCTGGGCCCCGACGGCCGGGCGGGTCGCCTCGAAGGTCGCCATGGCCGCCTGGCCCGAGGAGCGCTTGCCCTCGCGGGCCCGCGCCAGGCGCTCGTCGAGCTTCTCCTTGCCCCCGAGCAGGCACCGGCCGGGCACCCGGCACTCCTCCAGGACGACCTCGGCGGTGTGGCTCGCGCGGATGCCCATCTTCTTGAACTTCTGGCCCATGCGGATCCCCGGGGTGCCCTCAGGCACGACGAAGGAGGCCTGGCCCCGGGCGCCCAGCTCGGGCTCGACCGAGGCGACCACGACGTGGGTGTTGGCGATACCGCCGTTGGTGATCCAGGTCTTGGTGCCGTTGAGGACCCACTCGTCGGTCGCCTCGTCGTAGGTGGCGCGGGTGCGCAGCGAGGAGACGTCGCTGCCGGCGTCGGGCTCGGTGACGCAGAACGCCGCGAGCTTCACGTCGTCGGGGGTGCCGTAGCACTGGGGGACCCACTCCCTCTGCTGCTCGGGGGTGCCGTTGGCGACGATGCCGGCGACCCCGAGCGAGGTGCCCATGAGCGACATGCACAGCCCGGCGTCGCCCCAGGCCAGCTCCTCGAGGGCGACCATGAGCGAGAGCCCCGTCGGGTCGGCCAGGGCGCTCATCATGAACTCGAGGCCGTAGATGCCGATCTGGGCGGCCTCCTCGATGAAGGGCCAGGGCGTCTCCTCGCGCTCGTCCCACTCGGCGGCGATCGGGCGCATCTTCTCGAGCGCGAAGCCGTGCACCCAGTCGCGCAGGGTGACCTGGTCCTCGTTGAGGTCCATCGAGAACTCGCCCATCACCACCTACTCTCCTACCGGGTTACCCATGGGTTACCCACCGGTAACCCACGCTACCAAATCGGCCCGGACACGACGAGGCGGCCGCCGCGGAGCGGCGGCCGCCGGTCGGAGCCCTAGACGAGGGCGACGCGCTTGGCGAGCGGACCGCGCTCGCCGGCCTCGATGTCGAACTCCACCTTCTGTCCCTCGACGAGGGTCCGACGACCATCGCCCTGGATCTCGGAGTAGTGGACGAAGACGTCGGGCTGGCCATCGACCGCGATGAACCCCCACCCCTTCTCGTCGTTGAACCACTTCACGGTTCCTGCGGCCACCGGGGCCTCCTTCAGTTAACGCTTCTCGGCCCCTCGGGCCTGGAGGGAACCACGACGGCAACCTCGTCGGCAACGCTACCCGAGCGCCCCGGCGGACCACAAGACGTCTAGGCCCGGCGCACCACGGTCCCGGCCGGGCCGTCCTCGACGACCCAGCCCCGCTCGACCAGCTGGTCCCGGATCCGGTCGGCGTCTCCGAAGCGCCTCTGGGCCCGGGCGGCGTCGCGCTCGGCCACCAGCCGGCGGGTCACGTCGTCGACCTCGTCGGTGCCCGCGCGCAGCCCGAGCCCCATCGCCCCGAAGAGGGTGTTCACGGCGTGGGCCAGGCGCCGGGCGGGGCCGTGGCGGCCCTCGTCCTCCATCTGGTGGGCCGCGGTGACGGCCTCGAAGAGGTCGGCCACCGCCAGGGGCGTGTCGAGGTCGTCGTTGAGGGCGGCCGCGACCCGCTCGTAGAGGTCGTCGGCCTCCTCGGCGAAGTCGTGGCGGTCGTGGCGGCAGAACCGGTCGGCCCCGGCCAGGGGGTCGAGGTCGAAGCGCCGGGCGAACGCGTCGAGGCGCGCGAGGGCCCGCTCGGCGTCGGCGACCGTCGCGGGGTTCACCTCGAGGGGCGAGCGGTAGTGGCTGCGCAGCACCAAGAGGCGGTAGGCCCGCGGGTCGGTGCGCGCGGCGAGGTCGCTGAGCGAGGTGAAGTTGCCGAGCGACTTCGACATCTTCTCGCCGCCGACGGTGACCATCCCGTGGTGGTCCCAGTGGCGCGCGAAGGGCCGCCCCAGGGCGGCGGCCTGGGCCCGCTCGTTCTCGTGGTGGGGGAACTTGAGGTCGATCCCGCCGGTGTGCAGGTCGAAGCCCTCGCCCAGGAGGTCGAGGGCCATCACGACGCACTCGGTGTGCCAGCCCGGGCGGCCCTCGCCGAAGGGCGCCGGCCAGCTCGGCTCGCCGGGCTTCGCGGCCTTCCAGAGGGCGAAGTCGAGGGGCGTGCGCTTCTCGTCGCTCACCCCCACCCGGGCCCCGGCCCGCAGGCTCTCGAGGGGCTGGCCGGCGAGCAGGCCGTAGTCGCGCACGCTGGTCACCTCGAAGTAGACCCCGTCGCTCGTGCGGTAGGCGGCGCCGCGCTCGAGCAGCTCCTCGATGAGCTCGACCATGCCCGCCACGTAGTGCGTGGCGTGGGGCGTCTCGTCGGGCCGGGCCACCCCGAGCAGGGCCATCGCGGCCCACCACTCGGCCTCGTACTCGGCCGCGACCTCGGACTCGGCGCGCCCCTCAGCGGCCGCGCGCGCGATGATCTTGTCGTCGACGTCGGTGACGTTCGAGACGAACTCGACGCTCAGCCCCTGGAAGGTCAGCCAGCGCCGCAGCACGTCCCAGACCAGGGTGGAGCGGCCGTGGCCGAGGTGGGGCGGGCCGTAGACGGTGGGCCCGCAGACGTAGACCGAGACCCGCCCGGGGTCGCGCAGGCGCAGGTCGCAGACCTCGCCGCGCGCCGAGTCGTAGAGACGGATCACTGCTCTAAACTACGCCACCATGCCCGATCAGCCCCCGGCCCACCGGGTCCCCGACCAGCCCTCGGTGGACGGCCTGGAGGCGGTCTGGGGCGAGCGGTGGGACGCCGAGGGCGTCTACCGCTTCGACCGGGAGGCGACCGCGGCGACGATCTACGCGATCGACACGCCCCCGCCCACCGTCTCGGGGAGCCTGCACCTCGGTCACGTCTTCAGCTACACCCACGGCGACCTCCTGGCCCGCTTCTTCCGCATGCGCGGGCGCGACGTCTTCTACCCGGTGGGCTGGGACGACAACGGCCTGCCGACCGAGCGCCGGGTCCAGAACTACTACGGGGTGCGCTGCGACCCGACGCTGCCCTACGACCCCGCCTTCGAGCCCGACGGGACCGGAGACGGGCGCACCCCGGTCTCGCGGCGCAACTTCGTCGAGCTCTGCACCCGGCTCACCGCGATCGACGAGGAGGCCTTCAAGGGCCTGTGGCGGTTCCTCGGGCTCAGCGTCGACTGGACCCTCGAGTACTCGACGATCTCGCCGCACGCGCGCGCGATCTCCCAGCGCGCGTTCCTAGAGATGCTCGAGCGCGGCGAGGTCTACGCGAGCGTCGCGCCCACCCTCTGGGACGTCGACTTCCAGACGGCCGTCTCCCAGGCCGAGCTCGAGGACCGCGAGCGCCCCGGCGTCTACCACCGGGTGGCGTTCCCCCGGGTCGACGCCGAGGGCGCGGTCGAGATCGAGACCACCCGGCCCGAGCTCATCCCGAGCTGCGTGGCGCTCGTCTGCCACCCGGGGGACCCCCGCTACGCCGGGCTCGTGGGGAGCGCCGTGCGCACCCCGCTGTTCGGCGTCGAGGTCCCGGTCGTCGCCCACGAGCTGGCCGACCCGGAGAAGGGCTCGGGGATCGCGATGGTCTGCACCTTCGGCGACACGGCCGACGTCACGTGGTGGCGCGACCTCGAGCTGGCGACCCGCGCGCTGATCGGCCGCGACGGGCGCTTCGCGCCCTGTGACTTCGCCGACCCGGCCTTCGCCTCGGTCGACCCCGCGGCCGCGAACGCCCACTACGCCGAGCTCGCCGGGCGCACCGTCACCCAGGCCCGCGCGCAGATCGTGGAGATGCTGCGCGCGAGCGGGGCCCTCGTGGGCGACCTGCGCGAGATCACCCACCCGGTCAAGTTCTACGAGAAGGGGGAGCGGCCCCTCGAGATCGTGACGAGCCGCCAGTGGTTCGTGCGCACGCTCGAGAACCGCGAGGCCCTGCTCGCCCGGGGCGAGGAGCTCGACTGGCACCCCGAGTTCATGCGGCACCGCTACCGCTCGTGGGTCGAGGGGCTCAACGTCGACTGGAACATCTCGCGCCAGCGCTTCTTCGGCGTCCCCTTCCCCCTGTGGTACCCCGTGGGCGAGAACGGCGAGGTCGACGTCGACCACCCGATCCGCCCGGCCCTCGCCGACCTGCCCGTCGATCCCTCGTCCGACGCCCCCCCGGGCTACGCCGAGGAGCAGCGGGGCCGCCCGGGCGGCTTCGTCGGCGACCCCGACGTCATGGACACCTGGGCCACGAGCTCGCTCTCGCCCCAGATCGCCGGCCACTGGGGCACCGACCTCTTCACCCGCCTCTTCCCCTTCGACCTGCGCCTGCAGGCCCACGAGATCATCCGGACCTGGCTCTTCTCGACGGTGGTGCGCGCCCACCTGGGCCACGACAGCCTGCCCTTCACCAACGTGCTGGTCTCGGGCTGGGTGCTCGACCCCGAGCGCAAGAAGATGTCCAAGTCCAAGGGCAACGCGGTGACCCCGCTGCCGCTGCTCGAGCGCCACGGGGCCGACGCCGTGCGCTACTGGGCGGCCCTCGGGCGCCCCGGCACCGACACCGCCGTCGACGAGGGCCAGATGAGGGTCGGCCGGCGCCTCGCGATCAAGATCCTCAACGCCTCGAAGTTCGTGCTCGGCCGGATCGAGCCCGGCGTCGACTACGCGGCCGGCGACGTCACCGAGCCCCTCGACCGGGACCTCTCCGCCCAGCTCGACGGGCTCGTCGTCGAGGCGACCGAGCTCTTCGAGCGCTACGACTACGCCCGGGCCCTCGAGCGCACCGAGGCCTTCTTCTGGGGCTTCTGCGACGACTACCTCGAGCTCGTGAAGCTGCGCGCCTACGGCGAGGGGACCGCGGCGCAGGTGCGCTCGGCGCGCGCGACCCTCGCGCTCGCCCTCTCCACCCTCCAGCGGCTCTTCGCCCCGTTCCTCCCCTACGTCACCGAGGAGGTCTGGCGGTGGTGGCACGAGGGCTCGGTCCACCGGGCCCCCTGGCCGGCGCCGCTCGCGCTGGCCCCCGTCGAGCCGACCTACGACGCGGTGCGCGAGGTGCTCGAGGCCGTGCGCCGCGAGAAGAGCACCGCCCGGGTCTCCCAGCGCGCGGCCGTCGAGGCGCTCGCCCTCACCGGGCCGGCCGAGGCGCTGGAGGCGATAGCGCGCGCCGAGGCCGACCTCATGGCCGCCGGCTCGATCCAGGGAATCGAGTACGCGCAGGGCCCCGAGCTCGTGGTCGCGGTCGCCCTGGCGGCGACCGACTAGACCCGCGCGCCGGTCGCGGCGTCGCGCACGGCGACCCCCTCCCCGGTCACCTCGTAGAACGCGTACTGGCCCCAGGCCCGCGACAGGGCCGCGGCGTCGCGCCGCGAGAGGCCCGCGAGGGCGAAGCCCACCTCGCTCGGCCACGCCCCGGTGGGGTCGGCCGCGCGCGTGCGGCGCGCGTCGAGCCCGAGGGCCGCGAGGGAGGCCGCCATCTCGGCGCGCCGGCGGGCGTTCGCCTCGGGCGGGGTGGGCACCGAGTAGGGGTTGTCGGGGGTCACCACGACGTAGGGACCGAGGGCGGCCGCCGCCTCGAGGGCCCCGAGGTAACGGCCCGCCAGCTCGACCTCGAGCACCGTGGGGGGCGCCTGGTAGGTCGCGGCCAGCTCGGGCGGGGTCGGCCCGCGCGTCGCGACGGCCGCCGTCGCCACGGCGAGCGCCGCCCGGGTCGTCGCCGAGGTGCGCGGGCTCGCCGTCACGTCGAAGGCGTGCTGGGTGAAGGGCAGCTCCACGTGGTAGCAGGGGGCGAAGGCGCTCGCGCGGAACCGGGCGACGAAGGCCCGGGCCACCCGGTAGTCGACCAGGGTGTCGCCGGTGCCCTGGACGACGAGGAAGGGCGGGGCGTCCCGGGTGATCCGCTCCAGGGGCGAGATGGAGCGGTAGAGGTCCTCGTGGCCGGCGTAGGGCAACTGGACGACGCGGTGCTCGAGGAGGCGCCGGATCCCCCAGCCCAGGCCGTGCCAGTGGTCCTCGTCGCCGGTCATCTCGAGGACCCCGTAGTAGGAGAGGACCGCCCGCACCGACAGGTCGACCCCGTCGTCGACCCCGTCGGGCCGCCAGGCCGGGTCGGCGGCGGCCAGGCCCACCAGGGCCGCCAGGTGGCCCCCGGCCGAGCCGCCCGAGACGACGACCCGCTCGGGGTCGCCGCCGTGACTCGCGATCTCGCGCTTGACCCAGGCGAGCGCGGCGACGGCGTCCTGCATCGGCGCGGGCCAGGGGTCGCGCGGGGCGAGGCGGTAGTTGGGGGTGACGACCACCCAGCCCCGGGCCACGAACTCGTGCAGCATCGGCCGGCCCTGCTCGCGCTTGTCGCCGAAGGTCCAGGCCCCGCCGTGCAGGTAGAGGACGACCGGCGCGCCCGGGCCGGCGTCGGGCAGGTACCAGACGTCGAGGCGGTTGCGCCGGTGCTCGCCGTAGACGAGGTCGCGCTCTATCACCATCCCCCTCGGGTGGGGCGAGAACTGCAGGGCGGTGCGCCACCACGTGCCGAAGCGGTCCTCGCCGGGGGCGGGCAGGGCGAGGACCCGGTCCGGCGCGCGCTCGAAGGCCCGGCGCACGACCGTCCGGGACCGGAAGGAGATGGCGACCAGCGCCAGGTTCTCCGCGGCCACGAGCGCGGCGAGGGCGATCACGGCCTCGCCCAGCCCGCTGGTGCGCGGCCAGCCCCACCAGTGCAGCAGCGCCACCAGGACGGCCTCGACGACGAGGGCCTGGCCGGCGAGCTCCCCGGCGGCCCAGCCGACGGGGAACGCCAACGCCGCGAAGACGCCCCGGCGCCCCGGGCGCAGCGCCGTCGCCGCCGACAGGGCGAGGAAGGCGCTCAGGGCGAGGACCACGTAGGCCATTCCCCCATTCTTAGGGCTCCGGCCGCCGCGCCGGGCCGACCGGGCCGGTGAGTAGGGTCGAGCCGTGGAGTCGACGGCCCTCTCAGCGCTGCGCGGGACGGTGGGGCTCTGGACGGCCACCCTGGACTCGGTCCCCCCGGCCCGGGCCGTCCAGCTGGCCCAGGAGGTCGAGGACCTCGGCTACCCCTCCCTCTGGTTCCCCGAGGCCTGGGGCCGCGAGGCCCTCTCCCAGGCGGCCCTCTTCCTCTCGGTGACGACCCGGATGACCGTCGCCACCGGGATCGCCAACATCTGGGCCCGCGACGCCGTGGCCACGCGCAACGCCGCGCGCACCCTGGCCGCGGCCTCGCGCGACCGCTTCGTGCTGGGCCTCGGGGTGAGCCACCAGCCCCTCGTCGAGCGCCTCCACGGCCACGCCTACGCCTCGCCCGTCGCCCACGCGCGCGCCTACCTCGAGGCCATGGACGCGGTCCCCATGCACGCCTACGAGGCCGAGACCCCCGTGCCGGTGGTGCTCGCGGCCCTCGGCCCGCGCATGCTGGCGCTCTCCGCCGAGCGCGCCGCGGGCGCCTTCACCTACCTCGTGACCCCCGGGCACACCGCGAGCGCCCGGGCGGCCCTCGGCGACGCCTTCCTCGTCGTCGAGCAGGCCGTCGTCCTCGGCCGGGACCGCGCGACCTACCTCGAGCGGGCCCACGCCCACCTCGATTTCTATACAGGGCTCACGAACTACCGCAACAACTGGGCCCGGCTGGGCTTCACCGACGCCGACTGGGTGCGCGGGGGCTCCGAGCGGCTCTGCGAGGCGCTCGTCGCCCACGTGGACCTCGAGGGCGCGCGCGAGGTCGTCGCCCAGCACCGCGCGGCCGGGGCCGACCACGTGCTCCTCCAGGTGCTCGGCGAGGGGGACGAGCCCCCGCTCGAGGAGTGGCGCCACCTGGCCGAGGGCCTCGCGGGGTAGCCCTCGGGTTCGGAGTCGGTCTCCACAACGGCGGCGGCGCCCAAGGGCTAGGTTCGGGCCGTGGCCGAGGGCACAGCGGACCGGGCGGCGCGCGACGTCCTGATCGAGGCCACCGTGCGCCGCTTGTGGGCGGCCGACGAGGGCGAGTTGCGCATCCTCGACATCTGCCAGGAGACCGGGCTCTCGACGAGCGTCATCTACGGCCACTTCCGCTCCCGCCAGGGCCTCGTCGACGCCGCCCTGCTCACGATCCTCACCGAGATCACCGACGGGGTCGTCGCGGGCATCGAGGGGGTGCTCGACGGGCCCCACCCGACGGGCCGGATGCTCGACAGCCTGCACCGCTACCTCACCGACCCGGCCCTCGAGATCGAGCACACCCGCAACCGCCAGGCCTACCTCCGGGTCGCGGCGACGGCCCTCGCCCGGCCCGCCCTGCGCCCGGGCTTCCTCGAGGTGTACGCGCGCTACATGGGGCGCTGCGCCGATCTCTACGACGGGGCCGTGGCCCGGGGACTCCTGCCCGACACCCTCACCGGACGCCAGTGGGCGCTCCTCCTCGAGAGCCAGATGGTCGCACGCGCCCTGCACGACCTCGACGCCGCGTGGGACGACCAGGGCGACTGGCTGCTCGCCCTCGCCCGGCTCGCCGCCGGCGAGGGGGCGACCGAGCCGGCCTAATGGGACTGGAAGGTCTGTCCCCAATGGGGCAGGCTCTCTACTGAGCCGCTGGCTGGTGATCACTCCGTTGGCCTGAGCTTCGAGCTCTAGCGCTAGATCGTGGCCCAGCCAGTCGGTGAGGTCGACGGAGAGGGCCGGAGGTGTCGTGCCAGGAGCACTTATCCATTAGGTCGCCGCCGTCGTCCTCGAGGCTCGAGTCCATCGACCAGGGGGTGAGCGTGATATTCGTCGGAGTGGACTGGGCCGAGGCCCACCACGACATCTGTGTAGTGAGTGAGGCGGGTGAGGTCCTCGCTCGAAGAAATCCCCGACACCCTCGCGGGCGTGCGGGCCCTGCACGAGCTGCTCGCCGGCCTCGCCGATGAGCCGACCGAGGTGATCGTCGGCATCGAGAAGGACCGGGGGCTCCTCGTCGCGGCGCTGGTCGGCGCGAGCTACCGCGTCTTCGCCGTCAACCCGATGTCGGCGGCGCGCTACCGCGAGCGCCACGTCACGAGCGGCTCGAAGTCCGACCCCGGCGACGCGAAGGTCCTCGCTGACCTGGTGCGCACCGACCGGCACAACCACCGTGAGGCGGCCGGGGACTCCGAGGGGGTCGAGGCCCTCACGGTCCTCGCCCGGGCCCACCAGAACGCCGTCTGGGCGCGCCAGCGCGAGGCCAACGCCCTGCGCAACGCCCTGAAGGACTACTACCCCGGGGCCCTCGACGCCTTCGGCACCGACCTCGACGGCCGCGACGCGTTGGCGATCCTCGCGATCGCCCCCACGCCGTCCCTCGGGCGGCGGCTCTCGCGCTCGAGGGTCGCCGCGGCCCTGGCGCGCGCGGGGCGACAGCGCAGCCTCGAGCGGCGCGCGAGCGAGATCCAGGCGGCCCTGCGCGCCGAACAGCTCGCCCCGGGCCCGACCCTCGAGGCCGCCTACGGCGCCACCACCGCGGCCCACGTCGCGCTGATCCAGGCCTACAGCGCCCAGCTCGAGGCTTTGGAGGGCTCGCTGAGAGAGAGTTTTGAGGCGCACCCGAGCGCCGGGGTCGTCCACTCCCTGCCAGGACTAGGGACGATCCTCGGCGCCCGGGTGCTCGCAGAGTTCGGGGACGACCCCGAGCGCTACGCCAGCGCCCAGTCTCGCAGGAACTACGCCGGCACGTCGCCGATCACGAGGGCCTCGGGCAAGAGCCACGTCGTGCTCGCGCGCCACCGACGGAACCGGCGACTGGCCGACGCCCTCGACCAATGGGCCTTCTGCTCGCTCAGCACCTCGACGGGCGCCCGCGCCTACTACGACGAGCTGCGAGCCCGGGACAAGACCCATCGCCAGGCCATCCGCCAACTGGCCAATCGCTGGGTGGGGATCCTGCACGCCTGCCTCGAACAGGGCGTCGCCTACGACGAGGGCATCGCCTGGAAGCACCGGGTCGACCTCGCCGCTTGACAAGTTAGAGGCAAGGGGTGTCTAGCGGGGGCGCTCGCCGGGCCGGAAGTAGACCTCGGGCCGGTCCCGGCGCCCACCCGATAGGGCGCGCACCACGAGCGCGACGAAGCCGACGAAGAGCACCTCGCCGAGGGCGACCCCGACCCAGCCGACCGTAACGTAGAGCACGCCCAGGAAGAACCCCTTCACGACCCCCGAGTGGACCATCGAGGCGACGACGAGGGGGAAGGCGGCGAAGAGCCAGCTCACGACCGGGGCGATGAGGACGGTCCCGACCCGGCGTTTGGCCCCCAGGTACGCGCCGAGCAGCGCCGAGGCCGCGAACCCCGAGAGCACGTCGCCGCCCGAGGGGGCGACGACGCCGACCACCAGCACCACGGCCATGGCGATCGCCCAGAGCACGAGGGGACCGGACACCCCGGCCCGGGTGCGCTGGCTGACGGTCACGACGAATCCGGCCACCACTTCACGCTAGCGGGGGGCGGAGCCGCCCGTCGGGGCCCCACGGTACGCTGAGCCGATGGCGGCCGGCGTCCTCGTCCTGCTGGGCTCGGGCGAGACGGCCCCGGGCATGACCCGGGTCCACCGCGAGGTCCTCTCGAGGATCACCGACCTCACGGCCGTGAACCTGGACACCCCCTACGGCTTCCAGCTCAACGTCCCCCAGATGAGCCAGAAGCTCGAGGAGTACTTCGCGACCTCGCTGCGCGTCGAGCTCACCACCCTGCACCTCGCCTCCTACGCGCGCGCAAGCCAGGTCGAGCGCGCCCTCTTCAAGGAGCGTGTGCGCCAGGCCACCTACGTCTTCGCCGGGCCCGGCAGCCCCACCTGGGCCCTCGCCCAGTGGGGACCCCTCGACCTAGCCGAGGACCTCGCCGCCGTCCTCGACGCCGGCGGTACGGTCTGTCTCGCCTCGGCCGCGGCCCTCACGGCCGGGGCCCTCACCGCCCCCATCTACGAGATCTACAAGGTCGGCGTCGAGGACCCGACCTGGGTGCCCGGCCTCGACCTCCTGAGCGCCTGTGGCCTCTCCTGTGTCGTGATCCCCCACTTCGACAACGCCGAGGGCCAAAACTACGACACGCGCTTCTGCTACCTCGGCGAGCCGCGGCTCGCCCTCCTCGAGGGCCAGCTCCCCACCGGCGTCGCGACCCTCGGCGTGGACGAGCACACCGCGGTCATCCTCGACCGCGCGAGCGACACCCTGAGCGTGCGGGGACGGGCCCGGGCCCACTGGCGCCTCGGCGGGGAGACCCGCTCGATCGCCGCGGGTGAGACGGTGCCCCTCGACGAGCTGCGCCGCCGCGGTCCCGATGCAGGGACCCCCACGAGGCCGAACGGCCCCGAGAGCCCCCTACCGATGTCTTCCCGTGGGCCACTCGCCCTGGCCGAGATCGCGGCGGGCGGCGGCCCCGAGGCGACCCGCGCCCTCGCCCGTCTCGTCCAGCTCGCCGAGGGCGGCGGGGAAGGCACGATCGAGCCCACCCGACTCGTGGAGGGCGTCCTCGCGACCCGGCGCGCGGCCCGCGCGGCGGGCCAGTACGCGCTCGCCGACCAGCTGCGCGACGCCCTCGTCGCAGCGGGCATCGAGGTCCACGACGGTCCCTCGGGCACGTCCTGGTCGCTCCGGCCCGCCTGACCAACCCCCGCGCGCTCCGGCCGCTAGACCGAGCGCCCCGTCGGCGGCGCCGCACAGCGCACGCAAAAGGAGGAGGGCCCCCGAAGGGGCCCTCCTCTCTACTGCGTGGAGTGAAACGGAACTACTTGGTCAGGTAGTTGACCTTGCCCGACTTGCCGTTGGCGAGACGCACCGTGAAGGTGTGCCAGCCGCGGACGTTCATCGGGGTGGTGACGCGCACCGTGAGGACCTTGCCGTTGTCCTTAGCGACAACCGCGCGGACACCCTTGGCGGTGCTGGTGATCTTCGGCTGGGCGTAGAAGCCGGTGCCGGTGATCGTGATCGTCACGGTCTTACCGTGGACGGCAGCCCCGTGGACGGCCGAGACGTGGAACGCCGGCGCCGGCGGCGCAGGCGTCTGGGCCGGCAGAACGGTGGCCGACGTGGCCGTACCGCCGTCGGGGTTGGTGACCAACAGGGTCACCGCAGACGAGCCCGCCGCACCGAGCGTGCAGGACACCGTGATCGACGTCGCCGAGGCGACGGTCGTCGTACCGCAGGTGCCGTTGCTCGAAGCCGTCACCGTCGCGCCGGACTGGAAGCCGGTGCCCGTGATGGTGAAGGCGTTCGTCGCGCTCGGTGTCGCTGTCGACGGCGACACCGCCGTGATGGTCGGAGCCGCGTCAATCGTCAAGCCGATCGGCGCAACCGCGATCACGCTCACCGAACCACCGTCGGGGTTCGAGACCGTGTAGCCCACGATGGTGTTGGTCTCACCCGCCGCGATGGCAATCGTCGCCGTGATGCTCGTCGACGTGACCGCCGTGACCTTCGCAGTGACATTGGCGTCCGCCTTCCCCGAGGAGTCGACGAACGTGCCGACCGTCGCGCCGGACTGGAAGTACATGCCAGAGATGACTACCTGCTGCGCGGTCGCACCGACGCCGACACCCGAGGTGCCCGTGACGTACGTGATACCGGTCACGACGGGCTGGTTATTGATCGCCAGGTTCGCCGGAGCGGACGCGACGCTGTAGCCGTAGGCGTCCACCGTGGTCACGGCCAGGGAGTCAACGGCCCCGCCGACCGTAGGCGGCGTGGTCACGACAAAGTTCTCCGAGGTCGCGCTGACGTACTGGAAGATGCCACGGAGCGCGTCGCTCCCCGAAACGTGTGTGACCTGGCCGGTCGACGTGTTCGTGAAGCCCGTGCCGGTGATGGCCACGACCGTACCGATCGGCGCCCCGACGGCGAGCGCCGTGGGCGAGATCGAGGTGATCGACGGGCCTGCCACCGAGAACGCGTTGGGGAGTTGGCCCCCGTTCACGCTCACGGCGTACTGCCCCTGCACACCCGTGTGGGACGTAGTGCCGGCGAAGACGTTGCACGTCAGGGTCGTCCCCGAACCGTTGGCGACACAGCCCGTGATGGCGGAACTCGCGGTACCACCGAGCGGGTCCTTCGCGGCAATCGTGCCGTTGGAGGCACCAAAACCCGAGCCGGTGAGAACCATCGTCACCGACGGGGCTCCGGCCGTGAGGGCCGCCGCGCTCGTCAGGCTCGACGAGGTGATCGTGGGCGAGGCCGTGGCGTTAGTGCCGAAGCCCACCGCACCGCCGAGGACGAACGCCGCCTGATTGTCACCCGTCCCGTTGTTCTCCACCTGGAGGTCACACACCACTCCCGACGTCATCGAATTGTTCGTCGTAAGGGTGGCGGTAATCTGGTTCGCGCTCACGACGGTCACGCTGGTCAGCGAGGCGTCCCCGCAAACGGAAGACGAATTGTGGGCCAAAAGCGTGACCGTGGGGTTCTGCTGGAAGCCAGCGCCGTTGATCGTGACGGGGTAGGCCGTATTGGTGGCGGTCCCCGAGAAGGACGACGGGCTCACGTTGTTGGCGACGACCCCGATCACGGTGAAAATCGGACCGGTCGTGACCGAGCCTCCGTCACCGTTCGTGATGGTCAGCGTGTACGCGCCCGGAGTCGCGGCACCGGTGGTGATCATGTTCTGCAGGTAGAAGGTGATACTCGCCGTGCTCGACGGAGAGGCCTCCGTGCCAGCCGTTGACGCGGCACTCACGTACAGCTGCGTTCCGTCGGCCGTGCTCGTCAGCGCCACGTTGGCCGCAGACAGGTCGCTGAATCCCGAACCCGTGACAGTCTCCGTCACCGCGGTCCCAGTACCGAGTGTCCCCTGCGTCGTCGGCGTCGTTGAGCCCGTGGACTGTGACAGCGAGGTCACCGTCGGAGCGGCATTAACGCTGAAGGCGTTGTTGTACGTCTCGGTTCCCTTGTTGTCAGTCACCGTGACGTTGTACGTGCCCTGAACCGTTGCCGACGTAGAGGCGAAACTACCCGTGATGACGTTCTTGTCCGTCGACACGTTCGAGATGCCGGAGAACGTGACACCGGGTGCGTTGGTCGTCACCGTGGTGTTGCCCCCGTCGCCCGCGAAAGGAGCACTGGAGTCGTAGATCGAGAAGGTCCCAGCTGCGCCAGTTCCGAAGTACGAACCGGCGGATCCACCATTGGTGTTGAAGTCGATGAAACTCGTGCCAGCTCCACCCACCGTGATGGTCGCGGTAACGGTGTTCCCAGCGCTAGCGCCGGAGGTAGCAGTGTCCGCAACCGTGACCGTGTAGACGCCCGGCGAAGCCCCAGAGGCGTCGTAGGTGTCCGAAGCAACGGTCGAGCTCGTCGCAAATTTACCTGTACCGAAGGTGATCCCCGAACTGCCGCTGGCAGTGAAGGTCACAGGATCATTGGCCACAAACGCAGTCGACGACGATGCCGTGACCGTCAAGGTCCCGGTTGTGTCAGCAGTCGGCACAGGGTACGACAGAGTCGAGGAGTTCGTCGTGCTGAAAGACGCCGTCCCCCCCGAGGTCGTCGTTGCACCCGCGACGCTTGCAATCGCCATTGGCAGTGCCGCAGCCGCGAGCAAGGCTCCCGCGGCCAGGGCCTTCACCAAGTGGCGCTGAATCGCTCTTGGATTATTCATTCCTATTTTCACTCCATTCGAGTCCCGGCGGGTGCCGGGCCGTTGATTACATGCGGCACTGCCTTTGATGCGTGCAGGAGAGCCCGTGAGAACACGGCCTCCCTCGAGAGAAAAGTATAGGTAAGGCCCTACGGGCGACAGAAGGAGCCCAAGGTCACAGTTCGTGTCGCACGCAGGGTTATCCACAACGACTCGGCGGTGCTCCCCACCTGGTCACCCTGGGTTTCTCGCGGCCCCACGCACACCGTCGCCCCCGGCGACGCGAATCGTAACCATATTGTAAGCGGGCTCATCGGGGCGGAAGGAGTGGCGACGTCGCCCCGCGCGACCGGTTCGCCGCGAGGGATCAGGCGATGGCGCAGCGGTTCGGCCCGGTCTCGAGCTCGGCCGCGTCCGCCGCGACATCCTCGTGCCCGGCGTTCACTGCCACGATGCGCCGGTAGTTGCCGGGCCGGTCCTTCACGTTGGCGACGGCCCAGGCGACGAACGCGGGCTCGTCGAGGGCGAGGGGTGCTAATTCCCCTCGCAGCTCGCCGAGGGGCCGGCTGACGAGGGCCCCCGAGCGCACCTCCACCCCGGGCCCGAAGTGGGCGGGGAAGACGGCGACGTCGTCGGGCAGCGGGAGGACCCGCTCGTGCAGGGAGCGGTAGAGGTGCCGGGCGAAGGCCTCGGCCTCGTCGGCGAGGTCGGGCCGCCCGACGCTCTCCAGGAACAGGGTGTCGCCGGTGAAGACGGCCGCCTGGCCCAGCTGGTACATCGTGGAGCCCTCGGTGTGGCCGGGCACGCTGACCGAGGCGACCTCGAGGTCGACCCCGTGCACGAGCTCGATCGCCGTGCCGTCGCTGAGGGGGGTGAAGTCGAAGGCGAAGGGGTCGCTCGCATTCAGCCAGAGCTCGGCGCCCGTCGCGGCGGCGAGCGCGCGGGCCCCGCTCAGGTGGTCGGCGTGCAGGTGGGTGTCGAGGACGTGGGTGAGCGTCCAGCCGTGGCGCGCGGCGACGGCCCGGTAGCGCTCCACCTCGAGCGAGGGGTCGATCACGACGCAGCGCTCGCCGGCGCCCACGACGTAGGAGAGACAGCCCTTCCCCCGTCGGCGCACCTGGACGACGGTGGCCCCGGCGAAGTCGCCCTCGACCTCGTCGTAGGTGGAGGACCAGGCGGCCATGCCGCCCTCGAGCACCGAGGCCGTGCGCCCCGCCTCAGTTAGCAGGGTCGCCCCGGCGCTCGCCCGGGCGCCCATCGCGCACACGACGACGACCTCGCGGTCCTCGGGGAGATCGGCGAGGCGCGCCCCGAGCTCGCCCAGGGGGACGTTCAGCGCCCCGGGGAAGGCCCAGGCGGCCACCTCGTCGGGCTCGCGGACGTCGAGGACGAGGACCGCGGGGTCCTCCAGGCGGGCGGCCAGGGCCGCGCCGGAGATCAGGGACGGCTGCGACACGCGACCAGCCTACGGCGCGACCGGGCCCGCCGGCCCGACCCGACCCGCCCTCACGAGCGGTCGAGCCACTCGGGCCACTCCCACCACTCGGGCTCTTCGTGGGCGAAGGGCTCGAGGCCGAGCGACCAGCGATAGCCGGCGTGGACCCACGCCGCGTCGCTCGCCGGCTCGAAGACGAGGTCCACCGCCGAGACGGTCACCGCCTCGCCCGAGGCGAGGCGGCACCGAGCCGCGAGCCCCCGTTCGGGCGCGCCCTCGGGCGCGACCTCCTCGACCTCGAGATCGACGCCGAGGAGCCGGGCCGCCCGAGCGCCCCCGAGGGCCTCCTCGAAGTAGGCCGCGAAGGCACCGAGGCGCTCGTCGGGGTCGTAGGTGTCGACCGTCACCACCTCGACCAAGTCGTCGAGGCGCTCGCGCTCCGTCGGCCCCACGCCGGCACGCTACGCCGCCGCGGCGCCGCGACGGCACCCGACGGGCGCTCGTGTCCGCACCGTCGCGCGAGAGGCCGTGGTCGCACGAACGGGGGCCAGGCCTACTGGCAGTCCCAACGGGATTTGAACCCGTGCCTCCACCTTGAGAGGGTGATGTCCTAGGCCGCTAGACGATGGGACCAAGTCCGTCAACGATACCGGCACCGCCGACGGATTCGCTCGGGGGCAAGGATTCGAACCCTGAATAACTGGACCAGAACCAGTTGTGTTGCCAATTACACCACCCCCGAAGGGCCCGACCATCCTACAGGAGAGCCCGGTGGGCCCCGTGGCTCAGCCCCGCAGCGGCGTGCGCGCCGTCCACTCGCTGAGCCGCCCGTAGCCGACGACCCGGGCCACCCCGACCTCGAGGGTCTCCTTCAGGTAGTAGCGCCACAGGCCGTAGTGCGAGGTCGGCGAGTCGGTGACCGGGCTCGGGTAGGGCGTGAGCCCGAAGTCCGAGGCGATGGCCATGGCCCGGTACTCGTGGAAGGGGTCGGTCACGGTGAGGACGCTCGTGAGGCCCTTGGCGAGGAGGGCCGGGGCCACGCTCTCGACGTTCTGCCAGGTGTCGACCCCGCCGCCCACGATCACCCGGTCCCGGGGCACCCCGCGGCGCTCGAGGAAGGTCGCCGAGACGCCGGCCTCGGTGTAGACGTCGCCGGGCTGGCGGCTCCCGGTGACGGCGACGTAGGGGGCCCGCCCGGCCCGGTAGAGGGCGAGGGCCGCCTCCAGGCGGTCGGTGAGCTCGAGCGAGGGCGTGCCGTTGTCCTCGGTCGTGCCGAAGACGAGGATCGCGGCGGCGTCGGCGCTCGAGTGCTCGTGGCCGCGCAGCCAGATCTGGACGAAGGTGACGGCGAAGTAGCCGATAAGGACGATGAGGGCCGCCGCGGCGAGGCGGGCGACGAGCTTGAGCGGCCCGAGGATCACGCCCGCGCGAGGGCGGCGGCGAGCCGGGCGAGCGTCTCTGCTCGCCCGAGTATCGCCAGCGACTCGAAGAGCGGCGGGCCGACCAGCCGGCCGGTCACCGCGCAGCGGATCGGGGCCTGGGCCTTGCGCAGGCTGAGCCCGCGCGCCTCGCCGAGGGCGAGGGTGGCGGCGTGCAGCGCCGCGGGGGCGAACGCCTCCAGGCCGGCGTAGGCGTCGACCGCGGCCGATAGGACGGCCGGGCCCTCGGGGTCGTGGCGGATGACCTTGTCGAAGGCCGCCTCGTCGTAGGCGGGGTCGATGAAGAAGAAGTCGACCATCGCGGGCACCTCGTCGAGGCGGGCGACCCGCTCCTGGACGAGGGGCGCCACCCGGGCGAAGAGCCCCTCGTCGTAGCGCTCCAGCCCCCAGGCCGGGCGGTACCCGGTGGGCCGCCAGGCGACGTCCCCGGGGTCGACCCAGGGCCGGCAGGCCTCGGCGAAGGCCTCGGGGGAGAGCCGTCGGATGTAGTCGCCGTTCAGGGCGGTGAGCTTTCTCACGTCGAAGAAGGCCGGGGAGTGGGCGACGTCCTCTAAGCGGAACTGGCGGACGATCTCGTCCATGGCGACGATCTCCTCGTCGCCCCGGGGGCTCCAGCCGAGCAGGGCCAGGTAGTTGAGGACGGCCGCGACGAGGTAGCCCTGGTCGCGGTACAACTCGAGGGCCACGGGGTCGCGGCGCTTAGAGAGCTTCTTTCGCTGCTCGTTCACGAGCAGGGGCAGGTGGGCGAAGACCGGCAGGGGCACCTCGATCCCCGTCGCCGCGTTGAGGGCCGACCAGAGCAGCATCTGCTTGGGGGCGTTCGCCAGGTGCTCCTCGCCGCGCACCACGTGGGTGATGCGGTCGTCGCGGTCGTCCACGACGTTCGCGAGCGCGTAGAGGGCCTCACCGCTCCGCCGGGCCACGACGAAGTCGTCGATCGAAGACAGCGCGAAGGCGACCTCCCCGCGCACGAGGTCGGGCACGTTAAGCGTCCCCTCGTCGGGGGTGCGAAAGCGCAGCGCCGTCGTCGCCGAGCGCTCGAGGCCGCGGTCCCGACAGAAGCCGTCGTAGCCCGGGGTCGCGCCCTCGCCCCGGCGGGCCTCGACCTCGGCCGGGGTGCAGTCGCAGTAGTAGAGGTCGCCGGCCGCGCGGAGGGCCTCCAGGGCGGCGGCGTGGGCCGGCGCGTTCTCGCTCTGGCGGAACGGCCCGGTGTAGTCGAGGCCCAGCCAGGCCATCGCCGCGTAGATCGCCTGGACCCACTCCTCGCGGTTGCGCTCGGGGTCGGTGTCCTCGACGCGCAGGATGAAGACGCCCTCGGGGTCCTGTCGCGCGAGGATCCAGTTGAAGAGGGCCGTGCGCGCCGTGCCGACGTGGAAGTAGCCCGTCGGCGAGGGCGCGAGGCGCACCCGGACGGGCACTACTCGACCGAGATGGCGCCGTTGGGGCAGCTGGCGACGGCCTGGCGGAGCCGCTCGTCGAACTCCGGGCCGGGGTTCTCGTCGAGGACGTACAGGTAGCCGTCGTCGCGCACCTCGAAGACCTCGGGGGCGATGCCCATGCACACCGCGTTCGACGTGCACAGGTCGAAGTCGACCTTGACCCTCACGGGACCTCCTTTCCCCCAATCGTACCGGGGCGGCGCGGGCCCGGCGGGGCCGTGCGTAGGCTCGCCGGGGAAAGGACGGACATGGAGACGCGCCCCCTCGGATCGCTACGGGTCTCGGTCGTCGGGATCGGCTGCAACAACTTCGGCCGGCGCCTCGACCAGGCGGCCACCGACGCCGTGGTGCACGCCGCCCTCGAGGCCGGCGTGACCCTCTTCGACACCGCCGACGTCTACGGCGACACCCTCTCGGAGGTGATGCTCGGCCGGGCCCTCGCCGGCCGGCGCGACGAGGCCGTCGTCGCGACCAAGTTCGGCATGCCGATCGACGACGAGCGCTACGGCGCCGCCCCCGCCTACGTCCGGCGGGCCTGCGAGGACTCGCTGGCGCGCCTTCGCACCGATCGGATCGACCTCTACCAGCTCCACTACCCCGACGAGTCGGTCCCCATCGCCGACACCCTGGGGGCCCTGGCCGAGCTCGTCGCCGAGGGCAAGGTGCGCGAGATCGGCTGCTCGAACTTCAGCGCCGCCCAGCTGCGCGAGGCCGCGGCCGCGGCCGGCTCGGGCCCGGCCTTCGCCTCGGTGCAGAACCAGTACTCGCTCCTCGAGCGCTCCCCCGAGCGCGACGGGGTCCTCGAGGCCTGCGCCGAGCTCGGGGTCGCCTTCTTGCCCTTCTACCCCCTGGCGAACGGACTGCTCACCGGCAAGGTCCGCCCCGGCGCGCCCCTGCCCGAGGGGTCGCGGCTCGCCGCCATGCCCGCCGAGCGCGCCGCCCACTGGCACAGCCCCGAACTGATGGACCGGGTCTCGGACCTCCTCGAGCTCGCCGAGGGCGAGGGGGCGAGCCTCCTCACCCTGGCCTTCTCCTGGCTGCTCGACCACCCCCAGGTCGCCTCGGTGATCGCCGGGGCCTCGAACCCCGAGCAGGTGCGCGCGAACGCCGCGGCCGCGCGCGCCCTCGCCCCGGCGCTGCGCGCCGCCCTCGACGCGCGCAGCGCCCCCTAGAGCCAGCCGATCCGGCTCAGGGGCCAGTAGCGGATGAAGACCTTGCCGATGATCGACGAGCGCGGCACGAAGCCCCAGTAGCGGCTGTCGCACGAGTTCGGGTGGTTGTCGCCCAGCACGTAGTAGTCGCCCCGGGGCACCACCGTCGTGGGGATCGGCCGGCCGAGGGGCTCGTTGTGGGGCCAGTTCTCCTTGAGGAGCTGGTCGTTGACGTAGATGCGGTTCCCGATCGAGGCGATGGTGTCCCCGGGCAGGGCGACGACGCGCTTCACGAGGTCGGGCACGGTGTCCCCGCAGGCCGTGGCCACCGCCCCGAGCGAGGTGAAGACGATGACGTCGCCGATGTTTATCGTGCCGAAGTCGACGGCGAGCTTGTCGACCATCACCCGGTCGCCGACCTGCAGGGTCGGCTCCATCGAGCCCGAGGGGATGAAGTAGGACTCGAAGGCGAAGGCGCGCACGAGGATCGAGGCGAGAAGCGCCACCGCGAGCGCGATGAGCCAGTGGCGCAGGCCGCGGCTCCGCCACCACGCCCGGGGCGCCGGGGCGTGCTCGGGCGCGGGCGCGGCGTCGGACATCACGCCAGTCTCGCAGAGCCCGACGCGCGGGCGCCGGGCGCGCGGCCCGCCCCGGCGGGGAATCGCCTGAGAGCTAGGAGGCCTTGACGGCCGCCACGATCTTGGTGAGGGTGTCCTTCGCGTCGCCGAAGACGAGGGTCGTCTTGGGGCTGTAGAGCAGCTCGTTGTCGATGCCGGCGAAGCCCGGGCGCATCGAGCGCTTCATGAAGATGACGTTCTCGGCCGCGTCGGCGTGGATGATCGGCATCCCGTAGATCGGCGAGCCCGGGTCGTTCACGGCGGCCGGGTTCACGGTGTCGTTCGCCCCGACCACGATCGCGACGTCGGCCGACTCGAGCTCGGAGTTGGCCTCGTCCATCTCGATCAGGTCGTCGTAGGGGACGTTGGCCTCGGCGAGCAGCACGTTCATGTGCCCGGGCATGCGCCCGGCCACCGGGTGGATCGCGTAGAAGACCTCGACGCCCTTCTTCTCGAGGATCTCGGCCAGCTCGCGCAGGACGTTCTGGGCCTGGGCGACCGCGAGGCCGTAGCCGGGGATGAAGACGACCCGGCTGGCGAAGCCCAGCATGACCGCCACGTCCTCGGGCGAGCCCGAGCGCACGGTGCGCTGCTCGGCGCCGGGCCCGGTGCCGGCCGTCACGACCGAGCCGAAGGCCGAGAAGAGGATGTTGGGGAGCGAGCGGCCCATGGCCTTGCTCATGAGCATCGTGAGCAACGTGCCCGAGGCGCCGACCAGGGTGCCCGCCACGATGAGGAGGTTGGATCCCAGGGTGAAGCCCGAGGCCGCGACGGCGAGGCCGGTGAAGGAGTTCAGCAGCGAGATCAGCACCGGCACGTCGGCCCCGCCGATGGGCAGAACGAAGGCGATCCCGAGCACGAAGGCGACGGCGAGCAGCACCCACAGGAGGGCCGTCGAGCTCGTCACGAGGGCGATCACGATGACGGCCAGGGCCGCCAGGCCCACCAGGGCGTTGATGACCTGCTGGCCCGCGTAGGTGATGGGCCGGCCGGTCATGAGCTCCTGGAGCTTGGCGAAGGCGATCGCCGAGCCCGAGAAGGAGACGGTGCCGATGAGGACCCCGAGCAGCACCTCGAGCACCACGTAGGTGGCGGGCTTGGTCGACTTGATGTGGATGAACTCGGTCAGCGACACGAGGCAGGCCGCGCCGCCGCCCACCCCGTTGAAGATGGCGACCAGCTGGGGCATCGCCGTCATCTGGACGAACCGGGCCGTGGGCACCGCGACGACGAGCCCGACCGCCATGCCGAGCAGGATCAGGGGCACGTGGTGCAGGGAGTGCCCGTCGACGCGGTTGAAGAAGGTCGCCACGATGGCGAGCAGCATCCCGGCCGCCGCCACGACGTTGCCCAGGCGGGCCCGCTTGGGGCTGCCGAGCCCCTTCAGGGCGAGGATGAAGGTCAGCGCCGCGACGAGGTAGAGCAGGTCGATGAGGGTGCCGCGGCTCACGAGTCGGCCCCCTTCGCCCCGTCGCTCGCCTCGGCCTTGTCGCCGGGCTTCGCGCGCGGGGTGCGGGGCTTGAACATCTCGAGCATCCGGTCGGTGACGACGAAGCCGCCGACCACGTTGAGGGTGGCCAGGATCACCGCGAGGAAGCCCAGCACCTCCTCGGCGTTGGTGTTGGCCGCCCCCAGGATGAGCATCGAGCCCACGAGGATCACCCCGTGGATGGCGTTCGAGCCCGACATCAACGGGGTGTGCAGGATGCTCGGGACCTTCGAGATGATCTCGATGCCCACGAACACGCTGAGGACGAACACGGTCGCGTACTGCAACAGCACGTTGGTCACTTCGACTCCTCCGCGTCGGCGGTCTCGGTGGGGGTGGGGACGGCGACGGGCACGGCCTCGACCCCGAGGGCCTCGGCGGTGGGCCGGTGGTGGACGCGCCCGCCCGAGGTGAGCGTGGTGCCCGCCACGACCTCGTCGGCCCAGTCGGGGGCCACCTCGCCGTGCCCGTAGAGGGCGAGGAGCTTCACCACGTTGTTGGCGTACATCGTGCTCGCGTGCCGGCCCATCGCGGCCGGCGGGTTGGCGAGCCCCACGACCGAGACCCCGTGGTGGGTGACGACCTCGCCGGCCACCGTGAGCTCGCAGTTGCCGCCGCCGTCGGCGGCCATGTCGACGATGAGCGAGCCGTCGGCCATCGCCTCGACCATGGCGCTCGTGAGCAGGATCGGCGCCCGGCGCCCCGGGACGGCGGCCGTGGTGATGATGACGTCGGCGGCGGCGACCTCGTCGACGAGGGCCGCCTGCTGGCGGGCCTTCTCCTCCTCGGTCAGCTCGCGGGCGTAGCCGCCGGCGGCGTCGGCCGTCACCCCGAGGTCGACGAAGGTCGCCCCGGCCGACTCGGCCTCCTCCTTGGCGGCCGAGCGCACGTCGTAGGCGCGCACCCGCGCGCCCAGGCGCTTCGCGGTGGCGATGGCCTGCAGGCCCGCGACCCCCACCCCCATGACGAGGACCTTGGCCGGGCGGATGGTGCCGGCGGCCGTCGTGAGGAGGGGGAAGAACCGGTCGAGTTGGTGGGCCGCCTCGAGGGCCGAGCGGTAGCCCGAGACGGTCGCCTGGCTCGAGAGCGCGTCCATGTACTGGGCCCGCGAGATACGCGGCAGGAGGTCGAAGCTCACGACCGTGACCCGGCGCTCGACGAGCGCGCGCACGACGTCGAGCGCGAGCAGCGGCGAGAGGAACGAGAGGTGCAAGGAGCCCTCGGGGACGCGCGCGACCTCCTCGAGGGTCGGGGGGTTGACCCGGACGGTCACCTCGCCGTCGGGGCTCTCGGTGATCGTGGCGCCGGCCTCGCGGTAGGCGTCGTCGCTGAAGTGCGAGCGCGCGCCCGCCCCCCGCTCGACCTCGACGGTCCAACCCTCCTTGATCAGGGATTTCACAGCGTCAGGGGTGAGCCCCACGCGGGTCTCGCCGGCGCGCGACTCCGCCACCAGGGAAATCTTCATCCCCTCGTTCTATCAGGGCGGCTCCGAGGGGCCGATGTGACCAAAGTCTCTGTTGGGCCTAAGGGCCGGCGAGGACGAGCCGGGCGAGCGCCCCGGGCGCCTCGTAGGGGACCCAGTGGCCGACGCCCTCGAGGCGGTGGTAGGAGAAGCCGCTCGCGCAGTAGCGGCCCGAGTCGCGCATCTGGGCCTCGGTGAGGGCCGGGTCGCCGCTCGACCACACCCCCACGACCGGCACCGCGACCGGCTCGAGCACGGGGGCCGGGCGGGTGAAGGCGTCGGGCGGCAGGTTCGCCCGGTACCAGAGCAGGTGGGTCGTGATCTGGCCGTCCCGCTCGAGCTCGACGATGGTCTCTGCGGCCCGGGGGTGGGCGAACCAGCGGCGCAGCACCGCGTAGTCGTCCTGGCGCAGCACGGCCTCGCCCAGGCCCTCGAACTGGAAGAGCAGCGTGTACCAGCTGCGCCGCAGCTGCTCGAAGCTCCCCGAGCGGAAGGCGCTCGGGTGGCCCACCGAGACCGCGACGAGCGAGCGCACGAGGTCGGGCCGGTAGGTCGCCACGACCCAGGCCAGCGCGGCGCCCCAGTCGTGGCCCACCAGGGTGACCGGCCCCGCGCCGGCCGCCTCGACGAGGGCCACGACGTCGCCGACGAGCTCGGTCATCGCGTAGCGGCCCACCCCGGTCGGCTTCGCCGAGCGCCCGCAGCCCCGCAGGTCGGGCGCGAGGCAGCGCCGACCCGCCGCGACGAGGCGTTCGACGACCCCGTCCCAGAGGGCCCCGGTGTCGGGCCAGCCGTGCAGCAGGAGGACCGGCGGGCCCTCGCCGGCGTCGCGCACGAAGAGGCCCCCGGCGCCGCCCTCGACCACGTACTCCACGCGTGCGACGCTACGGGACTAGGAAGGCGTCGTGACGAACTTCACCGCGACCGTCGACTCGCCCGTGGGACGCTTCGGCGTCGAGGGCACCGCGGCGGGGCTGACCCGGGTCCGGCTGCCCGCGGACCGGCCCCGCGCGAGCGCGGGCCGGGCCCCGGCCCCGGTCGCGGCGGCGGCCCGCCAACTGGCCCAGTACCTCTCGGGCGATCGCCGCCGCTTCGAGCTCGACCTCGCCGAGGTCGAGGCGACCGGCTTCCAGCGCGACGTGTGGGCGGCGCTGGCCGAGATCCCCTACGGCGAGGTGCGCACCTACGCCGAGGTCGCGGCCGCGGTCGGCCGGCCCCTCGCCGCGCGGGCCGTCGGCAACGCCAACCACCGCAACCCGTTCCCGGTCGTCGTGCCCTGCCACCGGGTCGTGGCGGCGAACGGGCTCGGCGGCTACGGCGGGGGCGACCGGGTGAAGCGCTACCTGCTCTCGCTCGAGGGCGTCTCGCTCGAGGGCGTCTCGCTCTGAGCCACGGCGGCGCCGTAGCGCCGCAGGGCCCGCGCGGCGGTCCACCACAGGGCGAGGGCGATGGGCAGCTCGACCACGAGCAGCGCCGCCGAGCTGCTGAGGTCGCCCGGGGAGGCCGTCGTGACGTCGAACCACGCGTCGATCACGTAGAGCGCGGCCGTCGCCGACGCCGACAGGGCCAGGAGGCCCGGCCGCCGGCGCCAGGCCAGGTAGGCCGTGACGAGCAGCATCGCGATCTCGATCACGTCGAGCCCGACCCAGGCGAGGGTCCAGTGGCGGACCTCGTAGCGGTTGGGCAGGCGCAGCCCCAGCGCGATCGTCCAGGCGACCTCGGCGACCGCCCCGGTCGCCAGGGCGAGGATCACCCGCCCGCGGAGGTCGTGCGGGGCGCGCACGCTAGTGCCCGGCGGCGACCGGTTCGTCCAGGGCCGCGCGCATCGCGGCGACGACCGCGGCGAACTCGTCGGCGGAGCCGTCGAGCGCCCCGAGCAGCTCGGCCATGCGCTCGTCGGTGCGGTCCTCGGCCGCCGCCCGGGCCGCGCGCAGCTCGTCGGTCACCTCGGGCGCGTCGGCGTCGGTGAAGCCGTGCAGGGCGAAGCTGTCGGCGCCCTCCAGGTAGCTCGCCGCCGCCGGGCTGACCCCGAGGGCGCGCAGGGCCCCTAGGTAGACCCCGCCGCGCAGCTCGCGCAGCAGGATCGCCCCGAGGTAGCCCCGGTGCAGGGGCTCGACGGGGTCGGCGATCGCGAGGTAGCCCTCGGCCAGGGGCGCCTCGCCCGCGCGCGCGCCCTCGGCCACCCGGCGCCCGCCCGCGCCGACCCGCTCGAGGGCGTCGGGCCCGAGGGCGCCGAAGGTCCGCTCGGCGAAGGCGTAGGCCGCCTCGAGGTGGTCGCGCGCCGTCGCCAGGGGGGCCCGCCGGGCCCGGGGCCCGCTGTAGATGCCCTCGATCGCCGCGGGCGAGAAGAAGGCGAAGACCTCGAGCACCCGGGCCGGCTCGACGTCGCCCATCACCCCGGCGCGCCCCAGGCCGTAGAACTCGTAGGCGTTGAGGCCGAGCTCGTGGGCCCGCTCCCTCGTGCCGGGGTCGAAGTAGAAGGCCGCGCCGATCGTCTGGATCGGTGCGGCGAGGGCGCGGGCGAGCTGGAGGGAGTCCACGGGGCGAGCCTAGGGAGTCGGCGGGCCCCCCGCCGCGAGGGTCGCCCCGTCGCGGCGCACCCGCAGCTCGACGCAGGCCCCGCGCTCGGCGGCCACGAAGCGGGCCGAGCCCCCGTGGCGCCGCGCGATCTCGGCCACGATGGCGAGCCCGAGGCCCGTCCCGCCCCGGTCGCGGCTGCGGGCCGAGTCGGCCCGGGTGAAGCGCTCGAAGAGCCGGTCGCTCGTGGCGAGCTCCACGCCCTCGCCGTCGTCGGCCACGGTGACCACGGCCTCGTCGCCCTCGGCGCGCACCGTGAGGCGCAGCTCGGCCTGGGTGTAGCGCAGCGCGTTGTCGACGACGTTGCGCACCATGTGGCGCAGCATCGCCTCGTCGCCGATGACCCGGGTGGGCTGGACCATCGAGGTGTCGACGGAGAGCTCGGTCATGGCGCGCACCCGGGAGGCCTCGTCGAACAGCAGGTCGTCGAGGTCGACCTCGACCGGGTTCACCTCGACCCGGTCCTCGTCGCTGCGCGCCAGCCAGAAGAGGCGCGAGATGAGGGCGTCGAGGCGGCGCCCCTCGCGCACGACGGTGTCGGCGACGACCGGCCAGTCGGCGCGCTCGGGGTCGGCCGCGGCCCGCTGGGTCGTGGCGAGCAGGGTGGTGAGGGGGCTGCGCAGCTCGTGACTGGCGTTCGAGACGAACTCCTGCTGGAACCGCGAGGCCGACTCCAGGCGCGCGAGCATCGCGTTCACCGTCCGGCTCAGCCGGGCGATCTCGTCGTCGCCGCCGATGACCGGCACCCGCTCGGAGAGGTCGCGCGCGGCGATCTGGTCGACGCGCCGGCGGATGCTCTCCACGGGCGCCAGCGCGAGGCCCAGCCCGAGCCAGATGATGGCCCCCGAGAGCACGAGCAGCAGCGGGAAGGAGACCCCCAGGCTCAACAGCAGCGTCCCCTCGCTGTGGGCGATCGGCGCGTCGTAGAGGAAGGCGTAGACCAGGCCGATGCCCCCGGGGGTCGCGATGAGGGCGGCCTGGCCCGAGGAGAGCCGGCTGAGGTAAGGCCGGGTGTACCGGTCGCGCACGTACTGCACGGCCAGCCCGCTGGGCCGGGTCCCGTCGAGGCGCGCCGTCGCGAGCACCGGCGCGCCGGCGATGGCGGCGCTGGCGGCGAGCACCCTCGTGCCGGCGCGGTTGGTGACCTGGACGACGGCGTCGCCCACGTCGCCGAGGGTGAGGCGCCGGGTGATCGGCCGGCTCGCCAGGGCGAAGCGCTCCTGGGTCTGCTGCATCACCGCGTCGACCTGGTTGGTCGCCTGGTTCACCAGGGCCCGGTGGACGAGGTCGTTCAGGGCCAGCCCGGTGAGCGAGAGGATCACCGCGATTGCCACGACGAAGATGATCGTGAGGCGCACCCTGATCGACAGGGGCGCCGGGCGGCGCACTAGGCCTCGCGGACGCTGTAGCCGAGCCCGCGCACGGTGCGCACCAGCGAGGGCCCGCCCGCGAGGTCGACCTTGCGGCGCAGGTAGCCCACGTAGACCTCCACGATGTTCTGGTCGCCGTCGAAGTCGTCGCCCCACACCGCGTCGAGGATCTCGCCCTTGGAGAGGACCTCGCGGGGGTGGCTGAGGAGGAACTCCAGCAGGCTGAACTCCCGCGGGGTGAGCGACACCGGGCGCCCGTGGGCGACCACCCGGCGGGTCACCGGGTTGAGGCTGACCCCGCCGACGGTGAGGCTCTGGGGACGGCCCCGCTCCTGGCGCCGCAGCAGGGCGTGGACCCGCGCCATGAGGACGGTGCGCTCGAAGGGCTTGCGCAAGAAGTCGTCGGCGCCGACGTCGAGGCCCTCGACCTCGTCCCACTCGCCCTCTTTGGCCGTGAGCATCAGCAGCGGCGTCGCCACCCCGGCCGCGCGCAGGTCCTGGCAGACCCGGAAGCCGCTGCGCTTGGGCAGCATGATGTCGAGCACGATGGCGTCGTAGTCGCCCGAGAGGGCCTCGGCCAGCCCGCTCTCACCGTCGTGGCGCTCCACGACCTCGAAGCCGTCGTCGGCGAGCAGCCCCGCCACCGCCGCCGCCTGGCCCGGGTCGTCCTCGACGACCAGCACCCGCCGGGGTCCGTCGCTCATTGCAGGTAGAGGTTACCGTTGCCCTCTTCGACGACGTCGAGCTTGGTCAGCCCGTGGGGCGCCGGCCCGGCGATCACGTCGCCGGTCATCACCTCGAACTCCGAGCCGTGGCAGGGGCAGACGATCAGCTGCACCGAGGGGGCGTAGCCGACCGTGCAGCCCAGGTGCGGGCAGACCGCGTCGTAGGCGACGAAGAGGCCCTCCTTGGTGTGCACGACGATCCCGGGGTCGCCGCTCTTGGGGATGGTGAAGCTGGCCGCCTGGTTCGTGGGCACCTGGCTGGCGCTGCCGAGAAGGGTGCCCTTGGGGTGGGCGGTCGTGGTCGGGGGGGCCGTCGTGGTCGGGGCGCCGGTCGCGCCGGTCGAGGCGGTGGGCGCGCTCGTGGTGCTCGGGGGGGTGCCGGTCGCGGTCGTCGGGCTGAGGGTGCGCCCGCCGCCGCTCGAGCCCGAGGAGAGGATCTTGCCGCCCTCGGCCGTGATGCCGCCGATCGCGATGGCCCCGGCGACGCCCCCGACCACCGCGCTGGTGCCGGCGATGAGCGTTCGCCGGTCCACCGCGTCGAGGTGGCGCCGGTCGTAGAGCGAGGGTCGCTCCCCGGCGAGCACCGGGCAGTGGGCGGGGCCGCACGGCGCGCGCAGGGCCCGGCACCGCCCGTCGTCGTAGTGGCCGCAGATCGACTGCACGCTCGCGAAGGCGATCGGCACGAGCGTGGGCGGCGGCGCGCCCTGCTGGCGGGCGGCGATCTGGGCCAGCTTCGCGTCGACGCTGAGCCGCGAGCCGCCCCCGGCGATGAGCAGCGGGATCCAGGCGAAGAAGAAGACGATGTCGCTGCCGGTGAAGTAGGGCGTCGTGTGGAAGCTCACCGTGAGGAAGAGGCTCAGCGAGATGAGGAGGCCCCCCGCGGCCGCCACCCGGGTCCACAGGCCGAGCACCGTGCCCAGGCCCACGACGAGCTCCCCGGAGGCGAGGACGACGCCGATGATCCGCGCCTCGCCCACGAGGTGGGCGAGCAGCCCGCCGATGGGGCTGGTGGTGACGGCGAAGGCCATCTGGTGCTGGATCGAGACGGAGCTCGCGGCGGTGGTGAAGGCGGGGTTGGCCAGCTTCTGCAGCCCGGCGTAGACGAAGGTCACCCCGACGAAGAGGCGCAGGGGCAGCAGCGCCCACTCGGACATCGCCCAGGCGCGCTGGGGGGCGTGCAGGGGCAAGCGTCGCGTCGCGCGGGCCTCGGTGAACGGGCGTCGGGGGCTCGGGGCGTCCGGGTTGGCCATCGCGTCATGGTAGGGGCGGCGCGCGCGGCGCGCCCCGGACACTCTTAGCGGGGTCTTAGCCGTTTCGGGCACGGCACCCCGGGCGCCCAGCAGAATGGACCGATGCTCGCCTCGATCGTCACGTCGGTGACGAACGAGCTCCACCGGCTGAGCCCGGGCCTCGTGATCGCGCTGGTCGCCCTCCTGGTCTTCGGCGAGGCGGCCATCTTCATCGGCTTCGTGCTGCCCGGGGAGACCTCGGTGATCGTGGCCGGGGTCATCGCCAGCCAGGGCCGGCTGAACGTGGGGCTGCTGTGCGCGGTCGTCGTCGTCGCGGCCGTCGTGGGCGACACCGTCGGCTACGAGGTCGGTCGGCACTACGGGCCGCGACTGCTCGAGCTCAGGGTCTTCGAGCGGCGCCGGGCCGCGCTGGAGCGGGCCCTCGCGGCCCTGGAGCGGCGCGGGCCCACCGTCGTCTTCGTCGGGCGCTTCACCGCGTTCTTGCGCGCGGTCACCCCGGGGCTCGCCGGGCTCAGCGGGATGGCGTACCGCCGGTTCCTGGCCGCCAACGCCGCGGGCGGGCTGATCTGGGGCATCGCCTACACCCTGCTCGGCTACTTCGCCGGTCACGCCCTCACGACCATCGAGCACTGGTCGAGCTGGTTCGCCATCGCGGTGCTGGTGCTCGTCCTGGGGGCCGCCGTGGCCCTGTACCTGCGCCGACGCCGCCAGGGTCGCTCAGCGCGCTAGGGCGACCAGCCCCTCGTCCTCGACCCGCCAGGCGCGCCCGTCGTGGGCGAGGAGCCCCCGCGCGCTCGCGCTGGGCCCGGCGCCGCGCACGAGCGAGCGCACGTGCAGCTCGCCGCGGGCCCCCCGGGCCCGCGCCAGGGCGACCGGGTCGAGCTCGACCGGGCGCGCCTCGACGAGGCGCGGGCCGATCGACGTCGTCGCCACCGCCTCGGTGACCCGCGCCAGCTGGCGCCGCGCGAGCGCCGCCTCGGCCCGCGCGCGACGCCGCCACGGGGGACGGGTCCCCTCCAGGTAGCCGCCCGAGACGAGCCCGGTCGGGTCGGCGAAGACCACCCAGCCCGTCGGCGCGTCCCCCAGGGCGTCGGCCACCCGGGCGGCGTGGGCGAGGGCGTGGGGCACGACCCAGGGCAGGATCCACGCCTCGGGTCCGAGCCACGAGGGCCAGGCCGAGGTGACCAGGCGCACCGTCACGAGGAGCCCGAGCGAGCGCGCGTGCTCGACCACCTCGCGATAGCGCGCGAGGGCCGCCTCGTCGACCTCGTCGGGGCGCGGCTCGACCCGGGCCCACTCGACCGAGAGCGCGACGCCGGCGAGGCCGAGGCGAGCGGCCGCCTCGAGGACCTCCTCGTAGCGCGTCCACAGCCCCGCGGCCTCGCCGGGCGCCTCGTGGCGCCCCAGCGCGATGGTCGGGGCGTAGCAGGTGGCCGGGTGGCCCCCGCCGTCGAGGCCGCCCTCGACGGCGTAGCCGTCGAGGGCGAGCAGCGTCGTGGCCATCGCGCCAGTCTCCCACGGGCGCGCGGGGCCGGCGGTAGCGTCGGGCCGTCGAAGGAGGACCCATGGCCCACGAGGTGCTGAGCGAGCGGCGCGGCCGCGTCGCGCTGCTCACGATCAACCGACCCGAGGCGCGCAACGCCATCAACCTGGCGACCGCCCGGGCGCTGTCGAGCGCTCTCGACGAGTGCGCGAGCGACGACGCCGTGAGCGTGGTCGTGCTCACGGGGGCCGGCGACAAGGCCTTCTCGGCCGGCATGGACCTGAAGGCGTTCGCCGCCGGCGAGGTGCCCATAACCGAGCACGGCTTCGCCGGGATCACCAAGCGCGCCTTCGACAAGCCCCTCATCGCCGCGGCCAACGGGGCGGCCCTCGCCGGCGGCTTCGAGATCCTCATCAGCTGCGACATGGTGGTCGCCGCCGAGCACGCGGTCTTCGGCATCCCCGAGGCCCAGCGCGGGCTCATCGCCGGCGGGGGCGGCCTGATCCGCCTGCCCCGGCGGGTGCCGCTGGCCGTCGCCTACGAGATGGCCCTCACGGCCGACCCGATCGGCGCGGCCCGCGCCTACGAGCTCGGGCTCGTGAACCGCGTCGTCCCGGCCGGCGAGCTGCTCGAGGTGGCCGTCGCGCTCGGCGAGCGCATCGCCAGGAACGCGCCGCTCGCGCTGCGCGCCTCGAAGTCGGTGATGCGCCGATCGCTCGAGCTCACCGAGGACGAGTCCTGGGCGGTGAGCGACGAGGCCTTCGGGGCCATCGGGCGCAGCGCCGACGCCCTCGAGGGCGCCGTGGCCTTCGCCGAGCGGCGCGAGCCGAACTGGCGGGGCCGATGAGCCTCGCCCACCCGGGCCCCCAGCTCGCCGACGCCCTCACCATCGTCCGGCTCTCCCTGCACGTGTTCGCGGCCTGCGTCTGGGTCGGGGGCCAGGTGACCCTCGGCGGGCTCGTGCCGACGCTGCGCCGCGAGGCGCCCCACGCGCTCACCGGCGTGGCGCGCGCCTTCGCCCGGCTGGCCTGGCCGGCCTACGCGCTGCTGATCGTGACCGGGGTCTGGAACGTCGCCGCCGTGCACGTGGGCCAGGCCTCGTCGGCCTGGAACGCCGTGTTCGGGGTGAAGATGGCCCTCGTGGTGGTCGCGGGCGCCGGCACCCTCGCCCACCAGCGCGCCACCACGGCGTCGCTGCGCGGGGCGGCCGCCGGGGTCGGGACGCTCGCGACGGTCGCCGCCCTCGTGCTGGGCGTCGCCCTCTCGGGCTGAGACCCGCGGGCGACCCGCGAGACGACCGCAACGCATCCCCGGCCCCGGGATCAGGGAGACGAGGGCGCCGGCGCCCGTCGTCCCCGGCGCCGGGCGGCCGACACCCCTCGCCGACGCGGCCGGGCCCCGACGGGAGTAGGATCCGGGTAGTACGACAAAGGAGAAGGCCGTGTTCTTCGGTGAGATCTTCGGACCGGACCTGCTGATCGTCGTGATCGTTGTCGCGGTACTGGTCTTCGGTGGCTCCGCCATCCCCCGCCTGGCCCGCAACCTCGGGAGCGCGAAGAGCGAATTCGAGAAGGGCTTGAAGGGTGCCAAGGCCTCGGACGCCGCGGCCGCCAACGCCAAGGCGACCGAGATGACCGAGTCGAGCTCCGACTCCGAGAAGTAGTAGCCCCGAGCCGGGGCCGTGGAGCTCGTCGAGCTCGCCGAACGCCTCTGGCGCGGCGAGGACCCGGACCACGCCGCCGCCCCGCTCGGCCCGGGCGCGCCGCTCGGCGAGGTGGCCGACGGCGTCGCCTTCCTGCCCAACTTCGCCAACTGCTCGATCGTCGACACCGGTGACGGCCTGGTCATGGTCGACACCGGCTCGGCGCTCACGGCCGCGCGCGTCTTCTCCGAGGTGCGCGCCTGGCGCGGCGCGCGCCTGAGCCACGCCGTCTTCAGCCACGGCCACATCGACCACGTCTTCGGCGTCGGCCCCTTCGACGAGGAGTCGGCCGAGCGGGGCTGGCCCCGGCCGACCGTCGTCGCCCACGCGCACCTGCCCCGCCGCTTCGAGCGCTACGTCCTCACCGCGGGCTACAACGCCGTGATCAACCGGCGCCAGTTCGGCGTGGAGGGCCTCGAGTGGCCCCTCGAGTACCGCTACCCCGACGAGACCTACGAGTCGGCCACCTCCTTTGTCGTCGGCGACGACCGCTTCGAGCTGCGCCACGAGAAGGGCGAGACCGACGACGCCACCGTCACCTGGCTCCCCGGGCGACGGGTCCTGTTCACGGGGGACCTCTTCATCTGGAACAGCCCCAACGCCGGCAACCCCCAGAAGGTCCAGCGTTACCCCCGGGAGTGGGCGCAGGCCCTGCGGCGCATGGCCGAGCTGGGGGCCGAGACCCTCCTGCCGGGCCACGGCCTGCCGGTCTTCGGCGCGGACCGGGTGCGCCAGGCGCTCTCCGAGACGGCCGAGTACCTCGAGCACCTGGTGGCCGCCACCCTCGAGGTGATGAACGCCGGGGGGCGCCTCGACGAGGCCCTCCACAGCGTGCGCCCGCCAGCGCACCTCGCCTCGCGCCCCTACCTGCAGCCCTACTACGACGAGCCCGAGTTCATCGTGCGCAACGTCTGGCGCCTCTACGGCGGGTGGTGGGACGGCAACCCCTCCCACCTGCGCCCGGCGCCCGAGCGGCGCCTGGCCGAGGAGCTCTGCGCCCTGGCCGGGGGGCCGGGGGCGCTCGCCGAGCGGGCGCTCGCGCTCTGCGAGACCGGCGACGAGACGGCGGGCCGCCTGGCCGGCCACCTCGCCGAGACCGCGTGGCTGGCCTCCCCCGACGACCCCGAAGTCGCCCGGGCCCGTCGGCGCGTCTTCGGCGCGCTGGCCGAGCGGGCGACCTCGACCATGTCGCGCGGGGTCTTCCGCCACGCCGCGCGCGAGGCCGCTCCGGGGCCCCCGGGCGAATCGGAGCGACCGTAAAAACTGACTAAGGTCTCTGGACGTGGAACCCTCCGCCCTGTCCCCCCAGGGAGGTCCGGAGCGGCCGCGGCGTCGGGGACGGCTGCGCACGCTGCTCGTCCTCCCCCTGGCCGCCCTGGCGCTGGCCGGTTGCACGGTCCCGCGGTTCGGCGCCTCGCCCGGGGCGACGACGAGCTCGAAGTCGGTCTTCCACCTCTGGCAGGGCTTCTCGATCGGCGCCGTCGTCATCGGGACCCTGGTCGTCGTGCTCATCGTCTGGTCGGTCATCTTCCACCGCCGCCGCTCCGGGGCGATCCCCCGCCAGACCCAGTACCACATCCCGCTCGAGCTGACCTACACCATCATCCCGATCCTCATCGTGCTCGGCCTCTTCGCGGCCACGATGGTCGTGGAGAACAAGGAGGTCGCCAACCCCAAGACCAGCGTCGTCATCGACGTCAACGCCTTCCAGTGGGGCTGGAAGTTCACCTACCCCGGCCACGGCGTCGTGGTCGTCGGCCAGACCACCCAGGACCCGACCATGGTGATGCCGGTGGACGAGAACGTGCGGATCAACCTGACCTCGTCCGACGTCGTGCACGGCTTCTACGTCCACGCCTTCAACTTCAGCCGCTACGCGCTGCCCGGGGTGCTGAACCAGTTCACCCTGCGGGCCACCTCGACGGGGCTCTTCAACGGCCAGTGCACCCAGCTCTGCGGCCTCTACCACTCCCTGATGTTCTTCCGCGTCCGGGTGGTCACCGCCGGCCAGTACCAGTCGTGGCTCACCAGCCAGGCGAACGCCGCGGCCGCCCAGGCGGCCCAGTCGGCGACGAGCCAGCAGATCTCGTCCATCGTCCCGACCAAGCCGACGAAGGGTTAGTGCCATGACTGACGTGCTCGAGCGCCCCGCCCACGCCGAGGGCCACGGCCACGAGGAGCACGGCCCGACCGGCATCCTCAAGTGGCTCACCACGACCGACCACAAGGTGATCGGACTCAGCTACACGGTGACGGCGGTCGTGATGATGGTCATCGGCGGCGCCTTCGCCGAGATCATCCGGGCCCAGCTCTCCAGCCCCAACGGGACGCTGGTCTCGCTCGCCCAGTACAACGAGCTCTTCACGATGCACGGCTCGGTGATGATCTACCTCTTCGCCGGCCCCTTCGCCTTCGGGGCGCTCGCGAACATCATCGTGCCGATCCAGATCGGCGCGCCCGACATGGCCTTCCCGCGCCTCAACGCCCTGTCGTACTGGCTCTACCTCACCGGCTCGATCACGATGCTTTCGGGCTTCTTCGTCGCCGGCGGGGCGGCCAACTTCGGGTGGGTGGCCTACGTGCCGCTGTCGAGCTCGGTGGCGACCCCCGGCTCGGGCGCCGACCTGTGGATCGGGGGGCTGCTGCTCACCGGGTTCTCGGCCATCTTCACCGGGGTGAACCTCTGCGCCACGATCTTTTACCTGCGCGCGCCCGGCATGACGATGTTCCGCATGCCGATCTTCACCTGGAACCTGCTGGTGACGGCGATCCTCATCCTGCTGGCCTTCCCCGTCCTGACGGCCGGGCTGATCATGCTCTACGCCGACCGGCACTTCGGGACCCACATCTTCTCGGTGGCCGGCGGGGGCGTGCCCGTCCTCTGGCAGAACATCTTCTGGTTCTGGGGCCATCCCGAGGTCTACATCCTCGCCCTGCCCTTCTTCGGCATGGTGACCGAGATCATCGCCGTGTTCTCCAAGAAGCCGGTCTTCGGCTACAAGGGGATGATCTTCGCCACGCTGACCATCGGCGCTTTGAGCCTCGGGGTGTGGGCCCACCACATGTTCACCACGGGCACCGTGCTGCTGCCGTTCTTCTCGATCATGAGCCTGCTCATCGCGGTGCCCACCGGCATCAAGATGTTCAACTGGGTCGGCACCATGTGGCGAGGCCAGATCTGGTTCTCGACGGCGATGCTGATGGCGATCGGGTTCCTCGTCACCTTCCTCGTGGGCGGCCTCACCGGGATCTACCTCGCGAGCCCGCCGCTCGACTTCTTCACCCACGACACCTACTTCGTCGTGGCCCACTTCCACTCGGTCGTGATGGCCCTGGTGCTCGGCGCGATGGGCGGCCTCTACTACTGGGGCCCGAAGATCACCGGCTACATGCTCAACGAGCGCATCGGCAAGGCCCAGTTCTGGTTCCTCTTCGTCGGCACCCAGGTCTTCACCCTGCCGATGTACCTCCTGGGGCTCCGGGGCATGCCGCGACGCATGGCCGTCTACCCCAAGCACCCCTCCTGGCAGTACCTGAACGACTGGGCGACGGTGGGCGCCGTCTTGATCGGGATCTCGACGATTCTGTTCGTCGTCAACGTCGTCTACAGCTGGAAGCGCTACCCGGCCGGGGACAACCCGTGGGACGGCCACACCCTGGAGTGGTTCACCACCTCGCCGCCGCCCCACCACAACTTCTACCGGCTGCCCCCCATCCGCTCGGAGCGCCCGACCTGGGACTACAACCACCCCGAGCACAAGGCCCTGGAGCACGGTCACCGCGAGCCGGCGGCCGAGGGGAGCGCTAAGTGAGGACCGAGGCGCGCGTCCTGCTCAGCCTCGGCGTCTTCTTCGCGATCATGGATGCCGTCTACTGGATCTGGTCGAAGGAGGACGCCGGCGGCGTGATGATCATCGCCGGCACGCTGCTCTGCTTCCTCCCGGGCCTCTACTACTTCTGGTGGAGCAGGCGCATGCGGCCCCGTCCCGAGGACGACCCGCACGCCGAGCCCGCCCAGGGCGCGGGTGTCGTGGGGACGTTCCCCGGCACCTCGATCTGGCCCTTCACGCTCGGGATGGCGTCGTTCGTGATGGTCCTCGCGCTGGTGTTCGGCGTGTGGCTCCTCGTGCCCGGCCTGGGACTCACGTTCTGGGCCGTGGTCGGCGCCACGGGCGAGAGCCGGCGGGGCGGACAGCACTGAGCCATCTCGGGGGTACCCGCCGCCCGTGCTAAGTATGGTTCGCGGCGCGCAGACCGCGTAAGGAGGACCCGTGACGGCTCTGGAGAGCTCGACGAAGGTACAGCTGGGCGGAAGGAGAGGTGGTCCGGACCAGCCGACGCTGCGCCAGGACCGATGGTGGGTCCAACCGGTGGTGACGGTCTCGGTGCTGACCGCGTTCGTCATCTACTCGACGTGGGCGGCGTTCCAGAACGCCAACTACTACGTCGGCGCCAACGTCCACCGCGACCTGATCAGCCCGTTCTACTCGCCCTGTCTCGCCGGCAGCTGCGTCGCCGGCTCGACCCACGGGTTCGTGCTCAGCGGCTGGACCATCTCGCCGGCGCTGCTCGTGCTCATCTTCCCGCTGGGCTTCCGGCTCTCGTGCTACTACTACCGCAAGGCCTACTACCGGGCCTTCTGGTGGTCGCCGCCGGCCTGCGCGGTGGCCGACGGCCACAAGACCTACTCCGGCGAGACGCGCTTCCCGCTGATCATGCAGAACGTGCACCGGTACTTCTTCTACTTCGGCGTGCTCTTCAACATCATGCTGACCTACGACGCGGTGCGCGCCTTCCGTCAGCCCGGGATCGGCTGGGGCGTGACCGTCGGCACCCTGGTGCTCGTGGTGAACGCCGTGCTCCTCTGGCTCTACTCGATCAGCTGCCACGCCTGTCGCCACCTCTGCGGCGGCGGGTCCAAGAGCTTCCACGCCCACCCGATCCGCCACCGGATCTGGAAGGCGCTCACGCCGCTCAACGCGCACCACATGAACTTCGCCTGGGCGTCGCTCATCTTCGTGGCGCTGACCGACGTCTACGTGCGCCTGGTCGCCTCGGGCGTCCTGACCGACTACCGCCTCTTCTAAGGACCGACGTGACCGACACCTACGAGCACCACGACTACGACGTCCTGATCATCGGGGCCGGCGGCGCGGGCCTGCGCGCCGCCATCGAGGCCAAGCAGCGCGGGCTGCGGGTCGCGATCGTGACCAAGTCCCTGCTGGGCAAGGCCCACACCGTGATGGCCGAGGGCGGCATGGCGGCGGCCCTGGGGAACGTCTACCCCGAGGACAACTGGCAGGTCCACTTCCGCGACACCATGCGCGGGGGCAAGTACCTCAACAACTACCGGATGGCCGAGCTGCACGCCAAGGAGGCCCCCGCCCGCGTCCTGGAGCTCGAGCAGTGGGGGGCGCTCTTCGACCGCACCCCCACCGGCAAGATCCTCCAGCGCGACTTCGGCGGCCACCGCTACGCCCGCCTGGCCCACGTGGGCGACCGCACGGGCCTCGAGCTCATCCGCACCCTCCAGCAGAAGGTCGTCTCCATGGGCACCGACGTCTTCATGGAGTGCAAGGTCCTGCGCCTCGTCCACGACGACTCGGGTCGGGCCGCCGGGGCCGTCGCCTACTGGCGCGCCACGGGCGAGTTCGTCACCTTCGCCGCCAAGGCCGTCGTGCTGGCGACCGGCGGTCTCGGCAAGTCCTGGGAGTTCACCTCGAACTCCTGGGAGTGCACCGGTGACGGCCACGCCATGGCCCTGTGGGCCGGGGCGCGGCTCATCGACATGGAGTGCGTCCAGTTCCACCCCACGGGCATGGTCTGGCCGCTCAGCGTGCGCGGCCTGCTCGTGACCGAGGGCGTGCGCGGCGACGGCGGGGTGCTGCGCAACTCCGAGGGCCAGCGCTTCATGTTCAACTACGTCGCCCCGATGTTCCGCGACGAGACGGCCGAGTCCGAGGAGGAGGGCGACCGCTGGTACGAGGACCACAACGCCGGTCGGCGCCCGCCCGAGCTGCTGCCGCGCGACGAGGTCGCCCGGGCCATCAACGCCGAGGTGAAGGCCGGCCGGGGGAGCCCCCACGGCGGGGTCTTCCTCGACATCGCCACCCGGCGCAGCCCCGAGTTCATCCGCCGGCGCCTGCCCTCGATGTACCACCAGTTCATGGAGCTGGCCGGCGTCGACATAACCCGCGAGGCGATGGAGATCGGCCCGACCTGCCACTACGCGATGGGCGGGGTCCAGGTCGACGCCGACACCGCCGCGACGGCCGTGCCCGGCCTCTTCGCCGCCGGCGAGGTGGCCGGCGGCATGCACGGCGCCAACCGGCTCGGGGGCAACTCGCTCAGCGACCTCGTCGTCTTCGGCCGGCGCGCCGGGATGGCCGCGGCCGACTGGGCCGAGTCCGGCGGGGCCGCGACCTCGATGGACGGGGGCGAGGTCGAGGCGGCCGTGGCGGCCGCGCTCGCGCCCTTCGAGCGCGAGGCGGGTGAGAGCCCCTACGACGTCCACCACGCCCTCCAGCAGATGATGCAGGCCAACGTCGGCATCATCCGCACCCAGTCCGAGCTCGACGAGGCCAAGGAGCGACTGGTCGGGTTCACCGAGCGGGTCAACAACGTGCGGGTCACCGGCGGGCGGGCCTACAACCCCGGCTGGAACCTGGCCACCGACCTGCCGAGCATGATCACGGTCAGCCGCTGCGTGACCGAGGGGGCGCGCCTGCGCACCGAGTCGCGCGGGGGCCACACCCGCGAGGACTTCCCCACCGCCGACGACCGGCTCGGCACGCTGAACTTCGCCCAGACCTGCCCCGGCGGGGCCTGGGACGGGGAGTACCGGATCGAGGAGTCCCCGTTGCTCACGATGCCGGCGGAGTTGAAGGCCCTACTCGAGGAGGCGCACTGATGGCTGAGGTGACGATGCGGATCTGGCGCGGCGACGCCTCGGGCGGGGAGTTCGCCTCCTACACCCTCGCCCAGAACGAGGGCGAGGTCGTCCTCGACGTGGTCCACCGGATCCAGGCCACCGATGCCCCGGACCTGGCGTGCCGGTGGAACTGCAAGGCCGGCAAGTGCGGCTCGTGCTCGGCCGAGATCAACGGCAAGCCCCGGCTCATGTGCATGACCCGGATGGACTCGCTGCCCGAGGGGCCGGTCACCATCGCGCCGATGCGGACCTTCCCGGTCATCCGGGACCTGGTGACCGACGTCTCGTTCAACTTCGTGCGGGCCCAGCAGGTGCCCGCCCTGCTCCCCCCGCCGATGCCCGAGGGCGGCTACGTCATGTTCCAAGAGGACGTCGAGCGCGGCCAGGAGTTCCGCCAGTGCATCGAGTGCTTCATGTGCCAGGACGTCTGCCACGTGATCCGGGACCACGAGGGCAACAAGCAGCACTACGCCGGCCCGCGCTTCTTCATCCGCTACGCCGAGCTCGAGATGCACCCGCTCGACCAGAACGACCGGCGCGAGTACCTGCGCGAGGAGATGGGCCTGGGCTACTGCAACATCACCAAGTGCTGCACCGAGGTCTGCCCCGAGCACATCAAGATCACCGACAACGCGATCATCCCGCTCAAGGAGCGCGTCGTCGACGCCCACTACGACCCCCTCGCCTGGCTCGGCCGGGCCATCCGACGCAAGAGGAAGGTCTCGGCCGCCGACGCGGACGTCCAGCCGGCCCCCTAGCGTGGCCGACTTCCTGAGTGCGGCCTGGTTCGCCGAGCGCAACGCCGCACTGGCCCGGCGCGGCCCGACCGGGGTCGCGAGGGCGCTGCGGGTCGCCCTGGTGCTCTCGGACGCGCCCTCGGGCGGCCCGGGGGCGCTGACCCTCGTCCTCGACCCCGGGGGCGGCCGGCTCGAGCCGGGCGACCCCGGGGTGGCCGACGTCGTGGTGACCCTGTCGGTCGACGACGCGGCGGCCCTCGTCGAGGGTCGGGTCACCTCGACGGCGGCGCTGCGCGCGGGCCGGCTCGCGGTGCGCGGCAACGCCGCCGTCCTCGTCCCGGTGACCGCCTGGCTGGCCGGCGAGGTCGCGTGACCTTCCCCCTCTTCGAGGACGACCTCGCCGAGGCGGGCCTCATCGCCGGGCGGGACATGCACCGGCGCGGGGCCGACCTGCCCGGGGTCGCGGTGCTGTGCTTCTTCCACGAGGTGCTGACCAACCTCGCCGCGTCGGGCGAGCTGGTCGAGCGCTACCGGCTGCGCAGCGAGTTCGGCGTGAACCCGGTCTACGTCATGGACGTCGAGGGCCGCGCGGTCACCGTCACCCACCCCGGCGTGGGGGCGCCGCTCGCCGTGGCCTTCGCCGAGGAGCTGGTCGGCCTCGGGGTGACGACGCTCGTCGCCTGCGGGGGCGCCGGGGCGCTGGTGGAGCGCGAGCTCGGCCACGTGATGGTCGTCGACTCCGCCCTGCGCGACGAGGGCACCAGCTACCACTACGCCGCCCCGTCGAGGGTGATCGACGCCGACCCCCTCGGGGTGCGCGTGGCCACCGAGACCCTGGAGCGCCTCGGCGCCCCCTACGAGGTCGGCCGAACCTGGACGACCGACGCGCTCTACCGCGAGACGCCCTCGCGCATCGCCCGGCGCGTCGGGGAGGGCTGCGCGATGGTCGACATGGAGTCCTCAGCCTTCATCGCGGCCACCCGGTTCCTCGGGGTGCGCTTCGCCCAGCTCCTCTACGCCGGGGACTCCCTCACGGGCGGCAGCTGGGACTCGCGCCACTGGGTCCACGCCGGGGACGTGCGCGAAGGGCTCCTGCGCGCCGCGGCCCGCGTGGCCCTGGCCCTCGCCGACGCCCCCGAAGCGACCGGCGCGCGCTAGCGGCGCGGCTCGCGGCGCATCGTGAAGAGCCCGGACCCGCCCCGGCCGAGGTCGAGGCGCGCGTCGAGGGCGAAGCCGAAACGCTCGTAGTAGGCGAGGTTGGCCTCGTCGTGGGTCTCGAGGTAGGCGAGGGCGCCCTCGGCGTCGACGCGCTCGAGCGCCGGGGCGAGCAGGGCGGACCCGATCCCGGCGCGCTGGGCCGCCGGCTCGACCGCGAGCAGCTGGAGGTACCAGTGGGGCTCGCGGGGGTGGCGGGCGAGCGTCGCCGCCTCGGCGCGCGCCGCGAGCCGCAGGGCGCCCCAGTGCGGGGCGAACGCCGCCAGCACGCTCGGCAGGCGGATGAGCTGCTCGCGCACCGGCGGGGGGAAGCCCCCGGGGGCCAGCCAGGCCGCGACGCCGAGGACCTGGCCGTCGTGGGCCCGGGCCACCGAGCACCGCCCCGCCGGGCCGAGGTGGGCGAGCGCCGCCCGGTGCAGGGCGGCGATCGAGCGCGCCCGCGATCGCGGCGCGGGGAAGAACAGTCGGAACATCTCGGCGCCGGCGAAGGCGCGCGCGCACAGCTCCCCGCAGGCGCGCCGCGTCGACCGGTCGAGGGGGCCCTCGTCGATCGTCACGGCCGCGGGCACCGGCGCAGTCTACGGTCGGTCGGGCCAGGCGGAGTCCGGGGACCACCCTTCGCGCCGGCCGTCCCGGCCCGCCCCACCCGCTTCCTCGCACCGCGTCGAGCGGTTAGGGCTCGACGCCCCGGTCGGCCGAGCGCCGAGGCGGTCGGGGGTCGGTCGCCGCCACCGGCCGCGCGTCAGGTCCGCGCGACGAGGGTGACCGACGGGAAGCCGCGCGCCCCGACGCCCACGACCACGCGAACCGAACCGGCCCCGCGGGCGGCGAGGTCTCGGCGCAGGAGGGCCGCCACCGCTCGCGCGCGCGGGAGGGCCCGTCCCGCGTCCGCGGCCCCGGGGCGCTCGTGCCCGAGGACCCCCACCACGCGATAGTGGTCGAGGGCGACCGTGGACGCCACCGCGGCCACCTGGCGCGCGAGGGCCGGGGTGAGGGTCGCCGCGCCGAGGTCGAAGGGGCCGACCTGGGACGCGCGGCTGGCCGCCACGACCCGGAACGTCAGGCTCTGGCTCGAGGGGCCGAAGTCGGGGCTCACCGGTGCGAGGGCCGCCACCACGAGCTCGGGGCCCGCGGCGCCGGCCCGGAACCGACAGGTCGCCGTCGTCGTCGCGGGCACTCCCAGGCATCCGGGGACGATCGAGCCGTTCGCGCTGAAGGTGACCGTGCCCGGCGTCGAGACCGTCGCGGTCGCGGTGAGGAGCACTCCGGTCACGGCCTCGCTCCCCGGGCCACCGACCGTGAGCTGGACGGTCGAGGCCGCCGGCTGGACGCTCGCACTGACCGGCGTCGACGTCGAGGGGGCGTCACCCGCGTTCCCGGGGGCCAGCGCGGCCATGAGGGCCACCGCGCCCACCGTGGCGGGCGTCCAGGCGCAGGTGGCCACCGTGGTGGCCGCGACGGCCGTGCAGCCCGCGATCGCCTGGCCGTCGGCGTAGAAGGTGACCGCACCGGGCACCGAGACCGTCGCGGTCAGAGTGTCGGGGGCGGCGTAGACGGGGCTCGGGTTCGCGGCCGTGAGCGAGGTCGTCGTGGGCGTGCGGATCACCGCGGTGGGAAGCGGGATCCGCAGGAGGGCGCCCGTGTTGGCGTCGTCGGCGACGAGCGCGTCCCCGCTCGCCGCGAGGAGGGCCGGCACCAACGACGTGTCCCGGTACTGGTTCTCCACCGCGAGGGTCGAGGGGTCGAGTTGGTAGACGTAACCGTGCGAGATGTCGGTGACCCACAGCGACCCGCCCACCTCGAGGCTGGCGAAGAGGGTGGCGGCGGGGATCGTGGCGGAGGCCGCGAGGGCGAGGGTCGAAGAGGAGTACGCGTACTCCGTGGCGCCCCCCGTCACGTAGAGGACGCCCCCGGCCTGCGAGACGGTCGGGATGGTCGAGCTCGAGGTGATCGGGGTCACGCTCAGCCCGCTGAAGGCCCCGGTCGTCAGGTCGACCCGCTGCCACTCGTAGTAGTGGTTGTTGTCCTGCCACTCGAGCGAGACGAGGGCGCCCCCCACCATCTCGAGGGCGACCGGCGAGTCGTTCGCCGCGCCGTTGGGGTTCGTCGACCACGTCGTATGCGACCCCGTCGCCAGGTCCAGGGCCACGATCGCGTTGTCACTCTCAGAGCTCACGTAGGCCGTCGTCGACGAGAGGGCGATGCTGTAGGTGGTGGACGCGTCGGCGTGGGTGAACGTCGAGGTGAGGTCGTAGGGGGTGAGGGTGGCGGTGGCGACGTCCAGCACGTAGACGGTCCCGTCGCTCACGGTGACCACGTAGGCGCCGTTGGCGGCGACGGGCAGGTAGCGGTCGCAGGTGCCCGGGCCCGCGGTGAGGGGGTAGGCGGCCAGGAAGGCGCCGGACTCGGTGAACTCGACGAGCGAGTTGTCGGCGGTCGAGCCGCCGCACCCCCCGCTCCCCTCGCCCCACAGGTGCGTGCCGTCGTTGGCGGGGGCGCCGATCTCGGCCGCCGGGTTGGCGTAGGTGACGACGGGGTTGAACCCCACCGCGCTCGCCCCGGCCGGCGCGGACCACGCCGCAGGAACCCCGACCAGGGCGCCCAGCGCCAGCGCTGCCGTGAGAAGTCGCGCGCGACCCCGCCGAGCGTTCTGGAACCCGTCTGGCTCGCGTGCGACCACTGTGCCCTCCCCATCCGGTGTCGACGCCGCCGACAGACAGCGAATACGTTGTCTACACCAGCGGGACGACCGCCGGGGACGCGCCCCTCTCAGGAAGGGCCCGGTCGCACCGACGAAGCCGGGCGTCTAGAGGAGACCGAGGGCGCGCACCTCGTCGCGCTCGGCGAGGAGCTCGTCGGTCGTGGCGGCGACCCGCTCGCGGGCGAACGCGTCGTGGGTAAAGCCCTCCTTGACCGCGTAGCCGCCCGCGCCGTCGGCGACGATCGGCAGGCCGAAGGTGAGCCCCTCGGGCACCCCGTACTCCCCGCGGGTCGTCACGGCGACCGAGGCGCAGTCGCCCGGGGCCGTCGGCGTCGTGAGCGAGACCACGGTGTCGATCGCGGCGTTCGCGGCCGAGGCGGCCGAGGAGAGGCCGCGGGCCTCGATGATGGCCGCCCCGCGCTTCTGGACCGTCGTGAGGAACTCCCCGCGCAGCCAGGCGTCGTCGGCGATCACCTCGGGGGCCGGGCGGCCCACGATGGTCGCGTTGGCGAAGTCCGGGAACTGGGTCGAGGAGTGGTTGCCCCAGATCGCGAGGTTCCTGACCTCGCTCACCGGCACGCCGGCCCGCGCGGCGAGCTGGGTCTCGGCCCGGTTCTGGTCGAGGCGGGTCATGGCGAACCAGCGCTCCGCGGGCACCTCGGGGGCCGCCGAGCGGGCGATCAGGCAGTTGGTGTTGCAGGGGTTGCCGACCACCAGCACCCGCACGTCACTGGCCGCGTGCGCCGCGATCGCCTGGCCCTGGGGCTTGAAGATCCCACCGTTCACGCTCAAGAGGTCGCCGCGCTCCATGCCGGCCTTGCGCGGGATGGAGCCGACGAGCAGGGCCCAGTTGGTCCCGTCGAAGGCCGTCGCGAGGTCGCTCGTCGCCTCGATCGAGGTGAGCAGGGGGAAGGCGCAGTCGTCGAGCTCCATGATGACGCCCTCGAGCGCCTTCATCGCGGGCTCGATCTCGAGCAGGCGCAGGGCCACGGGCGTCTCGGGCCCGAAGAGGGCGCCCGAGGCGATCCGGAACAGCAGGGCGTAGCCGATCTGACCGGCGGCGCCGGTCACGGTGACGGTGACGGGGGGCATCTCTTCTCCTCGGTGCGACTAGAGACGGTCGGCGATGGCCTGGGCGAACTCCGAGCACTTGACCTCGTGGGCACCCTCGGTGAGCCGGGCGAAGTCGTAGGTGACGATCTTCTCGGCGATGGTCGCCTCGAGGGCGCGCACGATGTCGTCGGCCGCGGCCTGCCAGCCGAGGTGCTCGAACATCAGCACCCCCGAGAGCAGGACCGACCCGGGGTTGACCTTGTCCTGGCCGGCGTACTTGGGCGCCGTGCCGTGGGTCGCCTCGAAGATGCCGTGGCCGGTGACGTAGTTGATGTTGGCGCCCGGCGCGATGCCGATCCCGCCCACCTGGGCGGCCAGCGCGTCCGAGAGGTAGTCGCCGTTCAGGTTGGTCGTGGCGATCACGCTGAACTCGCGGGGCCGGGTCAGGACCTGCTGGAGGGCGATGTCGGCGATGACGTCCTTCACGAGGATCTTGCCGCCGGGCTGGCCCTGGCAGTCGTCCCAGCCGACGGCCTCGTCGGCGAACTCCTCGCGCACGAGCTCGTAGCCCCACTTCATGAAGGCGCCCTCGGTGAACTTCTGGATGTTGCCCTTGTGGACCAGGGTCACCGAGTCGCGCTTCTTCGCGACGGCGTAGTTGAGGGCGGCCCGGATCAGCCGCTTGGAGCCGAAGGCCGAGATGGGCTTCAGGCCGAGGGCGCTCTGGTCGCGCACGTCCCAGCCGAAGGCCTCCTTCACGTAGGCGCGCAGCTTCTCGGCCTCGGCGGTGCCGGCCTCGAGCTCGAGCCCGATGTAGACGTCCTCGGTGTTCTCGCGGAAGATGACCATGTCGACGTCCTGGGGCCGCTTCACCGGCGAGGGGACCCCCTCGAACCAGCGCACCGGGCGCAGGCAGACGTAGAGGTCGAGGATCTGGCGCAGCGCCACGTTGAGCGAGCGGAACCCGCCCCCGATGGGGGTGGTGAGGGGCCCCTTGATGCCGATCAGGTACTCCCGGAAGGCCTCGACCGTCTCGGCCGGCAGCCAGTCCTTGGTCCGGTTGTAGGCCTTCTCGCCGGCGAGGACCTCCTTCCAGTGGATGGTCTTGCCGTGCTTGGTCGCGGCCGCGTCCATGACCAGCTGGGCGGCCGGCCAGATGTCGACGCCCGTGCCGTCGCCCTCGACGTAGGGGATGATCGGGTCGTCGGGTACGTTGAGGGCGCCCGAGGCGTCCAGGGTGATCTTCTGAGCCATGGCGCCCATCCTACGACCGCCCCGGCGAGGGCCCCCTAGGGACCTCGGTCCCTAGGGGAAGAGGGCCCGGTGGATCTCCCGGGTCGCGCTCGAGCGGTTCAGCGTGTAGAAGTGCAGGCCCGGCACGCCCGCCTCGAGCAGCGCCTCGCAGAGCTCGGTGGCGGCCGCCACCCCCTCGGCCCGCACCGCCCCCGGCCCGCCGCGGTGGTGGGCCGACTCGAGCCGCTCGACCAGCCAGTCGGGCACCACCGCCCCCATCTGGGCCATCCGGGCGACCCCCGACAGGGTCGTGACGGGCATGATCCCGGCGAGGACGGGCTTGTCCACGCCGAGCTCGCCGAGCTCGAGCACCAGGCGGACCCACTCCTCGGGCTCGAAGAAGAACTGGGTCACCGCGAAGTCGGCGAGGCGCAGCTTCTCGGCCAGGCGCCGCCGGTCGCTCGCCCGGTCGGGCGAGCGGGGGTGGCCCTGGGGGTGGGCCCCCACCCCCACGCAGAAGTGCCCGGCCTCGCGCGCGAGCTCGATGAGCTCGCTGGCGTAGCGCAGCTCGCCCGCGGGGGCCTCGCCCGCGGGGGTGTCCCCGCCGAGCGCCATCACGTTCTCGACCCCCGCCGCGGCGTAGCGCGCCAGCAGCTCGCGCATCTCGGCCCGGCCGTGGCCGACGCAGATCAGGTGGGCCATGGCCGTGAGGCCCTGGGCCTCGATCGAGGTCACGAGGTCGAAGGTCCGCTGGCGGCTGGCCTCGCCGCCCCGGTAGGTCACCGAGACGAAGGAGGGTGCCAGCTCCTCGAGCTCGACGAGGGTCGCCTCGAGGGTGAGGCGCTCCTCCTCGCCCCTGGGCGGGAAGAACTCGAAGGATCGGGTCAGCCCGCGAGCGACCAGCTCGTCGACGCGCACGGGTCTAGCCGGCGCGACCGAAGTCGTCCTCGAGGCGCTCGATGTCGTCCTCGCCGAAGTAGGTGCCGGTCTGGACCTCGACGAGGGTCACCGGCTCGGTGCCGCGGTTCTCGCACCGGTGCGCCTGGCCGACCGCGATGTCGACGCTCTGGCCCGGGAGGAGGGCGATCTCCTCGCCGTCGAGGACCACCGTCGCGACCCCGGCCACCACGAACCAGTGCTCGGCGCGGTGGCGGTGGCGCTGGTAGCTCAGCCGCTTGCCCGGCTCGACCACGAGTCGCTTGACCTTGTGGTCGGCGCGCTCGTCGTCGAGCACCCAGAAGGCCCCCCAGGGCCGGTGGTCGAGCTCGCGGCCGCGCTCGTCGCGCGTCGCGTCGTCGGTCGTGGTCATCGTGTCCTCTCGGCGGCCAGCACGGCGTTGCGCAACAGCATGGCACGGGTCATGGGCCCCACACCACCCAGGCGCGGCGTGACCCACCCGGCGACCTCGGCGACGTCGTCGGCGAGGTCCGAGAGGAGCCGGCGGCCCTCGAAGGAGGTGCCCGCCCCGACGACGGCCGCGCCGGGCTTGACCATGTCGGCGCGCACGAGGCCCGCTCGCCCGGCGGCCGAGACCACGACGTCGCCCGAGCGCACCAGCGCGTCGAACTCGGCGACACCGGTGTGCACGACCGTGACCGCCGCGTTGCAGTGGGGCCGCTTCATCGCGAGCAGCAGGGCGAGCGGCCGGCCGATGGTGAGGCCCCGGCCGATCACGACGACGTGGCGACCCTCGACCGGCACGTCGAAGGCGGCGAGCAGCTCGACGATCCCCTGGGGCGTGCAGGGCAGCGGCCCGGGGTTGCCCATGACGAGCCGTCCCAGGTTGACCGGGTGGAGCCCGTCGACGTCCTTCTCCGGGCGTACGCGCATCAGGACCGCCGCCTCGTCGACGCCCTCGGGCAGGGGCAGCTGGACCAGGATCGAGTGGACCGCCGGGTCCTCGTTGAACCGGTCGACGACCGCCTCGAGGTCGGCCTGGCTCGCGTCGGCGGGCAGGTGCACGTCGAAGGAGCGAACCCCGATCTCGGCGCACTCGGCGACCTTCATGGCGACGTAGCGGGCGCTCGAGGGGTCGTCGCCCACGAGGATCGTGCCGAGCCCGGGGGTCACCCCGGTCGCGACGAGGCGGGCGACGCGCTCGGTGAGCTGCATCTTCACGCCGGCGGCGACCCGTTCGCCGTCGAGTAGCTGGGCCATGGTCCTCCTCGGCCTAGTGGCGGAAGTGCCGCTCGCCGGTCATCATCACGACGAGCCCCGCCCGCTCGGCGGCGGCCACGACCTCGCCGTCGCGCACCGAGCCGCCCGGCTGGACGACGGCCGTGACCCCGGCGTCGGCGAGGCGCTCCAGGCCGTCGGGGAAGGGGAAGAAGGCGTCCGAGGCGGCGGCGGCCCCCCGGGCCCGCTCGCCGGCCTTGGCGACGGCGAGTTCGGCCGCGACGACCCGTGACTGCTGGCCGGCCCCCACGCCCACCGCGACGCCGTCCCTCGCGATGACGATGGCGTTGGAGGTCGTGCGCGCGCAGACCCGCCAGGCGACGACGAGGTCGACCATCTGGGCCGGCGTCGGGGCGGCCGCCGTCGCACACGTCCAGGTCGAGGCCGCGGCCACCAGCTCGTCGGCGTCCTGGACGAGGGCGGTGTCGCCCAGGGTGCGCACCGAGAGCCCCAGCGGCTCGGGGGCCGGTGCCGCCAGCAGCCGGGTGGCCTTGCGCCGGGCCACGAGGGCCTCGATCGCCCCGGGGGTGAACCCGGCCGCCACGATCACGTCGGCCTGGGGGCCGGCGGCGACGGCGGCGGCCAGGTCGTCGTCGACCTCGCCCCCGATGGCCACCACGCCCCCGAAGGCGCTCACCGGGTCGGCGTCGAGGGCCCGCTCGAAGGCGGCGCGCAGGGTCTCGGCGACCGCGGCGCCCGAGGCGTTGGCGTGCTTGATGATCGCCGCCGCCCGCGAGCCCGGGACGTCGGCCGCCAGCTCGTGCACGAGCCGCCAGGCGGCGTCGGCGTCGAGGTAGTTCAGGTACGACAGGGCCGCGCCGGCGTGCTGGGTCACCCCGTCCCACCACGGACGGGCGCCGGCGCGCCGGTAGCGCGCGGCGTGCTGGTGGGGGTTCTCGCCGTAGCGGGTGGCGGCGACGCGCTCGAGGTCGAGCACGAGCCGCTCGGGCAGCGCCTCGTCCCCGGCCAGCCAGGCGGCTATCGCCGCGTCGTAGGCGGCGCTCTGGGCGAAGGCCGCCCGGGCCAGGCGGCGGCGCGTCTCGGGCGAGGTGGCCCCGCGCTCCACCAGCTCGGCCAGGACCGCGTCGTACTGGCTCGGGTCGGTGACGACGGTGACGCGGGCGTGGTTCTTCGCCGCGGCGCGCACCATGGTCGGGCCGCCCACGTCGATCAGCTCGATCGAGGGGTCCGAGGCGAACGGGTAGAGGTTCACCACCACGAGGTCGATCGGGGTGATCGCGTGCGCCTCGAGCTGGGCCCGGTGCTCGGGGCGCTCGAGGTCGGCGAGGATCGCCGCGTGCACCCGCGGGTGGAGGGTCTTCACCCGGCCGTCGAGCATCTCGGGGGAGCCGGTGAGCTCGGCCACCTCGAGGGGCGCGAGTCCCGCCTCGACCAGCGCGGCGGCCGTCTTGCCCGAGGCGACGAGCTCCCAGCCCAGCCCCGCGAGACCGCGGGCGAACCCGACGAGCCCGGTCTTGTCGTAGACGCTGAGCAGCGCCCTCACGCCGGCTCCCGCTCGACGGCGAGCTCGGCCGGCTCGCGACCGGCCGCGAGCAGCGAGAGCGCGCGCGCGACGACCGCGGGGTAGAGGGTGCGCTCGGTGGCCTTGATCCGCTCGTGCAGGCGGGCCTCGTCGTCGCCCGGCAGGACCGGGACGCGCGCCTGGGCGAGGATCGGCCCGTCGTCGAGGGCCTCGGTGGCCAGGTGCACCGTGCAGCCGGTCTCGCCCGCCCCGGCCGCGAGGGTGGCGGCGACGGCGTGCCACCCCTTGAAGGCGGGCAGCAGGCTCGGGTGGGTGTTGAGGACCCGTCCGGGGAACGCGGCGAAGAACGCGGGGGCGAGCACGGTGCCGAAGCCGGCCATGGCGACGAGCCCCACCCCGCGCTCGGTGAGCTCCGCGGCCAGCGCGGCGCTGTAGCGCGCGCGCTCGAAGCCCTCGGCGAAGCCCCCGTAGGCGGCCCGCTCCACCAGCAGCGCCTCGACCCCGGCGGCGCGCGCCACCTCGAGGCCCCGGCACGCCCGGTCGCTCGCCACCACCCGGGGCACGAGGCCCCGGGCGAGGAAGGCCTCGAGGAGGGTCCCCGAGCCCGAGACGAGCACCCCGAGGGCGACGGCCACGACTAGAGCGCCCGGACGATCTCGACCATCGCCTCGCCGGCCTCGGTGGGGTTCTGGCAGACCCGCACGCCGGCGTCGGCCAGGGCGGCCATCTTCGCCTGGGCCGTCCCCCGGGAGCCCGAGATGATCGCCCCGGCGTGGCCCATCTTGCGCCCCGGGGGGGCGGTCACGCCCGCGACGTAGGCGACGACCGGCTTGTCCATGTTCTGGGCGATCCACTCCGCGGCCCGCTCCTCCTCCGAGCCGCCGATCTCGCCGATCATCATCACGGCCCGGGTGTCGGGGTCGGCCTGGAAGGCCTCCAGGCAGTCGATGAAGTTGGTGCCGGGCACCGGGTCCCCGCCGATGCCCACGCACGTCGTCTGGCCCACGCCCTTCTGGCTCAGCTCGTAGAGCGCCTGGTAGGTGAGGGTGCCCGAGCGCGAGACGATGCCGACCGGCCCGCCCGCGAGGGCGATGTCGCCCGAGGTGATCCCGATGTTGCACTTGCCCGGGCTGATGATGCCCGGGCAGTTCGGCCCGAGCAGGCGCACCCCGGGGTGCTCCTCCACGAGGCGGTTGTAGGTGAGCGCCTCGTCCTGGGCCGGGATGCCCTCGGTGATGCAGACGATGAACTCGATCCCGCCCTCGGCGGCCTCGAGGATGGCGGCCGGGGCGAAGCGCGGCGGCACGGCGATGAACGACGCCGTGGCGCCGGTCGTCTCGACGGCCTCGCGCACCGAGTCGAAGACCGAGATGCCCTCGACGTCGGTGCCGCCCTTGCCCGGGGTGACCCCGCCCACGACCTTCGTGCCGTAGGCACGGTTGCGCAGCCCGTGGAACCGGCCCTGGGACCCCGTGAGGCCCTGGACGATGACCTTGGTGCTCTCGTCGACGAAGATGCTCACGACTCTCCTATCGGGCCAGGGCCACGGCGCGGCGCGCGGCCTCCAACATGGTGGGCTCGGTGACGAGCCGGTCGCTCAGGTGCGGAGCGAGGATGGCGCGGCCCTCGACGGCGTTGGTGCCGTCCAGGCGCAGCACGATCGGCGAGGCGATGTCGACGCGGGCGAGCGCCTCGAGGACGCCCTTGGCCACCTCGTCGACCCTCGTGATGCCCCCGAAGATGTTCACGAAGATGCTGCGGACCTTGGGGTCGGCGTTGATGACCTCGAGGGCCGCGGCCATCACGTCGGCGTTGGCGCCGCCGCCGATGTCGAGGAAGTTCGCGGCCGAGCCCCCGACCTGGTTCACGACGTCCAGGGTCGACATCGCCAGGCCGGCGCCGTTGGCGATGATGCCCACCGAGCCGTCGAGCCCGATGTAGTTGAGCCCCTTCTCCCGGGCGCGCCGCTCGCGCGGGTCCTCGAACTCGTCTTCGCGGAACTCGTCCCACTCGGGGTGGCGGAACGCCGCGTTGTCGTCCAGGGTGACCTTCGCGTCGAGCGCGTGGACCCGACCCCCCGGGGTGAGGACCAGCGGGTTGATCTCGGCCAGGTCGCAGTCGCCCTCGGTGTAGCAGCGATAGAGCGCGACGAGCAGGTCGGCCGCCTCGGCCCGAGCCGCCTCGTCCAGGCCCGCCTCGGCCACCCAGCGCCGGGCCGTGGCCGAGTCGAGCCCGCGCACCGGGTCGATGGGGAGCATCGCGATCGCCTCGGGGCTCTCGGCGGCGACCACCTCGATCTCGACCCCGCCCTGGGCGCTCAGCATGCCCAGGTGGACCTTGTTCGGCCGGTCGAGGGTGAACGAGGCGTAGTACTCCTTGGCGATGTCGCTGGCGTGCTCGACCCAGAGGCGCTTGACGACGTGTCCCTTGATGTCCAGCCCGAGGATGCTCGTGGCGTGGGTGCGGACCTCGTCGGGACCGGTCGCGAGCTTCACGCCCCCGGCCTTGCCGCGCCCGCCCACCTTGACCTGGGCCTTCACGACCACCGGGAAGCCCACCCGCTCGGCGACCTCCAGGGCCTCCTCGACGGTGTCGGCGACCCCGCCGGGCGAGACGGGGATCCCGTAGCGAGCGAAGTACTGCTTGCCTTGGTACTCGAAGAGGTCCATGACGTCCTTTCTGAGGCTCAGTGGTGCTGGAGCTCGCGCGCGTCGAGGGTGGCCTCGAGCCAGGTCCCGATCTCCTCGAGCGACGAGCCCGGGGTGAAGACCCGGGCGACGCCCGCCGCCCGCAGCGCCGCCACGTCGCCCTCGGGGATGATCCCGCCCACCACGACGAGCACGTCGGCCCGCCCGGCGGCGCCCAGCAGCTCGATGACCCGGGGCACGAGGACGAGGTGCGCCCCCGAGAGCAGCGAGAGGCCCAGGGCGTCGGCGTCCTCGTCCACCACGGCCTGGACGACCTGCTCGGGGGTCTGGTGCAGGCCGGTGTAGACGACCTCGAAGCCGGCGTCGCGCAGGGTCCGGGCGATGACCTTCGCGCCCCGGTCGTGCCCGTCGAGACCCGGCTTGGCGACCACGACGCGGTAGGTGCGCTCCATCGCGTTCAGCATAGTTGGCTTGAAAATCGGGACTTTTCGCCGCCCGGGGTCCCCGGGCCCCGGCCAGTAGCGTGAGTCGGGTGACCACCGCCCGCGGGCCCGTGCGCGCCCTCCTCTCGGCGATGCGCCCGAGTCAGTGGGTGAAGAACCTCATCGTGGTGGTCGCCCCGGCCGCGGCCGGCGTCCTCACCCACCACGACGTGATCGGCCACACCGCCGTGGCCTTCGGCGCCTTCAGCCTGCTGGCCTCGGCGCTCTACATCATGAACGACCTGCGCGACGTCGAGGCCGACCGGGCCCACCCCACCAAGCGCGCCCGGGCCATCGCCGCGGGCGAGCTCGCCCCGTCCACCGCCCGGGCGGCGGCGGTCGTCCTCGGGGCCCTCGCCTTCGTGCTCGGGCTCCTCGTGCGCTCGCCGGGCGAGCTCGAGTGGACGCTCCTCACCTACGCCGTCCTCACGATCGCCTACAACGTGCGCCTCAAGGAGGTCGCGGTGGTCGAGTTCGCCATCGTGGCCAGCGGCTTCTTCCTACGGGCCCTCGCGGGCGCGGCGGCGAGCCACCTCGCGGTCTCCAAGTGGTTCCTCGTCGTGATCTCCTTCGGGGCGCTCTTCCTCGTCGTGGGCAAGCGCTCCGCCGAGCTCGGCACCGCGACCGCCGGGGTCACGCGCAAGGTGCTCTCGGAGTACACCGCCCGGTTCCTCGAGTCGACCCTCACCCTCGCGGCCTCGGTGGCGGTCACCGGGTACTGCCTCTGGGCGTTCGACACCTCGGCCCAGGGGCTCTCCACGCTGCGCAACGACGCCTTCCCCGTCCACCTGTCCGTGATCCCGGTCGTCGTGGCCGTGCTGTACATCCTGCGCGGGGCGCTGGCCGGCGAGGGCGAGACGCCCGAGCACCTGATCCTGCACAACCGGGTCGTCCAGGCCCTCGGCCTCGCCTGGGCCCTCCTGCTCGCCTGGGCGGTCTACCGGTGACCCGGCTCGCCGGCTGGGGCCGCACGGCGGCGGCCACCGCCAGCGTCGTCGCGCCCTCGGGCGAGGCGGGGGTCGCCGCGCTGCTCGCGCGCGGCCCGCTCTGCGCGCGCGGGCTCGGGCGCAGCTACGGCGACGCGGCCCAGCTGGCCGGCGGCACGGTGGCCGACCTCACCGGCCTCGACGAGATCGGCCCGATCGACGACGCGGGCGCCGTCACCGTGGGCGCCGGCGCCAGCATCGACGCGCTGCTCGCCCTCGCCCTGCCCCAGGGCTGGTTCGTGCCCGTCACCCCCGGGACCCGCCAGGTCACCATGGGCGGCGCCGTCGCCGCCGACGTGCACGGCAAGAACCACCACCGCGACGGCTCCTTCGCCCGCCACGTCGAGTCCCTGCGCCTGGCCACCCCCCGGGGCGTGTTCGACCTCTCGCCCGAGGTCGACCCGGACCTCTTCTGGGCGACGGTCGGGGGCATGGGCCTCACCGGGGTGGTGACCCGGGTGCGCCTTCGGCTCCTGCGCGTCGAGAGCGACGCGGTCCTCGTCGACACCGACCGCTTCGACGACCTCGACGGGGTGATGGCCGCGATGGTCGAGGGCGACGAGCGCTACCGCTACTCGGTGGCCTGGGTGGACTGCACGGCCGGAGGGGCCCGCACCGGCCGAGCGGTGCTGACCCGGGGCGACCACGCGCCGGCGGGCGCCGCGCCCCCGCGCGCCCCGCGCGCCGGCCGGCTCCGGGTGCCCTTCGTGGCGCCGCCGGGGCTGTTGAACCGGCTCAGCGTGCGGGCCTTCAACGAGGCGTGGTTCCGCCGGGCCCCGCGCCACGCGGTCGAGGTCCCCCACTCGCTCGGGTCCTTCTTCCACCCCCTCGACGGGGTCGCCGACTGGAACCGGCTGTACGGCCCGCGCGGCTTCGTGCAGTACCAGTTCGTCGTGCCCGAGCGGGCCGGCGAGACCGTGCGCACCGCGGTCGAGCGCCTGGCGCGCTCGGGCCTCGTGAGCTTCCTCGCCGTGCTGAAGCGCTTCGGCCCGGGCGACCCCGGCCACCTCTCCTTCCCGATGGCCGGCTGGACCCTCGCGCTCGACCTGCCCGTCGGCGCCGCGGACCTGCCCGGCGAGCTCGACGCCCTCGACGACCTCGTCCTCGAGGCGGGCGGGCGCGTCTACCTCGCCAAGGACGCCCGCCTGGCCCCGGCGAAGGTCGCCGCCATGTACCCGCGGCTCGCCGAGTGGCGCGCGGTGCGCGCGCGCGTCGACCCCGAGGGGGTCATGACGAGCGACCTCGCCCGCCGGCTCCATCTGGTAGGGAGGTAGGCGTGGAGAACGCCTTCGGCCAGCCCCAGAGCGTCGTCGTCCTCGGGGGCACCTCGGACATCGCCCGGGCGATCGTGCGCAAGCTCTGCGCCACCCGGGCCGAGACGGTCGTGCTCGCCGGGCGCGACCCGGCGCGACTCGCCGAGGCGGCCCGCGAGGCCGAGGAGTACGGCGCGACGCGCACCGAGGTCGTCACCTTCGACGCCGAGGACCCGGCCAGCGCCGCCCCGGCCGTGGCCGACGCCTTCGAGCGCGCCGGCGGGCCGGTCGACCTGGTGGTCGTCGCGGTGGGCGCGCTCGGCGACCAGTCCGAGTTCGAGGACGACCCCGCCGAGGCCACGCGGATGGTGAGCGTCAACATGACCTGGCCGGTCGCCGCCCTCACCGCCGTGCGCACCCGGCTGCTCGCCCAGGGCCACGGGCGGATCCTCGTCCTCACCTCGGTCGCGGGGGTGCGGGTGCGCCGCTCGCTGTACCTCTACGGCGGGGCCAAGGCCGGCCTCGACCGGCTGTGCCAGGGGATGGCCGACTCCCTGGTGGGCACCGGCGTGCGCCTGCAGATCGTGCGCCCGGGCTTCGTGCGCACCAAGATGACGACGGGCCAGAAGGAGGCGCCCTTCACGACGGGTCCCAACGAGGTGGCCGAGTACGTCGTGCGCGCCCTCTCGTCGAACGCCCCGGTCGTGTGGAGCCCGCCGGTGCTGCGCTACCTCTTCGTGATCGTGCGCCACCTCCCGGCGGCGGTCTGGCGGAAGGTGGCCGACCTCTAGGCACTCCCCGTCGCGCCTCCCCCAGGCTCGGCGCAGGGTCTCCCCGTCCCCTTGTACATGAATTGTGCTGTTGAGTGTGCATAACTTGTAGTGCACACCCTGCATGGGTGGTATTCCATTGATCGTGGCCGCGCCGGTCTCGTTTGGGGGTGCCTACGTCCGACGGGTAGTCGACGACGAGCTCGACGAGCTCTTCGGCCACCTCCCGGCTATCGCCCTGGACGGACCCAAGGGGGTCGGCAAGACCGCGACGGCTCTGCGACGCAGCGCGACGGTCCGCCGACTCGACACCGCCGCCGAGCGCGACCTCATCGAGGCGGATCCCCTCATCGTCGCCCTCGACACGCCCCCGGTCCTGCTCGACGAGTGGCAGAGGGTGCCCGCGACCTTCGACGCCGTGCGCCGACTCGTCGACGACGACCACTCGGCGGGCCACTTCCTGCTCACCGGTTCGGCGCCCGTCACCTCAACCCGCTCGGGAGCGGAACGTCACCACCGTCCGGATGCGCCCTCTCACCTTGAGCGAGCGTCTCGGCCTCACCGAGGGCGTGTCCTTCGCGGACCTCCTCGCCGGGAGCGCCCGGCCCGCCGGCCGAACGCCGCTCACGCTGGTTGACTACGCCCGCGAGATTGCCGCCGGGGGATTCCCCGGACTGCGGCACTTGTCGGGGAGATCGCTCACGGCCCAACTCGACGGCTACCTCGAGCGCGTGGCCACCCACGATCTCCCCGCCTCGCGGCTGCGGGTCCGGCATCCCGCGACGGTCCTCCGGTGGCTCAGGGCCTACGCGGCGGCCACGGCGAGCGCGACCTCGTTGGAGAGGATCCGTCGCGCCGCCGCGGGTGAGGCGGGGGCGTCCCCGTCGAGGACGGCGGTCGCCCCCTACGTCGAACTGCTCACCGCCCTACGGGTCCTCGACCCGGTCCCGGCCTGGCTCCCCTCGCGCACCCATCTGGCCGCCCTCACCGTGGCGCCCAAGCACCACCTCGCCGACCCGGCGCTCGCGGCCCGTCTGGTCCGCGTCGGATCGGCCGACCTCCTGCGCGGGAGCGGTCCCCCGCTCCGGGGCGCCCGGGATGGCTCGTTCATGGGGGCGCTCTTCGAGTCGCTCGTCACGTTGTCCGTCCGGACCTTCGCGCAGCGCGCCGGTGCGCGCACCTACCACCTGCGCACCCAGGGCGGACGACACGAGGTCGACATCGTCGTCGAGGGCGATCACGGGGTTGTCGCCCTCGAGGTCAGGCTCTCACCCACGGTGAGCGACGACGACGTCACGCACTTGCGGTGGCTCCGAGGCGTCCTGGGTGAGGAGTGCGTCGACGTGGCGGTCGTCACCACGGGCCCCGAGGCCTACCGGCGTCGTGACGGTGTCGCGGTGATCCCCCTCGGGCTCCTGGTGGCGTAGCCGCGCTGCGGTGGCACCCCCGGTGCGGACGGGATGGGACGCGGCGGGGACGTCCGCGTACGACGGGGCGCTCGGGGGCGGGTGGGTCGGCGAGTATCTTTCGCCCTGTTGACTCGCATGATCGCGCGACGAGGCACTGAGTGACCTCGACCGGCGTGGCGGTCGCCTTCGCCCTGCTCACGGCCCTCGCGAACGCCACCGCGGTGATGATGCAGCACGTGGCCACCACGGCCGGCGACCACCGGGGGTGGGCGTGGGTCCGCCACGTCGTGCGCCACCCGCTCTGGCTGTTCGGGTGGGTCGGCATGATCGCCTCCCTCGTCTTCCAGGCCCTCGCCCTGCACGCCGGTCCCCTGTCGCTCGTCCAGCCCCTCCTCGTGAGCGAGCTGGTGCTCGCGCTGGTCCTGCGTCGGCTCTGGCGCCGCCAGCGGCTCTCCGCGCGCGCGTGGACGAGCGCGGTGGTCACGACGCTGGCCCTGGCGACGGTACTGGTGGCGACCGACCCCCACGGCGTCACCCACGCGCCGACGAGGACCGCCTGGGTCACGACGACGCTCGCGACGGCGCTCGCCGTCACGGTGCTCGTGCTCCTCGCGCGCGGGGCGGGCCCCGGGCGTCGCGCCGCGAGCTTCGCGACGGCGACGGCGATTCTGTGGGCCCTCGAGGCCACCTTCATCAAGAGCGCCACCGACGTCCTCGTCGGCGGCGGGGTGGGGGCGCTCTTCACCTCGTGGCCGCTGTACGCGCTCGTCGTCGCGGGCCTCGGCGGGCTCACCACCGAGCAGCTCGCGCTGCGCGAGGGGCCGCTGCGCGTCTCCCAGCCCCTCATCGTCATCGTCGACCCGCTGGTGAGCGTGCTCTACGGCGTCGGGCTCTTCGGCGAGCACCTGGCCTCGGGCGGGGGCGTGGCGGTGGTGGCCGGGGTCGCCGGTATCTGCGTGTGCGCCGGCGTGGTGGTCATGACGACGGCCGTGCCGGAGTCCCTCGTGCCCGAGGCCCTGCCCGCGTCAGCCGGGGAGGGCTGACGCCGGGGCCCAGGGGCGACGCCCGCGTTAGTCTGGACCGTCTAGCCGGGAGGGACGTCTCGTGAGGGTCTCTACGATCGGGTCGCGCCGCGGGGCGGCGGCGCTGGTGCTGGCCGTCGGCCTGCTCACCGGCGCGTCGGCGGGCGCGTCGAACGCCCCCGCCCCGCGCCACCCCGGGGTCGCCGTCGCGGCGCCCGGCAGCGACTACCTGGCGCTCGGGGACTCCGTGTCCTTCGGCTACCGCGAGCCGACGACCGTCCCGGCGCCGGACTACGGCACCGCGGCGAACTTCGTGGGCTTCCCCGAGGACGTCGCCAGCGCGCTCGGGCTGCACCTGGCCAACGCCGCCTGCCCGGGCGAGACGTCGTCGAGCTTCCTGAACGCGAGCGCCCTCAGCAACGGGTGCGAGAACCACCCCAGCGCGACCGGGGCGATCGAGCCCGGCGGCTACCGGACGCTCTACCCGTTGCACGTGGGCTACACGGGCAGCCAGATGGCCTACGCGCTGCGCTACCTGCGCACGCACCCGCGGACCAGCCTGGTCACCCTCATGATCGGGGCCAACGACGGCTTCATCTGCCAGCAGACCACGGCCGACCAGTGCGTGTCCGCGGCCGAGCTCACCCCGGTGCTGGCGACCGTCACGGCCAACGTGCGGACCATCGTGCGCACCCTTCGGCGCAGCGCCCACTTCACGGGCCAGATCGTCCTCGTCAACTACTACGCCACCAGCTACGCCAACCCGCTCGAGAGCGTCGCCAGCGCGTACCTCAACAAGGCCCTCGACGCCGGGGGCGCCGGCTTCAGGGTGGAGGTCGCCGACGGCTACGGCGCCTTCCAGCAGGCCGCCCAGTTCTCCGCCGGTGACAGCTGCGCGGCGGGCCTGCTCACCCGCCTCTTCAGCGGCACGACCTTCACCGGGTGCGGGGTCCACCCCAGCGTCGCCGGCCAGGCGCTCCTGGCCCAGGCCGTCGAGTCGGTCGTGAGGAAGTAGGCCCGTCCGCCGACGGCCCGCCCGGGGCCGCCCGTCAGCCCTTGGTGCGCACCGTCATGTCGGCCGGGCGCAGCGACATCGTGTAGAAGTCGCGGTTCCACCAGGTGGCGAAGAACCGCGACGGGGCGCCGTTCATCGAGCTCAGGAGGTCGGTCCCGTTCCCGCCGTTGATCGGCTTGCCCAGGGGGCCCTGGTAGGAGGAGTACTGGACCCAGTCGGTGTTGATGTCGAGCTCCATCGCCCGCACCGCGCCGGCGTGCACCAGCACGTTCGCCAGGTCCGAGATCGACAGGGTCGGGCCGCCGACGTAGACGAGCGCCCCGTCCTTGGTCACCCCGAGGCCCGAGCGCCACACGGCGTAGGCGCCGCCGAGCGTGAGCCCCCAGTTCATGTAGTTGGCGTTCGAGAGCCCCGGCACCACGTGGCCGTTCACGACGATGAGCCGGAGGTTCTGGCGCACCGAGGCGACCTGGTTGGTCATGCGGACGTCACGGTTCCAGGCGCCCACGGTCATGTCGCCGTTCTTGTAGACGACGACCGAGGCCGCCCCCGTGCGCAGCGGGATGATCGTCTTGCCCTGGGTGAAGTAGCCGCCCTGGGCGTCCTGCATGCGAAAGCCGGCGTTGAAGGCCGCCACCAGGCTCTCGGAGGCCTTGGCGGTGATGGGCGCGCTGTACTTGTAGGGGCCGCCGCCGGGGATGTACGAGCCCGAGTAGAGCTGGGCCTGGAGGAGCTTGGGGTCCATCCAGGCGACGCCGACCACGTAGCTCGTGTTGACCCTGTTGGGGCGCACGAACGCCTCGTAGACGGCCGGGATCCCGTCGGCGCTGCGCCGCCCGACCGGGTGCCACACGCCCTCGCCGGGCAGCCACTTGCCCGCCGGGGAGGTCATGCGCGCGGGCGCGGGCAGGTACGTCTCGCCGTGGACGGTCACCCGGGTCGAGGAGCCGCCGGTCTTGGTGGCCGAGTTGCCGAAGGCGTTCGCCGCCGGCGCCCCACCGACCTTGGGCGGGTTGAGCTTGTAGTACTCCTTCTCGGCCCAGAGCACGACCGCGCCCAGCCCGTGGCTGCGGCCCCACTCGGCGGCCCGCGCCATGTACGAGACCCCGAGCGAGGGGTTGCCGAGGGCCTGGACCAGGGTCACCCCGAGGTAGAGGACGACGACGAGGATGAGGACGCTCACCACGACGAAGGCCCGGCGGACCCAGTAGACCCAGGGCGGGCGGCGCCGGCCGTGCGTGCCGCGACGGATCGGCGGTCGGCGGCGCGAGGGGACGCTGTAACCGGCTCGTGGGGGTCGCTGCGTCGGGGGGGCGCTAGACACGCTGATTATTCTCTCAGGAGCGCGGTGGGGTCCACGCGGGCCCAAGTCAATTCTTAGCGAGGCCTTATCCCATCAGGCGCGACGTAGCGGGGTCATCGCGAGCACGAGGTGCTTCGCCCCGAACCCCTCGAAGGCGACGGTGGCGCGGGCGTGGCGGCCCTCCCCCTCGGTCGCGGTGACGACCCCGGCGCCGTAGCGCTCGTGCACGACCCGGTCGCCGACCGCCAGGCCGAGCGCCTCGGCCCCGGTCGAGCGCGCCGGCGGGGCCGCGCCCGCCCCGAAGGCCCGGCCCTGGGCGAACTCGCTCTGGCGCCCGGCGAAGCCGTCCTCCTCCAGCGAGAAGCTCGAGCGGCGGGTCGGCGGCACGCTGGTGAGGTCGGTCACGAGCTCGGGCGGCACCTCCTGGAGGAACCGGCTCGGGATGGCCTCGGTGAGCCGGCCCCACATCGTGCGGGTCCAGGCGTGGGTGAGGGTGAGGTGGCGCATCGCCCGGGTGATCCCGACGTAGCAGAGCCGGCGCTCCTCCTCGAGCTCGGCGTCGTCGGCCAGGGCCCGGGCGTGGGGGAAGATGGTCTCCTCGAGGCCGGCGATCACGACGGCGGGGAACTCGAGGCCCTTGGCCACGTGCAGGGTCATCAACGAGACCGCGCCCTCCCCCGCGCCGAGCTGGTCGGAGTCGGCCACCAGGGCGACGCGCTCGACGAAGTCGAGCAGCGACTCGTACTGCGCGGCCGCGCTGGCGAGCTCGCCGAGGTTCTCCAGGCGCGAGTAGGCCTCGTCGGACCCGTCGGCGCGCAGGGCGTCGCCCAGGCCCGACTCGCGCACGATGGCGTCGATCATCTCGCGCGGGGAGAGGTCGTTGGCCAGGGCCCGCAGCTCCTCCAGCCCGACGGCGAAGCGGTCGCAGCCGGCGAGCGCCCGGCCCGTGAGCCCCGCCGCCGCGCCGAAGGCGGTCGCCTCGGCGAAGGAGAGGCCGTGCTCGGCGGCGTAGGCGCCGAGCTTGGCCTGGGCGGCGTCGCCCACGCCGCGCTTGGGCTCGTTCACGACCCGGCGGGCCGACGCCTCGTCGCGGGGGTTCACGACGAGGCGCGCGTAGGCGAGCGCCGTCTTCACCTCCCGGCGGTCGTAGAAGCGGGTGCCGGCGATGACCCGGTAGGGGACGCTCGCGCGCAGCAGCTCCTCCTCGAGCACGCGGCTCTGGGCGTTGGTCCGGTAGAAGACGGCCATCTCGCGCCACTCGAGCCCGGCCGACGAGCGCAGGCGGCGCAGCTCGCTCGCGATGAAGCGGCCCTCGTCGTACTCGTCGGCCGCCCGGTAGAGCCGGATCCGCTCGCCGGCGTCGCCGTCGGTGAAGAGGTTCTTGGGGTGGCGGCTGGGGTTCCTCGCGATGACGGCGTTGGCGGCGTCGAGGATCACCTGGGTCGAGCGGAAGTTCTGCTCCAGCACCACGACGGTCGCGTCGGGGAACCGGGACTCGAACTGGAGGATGTTGCGCACGTCGGCCGCGCGGAACCGGTAGATCGACTGGTCCGAGTCGCCGACCACGCACAGGTTCCGGTGCTCGGCCGCGAGCGTCAGGACGAGCTCGTTCTGGACGCCGTTGGTGTCCTGGAACTCGTCCACCAGCAGGTGGGCGAAGCGGTGCTGGTAGGCGCGGCGCACGTGCTCGTCGCGCTGGAGCATCGCCAGCGCGTTGAGCAGCAGGTCGTCGAAGTCCATGGCGTTGGCCCGGCGCAGGCGGTCGACGTAGAGCCGGTAGATCTCGGCGATGCGCCGGCGCACCGGGTCGTCGCCGAAGGCGGCCGCGTAGCGCTCCGGGGAGACCATCTCGTTCTTCGCCGCCGAGATGCCCGCCGCGACGCTGCGCGGGGCGAGCCGCTTGGTGTCGAGGCCCAGCTCCCGCATGATGAGCTCGACGGCGGTCTGGGCGTCGCCCGCGTCGTAGATCGTGAACCCCCGCTCGTAGCCGAGCACGTCGGCGTGGCTGCGCAGCATGCGCAGGCAGGCCGAGTGGAAGGTCGAGACCCACATGCGCTCGACGTCAGCGCCGACGAGCTCGACCACGCGCCGGCGCATCTCGTCGGCGGCCTTGTTGGTGAAGGTGATCGCCATCACCTGGTGGGGCTCGGCGTCGCCGGTGGCGAGCAGGTGGGCGATGCGCCGGGTGAGGACCCGGGTCTTGCCCGACCCGGCGCCGGCGACGACGAGCAGCGGCCCGCCCCGGTGGGTGACCGCCGCGCGCTGGGGCGCCGTCAGGCCCTCGAGGAGCGCCGCCGGGTCGGGGCGCCCGGCCGGCGCGGGGTCGCCCCACAGCCCGGCCTCGGTGACCCGACCGCCGCTCACTCCCACTCGATCGTGCCCGGCGGCTTGCTCGTCACGTCGAGCGCCACGCGGTTCACGCCCTCGACCTCGCGGATGAGCCGGCTGGCGATCCGCTCGACGAGGTCGTAGTCCAGGCGGGCCCAGTCGGCGGTCATCGCGTCGTCGCTCGTGACCGCCCGGATCACGATCGGGTAGGCGTAGGTCCTCCCGTCGCCCATCACCCCGACGGTGCGCACCGCGGGCAGGACGGCGAAGCTCTGCCACAGCTCCCGGTAGAGCCCGGCCCGGCGGATCTCGTCGACCACGACGTGGTCGGCCCGGCGCAGGATCTCGACCCGCTCGCGGGTGACCTCGCCCACGACGCGCACCGCGAGGCCCGGCCCCGGGAACGGCTGGCGCCAGACGATCTCCTCGGGCAGCCCCAGCTCCTCGCCCACCCGGCGCACCTCGTCCTTGAAGAGCAGGCGCAGCGGCTCGACGAGGTCGAAGGCGAGGTCCTCGGGCAGGCCGCCGACGTTGTGGTGGCTCTTGATGGTGGCGGCGGGGCCCGAGCCCGACTCGATCACGTCGGGGTAGAGGGTCCCCTGGACTAGGAAGCGCACGTCCTCGCCCTCGACGAGCTCGCGGGCGACGGCCTCGAACTCGCGGATGAAGAGCTCGCCGATGACCTTGCGCTTGCGCTCGGGGTCGGTCACCCCCGCCAGGGCGTCGAAGAAGCGGTCCTGGGCCTTCACGTGGACGAGCTCGACCCCGAACTGGCGGGTGAAGGTCTCCTCGATCTGGGCGCCCTCGTCGCGGCGCATGAGCCCGGTGTCGACGAAGACGCAGGTGAGCTGGCGCCCGACGGCCTTGGTGACGAGCGCCGCGGCCACCGCCGAGTCGACCCCGCCCGAGAGCGCGCAGAGGACCCGCTCGCCGCCCACCTGGGCCCGGATCCGGGCGACCTGCTCTTCGATGATCGAGGCGTTGGTCCAGGTCGGGGCGAGGCCGGCGAGGTGGTGGAGGAAGTGGGCGAGCTGCTCCTGGCCCCGCTCGGTGTGGGCCACCTCGGGGTGGTACTGGGTGGCGAAGAGCCCACGGGCGCGGTCCTCCATGGCCGCCACCGGCACGTCGGCGGTGCCGGCGGTGACCGTGAAGCCCGCGGGGGCCTCGACGATCGAGTCGCCGTGGCTCATCCAGCAGGTCGTCTCAGCGGGCAGCTCGGCGAGCAGCGCCGAGGCGGCCCCGGTGCGCGCGAGGATGGTGCGGCCGTACTCGCGCACCCCCGTGCGCGCGACGCGCCCGCCGAGGAGCTGGGCCATGACCTGGGCGCCGTAGCAGATGCCGAGGGTCGGCACCCCGAGGCCGAGCAGCGCCGGGTCCACGCTCGGCGCGCCGTCCTCGTAGACCGAGGCCGGGCCGCCCGAGAGGATGAGGGCCGCGGGGCCCCTCGCGCGCACCTCGTCGGCCGTGATCGTGTGGGGCACGATCTCGGAGTAGACGTGGGCCTCGCGGACCCGGCGGGCTATGAGCTGGGCGTACTGGGCGCCGAAGTCGACGACGAGGACCGGGCGGGTCAATGCCCCATGCCCACGCCCTGGGAGCGCTGGAGCGCCTTGCCCTCGGTCTGCAGGGCCGGGGCCAGCATGATCTCGGCCTTCTGGAACTCCTTCAGGGTCTCGTAGCCGCAGGTCGCCATCGAGGTGCGCAGCGCCCCCATCAGGTTGAGGCGGCCGTCGTTCTCGTGCGCCGGCCCCAGCAGGATCTCCTTCAGCGTCCCGCGGACCTGGGTGCGCACCCGCGTGCCGCGCGGGAGCGTCGGGTGGAAGGTGGCCATCCCCCAGTGGTAGCCCCGGGCGGGGGCCTCGACGGCGCTGGTCAGCGGCGAGCCGATCATCACGGCGTCGGCCCCGCAGGCGATGGCCTTGGCGATGTCGCCGCCCTTGGACATGCCGCCGTCGGCGATGACGTGGACGTAGACGCCGGTCTCGTCGAGGTGGCGCATCCGCGCCCCCGCGACGTCGGCGATGGCCGTGGCCTGGGGCACGCCGATCCCCAGCACCCCGCGACTGGTGCACGCGTTGCCCGGGCCGACCCCGACCAGCACGCCGGCCGCGCCGGTGCGCATCAGGTGCAGCGCGGCCTGGTAGCTGGCGCACCCGCCCACGATGACGGGGATCTCGAACTCCCGGATGAACTTCTTCAGGTTCAGCGGCTCGCCCGACTTCGAGACGTGCTCGGCCGAGACGACGGTGCCCTGGATCACCAGGATGTCGAGGCCCGCGTCGATGATGGTCTGGGCCATCCAGTCGGTCTTGGCGGGGGTGACCGAGGCCGAGGTCACGACGCCGGACTCCTTGAGCTGGCGGATCCGCTCGGCGACCAGCTCGAGCCTCACCGGCTCGAGGTACATCTGCTGCATGCGGGCGGTGGCCTTGTCGTCCTCGAGCTCGGCGATCTCCTCGAACAGGGGCGTGGGGTCCTCGTAGCGGGTCCACAGCCCCTCGAGGTTGAGGACCCCGAGGCCGCCGAGGCGCCCCAGCTCGATCGCGGTGGCGGGCGAGATCGCGCCGTCCATCGCCGAGCCGAGCACGGGGATCTCGAACTTGTAGGCGTCGATCTGCCAGGAGATGTCGACGTCCTCGGGGTCGCGCGTGCGCCGGCTGGGCACGATCGCGATGTCGTCGAAGCCGTAGGCCTGACGCGCCGTCTTGAAGATGCCGATCTCCACTTCCGCCATGGGTCCTCCGCCTCTCGTGGATGGGGGCGTGGGCCCAATCTACCCGCCGGGCTGTGGCGGGTCGCCGAGCGCGAGGTCCCCGGCGACCATCGTGAGCAGGTCGGTCAGGACCCGGGCGGTCGCCCCCCAGAGGAGGTCCCCGGGCACCCGGTAGAAGTAGATCGGGAAGAACCCCTCGTCGTCGAGCCCGGGCGATCCCTCGCGCCGCCACCGCTCCTCCAAGAACGCGTCCTCGGCGAGCAGGTCCGAGAGGGGGACGGTGAAGACCCGCTCGACCTCGTCGGGCTGGGCCTCGAGCGAGGGCCGGGAGCTGAGCGCCCCCACGACCGGGACGATGGCCGCGGGCGCCACCCGCGTCGAGAGCGGGGTGAGCCAGCCCAGGGGCCGCACGCTCGCCGGGTCGAGCCCGACCTCCTCTCTCGCCTCGCGCAGCGCCGTCTCCCACGGCGTCTCCCCGGCCTCGCCCCGCCCCCCCGGCAGGGCCACCTCGCCGCGATGGGCGCGCAGGGTCCGGGACCGCCGGGTGAGGACGACCCGGGCCTCCCCGCCCTCGTCGAAGAGCGCCACGAGGACCGACGCGCCGGGCGCGTCGCCATCGGGGTCACCGGGGACGGGGGGCGGCTCGGGCGGCGGGCCGGCCTGGCCGCGGCGGGCGAGTACCCGGGCCACCCGCTCCACCGAGAGGCCGCGCCGGGCCGCCGGGGCCAGGTCGGCCCAGGGGGGACGGCCCCCGGGGCGGATCTCGTCGGGCTCGGGGATCACCTGGGAGTAGACGTGGCCCGGGAAGCGATGACGTTCGTCCCTCGTCCGGCCCAGCGCGTCATCCCTAGAATTCATCGTCCGCCCCACCGTACCGGTCCGACCCCCCGAAAGGGCCTCGTGAAGAACCTCGCCCGACTCTGCGTCCGCCACCGATGGGTCGTCCTGATCGTCTGGGTCCTGCTCTTCGCCGGCACCAACGCCGCGGCGCGCTCGGTGGGCTCGGCCTACGCCAACACGTTCACCCTGCCCGGCACCAACTCGACCCACGCCTACGACCTGTTGAAGACGGCCTTCCCGGGCCAGTCGGGCGACACCGACCAGATCGTCATCCACGCGACGAAGGGCACCGTCGCGTCCCACGAGCGCACGATCCAGGCCGCGCTCGGCGCCGTCGCGCGCCAGCCGATCGTGGCGAGCGTCGTCTCGCCCTTCTGTACGGCCCCCTTCACGAGCGAGCGGCTGCCGACGGGCGCGTGCGCCGGCGCGGCCCAGGTCTCCAGGGACGGCACCATCGCCTACGCCGTCGTCCACTTCGCCCTCCCCGGGTACAGGCTGCACACCGCCCTGATCCAGCCGGTCGAGACCCAGGCCCTCACGATGCAGTCCGCGGGCCTCGGGGTCTACTTCGGGGGCAACGCCTTCGGCCAGGTCTCCTCGCCCTCGACGAGCAAGGGCGAGGTGGTCGGGCTCCTCCTCACCGCCGTGGTGCTCGTGCTCGCCTTCGGGTCGTTCCTCGCGATGCTGCTGCCCCTCGGGGTGGCGCTCTTCGCCCTCGGGGTGGCCCTCGCCGCGGGCGAGCTCCTGAGCCACGGGCTCGCCATCGCCCAGTTCGCGCCGATCCTGGGGTCGCTGATCGGGCTCGGCGTGGGCATCGACTACGCCCTCTTCATCATCACGCGCACCCGCCAGGAGTTCAAGCGCGGCGCCACGCCCGAGGACGCGATCGTGACGGCGATCAACACCTCGGGCCGAGCGGTCCTCTTCGCCGGCTCCACGGTGTGCATCGCCCTGCTGGGGATGCTGGTGCTGCGCCTCTCCTTCTTGAACGGCGTCGCGGTGATGGCCACCCTCGCCGTGCTCGTCACCATGCTCGCCTCGGTGACCCTCCTGCCGGCCCTCGTCGCGGTGATCGGCCGTCGCGTCCTCAGCCGGCGCGAGCGCCGGCGCCTGGCCGAGCACGGCCCCGAGCCGGTCCTGCCGAGCGGGCCCTGGCAGCGGTGGGCCCGGTTCGTCTCGAACCACCCCCGGATGCTGAGCGTCCTCGCCCTCGTCGTGATCGTGCTCTTCGTCGTGCCCTTCTTCTCACTGCGCCTGGGCAGCTCGGACCAGGGGACCGACCCGGTGGGCTCGACCACCCGCCAGGCCTACGACCTGCTCGCCCAGGGCTTCGGCCCGGGCTTCAACGGGCCGCTCAGCGTCGTGGGGGCGATCCACGGGCCGAGGGACACGGCCGCCATGACCGCCCTCGACCGCCGGCTCGCCCACGACCCCGGCGTCGCCACCGTCCTCCCCCTCTACGAGAACCCCGCCCACACGGTGGGGATCATCACGGTCGTGCCCACGACGAGCCCGCAGTCGATCCAGACGACCGACCTCATCAACCGACTGCGCGACCACTACATCCCCCGGGCCACCCACGCCAGCCACACCGCGGTCTACGTGGGGGGCATCACCGCCATCTTCGCCGACTTCGCCCGGGTGCTCGGCTCGAAGCTGCCCCTCTTCGTGGGGGTGATCGTCCTGCTGGGCTGCCTGCTGCTCATGGTCGCCTTCCGGAGCCTCCTCATCCCGCTCGTCGCGGCGGTGATGAACCTCCTCGCCGTCGGGGCCTCGTTCGGCCTCGTCGTCGCGGTCTTCCAGTGGGGCTGGGGCTCGTCGCTCATCCGCTCGGGCACCGGGCCCGTCGAGTCGTTCCTGCCGATCATCATGATCGCGATCCTCTTCGGCCTCTCGATGGACTACCAGGTCTTCCTGGTCTCGCGCATGCACGAGGAGTGGCTGAACACGAAGTCCAACGAGGAGGCGATCGTGCGCGGCCAGGCGAACACCGGGCGCGTCATCACCGCGGCGGCCCTGGTCATGGTCTCGGTCTTCTTCTCCTTCGCCTTCGGCGGCCAGCGCATCATCGCCGAGTTCGGGATCGGCCTCGGCGGGGCGGTCGTCATCGACGCCTTCATCATCCGCACCGTCCTCGTGCCGGCCCTGATGCACTACATCGGTCGGGCCAACTGGTGGATGCCGGGCTGGCTCGAGCGGGTCGTCCCCCACGTCGCCGTGGAGGCCACCGAGGAGTGACGGCGAGGCCCGACCACCGGTCCCCGCCACGCGACCCGCCTGGACGAGGGCTCAGGGTTATCCCCCATAGAGCCGCGCACGGGGGGGCCCTACCCTTCTCACCCGGAGGTGCCCGGTGATCGAGGCTCGCGGACTGACCAAGCACTACGGCGCGAAGGCCGCCGTCGACGGCCTGAGCTTCACGGTCCGGCCCGGAGTCGTGACCGGCTTCCTCGGGCCCAACGGCTCGGGCAAGTCGACCACGATGCGCATGATCATGGGGCTCGACGCCCCCACCCGGGGCACGGTCACGGTGAACGGCCAGCGCTTCGGCGACCTGCGCTGGCCACTGCGCGAGGTCGGCGCGCTGCTCGAGGCGAGGGCCTTCCACCCCGGCCGGACGGCCCGGGCGCACCTCACGATGCTGGCCCAGACGAACCGGCTGCCGGCGCGGCGCGTCGGCGACCTGCTCGAGCTGGTCGGCCTCAGCGCCGTCGCCGACCAGCGGGCCGGCAAGTTCTCCCTCGGGATGGGACAGCGCCTGGGCATCGCCGCGGCCCTGCTCGGCGACCCCGGCGTCCTGCTCTTCGACGAGCCCGTGAACGGCCTCGACCCCGACGGGATCCGCTGGGTCCGCCACCTCCTGCGCGGCCTGGCGGCCGAGGGGCGGACCGTCTTCGTCTCGAGCCACCTCATGAGCGAGATGTCGCTCACCGCGGACGAGGTCGTCATCATCGGCCGGGGTCGGCTGATCGAGCAGGTCGCCATCGGTGACCTGCTCGCGCGCAGCGCTCACCGGTACGTGCGGGTCCGCAGCCCCCAGGCGGCCGCCCTTCGCGAGGCTCTCGAGCGCGACGGCGCCACGGTCACCGTGGAGGACGACGGGTCGCTCAGCGTCCGCGGGCTCGACGGGCCGTCGGTGGGCGAGGTCGCCGCGGCCCTCGGGGCCACCCTGCACGAGCTCTCCCCCCAGAGCGCCTCGCTGGAGGAGGCGTTCATGGAGCTCACCGACTCGAGCGTCGACTACCGGGGGGCCACCACGAACGCCCCGGAGGCACCGTGACCACCCTCCTCGCCACCGCGCACGCCGCCCTCGTCCGCCACGGCGGGCCCCGGCACGGGCTGCGCTTCGGGCTCCTGATCATCGTCGTAATCGTCGTGGCCGTCGTCGTGCTCATCCAGCGCCAGCGGCGCAGGGACCGCACCACCATGGAGGTCGCCTCCCCCACCGCGGCGACCAGCGACGGCCACCCCGCCGTCGTCCGGCTCGTCGAGCCCGTCCCGCCCGGCCACTACCACTTCAGCGACCTCGTGCGCGCGGAGTGGACGAAACTGCGCACCGTGCGCTCGACCGGCTGGACACTCCTCATCACGGTCGTGCTGGGACTGGGGATATCGGCCGTCGCCACGGCCGAGACCCGCTCGCACTGGTCCTCGACGCCCGCGTTCCAGCACGTGGGCTTCGACCCCACCGCCACCAGCCTCATCGGCATCTTCGTCGCGCAGTTCGCCATCGGGGCGCTCGGGGTGCTCGCCATGAGCAGCGAGTACTCCTCGGGGACGATCCGCGCGACCTTCAGCGCCGCCCCGAACCGCCTGCGGGTCCTCGCGGCGAAGCTCCTCGTCTTCGGGGTCCTCGCCGTGGTCTTCGCCGAGGTCGTCTCGTTCGCGTCGTTCTTCCTCGGCCAGGCCCTCCTCACGAGTCCGGCCACCCACGCGACCCTCTCGAGTCCGGGGGCGCTGCGCGCCGTCGTCGGCGCCGGGCTCTTCGTGGCGGCCCTCGGGCTGCTCGCGATGGGGCTCGCGACCATGATGCGCTTCACCGCGGCGGCCCTCAGCACCTTCGTGGGCGTCCTGCTCATCGCCCCCCTGATCGCCCAGGCGCTGCCCACCGCGCTCAACCAGGACATCCGGCGCTTCCTGCCCGACCGCATCGGCACGACGATGCTCACCACGACCACTCAGAACCCCTTCACGTTCTCCCCGTGGGTCGGCCTCGGCGTGCTGGCCCTCTACGTGGTCGGGGTCAACGTCGTGGGCGCGATTCTGCTCACCCGCCGCGACGCCTAGCCCCCCGCGGGCGCCGATGCGTCGGTGAATGACTCAGCGTCTGGTGACGACTCGGGCCCAATGGCGAGATCGACGTCGGGGGGCTCGTGGCGGCGAGGTCGGTCGTGTCCGCACCAGTCCCGATCGTGAACTTCCTCGTCGTGGAGGTCTTGGGCGCGGGCGGATTGGTCACAGAGACGTTGACGGCGCCCTGGGTAGCCGTGGCGAGCGAGTGACCCGAAGGGAGCGTCACCACGAGGGTGCCCGACCTCGCCGGTTCCAGCGCCGACGGGCAGCCGGCCAACGCGGAGGTCAGCGTCGCTTTGGGGCTCACGACCTCGGCGCGGGCCGGCGGATGGGTGAGGGTCAGCCGGCCCCCGGTCGCGAGCGCACCTCGGGCGGGGCGGTGAACGCCACCGCCCCGGTCTCCGAGGCGCTGTCGGCCGCGCGGGACCGGTTCGTGCTGGCGAAGTCCGAGCCGGACCCGTACGCGTGACCCCGTCTCGCCGATGCCCGCTCGGCGTCCCATGCTGGCGCGGGGCCCCCGCGTGGGTGTTCTCACGCGCCCCGCACACAGCACCAGATGGCACCCGGTGCAACGTCCCTCCGACCACTCCGACGCCCTCGAGCGACGGCCCGCCGCTGGGGAGCGCTCCGTGCACTCGTCGGATCGTCAGGAACGCGGAACCATCTCCCACGTCGCCGCCTCTGCGTTGCGTCTGGCAAGGAGGAGCATCCGTTGCCGAGTGGTACGCGGTTACGTGGCGTCGAGCAGAGGCATCTGATGCGACGTCGCCACCTCCTGCCTCTAAGGCACTAGCTGCTGAGAGTCACCGTGAGCGCCGGGGACGACGTATTTCCGTCGATGGTGAACCTCGCTGACATTGTCCGGCCGGACCCGTCGAGCCGGGTGATTGGGACGGCATTGGTGGTGGTCGTGTGGCCCTGAGCGATTGTGAGGGAGTCGTCACCCGACACACCCACCGATCCGTCACCATCGCTCGCCGAGAGTGCAGCATCGATGACCACGCCAGTCGCCGAGGCTTTCGCCACGGGACTCCCGTAGACGTCGATCTGACGGATGTGAGCACTCAGCGGTCCGCCGAGCGTGTAATCGGATGCCTCACCGGAGGACACGCACGTGAGCGCCTCCACGGGACCACTGCACCCCGCGAGGATAGACGGTGAGGAGTCCAGCGACAATCCCGTGAGGATGAGTCCGCGTACGACCGCCGGCGTGGCGTCGAGGGTGGCCTGGCCCGAGTCCCCGGTCGAGTAGGTGACCGTGAGGGTCGTCGAGGCGGCGTCGAAGAGGGTGACACCCGTGCTCGCCGGGCCGTTGGCGAAGTTCATCTGCAGCCCGACGAGCACGAGCCCGGGCCGGGATAGGTAGGCGTCTGGACGCCGGAGGCGGCGGCCGCCCCGCCGAAGGTGAAGCACTGGTCGCCTGTGAGGTGGGTGTCGACGTTACCGTACCTGTCGAACGCGGTGATCGTGAGGGAGTCGGCGGTGCCGGCGACGGGGTCGGGTTTCCCGGCGGCCACGACGAACGCGGTGAAGGCGGACGGCGGGACAACGACCGTGCCGCTGGTACCCGATGTCGTCCAGCTCCCGAAGACCGCCGTAATGACGTGGGTGTAGGTCCCTGACGGGACAAGCGTGTCCGCGCATGCCGTCAACGTGAGCAACTGCGCAGGGGACGAGTCGCAGACGTCGGTGCTTGACGCGCCTGGCACCCGCTGCACGCAGTAGCCGCCAGTGGTTGGACCACGCCTCGGCGGTCGCCACCCATCGAATGTCGACGGTGCGCTGGATCGAATCAGGGAATGTCGCCCGCATATCGTTCACCGGGTGCAACTTCGCGACCACGACTGCTCCCGGACCGCCACCGTGTGATGAGGTACGACCACGCCACGCTACTCGCAGCCACGCTCGCCATTAGGCCACTGATGAGAAGGGAGCGTCGAACCCATCACCGGCTCTTCCACTTCAGAGACTCCCCAACGTGCCCTCAGCAAGCCCGACTCTTGCGGGAACCCGCAAGGCTTCCGTCCGGAGGAAGTGTCATCCCTACGTCGACGCGATGACCCAACGAAGTTTACGAAAGCGTCGGAATCAGTGGGCGGAGTTAAGCGGCTTCGCTGTGCGAAGGCCCTCTAGGTCCACCGTTGCCACCTCGTACCTAGTACGCGAAGTCCTAAGAGATCGTCTGTGGCCCCGTGAGGGTGTTCTTGATGGCAGAATCCGCATCACCGCCATTGGTCTCTCCACCACCCACCGCTCCTACTCTCCCTCGCCGACCTCGCCGACCGTGCCGATCGCTCAGGGTCGCTGACAAGCCGGCGGCCAAGAAGAGTGCCCCCGCGAGGTAGAGCAACACGCGCTTGCCGGATGGCGAGTGTATCCACACCGCGGGGTAGCCAAGAAACGGCACGGCGACGCGGGCCACGTACGCCTCGCTCCCGCGAACGCGAAGCGTCCACGGATCGCGAGTGCGGTTCGCGTCGCCCTTGGTGCGAATCAGTACGCCGTGGGTAGTTCGCTTTAGCCAGATGACTCGATGTACGTAGTAGACCGAGGGATAACCCGGTGGGTGAAACGCCGCGATGTCTCCAACGCGCAGTGACGAGAGGGGTATCCGCTGGGTCACTACCACTCCACCGAGAGGCAAGGTCGGGCGCATACTCCCACTCAGCACCGGGCGCAGCTGGAGATCACCCGTGCCGACACCGACCGCGAGCGCGGCGACGACTACCAGCGCGGATACGAGCACGACGCGGTCGACGACCCACAACACGCGTCGCCACCCGCGACGTACCACGTGGGGCGGGCGTGCTCTCGGGCGCCGGGCGAGCCAATGGGGTTTCATCTCACGTCCTCAATCCGCACGGTCCCACAGCCGGCGACGGGTTCGCACCCGCCGCCGGCTGCTCGGGACCCCTGCTTACGGCGTGTTGGTGCCGTTCACCGTGATCGTCGGCGCCGCGCTGAGCCCCTCTGCGGCATTCTGGCTCACCACCGTGCCTCCCTGACTATTCGGCTTGTTGGTCGGATTGAGGAAGGTGAAGACCACCCGGAACGTCGCGGTTGACTCGGTGCACGCGTTTCCAGAGCAGTTGGGGGTGCCGTTCGTGAACGTGAAGGGCTGAAGGAACGCTGGGCCAAAGTTGTAGTCCAAGTAGTAGGTCCAGTTGCCCGCGGCCGTCTCGGCGACGCCACTGCTTCCGTCATTGGAGTTGTTATGGATGTCGGTCCAGGTACCATTGACCTGCTCCTGCACTTCCACGGTCATCTGGTTCTCCAATACTTGGGCATTGGTGCCAGGGTCGGTGTGGTACGTGATCGTGTCGACCTCCCCTGGCAACGAGCCGACGTCGCCCACGTAGAACTCGTAGGTGTAGGAGTCGCCTGGATTCGCGTTTGTGAGCGTGTAACTCAGTGTGTTGCCTTCACCGATCACTTGTGGCTCCGGTGAAGCGGTCAGCGACTGCGTCGGCTGACCCGTCGTGTTGGCGTCTCCGATCAGCTGACCCGACACTCGAGGAGATCCCGAGGTGAACGCCTCCAGTTGGAACGTGCCGCTGTTGATCGTGTTCGTGGCGCCCACGGCACTCGTAAAGCTCGCGAAACTCCCGGGTCCCGTGACGGCCAGCGTAAGTGCTCCCGCACCTAGCAAGCCCGCGAGAAGGGGCAACCGAAACCTCATCAAGTGTCCTCCCTCCAATCGTCCGAGAGACGACTCCTTGTCGACTCCCGCACATCAGGGGGCGGTTTCGCCATTTGCTCCCTCTCAAACAGGCGACCACGTAAGACTGAGAGATCAACGCATCCCCACTACTGCAGGCCCGATGCTTGCCCTTTGCGAGGGGACCCGCGTGGAGGTCTACAACCACAACATCACGATGTCAAATTCCCGACAACCACCTTGTCGGCCCGGACCATCGACTCATTGATGTCGGCGACGGCCGAAGACCGTCGGTTCTGCCCCGGTGTGGTTGACACGGTGACCTGCGCCCGGAATGGTTCCCACCTCACTTGGTGAGTTCGAGCCGCGATGAAAGGCAGCGGTGCGAACGGGTTGTTGCACCTCGGCGCTCACGACGTCGTGTCGCCGAAAACGTTTTTTTGCCTCGATGACGAGGGTTCATTCCGAACTCTCCACTCGCCAACGCAACGCTGTCGAAAGTACGCCGGCGGGAGCGGACCTCGCCGTGTGTTGGAATCGAAAGGGGTCGCTCCAACAGTCGTAGCCGAGGCGGGACTCGCGGCTCGTCGAGGCGCGCGCGGCGAACTGGGTTTTAGCGCACCCGCGCCAGTGTCGGGCTACCGCTCAGCGAGCTGAATTCCACACATGTCATCCGAAGACCCAGTGCATCGTGAACGCGGAAAGGGGCCGAGCTCACGCCCGGCCCCTCGCCGCGAACTCCGTATCGGAGGGCTACATCATCCCACCCATGTCGCCCATGCCCGGGGCGCCACCGGCGGCCGGCGGCTCGGGCTTGTCGGCGACGGTGGCCTCGGTCGTGAGCAGCAACGCCGCCACCGAGGCGGCGTTCTGCAGGGCCGAGCGGGTGACCTTGGCGGGGTCGATGACGCCGGCCTTCACGAGGTCCTCGAGCGCGCCGGTCGCGGCGTTGAGGCCGACGGCGCCCTTCGCGTCGGCCACCTCGCGCACCTTGACGGCGCCCTCGTAGCCGGCGTTCTGGGCGATGTGGCGCAACGGCGACTCGAGCGCCGAGGCCACGATCTTCGCCCCGGTCGCCTCGTCGCCGGCGAGCTTCGCCATCAGCTCGTCGACGCTGGCGCGCGCGCGCACCAGGGCCGTGCCGCCGCCGGCGACGATGCCCTCGTCGATGGCCGCCCGGGTCGCCGAGAGGGCGTCCTCGATGCGGTGCTTCTTCTCCTTGAGCTCCACCTCGGTCGCGGCGCCGACCTTCACGACCGCCACGCCCCCGGCGAGCTTCGCCAGGCGCTCCTGGAGCTTCTCGCGGTCCCAGTCCGAGTCGGTGTTCTCGATCTCGGCCTTGATCTGGGCGACGCGGCCGGCGACGTCCTCCTTGGAGCCCTCGCCGTCGACGATGGTCGTGGCGTCCTTGGTGACGACGATGCGCCGCGCCCGACCGAGCAGGTCGACCGTCGCGCTGTCGAGCTTGAGGCCGATCTCCTCGGAGATGACCGTCCCGCCGGTGAGGATCGCCATGTCCTGGAGCATCGCCTTGCGCCGCTCTCCGAAGCCGGGCGCCTTCACGGCGACCGAGGTGAAGGTCCCGCGGATCTTGTTCACCACGAGCGTCGCGAGGGCCTCGCCCTCGACGTCCTCGGCCACGATGAGCAGCGGCCGCCCGGCCTGCATGACCTTCTCGAGCACCGGCACCAGCTCGTGCACGGCCGAGACCTTGCCGCTGGTGAAGAGGATGAAGGCGTCCTCCAGGACGGCCTCCTGGCGCTCGGGGTCGGTCACGAAGTACGGCGAGAGGAAGCCCTTGTCGAACTGCATGCCCTCGGTGAGCTCGAGCTCGATGCCGAAGGTGTTCGACTCCTCGACGGTGACCGTCCCGTCCTTGCCGACCTTGTCGATGGCGTCGGCGATGACGTCGCCGATCGCCGCGTCGGCCGCCGAGATCGTCGCCACCTGGGCGATCTGGTCCTTGCCGGCGACCTCCTGGCTCTGGGCGGCGATCGAGCCGACCGCCTCGGCGACGGCCTTCTCGATGCCGCGCTTCAGGCCCGAGGGGCTGGCGCCGGCCGCGACGTTGCGCAGGCCCTCCTTGATGAGCGCCTGGGCGAGGACGGTCGCCGTCGTCGTGCCGTCACCGGCCACGTCGTTGGTCTTGGTGGCGACCTCCTTCACGAGCTGGGCCCCCATGTTCTCGAAGGGGTCCTCGAGCTCGATCTCGCGGGCGATGGACACGCCGTCGTTGGTGATGGTCGGCGCGCCGAACTTCTTCGCCAGCACCACGTTGCGGCCCTTGGGGCCGAGGGTCACCTTGACGGTGTCGGCCAGCTTGTCGACGCCGGCCTCGAGTCCGCGCCGGGCGTCCTCGTCGAACTTGAGCAGTTTGGACATCTGTCGTCTCTCTTTCCGTCGCTACTTCGAGACCGTGGCCAGCACGTCGCGGCTGGAGAGGATCAGCAGGTCCTCGCCGTCGACGGTGATCTCGGTGCCGCCGTACTTGGAGTAGACGACGGTGTCGCCCACCGCGACGCCGGTCGGGATGACCTCCCCGGTCTGCTCGGCGCGTCGCCCCGGGCCGACCGCGAGGACCTCGCCCTGCTGGGGCTTCTCCTTGGCGGTGTCCGGGATGACCAGGCCCGACGCCGTGGTCGCCTCGGCCGTGTTGGGGCGCACGACGATCCGGTCCTCGAGGGGGTGCAGCTGCATGGTGATTGCCTCCTGAGCGGTTAGCACTCGAAACTTCCGACTGCCAACTTAGCAGCCACCCGGGCCGAGTGCCAACGCTGGGTACCCTGGCGCATGGCCCTCGACCCGGGCGCCCGGCGCGACCTGCGACTTCTCATCGGCCTCGCCACCGTCTCGGCCCTGGGGGACGAGGTGGCCCTCATCGCGCTGCTGCTGCGCGTCGCCCGCGGGGGGGTCGCGAGCCACGGCTGGTACGTGGCGGCCCTGTCGGTCGCCGGGGCCCTGCCCTTCGTGGCGCTGGCCGGGCCGGCGGGGCTCGTCGTCGACCGGGTGCGCGCCCGGCCCCTGCTCGTCGGGCTCGGCGCCGTCGAGGCGGTCGTCGCGGCCGGGCTGGGCCTCTGGCGCAACGACGTCGTGACGGTCCTCCTCATGGGTCTGCTCTCGACGGCCGTGGCCTTCAGCCGGCCCGGCTACTCGGCCCTCCTGCCCTCGCTCGTCGGGCTGGAGAACGTGGCCCCGGCCCAGTCCGGGCTCCAGGCCGGGGGCTCGATCGCCCTGGCGGCGGGACCGGCCCTGGGCGGCCTGCTCGTGGGCGCCATCGGCCAGGGCGGCCCGCTCTACCTCGACGCGGCGAGCTTCGCCGTCGCGGCCGCCCTCACCGCCCGGCTGCGCGGCGAGCGCGAGCCCACCCGCGCCGACGCCGTGCGCGAGCGCGGGGCCATGCTGGCCGGGGCGCGCGTCATCGTCGGCAGCCCCACCCTGCGACCGGTCGTCGTCACGGTGGGGGTCCTCATGCTCTCGCTCGGGGCGATCAACGTCAGCGAGGTCTTCTTCGCGACCGTCACCCTGCACGCGAGCGCGCTGGGCTACGGCGTCGCCGGCGCGTGCCTCGGGGCGGGCTCGATCGCCGGGGCGCTGCTCGGCGGGCGGGTGCCCCAGGACCCGGCGCGGCTCACCCGCGACTCGCTCGCCCTCATCGCCGTCATCGGGGGGATGCTCTTCCTGGCCGGCCTCTCGGTCGACATCGCCATGCTCTGGGGGGTCGTGCTCGTGATCGGCGTCCTCGCGGGCCTGGTGAACGTCCTCTTCGCCGTGCTCTTCACCATCGAGGCGCCGGCCGAGGTCCGCGGCCGGGTCTTCGCGGCGGCGACCGGGGTCTTCACCACCGCCCAGATGGGCTCGATGGTGATCGGCGGGGCGCTGCTCTCCGCGATCTCCCCGCGGACGATCTTCCTGCTGGCCGGAGGCGTCGCGGCCGTGACCGTCGCCGCCGTGATCCCCCTCGAGCGCCGCTTCGGGCGCCGGGCTCAGGGCGAGTACCGGGTGCGCTCCCAGCCGCCCGGGGCGACCGGGGTGTAGACGACCCGGTCGTGCAGGCGGCTCTCGCGGTGCTGCCAGAACTCGACGCGGGTCGGCCGCAGCAGGTAGCCGCCCCAGTGCTCGGGCCGGGGCACCGCGCGCCCGGCGAAGCGGGCCTCGGCCGCGGCGACGCGGGCCTCGAGCTCGGCCCGGCTCTCGAGCGGGGTCGACTGGGCCGAGGCGTGGGCGCCGATCTGGCTGCCCCGGGGCCGGGCGGCGAAGTAGGCGTCGGAGAGCTCGGGGGCCATGACCTCGACGGGGCCCTCGAGGCGCACCGAGCGCCCGAGCGGCTCGGCGTACCAGGTGACGGCGGCCACCGGGTTCTCGGCGAGCTCGGCGCCCTTGCGCGACCCGTAGTTCGTGTACCACCCGACCGCGTCGGGGCCGCGGTGGCGCAACAGCACCATGCGCGCGCTCGGCACGCCCCGGGCCGAGGCCGTCGCGAGGCAGACCGCGTCGGGCTCGGGGAGGAGCCCCCGCGCCTCGTCGTACCAGCGGGCGAACTGGACGAGCGGGTCGGGGTCGCAGTCGGCGACCCTGAGGGGCACCCAGCGCTCGTCGGCCGTGCTCACGCGACCTCGCGCAGGTCCCAGTTCGGCCGGGCCGGGAGCGATAGCGGGCTGGCCCCGCCGTGGGCGAGCCGGTGGAGGCCGGCGGCCGCGATCATCGCCGCGTTGTCGGTGCACATCGCCAGGGCCGGCAGGTGGGCGGCGAGCCCGAGCTCGGTCGCGAGTTCGGCGACGCCCTCGCGCAGCGCGCTGTTCGCGGCCACCCCCCCGGCGAGGGCCACCGAGCGCGCGGCGTGTCGGCCCAGCGCCGCGCGCAGCTTGCGCAGGAGCTGCTCGGCCAGGGTGGCCTGGAAGCTGGCCGCCACGTCGGCGAGCGCCAGGTCGTCGCGGCCCTCGGTCGCGCGCACCACGGCCGTCTTCAGCCCCGAGAAGGAGAGGTCGAGCCCCGCCCCGAGCATCCCGCGCGGCAGCGCGAGGCTCGCCGCCGAGCCCTCGCGGGCCAGCCGGTCGATGACCGGCCCCCCGGGGTAGCCCAGGCCGAGCCAGCGCGCGACCTTGTCGTAGGCCTCGCCGGCCGCGTCGTCGACGGTCTCGCCGAGGACCTCGTGCTCGCCGGGCCCGCGCTGGTAGACGATCAGCGAGTGCCCGCCCGAGACCAGCAGGGTCATGAGGGGCCACTCGAGCCCCGGCGACTCGAGCCGGGGCGCGAAGAGGTGGCCCTCGAGGTGGTTCACCCCGACGTAGGGGAGGTCCCAGGCGACGGCCAGCGCCTTGGCGAAGGAGAGCCCCACGAGCAGCGAGCCCACGAGGCCCGGCCCGGCGGTGACGGCGATCCCGGTGATCCCCGGGCGTCGCGGGTCGAGGCCGGCCTCGTCGAGGGCCCTTTCGACGACCGGGCGGATCGTGGCCACGTGGGCCCGCCCGGCGAGCTCGGGCACGACCCCGCCGAAGTCGCGGTGCTGGTCGATCGAGGACTCGACGACCGAGCTCAGGGTCACCAGGTCGGCGCGCACGACGGCCGCCGCCGTCTCGTCACAGCTCGTCTCGATCCCGAGGACGCTCTCCACGGGCTCAGGCTAGGTCCGGCGCCGGGGTGGCCAGGTCGGCCCAGAGCACCAGGGCGTCCTCGCCGGTGCGCTCGTAGTAGCGCTGGCGCACCCCGACCGGCGCGAAGCCGAAGCGCCGGTAGAGGGCCTGGGCGCGAACGTTGGAGACGGCGACCTCGAGCGTGGCGCGCACCGCGCCGCGCTCGCGCGCGGCCGCTAGCCCCTCGTCGAGCAGGCTCGTGGCGATGCCGCGGCCCTCCTCACCGGGGGCGGTGGCGATCGTGTTGACGTGCACCTCGTCGGCGACGAACATCAGCCCGACGTAGCCGACGACGCGGTCGGCCTCGACGGCCACGCTGTAGCGGCGGTTCTCCAGCCGGGCGATCTCGTCGAGCAGCATCGACCGCGACCAGGGCTCGGGGAAGGCCTCGTCCTCGATGCGCACGAGTGCCGGCACGTCGCGCCGCTCGGCCGGGCGGATGGTCCAGTCGCTCACGTCGCGCGGGTGCGGGTCGTGAAGTTCGCCACGGCGTCGGCCTCGCGCAGGTAGAGGGGCACGACCGCCTCGACCGGCTCGCGCCCGCGGGCGAGCTCGAGCGCCGCCGACGGCGGCGGGACCGCGAGGTCCAGCGCCTCGGCGCCGCCGAGCGCCTCGCGGTAGCGCCGGGCGCCGTCGCCGCACAGGAGCGCCGGGCGCGCCGCGAGCTCGGGGGCGAGCGCCCCGGGGCGCAGCACCCGCGCGAGGTCGAGGGCCGCGACGGGCTCGAGGGAGAAGCGCTGGGCGAAG
>JAJXZW010000009.1 GCA_021779855.1 Actinomycetes bacterium
GTTGGCGTAAGCACCACCAGCCTCGAAGGGACCCACCTCTCTGTGGTGGACTTAACGGCCCGCCGTCGCTCTCACGGGGTGGGGAAATTCGATGATCGACTCTGGGGAGAATCCGTGATTCTCGTCAGAGTCTGTCAACACCGGTACCGCGGTAGCCCGAGTGCGGTTGAGTGGCCCGATGGTCTCTCTCGAGTGGATGGGTCGCTCGCGCCACCTGCAGTGGTCTGTGGCCGACATCCTTGGGGGTCGCCCCGCTCACCGGTGCGGATTCCCTGCGCCGCTCGCCTCTCGGCTAGGGAACTGTGCGAGCGCGGCCCGATCGACGGCGCCTTCGCCGCCGCGGCCGAGGACGGCTTTGACTGCACGGCGAGGCGGACACCGAGCGCGGGATCGACATCGTCGCGGCGACGCGGCGCTGCTCGATCGCCAAGCAGCGCACGCTCCAGCGCCTGGGCCAGCTCACGGCCATCAACTGGTCGCTCGACATCACCGTTCGTATCGACTTCGTGAACCGGGCGGCCCAGACGCTTCGGCGGATCGCCCGGGGCATCGACGTCGAGGCGATCGAGGAGAGCTTCAGGGACCAGCGGACGGCCTCGGGCACCGCCAAGGTCGTCTTGGGGACCACACCAGCGCGCGACGGTCGAGCTAGCGTCGTCGACATCGCGCGGGACCAATTCTCGCTCTCGGCCATCCGGGCGCGTCCGTGGCTATGGACTGCGGTGTCGGGCACGTGCACTCCCTGGTCACCGGGGTAAGGTGAGTCTTCAGCCCGTGGGGGCTCGGTCCGCTGCTCCGGGCCCAGCGGGGAGGCGACCCTCGTCGGGGTGATCGGGGCAGGAACGCCTGAGTTATCTCCGCCTTACGCCCGGGCGCCAACGGCCCCGTGCTGGTGACGAGGCCCGCAGAACTCGGCAGCGGGCGGAGTTCGCACGGCGTCAAGTTTCGCGATTGCTGGACCCATCGCGACCTGCTGAAGGTCAATCACTCCCTCAGCTAGCCGTCGTGGGCCACGGCGCGTCCGGGGCACGGGCTCGCGAAGTGGTGGGTTCGCCGGGTGAGAGCGCCGGTGGCGGGTCCACCGGGCGCTGCCCCCTCGACCGTCGTCAGTACCATGCCGGGTGTGAGGGGACCTTTCGGCGCGGCCCGAAGCGGCGTCACACTGGCCGTCCTCGTCGTCTTCAGCGTCGCGATGGGCTTTGTCGAGGCGGCGGTCGCGTACTACCTGCGGGTACTGGAGGGGGTTCGATTCACCGGCGCCGTCACCAGCTACAAGACGCTGGTGAACCTCGGATTCATAGAGTTCGTCCAGCCCTCCCGGTCCCTGCTGGTAAGCGGTCGTGTCACGGCGGTTGAGGTGACGCGAGAGGCGGCGACGATTGTCATGTTGGCCGCGATCAGCTACATCACTGGACGCTCCCTCCGTCAGAGGTCCGCCGCGTTCCTCGTGAGCTTCGCGTGCTGGGACCTCTCGTACTACGTGTTCCTCAAGGTCATCGACAACTGGCCCTCGAGCCTTCTGACCAGGGATGTCTTCTTCCTGATCCCCGTGCCGTGGATCGGGCCGGTGATCACGCCCGTCGTTATCTCGACCGTCATGCTGGCAGTCGGCGTCGTCGGCTTCCTCCGATGGGCGCCTCGCTCCACCGAGCGAGGGGCCCCGAGTACTGAAGAGCTCGGCCCATCCCGCTCACGCCGGCCGTGATCGAAGAGCTGGATACGTACTCGTCGTGGGTCTAGTTCGCGAGGGACTGGGCTCGATTCGCTCGAAGGGGCGGGTCGCTTGTGACCACTGGGTCGCCGCGATTGTGGGGGCGGTCCCGGCCTCCGAACAGTGACTCGGGCTGGGCTGCAGCGGGAGTATCACGAGATTGCGGTGGTGAGGTACCTCCACGGCGGTTGACCAGGGGGGGTGCTAGGTAGATCGGGGCGAGCCGGACGCGCCGCGACCAACGGGATAAGCCCGCGTGGCTCGACCCGGTGAAGGGCACCGAGCGGCCGCTCGGCGGTCTCCCGGCCTCCGTGGGGCTCTCTCGACCAGTGACCGAGTTCTCGGTGCGTCACGGAGCTGGGCCGACGAGAACGTGAACGTCGGTCTCTCGGGGCAGCGCACGGCGTCGCGAGAAGCGATCGGGGAACGCCCTCGTCGTAGCTCGCTCAGTCGCGGCCGTTCGGTTCGGCCCCACTGAAGCGGACCCCTTCGGTGGCGGCCTCGGAGCCGTCCGCGCGGATGAGGTAGGCGTCGTAGCCGTCGAGCGAGGCGACGACCTCGAGCGCGTCGTCACCACCGACGGCCACCGCGGTCGCCAGGGCGTCGGCGAGGGTGAGGCTCGGCCCGATCACGGTGGCCGAGGCCGCCACGGGGCCCGCTCGACCCGTCGGGTCGACGAGGTGCCGGCCGCGCTCGTACTCGCCCGAGGTCGCGATCGCCCGATCGACCTCGAGGACGGCGGCGAGGGCGTCGAGGCGCCACGGGTGACGCACGCCGATCAGCCAGGGTCCGCCCTGGGGCGGCTCGCCGTGACAGGCGATGTCACCCCCGCCGTTCACCATCGCCGAGGTGACCCCGGCGCCCACGAGCACCGCGAGGGCGCGCTCCAGCGACCAGCCCTTCACGAGCCCCGTCGGGTCGACGCCCCCGGGCATCGCGAACGCGTCGAACCACCCCCGCGAGAGCGTGCCCGCCGCCTCGCAGAGGTCGAGGACCTCGGCCAGCTCGGCCGGGGCGTCCTCGAGGCGCAGCTCACCGCGGCGCAGCCGGCTGAGGGGGCTGTCGGGCTTCCACGGGCTGAAGGTCTCGTCGTCGCCGTGCAGCAGCGCCGTGGCGGCGGCGACGGCCGCGGCGAGCTCGGCCTCGGTCAACCCGGGCGCGTCGGCGTGGAACGAGACGACGGTGCCCATGACCTCCTCGGTGTGCACGATCGTGGCCATCGCGCCCGGGCCCGGCCGGCTACTTCTTGTGGAGCTTGTCGAGCGCCGACTGGAGCGAGTAGAGGTAGGCCTCGCTCGTGTAGGTGGCCCCAGAGAACCCGTTGACCTGTGCGCTCTGGGCGGCGAGGACCTCGTGGCGCAGGAGAGGGATGACCTGCTGGGCGATCTGCTGGGAGTAGGACTCGGCCGTCTGGAGCCCGACGGTGTCGACCTTGGTGATCGTCGAGCCGTTCAGCGTGACGCGCACCGCGAGCTGCCCGTAGCCGTACTGGTAGGTGTTGCCGAGGGCGCTCCGCAGACCGGTGGTCGGGGCGCCCGAGCCGCTGGCGGTGGTCGTCCCGGGGTTCGACGCCGAGCCCGCGTTCGAGTTCGAGCCCGAGTTCGAGTTCGAGTTCGAGCCTGAGCCTGAGCCTGAGCCTGAGTTCGAGTTCGAGTTCGAGTTCGAGTTCGAGTTCGAGTTCGGAGCGCCCTGGAGCAGCGGCGCGCGCGAGCCGCCCAGGTTGAAGCCGAGCACGCCAGCGAATCCGCCGACGGTCGCTACGACGGCGATCGCGGCGCGCCTCATCGCCCGACTTTGTGCGGGCCCGGCTCGCTCATCGGGTGGGGGTCACAGTGCATAGACATCGGCGTGCACCGCCTCCTGGGGAACCTTGAGCAGGGCCAGCAGCCGCGTCACGCTGGCGACGAAGCTCTCCGATCCCGCGACGTAGGTGTCGCGCTTCCTGAGGTCGCCGATCAGCTCGGCGAGGTGTTCGATGGGCTGGGCGGTCCGGGGGCCCACGACCTCGTGGAGTCGGCCGCCGTGCCACTTGACGAGTTCGGCGATCTCCTCGCGCAAGACCAACTCCTCTTCGCGCGAGGCGCGCAGCACCACGACCGGGCGCGTCCCCTTGGGCAGGTCCTCGAGGAGGGAGCGGACCGAGGTGACTCCGATGCCGCCGGCGATGAGGGCGACCTTGCGCGTGTGCAGGGCGTGGGCGGTGAAGGTGCCGTAGGGCCCCTCGAGGGCGACCCGGGTGCCCGCGGGCAGGCCGGCGAGCGCCGTGGTGAAGTCGCCGACGCACTTGACGGTCAGGCGGAGGTAGGGCGGTTGGGGCCGGGCCGAGATCGAGAAGGGGTGGGCCTGCCACCACATCCCGCGGGCGAGGAAGCGCCACTCGAAGAACTGCCCGCCCGAGACGGCCAGCCGCTCGAGGTGGCGTCCCCGTAGGATCACCGTCACGACGCCGGGCCCCTCGGGGCGGATCTCCTCGACCACGAGGCCGTGGCGGATGGAGCGAACGACCGGCAGCCCGACCCGGTAGACGAGGACCAGTCCGGCACTCGCGGCCCAGGCGACCGACCAGACGAGCTGGGTCATCGGGTGGCCGACGAAGGAGGGGCCGAGCACGATCTCGTGGGCGAAGGCGAGGGCGAGGGCGAGGTACATGAACAGGTGGAGCCCCCACCAGTTCTCGCGCTTGATGCGCCGGCGGATCGGGTAGAACGAGGCGACCGAGACCGCCATCATGAGCACGAACCCGGCCGTGGCGATCCCCATGTCCGGGAAGCCGTTCACCAGCGGGCCGATCTCGTGCAGGATCCCCGTGTGGGCGGCCTGCGCGTAGCCGATGGTGAGGATGACGACGTGGGCGATGATGAGAGTTATGGGCCAGGGCGCGAGGCGCCGGTGCCAGCGCAGCAGGGTGTCCTGGCCGAGGACCCGCTCGACGAACGGGATACGGCTGATGAGCAGCACCATGACCAGGGCGAGGTAGGTCCCGGCGAGCCCCGTGAGGTTGCCGAGGAAGAGGGCCGCGCCGCCGGGGGCGGCGAGCTGGTGGCGGCTGGTGGCCGTGAGGGCGAGTCCCACCGAGAGCCCGAAGCCCACCGCCACCGCCGCGACCGCGAGGTCCACGAGCAGGGGCTGGGGCGCCGGCGAACGCGGCGCGCTCGGGGCGGCCCCCGCGGCCCCCACGGACCCGTCGGGGCCCAGCGTGAGCAGCCCACCCGGGCGTGGGGGCGCGGACGGTGGCTTCGCGGTCACGACGCCAGCGTGCTCGGCCAAACTAAGGGCGGGATGAAGGCCCGATAAGCCTTGTCACAACGTTGTGGGCCCGAGCGGCCCGGCGAGGATCCCGGGGGCTGTTACGCTCGCCCCGGCGAGGACCCCCTCGTCCGCCGGATGGAGCGGGACGGGCCTTAGCGGATGCTTATGTTCGACTGGGAGACTTCGCGGGTGCACCCCTCCCGGCGGGGCCCCGGCGCGGCGTCCGAGCCCCGGCGGAGGCGCCGTCCCGACCCGCGCACCCTGAGAGGACCACGATGAGCACCGATCACCACGCGCCCGAGACGCCCGAGCCGGGCTCGGGCCGGTCCCGCCTGAAGACGGCGGTCGCGATCCGGACCCAGGCGAAGAAGTGGGGCCGGCGCGCCGAGACCTGGGACCGCCATAACGACGCCGGGATGGCCAAGGTGGCTGCGGCCGCGATCGAGCGTTGCCGGCTGCGCGAGGGGATGGACTGCGTGGACCTGGGCTGTGGCACGGGGCGGCTCGCCCTGGTGCTCGCCAAGGCCGGGGGCAACGTGCTCGGGGTCGACGTGAGCCCGGCGATGATCGAGAAGATGGAGGCCCGCGCCCGGGCCGAGGGGCTCACGACCGTGCGGGGGGTCGCGACGCCCATCGAGCGGCTCAGCCTGCCCCCCGAGAGCGTGGACCTGGTGACGACGAACTACGCGCTCCACCACCTCGTCGACGACGACAAGGCCAAGGTCGTCGCCGCGGCCTACGAGTGGCTGCGGCCCGGCGGGCAGCTCGTGATCGCCGACATGATGTTCGGCCGGGGCGCGACGACCCGCGACCGCGAGATCATCGCGAGTAAGGTGCGCTCGATGGCCAAGCGGGGCCTGCCGGGCTACTGGCGGATCCTGAAGAACGTGGGCCGGTTCATGCTGCGCCTGCACGAGCGGCCGATCTCCACCGACGCGTGGGTCCGGCTCTACGAGGGCGCGGGCTTCTCCGACGTGGCGGTGAGCGTCGTCGTGGCCGAGGCCGCGGTCGTGAGCGGGGTGAAGCCGGGTCCCGCGGCGCGCTGACGGGCCGTCTCGACCCGGCTCAGCCCGGCGGCGCCCCGGGACACGTGGTGCCGGGGGGCGCCAGGCGCGCCGAGACCGTCGGAGCGCTCGTCATGCCGGCGAGGCCCGGGACCGTCCCGTCGCGCGCCATGCGCGCGAGCGCTGCCTGTGAGCCCTTCAGGTAGCCGTCGAGGAAGTCGATCGTCACGCGCTCGACGACGGCGCGCGCCGGACCGGGCGGCAGGTAGGCACCGGTATGGCTCGCCCCGAAGAGCGAGAGGTAGTGCTTGGGCGCGGGCGCGGCGTCGTAGATCTGGATGCTGCACTCCGGGGGGTTGACCGTGTCGGCGGTGCCCTGGACGACGAGCAGGGGGACCGCGGGGGTCCCGGCGAAGTACTGACCCCCGAACGAGGTGAGCTCGGCGCCCGAGAGCAGGACCGCCGCGGAGATCCTCGGGTCCGTGCAGCAGGTGTTGGCGACCGTGGCCAGGCTCACGTCGCCCCCGTCGGAGTGGCCGATCACCGCGATGGCGCCGGGGCGCACGAGACCGGCGAGGTCGCCGCCGGCGGCGCGGGAGAGGCCCACGAGCGTACTGATCACGTAGCGCAGGTCGGCCGGGTGGTTGACGATGTCGCCCTCGTCGACTCCTCCGGGCTCGGCGGGGTCGGTGAGGGGGTAGTCCGGCGCGGCCACCACGTAGCCGGCCGCGGTCCACGCGTCGAGGAGGGCCCCGTAGGCCTGGGGGGCGATGTCGTAGCCCTCGGAGAACACCACGAGGGGGTAGGGACCGGCGGAGCGCTCCGGGGTCGCACCCGCGACGGGTGCGCCGCCCGCGCGGCCCGCCGCCGGGTAGTAGACGGTGGTCGGTAGGACCCTCACCGCGGCGCCGACGCGTTCGCGCAGGGTGAGCGAGAGGGTCCCCACGGCGAAGGGGGGACCGCTCGGGGCGACGGTGGTGGTCGGAGGCTGGGTCGTGGTCGTGTCCGGCGACGGGTGGGACCGGCTGGCCAGCACGGCCGCCACGGTACCGAGGGCGAGCAGGACGACCACGACGCGAAGGAGCGCCCGGCGCCGGGCGAGCTGGCGTCGCCGGCGCGCCCGTTGGGCTACCGAGGGCACGGGCGGGGCGGAGTCGGATCGACGCGGGTCACGCTCCGGCGCGCCCTCGAGAACGTGTCAACTTGGTAGGGTCTCCCCATCATGCAGGCGGGCTGCTTCGTCGGTGGCGTGCTCCATCGTACCGGTCGTCGGTGACCGGGGCCGTGCGGATCCGGTCGCTCGTCGGCGCTGACCTCGCCGAGGCGTCGGCGCTGCACCGTGAGATCCTGGACATGGAGTTCCTGGTGCGTTGCGGGCCGCGGTTCATGCGCGCGTACTACCGGGCCTGGGTCGAGGCGCCCGGCGCCATCTCGCTCGTCGCGCGCGACGAGGACGGCGAGCTGCTCGGTGTGGTGCTCGGTGCCACCGACCCGGCGACCCACGTGCGCGCGATGGTGCGCCACCACGGCGCGGGTCTCGCCGCCCGTCTCGCCCTCTACGCCGCCGGTCACCCGGCTCTCGCGCGCGAGCTCCTCGTCACCCGCGCGCGCCGCTACGTCGGGGGGCTGGCGCGCCTGGTGGCGTCGCGCCTCGTGCGCGCGCCCGCGTCGTCGCGCGGGCCCGCGGGCCCGCGCGTGGGGGAGATCACCCACGTGCTCGTGCGCGCGGAGCGCCAGGGCGCAGGGGTCGGGCGTGCCCTGCTCGACGCCGCGGTGGCCACGGGGAGGGCGGCCGGGCTCGACGAGTTGGTCCTCGTCACCCCGCCCGACCTCGCCGCGGGCGGCTTCTACCGCCACCTCGGCTGGCGGGCCGACGGCGAGATGACCAGCCGCAGCGGCGAGCCCTTCGTCCGGTACCGCTACCTCCTGCGCGCGGGGGGCCTCGGCGAGGGCGGGAACCCACCGGGACCCCGGTAGGCGCGCACCGTCTCGCGGGCGCGTCGACGGCGCAGCGCACGGCGTCGGCGCGCGACGAGCCCGATCACGACGAGCCCGATCACGAGCACGAGCAGTACTCCTACGACGATGGGCCCGGTGGCGCTCGATCGCGCGCGGCGGTGGGTCGGGTGGGTCCGATGGGCGGGAACGGTCGTGGTGGTGGTCGTCGTCGGGGGGCTTCCCGCCGCGAGGACGCGTTCCGCGGTGAGCGCGGCGGGACAGCCCGGGGTGGGGGTGACCGCCACGAGAGGGGGCAGCGTCGGCGCCGGGGGCATCCCGAAGAGTGTCGTGGCGATGGCGTTGGCCATGACCGTCTGGCCGGCGGTGTTGGGGTGGAGGTGGTCGACGGTGTAGTAGGGGGCGAAGGGCGTTGTGGGTTGGCACGCGCCGTCGTAGACGTCGCCCATCACGGCCGCGAGGTCGATCGTCCCGTCGAAGCCCGAGCTCGGTGAGAGGATCCACGCGTTGACGGCGTCCATGGTCGCCTGGTCCGAGGGCGTCCACGTCTCGGGCTCCTCACCGTTGCGCCCGGCGAAGGTCGAGCGCGGCAGCAGGGTGATGCCGAAGATCTTGAGGCCGTGGGCGTGGGCCCGATCGACGAGGGCCCGCAGAGCGGCCTCGATCCGCGGGGCGGTGCCGTAGGGCGGGATCGGGCGGGCCGGGTCCGAACCGCCGGCGCCGAACCAGATGTCGTTGGTCCCGAGGAAGACGACGACGTCCCTCACGCCCGGCAGGTCGAGCGCGTCCGGGCCGAAGCGCGTGACGCCCGGGAGGCCGCCGTCGAGCCCGGCGAAGGTGGTCCCCGGGGGGAAGACCGACGCGGTGTTGCCCGCGATCCCCTCGTCGACGACCGCGAGCTGGTCGCTCGGCGCCAGGTGGCCGATGCGGCGCTGGAGCAGGATGGGCCAGCCGAGCCCGGCGTTGTTGAACCCCTCGGTGATCGAGTCGCCGAAGGCGACGACCGTCCCCTGGGCCGGCGAGCCCGAGACCGCGATCGCCGAGAGCCAGCGCATGTTGAAGTCGCCGAAGACGAAGGGGGTCGCCGCCGGGTCGGAGGCGAGGTCCCCCGCGCCGTTCGGGGTCCCGAAGGAGTCGACGTGGCCGACACAGCAGTTGTGGATGCTCACGACCGCCGAGCCCGAGACGGCCAGGCTGATCGCGAGCGTCTCTCCGGCGTGCACCGGGAGGGCGATCGGGTCGCTCATGACCCGGGCCCCGGCCGCGATGGTCACCGAGGGGTGCCCCGCGAAGGTCACCGGCACGATCGAGCCGGGGACGACGGCGGCGCCGCTCTGCTGGACGCCCACGGTGACCGCGGCGAAGGTGGTGGGGGTGAGGCTCCAGGTGTTGGAGAGCTGGAGCTCGAGCGAGGTGCCCCCCACCGCGACCCGGGCGAGGTCGCGGAACGTCGCGTCGACCGCGGGTAGGGGCTTGAGGTCGTGCTCGGTGAAGTAGTAGTCCATCGGCGAGGTCCACGTCGTGACCCAGCCCGACCCGCTCGCCGACGGGGCCGTCGTCGAACTCGTGGACGCGACCGTGGTGGTCGTGGTGGTGGTGATGGTCGTCGTCGTCGGGGAGGCCCCGAGGGCCGAGACCAGGACGACCACGGTCCCCGCGATGATGGCCACCGGGGCGAGGAGCGCCCGGACGGCCCGGACCGCGGGCGAGCGCCGACGAGGACCCATCGGCTAGGCGAGCTCGAAGTGGCGAACGGCGAGCGCCCCGCGCGAGGTCGCCCGCGGACGGGGGGGCGGGGACGTCACGAGCGGCGCGTCGGACGCCGCTACGGGGGTGCGGGCTGTGGAAAACGAGTTGGTTATGGGTCCATGTTAAGTGATGGGCACCGCGAGAACGGGTGAGCGATGACGCCGATCGCCCGTCGTCCAGCTCCTACGTTTCTCGGGTGGCGATCGGTGATGGGTTGGCGAGGCTCGAGGGCGGCCCGGTGGAGGTGCGCTGCAGCGAGGGCGCGCAGACCCGTGCGAGCATCGCCGCCGACCTTGTCCGGGACGCCCTCGATTTCCTGAGCCCGCTGTGCGCGGGGGCGCGCCCCGACGTCGCCCTCGTCGTGGCGGGCGAGCGGGACTGGACGAGCCGCCAGCCCTACGGCCTGCCCTACTTCAACGACGATGCGGGCCAGATCCGCCCCGGCGTCCTGGTGATGTCGGCGGGCCCCGGCGCGTACTGGCGCGAGATGACCGAAGCGATCCGCGACGCGTCGCCACGGGGCTTCGAGCGGCTCCGCGCGACGTACCCCGACGGGTCGGGCGGGGTCGACCTCCAGCCGTTCTTCGACCTCGTCGTGGTTCACGAGCTGGGCCACGCGTTCGGGGTGCTCGGGGGCTTGCGCCTTCCGACCGACTGGCTGGGCGAGGTCTTCGCGAACGTCGCACTGTACTCGTACGTCGCGGCGCGGGCTCCGGGGTCGCTCGAGACACTGAGTCCTCCCCACGGTCGGTGCGGGGAGCCGGCGTCTCGCCGCTCGTGTACGGGCCGAGGGCTACAGCACGCTGGACGAGTTCGAGGCCCACTACACCGGTGGTGACAGGCCGATGGGTCCCGTCAACTACATGTGGTACCAGTACCGCTTCCTCGCTCTGGCCCAGAGGATGGTCGAGCGCGACGGCGGGGCCGCCCTCGGGCGCTTCTGGAGCCACTTCGCCCAGAGGGCTCCCACCGCTGGGGCGCACCCGCCGGCGCGAGGGCTGGCGCGCGAACTCTCGACCGGGGTGAGCCCCGCGCTGGGTCGCGCCGCGCGGGACTGGCGCTAGGCGACCGGCACCACCGGGGGTCCGCTCGGACTAGCTCGCGGCCGACGGGGCCCGGCGGAGCTGGCTGAGGCGCACCCGGCCCCCGGTGCGCAGCACCGCGCGGCGGTAGATTCGCGCGGCGTAGACGGCGACGACGACGGTGGACGCGGCGCTCGTGAGCACCGAGAGCGCGAACTGCCACCAGGTCGCCTCCCCGAAGCCGACGAGGGCCGGCATGGCGAAGGGCGCCGTGGGCGGGAGGTAGGCGAGGACCTTCACGAGGACCGACGGGTTGCCCGAGCTCACGCCGACGAGCGAGACGATGTAGCCCAGGATGAGCGGCAGCGAGAGGGGCAGGGCCATGCTCTGGACCTGGTCCTGGCGCTCGCCGAGCGAGCCGGCGGCGGCGTAGACCCAGCTGTAGAAGGCGTAGCCGAGCACGAGCCAGAGCAGCGTCGCCGCGGCGACGAGGGGGGCGGTCCCGTGGACGAAGCTCGAACCCACCGCCCGCCCGAGGAGGAGGGCGAAGACGACGAGCGAGGCGGCCTGGGCCATGGCGACCGAGCCGATGCCGAGCACCTTGCCCGAGAGGAGCTGGAGGGGACGGACCGTGGCGAGGAGGACCTCGACGACCCGGCTGGCCTTCTCCTCCATCACCCCCATGAGGGTCCAGGTGAGGTACTGGGTGAGAACGATGAAGTTGAGGATGACCCCGAGGAGGGCCGTCGTCTCGGAGGCGGTCGCGGGCCTCTTCGCCGGCTCCAGGCTCACGACGGCCAGGGGCTTGGCCCCGGCGACGACGGCCACCTGGCTCGGGGTGAGGCCGGCGCGCGCGTACGCCCCCTGCGCGCCGAGGCTGAGCGACACCTCGCGCACGAAGGCGGCTCGGGCCGAGGTGTCGGTGGCCGCGAGGGCCTTGTCGAGGAGGACCGACCGTGACCCGTCAACCGCGACGTCGATCCGGCCCGCACGCAGCGCGGCGCGCGCCGCGGCCAGTCCGGGTTCGTCGACCAGACGAACCTCCAGCCCGACCCGGTGGGCCAGCGCCGTCAGGCCGTCGTCGAGGGTGGACGAGCCGCCGACGACCCCGACGGTGGCCCGCGCCGCGCTCGTCGTGCGCAGCGTGGGGATGACGATGACGGCGGCGATCGCGAGGAAGAGCAGCGCCGTCACTACGCGGAAGACCCGCCCGCGGAGCCGCTCGCGGATCTCCCGGCCGGCGACGAGCCCGGTCTCGCCGAGGGGGTGGCGCCGGTCCCGGGGCGCCCTCGAGGCGGGGGGCCGCGCCGGGGCCCGCCGTCGCCGCCGGAGGCGCGCGATGGCCACGATGACGATCAGTGCGACGACGATCCAGGCGGGTCTCACGCGCCGACCGACTCTCGGAACACCTCGGAGAGGCGACGGCGCTCGAAGTCGAACTTCGTGACCCGCCCGGCGGCGCGCGCCGCGTCGAGCACCGCGTCGCTCGTCGCCGTTCCCAGGACGAGGCGGACCTCCCCTCCCTTGATCTCCGAGACGGTGACCCCGTCGAGGCCGGCGGCCCAGGCCCCGTCGCGGTCGCCCTCGACGCGCACGGCGAGGCGCCGGGCCCCGGCGGTGGTGAGGTCGTCGACGGTCCCGCTCGCGACGAGGCGGCCCCGGTCGATGATGGTGACCGACTCGCACAGGTCCTCGACCTGGTCGAGCTGGTGGCTGGAGAAGAGCACGCACCGTCCGCGGCGGGCCTCGTCCACCAGGACCTCGCCGATGACGTCGATGCCCGTCGGATCGAGGCCCGCCAGGGGCTCGTCGAGGATGAGGACCTCGGGGTCGTGCACCAGGGCCGCGGCGAGCTGGACGCGCTGCTGGTTGCCGTGCGAGAGCGACTCCACCGTGTCGCCGGCCCGGTCGGCTACCTCGAGCCGCTCGAGCCAGCGCGCGGTGGCTACGGCGGCGTCACGCGCGCTCATGCCGTGGAGCCGCCCGAGGTAGGTGAGCTCCTCGGCGATCAGCATGCTGGGGTAGAGGCCGCGCTCTTCGGGCATGTAGCCGAAGCGACGGCGCTCCCGGGCGCCGATGGGACGGCCGTCCCATCGGACCGAGCCGGCGTCGAGGTCGGTCAGCCCGAAGATGGCGCGCATGGCGGTCGTCTTACCGGCCCCGTTGGGGCCGAGGAAGCCCACGACCCGGCCCGACGGGACCGAGAAGGAGAGGTCGTCGAGGGCCGTGATCGTCCCGAAGCGCCGGGTCACCCCCACGAGTTCGAGCGCGCCCGGTCCTCCGCTGCTCGGGAGTGGGGCCGCGTCAATCCCCCTGTGCTAGCACGCCCCGCGGGGCAGCGGCGACGCCTCGCGCCGTGCCCGGATCGCCGGAGCCAGCCCTCAGAGCTGCCAGCCGACGGCGTAGGGCGTGACCCAGAGCGCGCCGAGCAGGCCGACGACGAGGCTGAGGGCGAGCACCCACTGGCGCGCCGCGGCGCCGCGGACCTGTCGGCGGGTGCGCCGGATCCAGTCGCGTGGCGCGAGCGTGAGCGTCTCGGCGAAGTGGCCGAGCACGTGGATCGCCGTCACGCAGAACCACGCGACGAAGACCAGTTGGTGCAACTGGAGCAGCCGGGGGCGCCAGGAGACGGGGGCCCCCACGACGAGTGCGACCCCCGTCGCGAAGAGTGCGACGGTCAGCACGACGAGCACCGGCCCGAGCAGGCGGAGCACCGGCGGGGGCGGGCCGCGGCGCCGGTACGAAGGGTTGCCGGCGTAGTAGCGCGTGAAGCGCCAACCCGTCGAGACGATCTTGGCGAACACCGGCGGGATGAGGAGGAGCCCGATGAAGACGTGCCAGTGGAGCAGGGAGTGCACGCCGAGGATCGTCAGGCCCTCGAGGAAGAGCAGGACGAACACGACGACGGCCACTCCCGCGGTGAGCCGTTCGTTCCCCTCGACCGAGGTTCGGCGCGCGGCGCGGGGCCGGGCGTGCTGGGGGGCGGTCCGGCCCGCGGCCCGACCCCGGTCGGCCGGGACGGGGCGCGAGGGCCAGGCGTTCACCCGGGGGGCGCGGGGACGATCCACCGAAACGGTGTAGCGCACGCACCTAAAGGGAGACTAAGAGTGGGCGAGTCCGCGGGAAAGGACGCAGCCGATCGGAGGGGCGACGCGCCCGCAGGGCGCAGACTCACCGCGCGCGAACCGGGGCGGTGTCGGGGGCGAAGGGGAAGCCGCGACTCCACTTCCAGGCACCGTGGAAGGGGATGAGGAGCGCCTCGTACCCGGCGAGCCGATCGAGTGCGGGAAGGGCATCCTCGCCCCCGACGCAGAGGCCCGTGGCCAGGGCGTCGCACAGTCCCAGGTCGGGTCCGGTGACCGTCGCCGAGGCGACGAGCGCCTGGGGCGATCCGGTGTGCGGGTTGACGAGGTGGGCACCGCGTTCGTAGGTGCCCGACGTGGCCACCGCCCCGGGGGGTTCGACCACGGTGGCCAGTCGGCGGCGGTCGGCGGGGTCGACGACGCCGAGCCGGAATCTCTGGCCCGGCGCGGGGATGCCCACGGTGGCGATGTCCCCCGCGGCATTCACGACGGCCCCGATCATCCCGGGTCGCTGGAACCGATCGAGTGCGCGCTGGGCCGCCCACCCCTTCACGTAGCCCGTCGGATCGACCCCTCCGGGCAGGCGCCACGGGTCGAACCAACCCCCCGACGCGCGTCGGGCCGTCAGGCACGAATCGAGGACCTCGCGGACCTCGTCGGGAGCCTCACCGAGGCCGAGCTCGCCTCGGCGGAGGCGGCTCACGGGGCTCTCCAGCTTCCAGGTGCTGAAGATCCGGTCGATCCGGTGCAGCTCGCCCACGGCGTCCTCGAGGGCGCCGTGGGCGTCGTGGGGGACCGCGGAGAGGAAGTAGCCGTCGAAGGTCACGAAGGTCCCCATGACCTCTTCGCGATGGAAGAGGCGATGGACGCGGGGTGTCGTCACGGTGGCCATCGGTCAGAGCCCTAGCGCCTTGAGGGCGCCCTGAAGCGATTGAGCGAAGCCCGCGCTGGTGTAGCTGGCGCCCGAAACCCCTTGGATGTTGGCGCTCTGGGCGGCCAGGGCCTGCTGCTCGAGGATCGGGATCGCGTACTGGTCGATGCTCTGGGAGCGATAGTTCCCGCCGTCGTTTAGCGTCCCGATCGTGACGGCGGTCAACTTCGAGCCGCTCACCGTAACCTTCACCGAGAGCACGCCGAAGTAGTAGTTGACCTGGGGCCCGGTCGAGCTCCGGGGCCCCGCGGCCGTGGTCGTCGTGGTCGTCGTGGCCGTTGTGGTCGGTGCGCTCGTCGTAGGGGTGGGCGATGAGGCCGAGGGGGAGGCCGGCGACGGTGTTGTCGGTGTCGGTGTCGGTGTCGGTGTCGGCGTTGTCGGTGTCGGCGTTGTCGGTGTCGGCGGCGAACCTCCCGCTCCGGCCGCGGCGGGGGACGACGTCGCGCTGGCGGAGGTGGCCGGCGCGCTCGCACCGCCGGGCAGCGACACGGGCGCGGGGGACGAGCGGAACGCGAGGACCCCGGCCACACCGACGACCGTGCCTCCCAGGACGAAGGGGTAGCGCTTCATGCCGTCTCCATCAGAACGAGAACTCCTCACTGTGTAGGCGGCGCTCCGGCACGCGCAGCTGTCGTGCGGCGTGTCGGATGCCCTCGGTGAAGCCCGACGGTCCGCAGACGTAGAGGTCACTGGTGCGGATCGTGGGCAGGAGGCGTCGGAGCGTCCGCGCGTCGAGGCTGACCTCGTGCCGTCGGCCCACCAGGTGGTGCACGACCCCCCCGCGCGCGTTCACGAGGGCCGAGATCTCGTCCTCGTGCACGAGGTCCTCCGGTGTCGAAGCGCGCAGGATCGCGGTCACCGCGACGTCCGCCGGCAGGTCGTCCAGAATCGCCCGCAGGGGCGTCACCCCCACGCCCGCGCCGATGAGAACGACCGAACGGGACGTGCGTGCGTGCCGGGTGAAGGCCCCGTAGGGGCCCTCGACGAAGACCCGGGTCCCGGGTTCCAAGCGGGCGATCTCCCGGGTCTGGTCTCCAAGGGCCTTGACGGTGACGCGCATGTGCGGGGGACGCGGCAGGGCCGAGAGGGAGTAGGGATGGGAGTGCCAGAGGAGCCCCGGGGCGAGGAATCGCCACTGGAAGTACTGGCCGCCCGACACCGCGAGCCGGTCGAGGCGGCGACCGCGCACCGTCAGGGCGTAGACGCGCGGGGCGACCTCCTCGATCCGGTCGAGTACGAGCCGATGGCGCACGTTGACCACGATGGGCATGGCGAGGCGCGACGTGAGCAGGGTGAGAAGGACGAGGGCGGAACCGCCCACCCAGAGGTCGACGGCCAGCGGGTGGCCGAGGAAGACGATACCGGTCTTGATCTGGTGCGCGAAGGCCAGGGCGAGAGCGAGGTAGACGAAGAGATGCGCCGCCCACCACGTCTCGTAACGGAGGCGTCGGCGGACCGGTGGATACGACACGACGCCGACCACGAGCAAGAGTGCGAATCCGACGACGGCCGCAAGCATGTCGGGGTAGTGGAGCACGAAGGTGACGAATTGGCTCCAGGGCGTCGTCCGGGTCACCAGGGCGTAGCCCTCGATGACCGTGACGACGTGCAGGGCGATGAGGGCGATCGGCCAGCCGCCGATCCGGCGGTGCCAGCGCGCGAGGCGATCTTGTCCCACGGTCCGCTCGAGCCACGGGATCCGAGCCATCAGCACGAGCATCACGGCCATCAGGTAGGTCCCGAGCACGCCGCTGAGCCGCCCGGTGGCGTCGAGGACCCCCGAGAGCGAACTGAGGGTGGCCCGCGACTCCTGGGAGAGGGCCAGCGTGCCCGATGCCCCTAGCCCCAGGCCCGCCAGGAGGGCGACGAGGTTCGCGAACCACGGCACCGGCTCGGGGCCGGGCCGTGCGGCGGCGGGGGAGGCGAAGGACGGCCCGCTCGAGCCCACGGGCGCGGCGATCGGCCGGTCGTCGAAGCTCGTCTGGGGCACGCGGCTTACGGTAGGGGGGCGAACTAAGAGGCCCCGTAGGGCACGCTAAGTCTCGCATCGGAACCATCCTTAGGGTCCCGGCCGGGCACCTCTTAGCGGGGCCTTAGGGGTGATGGCTAGAACCGCGGGCGCGGACGTTCCGCGGGCGAGGGGTCTATTGGCGTGGGCAGGTTCACTAGGGCGTTGGGCGTGGGCGTCGTGGCGATGTCGGCGGCGGTCGCCGTCACCACCACCCCCGTCCTCTCGTCCGCCGCCGGGGCACGCCCGACACCCCGGCCCCTGCCGGCCCCGGAGAACCTCACCCCCTTTGGCGCGCGCTACCCCGGGGGGCTCGGCATCTATCGGCCGGTCGGGCGACGGGTCGACGGCCACCCGGCCCTCTACGTGACCTGGCTGCGGCTGCCCGGCAGTCCCACGAACGTCGCGGCCGTGGCCTGGATGGACACCCGGCTGCTGCGCGCCCAGCTCTACTCGGGCTGGCTGAGCCCCGGGGGGCTCTTCTGGCACTACACCGCACCGGTGGCCCCCAGCGCGGCGCGCACCCTCGTCGCCGCCTTCAACGGTGGCTTTCTCATGAAGGACGCCCACGGCGGCTATCTCGCCGAGGGCCACCTCGTCGCGCCGTTGGTGCGCGGTGGCGCGTCGCTGGTCATCTACCGGAACGGATCGGTGAACGTGGGCGCGTGGGGCGTCGACGTGGGGATGACCCCGCAGGTCGCCGCGGTGCGCCAGAACCTGACGCTCCTCGTCGACCACGCGCGGCCCGTGACCGGGCTCGTCGCGAACGACGTCTCGCGCTGGGGTTCGTCGCTCAATAACGTCGTCGACACGCCGCGCTCGGGACTCGGCATCACCAAGGACGGGGCGCTCGTCTACGTGGAGGGCCCGATGAGCATCGTCGAGCTTGCGAACGTCCTGGTACGCGCCGGGTCCGTGCGCGCGATGGCCCTGGACATGAACCCCTACTGGACGATCTTCGCCTACTACAGCCCCGCGAGCCCGACGGGACGGGCGGCCCCGGGCAACGGCCACCGGCTCAACTCGACCATGGTCCAATCGCCCGACCGCTTCTTCCAGGCGAGCTACGCGCGGGACTTCGTCACGATGTCGGCCGCGGGCCAGCTGTAGTTCCTAGGCACGTTGGTCACGTGAACTGAGAGGCCTCCAGGGCCGCTCGAGGGCGACGAGTGCACCGTGGCGTCCCGCCCGCGCGGAGGGTAGCTCCTCCAGTCGACCGCCGTCGCGCGGCGATCGTCGGGTCGGCGAGCTCGTCGTTCGTCGGCGGCGACGACTGCATCGACCCGACCCTCGCCGACTGGGCCCGTGCCTACGACGGCGCCAACCTCGCGCGCCGGTCGAAGGTGAAGCCGCGCTACGACCCCACCGACGTCGTCCACTCCGCCCCGTCGGTCCCCCGGCCGCTCCCGTCGCCTAGGTGTACCCGGCCAGGGGCGGCTACACCTAGGGACTACGGCGGTGCGACCTCCAGGCCGTGCGCGCCGAGCGCCGCCACGAGGCGCTCGTGTCCCCACTCGAGGCTCCAGTGCTCAGCGTGCAGCCCGGCCCGCCGAGCCGCGTCGACGTTCTCGGCGGTGTCGTCGATGAAGAGGACCTCGGCGCCCGAGGCGTCGAGACGCTCGAGCACGGTCTCGAAGAACCGGGGGCTCGGCTTCGCGTGGCCGACCTGCCAGGAGTAGAAGCTCAGCTCGAAGAGCCGGTCATAGCCGAGCGTGTCACGCATGTAGGCCGTGCGGTGCATCTCCTGGTTGGTCGCGAGGTGCACGCCGAGCCCTCGGGCGCGCAGCGCGCGGACGAGGGCGACCGAGCGCTCGTCGACGCGAAGGTCGCACCACACGTCGTAGAAGAACCTCTCCGCGGGCACGGTCACGCCGAAGAGCTCGAGGTGGCGCGCGAGCAGCGGGAGGTAGTCGACCGCGCCCTCGAGGCACGGCCCCTCCTCGCGCCACGTGAGCTCGAGGAACTCCTCGGCTCGCTCGCCGAGGTACGGGCGCACCCTCGCGCGCCACCCGCCGGGCAGCTCCTGGAGTACGCCGTCGGCGTCGAACAGGACGTGGCCGATCGCCATGGCGCGATGCTACGAGAGCGAGCGGGACCGGCCGAAGGTCCCGGAGGGGACCCCGAGGTTGGGTCAACCTTCACGGAGAGTTCACCCTCGGTTAACCGGGGCCACTGCACGTTTGACGTCCCTCTCGCGAGACTCGGTCCATGGACGATCTCCTGCACCCGGTCCACGAGAGCCCCCTCGACGTCGCCCCCTCGGAGGCCCCGGTGGCCGGGCGCACGGTTATCGACCTGCTCAACGAGGCGCCGACGGGTCGCTTCCACCGCCGCGCCGTCGTGGTCTCGGGGATGGGCTTCTTCACCGACGCGTACGACCTCTTCGTCATCTCGACGGTCGCCTCCCTCGTGAAGGCCCAGTGGGGCCTCACCACGACCGAGGGCAGTTGGGTGACCGGCGCGGCGATCCTCGGCGCCTTCGTCGGTGCCTTCGTCTTCGGACGACTCGCCGACATCTTCGGGCGCAAGACGACCTACGTGACCGTCGCCGCCATCATGATCGTGGGCGCCCTGGCCTCGGCCGCCGCGCCGTCGTTCATCTGGCTGGTGGTGGCGCGCTTCGTCCTCGGCCTGGGCGTCGGCGGCGACTACCCGGTGTCGGCCGTCTTGATGAGCGAGTACTCGAACCGCCGGGACCGTGGCCGGCTGGTGGGCCTGGTCTTCTCGATGCAGGCCCTCGGGCTCGTCGTTGGCCCCCTGGTGGCCCTGGTGCTGTTGTCGGTCGGGCTCGCCGACCCGGTGGTCTGGCGGCTGCTGCTCGCGCTGGGCGCGGTGCCCGCAGCGGCGGTCATCTATCTGCGCGGGCGGATGCCCGAGTCGCCCCGCTTCGTCCACCACGTCAAGGGTCAGCACGAGGTCGCGGCCCGCTCGCTGGTCGACTTCGCCGAGGGCGAGATCGTTCCCGACGGCCCCGTCGCGGCCCCGGCGAGCGCCCGGGTGACCTGGCGCCAGTTCATCTCCAGCGCCGCGACCTGGAGGCTCATCCTGGGCACCGCGGGCGCGTGGTTCCTCTTCGACTACGCCTACTACGGCAACACCCTCTCCCTGCCGGTGATCCTGACCCGGGTGGCCCCGGCGGGCACGCTGAAGGTCGACCTGCTCTGGTCGCTCGCCATGTTCGTCGTCTTCGCGGTGCCGGGGTACCTGCTCGCGGTGGCGCGCATGGACCGGATCGGGCACCGCCGCCTCCAGTACGTCGGCTTCTCGGTGATGGTGGCCTGCTTCGCCCTCCTGGCCGCCGTCCCGGTGCTGACGACGGCGATCGTGCCCTTCGTGCTCATCTTCGGGGTCAGCTACTTCTTCGTCGAGTTCGGGCCCAACACGACGACCTTCGTCCTGCCCTCGGAGGTCTTCCCGGTGAGCCAGCGCACCACCGGCCACGGCATCGCGGCCGGGATCGGCAAGCTCGGCGCCTTCGTCGGGGTCTTCATGGTGCCCTCGCTGGACTCGAGCCTGGGGCTGCGCGGCATGCTGGCCGTGGCGGCCGGGGCGGCCGTCTTGGGCCTGGCGGTCACCCGACTGCTGCCCGAGACCAAGGGCCGCACGCTCGAGGAGATCACCGGGGACGGCGCGGCGTAGGCTCGGCCCCATGGGGCTGCGGGTCCAGAGCGTCTCGTTCGACTGCGCGGACCCCGCGGCGCTCGCGCGCTTCTGGTCCGAGGCCCTCGGCTGGCGCGTGACCTACGAGGAGGACGACGAGGTCGTCCTCGAGCCGCCGGCCGGGTCGCCCGAGGAGGGCGTCGTCCCCGACATCCTCTTCCTGCCGGTGCCCGAGGGCAAGGTGATGAAGAACCGCGTACACCTCGACCTGCGCCCGGCCGACCAGGCCCTCGAGGTGGCCCGACTCGAGGCGCTCGGGGCCCAGCGCGTCGACGTCGGCCAGGACGACTCGGTCACCTGGGTCGTGATGGCCGACCCCGAGGGGAACGAGTTCTGCGTGCTGCGCGCGCTCGCGCCCAGCGAGGCCTAGGGGCGAAGGAACTCGAGGTCCACCCAGATCGCCTCGACCGGCTCGTCACCGATGTTGGCGAGCCGGGGGGCCGGCTCGAGTCGAACGAGATCGAGTCGCCCGCGTGCAGCACGTGGGTGTGGAAGCCGAGGGTGACCCCGAGGGTCCCTCAGGACGGAGCCGTACTCGGTGCTCACGTGGCGGATGAGACGCTCGTCGAGCGTTGAGCTGCCGCCGACCTCGTAGCGCACGAACACGAAGTCCGTCTTGTCGTGCCGGGCCGGGAGCGACTCCGAGGTGACCCCGGAGTCGAACCACCAGCACCCGGCGCTCGTCCGGGTGCACGACGGGGGTCGCCATTCTCGGTGTCGGCCCCGCCGCGCCACTCGTTGTGCGAGGCGTCGGTGCCCCGCCGTGGTCCCGGGGCGGGGTACCCGGTGGCGAACAGCTCGTCGAGGGAGAGGTCGGGGCCGCGCAGATCGGGGGGAAGGGCGCCACCGAGGGCTGGTCAGCCGCTCGCGTCGAGGAGGAGATGGTCGTCACGGCTACCGGGTGCGAGGTGATCACGCGGCTCCCCGCCGAAGGGCTGCTCGTCGCCGGCCCGCGCAACCATCCCGCGGGCGGGCCGGTCGCGGGCCGGCGTGCGATCCGGTCGCACCTCAACACCACGGCCGGGCGCGGGACTTCCCGGGGCGCCCCGAGCCCGCTCGGAGCATCCCAGCGGGGAGGGCCCGGTCCCGCCAGAATGGGGGGGTCCGGGGTGACCCGGTGGTGGAGGTTCCGTGGGCACAGGGCAGTCCGCGCGCGTGGCGCGCAATGGGGGCGATCGCGTGCTGGTCGGCACGTACGTGCGTGAGCTCCTGCTCCGGGCGAGCCGTGAGATAGAAGAGGCCGCCGCCCGGGCCCGTGAGAGCGGCTCGGCGGAGGCCTACGACCCCGAGCTGACCCGACTCCTGCGGGTGTCGCTCCGGCGGGTGCGCTACCAGTTGGCCGCCCTCAGCGCCGTCGAGCCCACCCTGAAGACCCGGGGCGTGCGGCGGCGCCTGGCCGAGATCAGCGAGCCCTTCGGGGCCCTGCGCGACGCCCAGGTGCTCGAGGACGCCGTGCGCGACGCGCTGGGCAAGCGCCGGCGCCGCGGCGCCGGCAAGAAGATCTTGAAGCGGGCCCGTCGCCAGCGCGAGCGCTGCGAGCGGCCGGTGCGCCGGGCCCTCGACGCCGGGGCGTCCATCACGGCGCTCACCGTGCTCGACGACTACCGGCGGGGGCTGCCGTTCCAGATATGGCTGCTCGGCGACGCCGAGCCCCTGGCGCGCCGGGCCCTCGCGGCCACCTGGCGCGACCTGGCGCGCGCCGCCAAGCGCGCGAAGAAGCGCCCGAGCGACGCGCGGCTCCACGAGCTGCGCATCGAGGCCAAGCGCGCGATGTACGTCGCGCGTGGCTTCGCCGAACTGCTCGGTCCCCGGGTGGAGGAGCTGGCCGAGCGCCTGAGCGACCTGCAGAGCACGCTCGGTCGCCAGCACGACCACGTGAACGTGGCCGCGTGGCTGCGCCGGCTCGGGCGCGAACGGCGCGGGTTGCGCCGGCGCGCGCGGCGGCTCGCGCGCGAGGAGTCCCAGCGCGCGGCCCGCGAGGCCCGGCGCTGGCGCGTCCTGTGGAAGGCCGCGGCGAAGGCCGCGGCGCGCGTCCCCTAGCCGATCGAGACCGAGCGGCTCGCCACCACCGCGCCGGCGGCGGTCGCCACGTCAACGCCGTAGGTACCGGACGCGACGTGGAGCCGACCGCCGGTGTAGACGGCCAGTGACTGGAGCGGGAACGCCACCGTGGCGGTGGCCGTCGCGCCCGGGGCGAGGCTGACTCGCGTCACGCCGCGCAGCTGGCCGAAGGTCTCGCCGGTGCTAGCGGGGTCGCGGACGTAGACCTCGACGACGTCGGTGCCGGCGCGAGCGCCGGTGTTGCTCACCGCGACGCTCACGCGCACCCGGCCGCCCCGGACGGCGGCCCGCGCGCCCGAGAGCGCGAAGCGGGTGTAGGACAGACCGAAGCCGAAGGGGAAGAGGGGGTGCACGTGGTGGGCCTCGTACCAGCGGTACCCGATCTCGAGCCCGGCCACGCCGGCCCCGAAGTGCACCACGTCGTCGACGCCGGGGTAGGCGGCGGGCGAGGCGATCGGGCTCTGGGCGAGTGAGCGCGGGAACGTCACCGGAAGACGGCCGGACGGGTCGACCGCTCCGGTGAGGACCGAGCCGAGTGCCCGTCCCATCTCCTCGCCCCCGTACCACGCCTCGAGCACGCCGGCCACCGAGTCGAGCCAGGGCATCGCGACCGGGTTGGCGGTGTCGAGGACGACGATCGTGCGCGGGTTGGCCCGGGCGACGGCCGTCACCAGCGCGTTCTGGTCGCCGGGCAGGGAGAGGCCCGCGAGGTCCGCGCCCTCGCCCGCCGGCGCGCCGACCACGACGACGGCGACGGCCGCGCGCCGGGCGGCGCGCACCGCCTGGGCGATGGTCGGCGTCGCGTCGACGAGGCCGAAGGCCGGCGCGCCCTGGCGCACCACGCTGAACCAGCGCAGGCTCACGGTGTAGGCGCGCCCCGGCGCCAGCCGGAGCGTGGTCGTCTCGACCCGCGGGGCGTGCAGGCCCGCCGAGGCGATGGCGACGCGGCCGTCGAGGCTCAGCCAGGCGTCACCCACGGTGCGCAGGCTGAGGACGTAGAGGCCGGCGTGGGCCACGCGCAGGGTCGTCGAGTAGCTGCTCCACCCCGCCCCGGTACCCGGGGCGCCGGCGGTGATGACGGCGTTGGTGACGTTGGCCGGCCGGCGGACCTCGAGGTGGGCCGCGTGGTCGGCCAGGGAGATCGAGGGCAGGGTCGTGGTCGGGTAGTCGACCAGGGCGCGCAGGGACCTGAGCCCGAAGGTACCCGGCGCGCCCGCGGCGTAGGTCATCCGGGTGCGCGGGCCGAGGGCCGCGCTGAGCCCCTGGAGGGGGGTCACGACGAAGGGCGCGAGGACGTGGGCGCTGCCCTGACCGGTCGTGAGGGGGTCGCGGGCGTAGGCGCCGATCACCGCCACCGACCGGGGGTGGGCTAGGGGTAGGACGCCGCCGCGGTCCTTCAACAGGACGGTCCCCGCCTGGGCCTCGGCCAGGGCGAGGGCGGCGTGCGCCGGGCTCAACGCCGAGACCAGGGCGTCGATGTGGCGGGGGTGGGCTACGAGGCCGGCGGCGAAGAGGACGGTCAACACCCTCTGCGCCGCCCGGTCGAGGGCCCGCGCGGGGAGCCGGTGGTGCTCGACCAGCCAGACGAGCGACGGTCCGTACACGCCCTTGATCACGTCGAGGCCCCGTGCGAAGGCGAGAGCGGTGTTCTTCGTGGCGCGCAGGTCGGCGCGCACCACGCCCGAGAAGCCCCAGCGGGCGAGGGCCCCGTAGAAGTAGGGGCTGTTGCAGGGGCGCACGCCGTTGACGAGCCCCGTCGCGCACATCACGGCCGCCACGGGTGCGCCGCGCACGATCGCTCGGAAGGGGGCGTCGTAGAGCTCGACCAGCGCGCGCCGGCCGATGGCCTGGTCGATCCGGGCCCGGGCCGTCTCCTGGGTGTAGCCGCCGAGGTGCTTGAGCATGGCGAGGTCCCCCGAGGCGGCGATGCCCCGGGCGAGCGCCAGACCCGTGGCGGTGGCGAGGTAGGGGTCCTCGCCCAGGGTCTCGTAGAGGCGACCGCTCAACGGGACTCGGTCGAGGTTGAGCTCGGGGGCCTGGACGACGTCGATGCCCTTGGCGCGCGCCTCGGCCCCGAGCGCGGCGCCCACCGCGTGGGCCAGGGCCGGGTCGAAGCTGGCCGCCAGGGCCAGCGCGCTGGGGAACTGGGTGACCCCGGTGACGCGTCCCGCGACACCGACCGGTCCGTCGGAGAGCGTGAGGGCGGGTAGGCAGAGCCGCGGGATGGGCGTCGTCATGTTCTCGATCCCGTCCCCGTTGTGCAGGGTCACCAGCGTGACCTTCTCGGTGAGGGTGAGGCGCGCGGTCACCTCGCGCGCGAGGACGGCCGGCGGGGCTCCCCGGCGGGCCTGGGCCACCCAGGGGCAACGCTCGGGGAGGGAGCGCGGCGGGGCCGCGGGCCGCGCCGCACCGGCGGTCCCGACGAGGGTGAGCGACGCCGCGACGGTGGCGGCGACGAGGGATGCGCGGCCGGCGAGGCTCACCGCGGGCGCCGGGGGCGAGGGAGCGACCCCGGCCGTGGCCGGCCCTTTTCCGTCGTCCCGTGAGGCCGTGGGCGACGACACGAGAGGTGTCGGGGGCTCAAGACGAGCGAGTATAGGTTCGACATCGTGTTGACTCGCTGATCAGGATTAAGAAGCCCGTAAGGGTCACGCGCCCCGGCCCCGGACCGGCGCGGGTGGGGCCGTTAGGCTGGCCTCATGGCGGCGCGAGGTCTCGACGCGGGGGGGATCCCGGCGGGGTCGGCCCGGGAGCGGCGTGGCTGAGCCGGGTCGCTCTGGGATCGACCGCCAGATCGGCGTGTGGCCCCGGCGACCCCGGTCCGCGACCCCGGGGGTCGGGGAGTCCCCCCTGTGGCGCAGCGCCGAGACGGGATCGCTCGAGACCCTGTTCCCCCCGATCGCCGACTACGCCTTCCTCTCGGACTGCGAGTCGACCTGCCTCGTAGCCCCCACGGGGGCGGTGGAGTGGCTGTGCCTGCCCCGGCCCCACGACCCCAGCGTCTTTGGGACGGTGCTGGACCGGGCGGCCGGGTCGTTCCGGCTCGCGCCGGTCGACAGCGCCGTGCCGGCGCACCGCCAGTACGTGCCGGGCACGATGGTCCTGGCCACGACCTGGCAGACTCGGGGGGGCTGGCTGATGGTCCACGACTTCCTCGGCGTGGCCCCCTGGTACCGCGAGGGGGACCGCACCAATCACCACAAGCGCACGCCCGGGGACTTCGACGCCCTGCACTGCCTGGTGCGGGTGGCGACGTGCCTGCACGGCAGCGTGGACGTCTCGCTCAACTGCGAGCCCTCCTTCGACTACGGCCGCGACGACGCGCGCTGGGAGTACACCGGCCCGTCCTACGACGTGGTGCGCACGACCAACGCCGAGACGCCTCGGCTCACGCTCACCGGGGACGTGCGCTTCGGCATCGAGGGCCGCGCCGTGCGGGCCCGGCGCCGGCTCAACGAGGGCGAGTCGATCTTCACGGTCCTCAGCTGGTCCGACAGCCCCTACCCCACGACCCGCGAGGCGGTGGAGGAGTGCCGGACCGAGACCAGCCGCTTCTGGCGCGACTGGATCGACGGCGGCCGGTTCCCCGACCACCCCTGGCGCGAGCTGCTCCAGCGCAGCTCGCTGACCCTGAAGGGCCTCACCTACGCGCCCACCGGGGCCCTGCTCGCCGCACCGACGACCTCCCTGCCCGAGGTGATCGGCGGGGGGCGCAACTGGGACTACCGCTACACCTGGGTGCGCGACGCCTCGTTCACCCTTCGCGCGATGCACGCCCTGGGCTTCGACTCCGAGGCCGACGACTTCCTCGCGTTCTTGGGCGACGTCCTCGAGCCCCACAGCGAGATCGGGCTCGCCGTGGCCCGGAACCGCCGACGGCTCAACGTGCTCTATCCCGTCGACGACGGCTCCCACCCGGCCGAGGGCGAGCTCGACCACCTCACCGGCTACGGCGGCAGCCGGCCCGTGCGCGTGGGCAACGGGGCGGTCGACCAGCTCCAGCTCGACATCCTCGGGGCGCTCGTGGACACCGTCTTCGAGCACACCCGGTCGCGCGACTCGTTGAGCGAGCGGTCCTGGCGCATCGTCGTCCAGGCCGTCGAGGCCGTCCTCGAGTCGTGGAAGGAGCCCGACCGGGGCATCTGGGAGGTGCGCGGGGAGCCGCGCCACTTCACCTTCTCCAAGGTGATGTGCTGGGTGGCCTGCGACCGGGGGGCCCGGCTGGCCGCGCTGCGCGGCGAGCGCGAGCGGGCCGAGGCCTGGTGGGCCGCGGCCCAGGAGATCCACGCCGACGTGTGCGAGAAGGGCATGAGCGAGCGCGGCCACTTCGCCCAGTCCTACGGCAGCGACGAGGTCGACGGCTCGCTGCTCCTCATCCCCATGATGGGGTTCCTGCCGGGCAGCGACCCGCGCGTGCGTCGCACGGTCTTCGCGATCGCGGACGAGCTGGGCGACGGGGCTTTCGTCAGGCGCTACGCCACCGACCGGACCGACGACGGGCTCGGGGGCGAGGACGAGGGCACGTTCACGGTGTGCTCCTTCTGGATGGTCTCGGCGCTCGTGGAGATCGGCGAGCTCGACCTGGCGCGGGCCCACTGCGAGAAGCTGATCGGCGCGGCGAGCCAGCTCGGCCTCTACGGCGAGGAGCTCGACCCGCTGACCCTGCGCCACCTGGGGAACTTCCCCCAGGCGCTGACCCACCTCTCGTTGATCAACGCCGTCTTGCACGTGATCGAGGCCGACCAGCGCGGCAACGACCCCCAGAACCTCGTCGCCGGCTCGCCGAGTTGGTGGCACGCCGCCGGCGGCGACGACCGCCCGAGCGCCCTGGGGGGCTGATGGGCGGCGCGCGCGGAGGACGCCGGTGACGCCCCGCCCCGACGCGGTGGTCCCGCCGGCGCCCGAGCCCCGGGCGGACCTCGTGGTGGTGGCCAACCGCCTGCCGGTCCAGCCCGACGCCGAGGCCGGCGCGAACGGCTGGCGCCCGAGCCCGGGCGGCCTGGTCTCGGCGCTCACCTCGGTCCTGCAGCGTGGCAACGGCCTGTGGATCGGCTGGCCGGGGACCTCCCAGCAGCGTCGTGTGCCCGACCACTACGAGGGCATCCGCCTGCGGCCCGTGGCGATCTCGGCCGACGAGTACGAGACGTTCTACCTGGGCTTCTCCAACGCGACGCTCTGGCCGCTCTACCACGACGCCATCCGCCCACCGGCCTTCCACCGCACGTGGTGGCAGAGCTACGTCAGGGTCAACCGGCGCTACGCCGACGCCGTGGCGGAGGCCGCCGCGCCGGGGGCGACCGTGTGGGTCCACGACTACCAGCTCCAGCTGGTCCCGCGGATGGTCCGCGAGCGCCGGCCCGACGTGCGGGTGGGTTTCTTCATGCACATCCCGTTCCCACCGCTCGAGCTGTTCAACCAGCTCCCGTGGCGCCGCGAGATCGTCGAGGGGCTGCTCGGGGCCGACCTCGTGGGCTTCCAGACCCGTCAGTCGTCGGTCAACTTCTCGCGGGTGGCCCGCCGGCTCACCGCGGCCGACGGCACCGATGCGCTCGTGCACCACGAGGGCCGGTACGTGCGCACCGGGGCCTTCCCGATCACCGCCGACGTGGCGCGCTTCGCCGCGGCCGCCCAGGACCCCGCGGTGCGGGCCCGGGCGAAGGAGATCCGCCAGGACCTCGGCGACCCCGAGGTCATCCTGCTGGGGGTGGACCGGCTCGACTACACCAAGGGCATCCAGCAGCGCGTGAAGGCGCTCGCCGAGCTCTACGCCGACCACTCGCTCGACCCCGAGCGCCACGTCCTGGTCCAGATCGCGGTGCCCTCCCGCGAGAACGACGTGCACTACGAGCGCGAGCGCCACGAGCTCGAGCAGGTCGTCGGCCAGGTCAACGGCGACTACGGCCTCGTGGGTCGACCGGTCATCCACTACCTGCACCAGAACATGCCCTTCGACGAGCTGGTCGCGCTCTACCTCGCGGCTGACGTCATGCTCGTGACGCCGTTCCGCGACGGGATGAACCTGGTGGCGAAGGAGTACGTCACGTGCCGGACCGACTTGACGGGCCGGCTCGTCCTCTCGGAGTTCGCCGGGGCGGCGACCGAGCTGCGCGGGGCCTTCATCGTGAACCCCCACGACCTCGAGGGCGTCAAAGAGGCGATCCGCTCGGCCGTGGGCGTCGGGCCCCGCGAGGCCCGCGAGCGGATGGCCCGGATGCGCCGTCAGACGATGCGCCGCGACGTCTACGACTGGGCGACGAACTTCCTCAACGCGCTCGAGTCGGCCTAGAGCTCGTCGATCAGGTCCTTCACGGAGTCGGCCACCCGGGTCGGCTGGTAGGGCGCCCCGACCAGGTCCTCGCGGGTGGCCACCCCTGAGAGCACCAGGATCGTCGGGATGCCCGCCTCGGTCCCGGCGCGTACGTCGGTGTCCATGCGGTCACCGACCAAGACAGTCTCGGCCGAGTGGGCCCCGAGCAGGGCCAGCGCGTCGCGGATCATGACCGCGTTGGGCTTGCCCACGACGTAGGGGGCGACCCCGGTGGCGCGCTGGATGAGCGCGGTGAGCGCGCCGCAGCCCGGCAGCGCCCCGTCGGGGGTCGTGCCGGTGGCCTCGGGGTTCGTCGAGACGAAGGCGCTCCCGGCGTCGATCAGCCGGACCGCCCGGGTGATGGCCTCGAAGTCGTAGGTCCAGGTCTCGCCCACCACCACGTAGTCGGGGTCGACGGGGTTGGCGGGGTAGCCGAGCTCGGCGAGGGCCTCGTGCATGGCCGGCTCCCCGATCACGTAGGCGCTGCCTCGGGGGCGCTGGTCGGCGACGAACCGGGCCGTCGCCAGCGCCGAGGTCCACAGCTGCTCGCGCTCGATCGCGACGCCGTGGCTGGTGAGCGCCTCGCAGATCTGGCGGGGGGTGAAGAGGGAGTTGTTCGTGAGGACGAGGAAGTCCCGACCCGTCGCGCGCAGCCGGGCGAGGAACTCGGCGGCGCCGTCGACCTGGTGGCCGTCGTTGATGAGGACCCCGTCCATGTCGCAGAGCCAGTGCGGGGCGAGGGTCACGCCCCCAGTCTTCCACGGACGAGCCGCCGCCCCGACCCGGGCAAGGGTGCCGGGTCGGGGCGGCGGGGGAGGCGAGGGTCTAGCGCTGGTGCCCGCGGTGGTGGTCGCCCTGGCCGTTGCCCTGGCCGTTGCCCGAACCGTTGCCGAGGTTGCCGAGGCCGGGCCCGAGGAGGCCCCAGCCCTCGCCGCCGCCGACGACGATCACCTGAGCGTCGATGGTCGAGGGGCTCGTCGCGTCGGGCAGCCCGGCCGCGACCACGTGCTCACCGACCGTGAAGGTCACCGCCGCCGTGGCGAGCTGGCCCATCTCGTAGACCTGGGTCGTCGGCTCGACGACGACGGTCGTCGTGGCGCCGTCGCTGGTCACGCTGAACGACCCGGTGCCCACCGCACTGATGCTCCCGCGCACCCGCAGCGGGCGGATGTCGATCGAGGCCGCCGTGGTGGCGGACCCCGCCGCGGTCGTGATCGAGACGTGCTCACCGACCAGGAGGTCGGTCGAGGGCACGGTGGAGGGGCCCTCGGTGTAGGTCGTCGAGCTGGTCAGGCTGAGGGTCGTGCTCGCGCCGTGGTCGCCGCTGATCGTGACCGAGGTGCCCGGCGTGAGGGCCGTGACGACTCCCTCGATGCGCTCGGGACGCTGCTGCTCGGGGGCGCGCACGTCGATCGAGACGGCGTCGAGGATGGTCCCCGTCGAGTCGATCGTGCCCTGGGCGACGATCGACGCGCCCGGGGTGAGGGCCGCGAGCGTCGAGGCCTGGCCGCCGGAGGTGACGACCGTCGAGGCGCCGGCCTGCACCGTGCGGGTGAAGCCCTCGGGGCCGATCACCAAGACGGTGGAGCCCGAGACCGAGAGCACGAGCCCGTGGATCTCAGCGAGGTCGATGTTGACCGACGTGGCCGTGGTGGGCGAGCCCGGGGCGGTCTGGACCTCGACGCGCTCACCCACGACGAGCAGTGCCGCGGCGGCCGTCTGGCCGTCGAGGGTGTAGGTCGTGGCCGGGCCGATCGTGTAGGTCGTCGTCACGCCGCCGGGGCTCTCCACGCTGAGCGACGTGGCGGTCATCGCCATCACGTAGCCCGCGGCGTGGTCGCCCCCGCCACCGTTGTCGTGACTGCGGCCGTGTCCGTGGCCGGAGTCCGCGCCCGCCACGCTGGCGACGCCGAGCCCGAGGCCGGCCGTCACCGCGAGTGCGGCCAGCGACCGGCCGAGTACTGCGGGGGTGGGGTGGGTCATCACTCTCTCCTTGGTTCGTCCTGTCGGACCCCCCCACTATGTCCGGGGGTCCTCAGAAAGGGGTGTGAGTCGGCTGTGCGTTGGCTGACAAACCGGCCCGTAGTCTGGGATTTGTCCTAGAGGAGGTCTTATGCCGGCACTCACCCCCGGGGACTGGACGGTCCTGACCCGCCTGGAGCCGGTGGCCGACCCGGCCGGGGAGCGCCCGGTCGCGACCGTGACGACGGCCCCGCGCGGGGTCGAGGGCGAGGGCTTCCCCGTCCGGCGGGCCTTCGCCGGGCTGGCGCTATCGGCCCTCGACCCCTTCGTGCACATGGACCAGATGGGCGAGGTCGACTACGCGCCCGGCGAGCCCAAGGGCACGCCCTGGCACCCGCACCGCGGCTTCGAGACCGTCACCTACATGATCGACGGCACCTTCCAGCACCAGGACTCCCACGGCGGCGGCGGGCTCATCACCAACGGTTCGACCCAGTGGATGACGGCCGGTCAGGGGATCCTGCACATCGAGACCCCGCCCGAGGACCTCGTCGAGTCGGGCGGGCTCTTCCACGGGATCCAGCTCTGGGTGAACCTGCCCGCGAGGGACAAGATGATCCCGCCCGCGTACCAGAGCCTCGAGGCCGAGGACGTCGCGCTCGTCGCCTCGCCCGACGCGACCTCGCTCGTGCGCGTCGTCGCCGGTGCCGTCGGCAGCCACCGGGGGCCGGGCTCGACCCACACGCCCATGACGATGACCCACGTGACCCTGACCCCGGGCGCCGAGCTCGACCTGCCCTGGGACCCGGACTACAACGCGCTCGTCTACGTCCTGGCCGGCCGGGGCACGGTGGGCTCGGATCGCCGGCCCGTCACGACCGGCCAGCTCGTGAGCTTCGGTCGCGGCCGGTGGCTGCGCCTCGGGGCTGACGCCGCGGGCGGCCGCGGCGACCGGCTCGAGGCGCTGGTGCTCGGGGGTCGGCCCATCGGCGAGCCGGTCGAGCACTACGGGCCCTTCGTGATGAACACGCGCGCCGAGATCGCCCAGGCCCTGGAGGACTACCAACGGGGCCGGCTGGGGGTGATCCCGCCGGGGGCCCTCATGCCCCACGTCCCGCGCCCGGCGCGCGCGGGCGATGACTAGCGTCCTGGTGGCGCGCCCTAGGTTGGTCCGCGGGAGGCGGCGATGAACGACGGAACCATCTTCGAACAGATCGAGCGGCTCTCCGAGGAGGAGTTGGCCCTCGAAGAGTCCCACCCGGGCAAGCGCATGAGCGAGCCCGAGCGGGTGCGCCTGCGCGAGATCGAGGTCCAGCTCGACCGGTGCTACGACCTGTTGCGCCAGCGCCGCGCGCGCCGGGCGGCGGGGCTTGACCCGGACGAGGCGACGGCGCGCAGCGAGACGACGGTCGAGGGCTATCTCCAGTAGCGCTCGGTAGGGTGGGCCGGTGGACCTCGGGCTCGGCGGGCGCGGCTACCTGATCACCGGCGGCACCGACGGGCTCGGGCTGGCTCTGGCGCGCGCCCTCCTCGGCGAGGGCGCGCGGGTCGCGGTGTGCGGGCGCGACGAGGGCCGCCTCGCGCGCGCCGGCGCGCTGCTCGGGGCGCAGGCCCTGTGCGTGCGCGCCGACGTGACCTCGCCCGCGCAGATGGATGGCTTCGTCGGGGCCGCGCGCGAGCACCTGGGCCGGATCGACGGGCTCGTGAACAACGCCGGTCGCACGGCCGGGGGACCGGTCGCCGACTCGAGCGACGACGCCTGGCGCGAGGACCTCGAGCTCAAGGTGATCGCCGCGGTGCGCCTCGCGCGGCTGTGCCTGGACGACCTGGCGGCGACCGGCGGGTCGGTGCTGAACGTCCTCACGATCATGGCCCGCACGCCGCCCGCCGACTCCACGCCGACCGCGGCGAGCCGGGCGGCCGGGCTGGCCCTCACTAAGGCCCTCAGCCACGAGGTCGGCCCGCGCGGGGTCCGGGCCAACGCCCTGCTCGTCGGGCTGGTCGAGTCGGGCCAGTGGGAGCGGCGCGCCGCCCTGGCCGGGCGGGCGACCGACGACCTCTACCGGGAGATGGCGGCGCGTCAGCCCATCGCCCTCGGGCGGGTCGGCCGGGCCGAGGAGTTCGCCGACGTCGCCGCCTTCCTCCTCTCGCCGCGCGCGAGCTACGTCACCGGCGTCGGGCTGGCCGTCGACGGGGGCCTCTCGTCGGCGATCTAGCCGGTCTCGAGCAGCTCGGTGACCCGCCGGACGAGCTCGTCCATGAGGTAGGGCTTGGCGAGGAAGGCCGTCGGGGCGTCGACCGCCACGTCGCGCACGACGTACTCGCTCGGGTAGCCCGAGGTGAAGAGGTAGCGCGTGCCGGGCTGGTCGGCGCTCAGGCGCGCGGCGAGCTGGGGACCGTTGACCCGGGGCATGGAGACGTCGCTCACCACGACGTCCACCGGTCCGACCTCGCGCGCGACCTCGAGCGCCGCGGCACCGTCCTCGGCCTCGAAGACCTCGAAGCCCGCCTCGCGCAGCGCCCGGGCCACGAGGGCCCGGGCCTCGGCCAGGTCCTCGACGAGCAGGACCCGCGCCGAACGCGCCACCCCGCGCCGCTCGACCGCCTCCTCGGGGAGGTCGTCGGCCGCGGGTAGGTAGAGGTCGACCCGGGTGCCCACCCCGGGAGTGCTCTCGATCTCCACGAAGCCCCCGCACTGGGTCACCACGCCGTAGACGGTGGCCAGCCCCAGCCCGGCCCGGTCGTCCCTGGTGGAGAAGAAGGGCTCGAGGGCGCGGGCGCGCGTGGCCTCGTCCATGCCCGGCCCGTTGTCCCCGACCGAGAGGCGCACGAAGCGCTGCCCCTCGCCCGGTGCGCGCCGCTCGAGCGCCGGCGCGTCGGGCGCCACGTCCTCGGTCGCCACCGCGACGACCCCACCCGTCTGTCCGAGGGCGTCGCGGGCGTTCTCGAGCAGGCTGGTGAGGGCCTGGGTCAGTTGGGCTCGGTCGACTCTCACGGGTGAGAGCCGCGCGGCGAGGGCGAGGCTGACCGTGATCGATTCGCCGAGCTCGCCCGCCCGGCCCGCGACGAGGTCCCCGACTAGGCGGGTGAGGTCGGTCGTCTGGTGCCGGCCCGTCGGGGTCGTCCCCAGGGCGAAGAGCCGCCGCGAGACCGTCGCCGCGTGCTCCACGGCGGCGTCGATGCGCCGAGCCGCCTCGGCGGCGGAGGGGTCGCTGCTCGCTCCGAGCAGCGACGCGTAGCCGCGCACCACGAGCAGGGCGTTGTTGAAGTCGTGGGCGACGCCGGCGGCGAGCGTGGTGACGGCGTCCATCTTCTCGCTCTGGGCGACGCGGTGGGCGAGTTCGCGTCGCTCGGTGACGTCGGCGAGCACGGCCACGTAGTGGGTCACCTGCCCCGAGTCGTCGCGGAACGGGGTGAGCGAGACCCGGTCCCAGAACGTCGAGCCGTCGGGTCGGTAGTGGACGACCTCGCCGGTGAAGGGCCGCCCCGCCTCGACCGCCGCGCGCTGGGCGGCGACGGTCCCCGGGTCGGACTCGGGCCCGATCAGCGCACTCAGGTTGCGCCCGAGGAACGTCCCGTCGCGGTAACCGGTCAGCGCCTCGAAGCCCGGGCTCACGTAGAGCGCCGGGTAGCCGCCCCCGAGCGCGTCGAAGACCGCGACCCCCTCGCTGAGGGCCGCGATCATCTCGTCGCGCTGCTCGAGCTCGCGCTGGGCCAGTCGGTTCCGCTCGTCGTCGAGGATGCCCTGGAAGGCGCCCGAGAGGATGAGGGTGACGTCGCCCAGCACGGCGACGGTCTCGTCGCTGAAGGCGTCGGACTCGGGCGCGTAGAGGGTGAGGACGGCGCGCACCTCACCGTCGGCGTGGATGGGGAAGGAGGCGACCGAGCCGACCCGGTTGGCGCGGGCCCAGTCGTGCCAGGGGGCGACGTCGGGGTCGGTCGCGAAGGCGTTGTGCACCCGCGGCCGGCCCGTCGCCACCGCCCGGATGGCCGGATCGCGCGAGAGCGGGTTGTCCGGGTCGAGGCGACGGCCCGCCACGACCGGCGCCAGGTGCTCGCGGTCGATGCCGGCGACACCGGCGACCTCGATACCCGACGCGCCCACCGTGCCGGCCCAGGCCGCGCTGAACTGGCCGCCGAGGGTCGCGAGCTCGCAGACCTTCTCGAAGAAGGCCGTGGGGCCGGCTCGCGTGCCCGGGGCGAGCAGGTCGAGCAGGCGCGAGCGCAGGGCGACCCCGCGCTCGGAGACCTCGCTCGGGGTGACGTTCACGAGGGTCGCGGCGGCCGCGACGACGCGGCCCGCCTCGTAGAGGGGGGAGAAGCTGATGCGCCACCGGCGCGGCTCCCCGTAGGGCCCCTTGGGCTCCTGGGCGATGACGACCTCACCCGAGGCGACGCCCTCGAGGGCCTGACGGAAGTGGGTCTCGAGGGTGTCCCACGCGGCCGGGTCCGAGATCTCGCGGGCGGACCGGCCCGCGACCTCGGACGCGGAGTGGCCGGTGACCCACGACTGGACCTCGTTGAGGTAGAGCACGCGCAACTGCTCGTCGACTACGGCGAGCCCCACGCTCGAGTGGCGCACGAAGTCGTCGAGGGCGCTCGGGTTCGCCCCGAGTAGGGCGAAGGCGCGCGAGCGGGGACCGTCGGAGGCACCAATCTCGAGACTGGCCACCCCACCTCCCCGTGACGCCCTCGGCGCATCACGCGCTCCGAGCGCCCGGGCGGCATCCTACCGACGGGGGTCCGCGGAGGAAAGCGAAGAATGCTTCGCCTATGGGCCCGAGCGGGCGAGAACCTCGGCCACCCGTCGGGCCAGGTCGGAGGCGCCGGCGTAGGGCGCGAGGCGGGCTCCCGCGCGGCCGTGGAGGTGGGCCGAGAGGGCGGCCGCCTCCAGCGGTCCGTGGCCGCGAGCGAGGGCGCCGGCGATCAGCCCCGCGAGCACGTCGCCGGTGCCGGCCGTCGCCAGGGCCGGGGTGCCCGCGGTGACGACGCGGGTCGTGCCGTCGGGCGCGGCGACGACGGTGATGGGGCCCTTCAAGAGCACGACGCACCCGCTCGACGCCGCGAGTGCGCGCGTGGCGGCGAGTCGGTCGAAGGGCGGTGGCGATCCGGTGAGGCGCGCGAACTCCCCCTCGTGGGGGGTCAGGACCCAGGCCGGGCCGTCGGGGCGACGGGCGGCGACGAGCGCGGGGTCCAGGGCGTCGGCGTCGAGGACGACGGGCGCGTCAGCGTGGGCGAGGAGGGGCGCCAGCCACGTCGCGGCGCCCTCGCCGAGTCCCGGCCCCGCGACGACGGCGCGCGCGCGGGGGTCGAGCGACCCGGCGGCCACGCGCACGACCTCGGCCGGCAGGTCGAGGTCCGTCACGTCGGCGCGGCTCGCGAGGCGCACCATCGACGCGCCCCCCGCGAGCGCGCCCGTCGCCACGAGGCGGGCCGCGCCGGGCATCAGGGGTGAGCCGACGAGCGCCACCACCGCGTGGCGCCACTTGTGGTCGTCGGGCGCGTGGCGGACGTAGCCGGCGAGGTCGGCGTCCTCGACGACGCCGTCGCGCGCCGTGGCGGCGATGCCGAGCCGGTGCAGGACGACGCGGCCGGCGACCGCGGCCGCGGGCCCGGTCACGTGAGCCGGCTTCAGCGCGCCCAGGGCCACGGTGAGGGTCGCGCGCGCCGGCGAGCCGAGGAGGTCGCCGGTGTCGGCGTCGACACCCGAGGGCAGGTCGACGGCGACGACGGGGGCGTCGACGACGGGCGCGTGGTAGGGGCGCGAGCAGCCCAGGCCGAAGGCGGCGTCCACCACGAGGTCGTAGCCCGAGAGGACGGGGGGCTGGTCGGCGACGGCGACCACGTCGACCCGCGCGCCGCGGCGCGCGAGCCACCCGGCGCAGACCCGCCCGTCGGCCCCGTTGAGACCCGGCCCCGCCACGACCGCGACGCGGCGCCCGTAGAGCGTGCCCAGGAGTCCGCGGCACTCCTGGGCGACGGCCACCCCAGCGCGGCGGACCAGGGCGTCGGAGCCAGCCCGGGCGACCGCGGCCGCGTCGGCCGCGCGCATGGCCGCGGTGTCGAGCAGCGGCCTCACGACGCCGGCCCGTCGAGCAGGTCGCGCACGGCCCGGGCCACCTCGACCAGGCCGTAGGGCTTCTCGAGGAAGCGCGAGCGGCTGGTCGGGGTGGTGACGGCGTCGTTCTCCGGGCTCGGGAAGCCCGAGGTGAAGAGCACGGCCGTCTCCGGGTGCGTCTCGAGCAGGCGCGCGGCGAGCTCGCGCCCGTTCATGCGGGGCATCACGACGTCGGTGACCAGGGCGGCCAGGGGGCCGGGCTCCGCGGCGGCGCGCTCGAGGGCCTCGAGGCCGTCGGCGGCGACGAGCACGCGGTAGCCGAGGCCGCCCAGGTAGCCGCTCACGAGGTCGCGGGCCTCGTCGATGTCCTCGACGACGAGGAGCGTCTCGAGCCCGCGCAGCGAGTCGCGCGCGGGACCCGGCGCGCGCGCGGGCTCGAGCGCGCCACCGACCGCGGGCAGGTAGACGCGGACGGTGGTGCCCGCACCGGGTGCGCTGTCGAAGCGCACCTGACCGCCGCAGCGGCGCACGATGCCGTAGACCGTGGAGAGTCCCAACCCGGTGCCGGTCGCCTTGGTGGTGAAGAACGGCTCGAACGCTCGGGCGAGGGTCGTCTCGTCCATCCCCTCGCCCGAGTCGGTGATCTCGAGCAGCGCGTGGGGCCCCGGGGCGACCTCGGGGTGGAGGTCGGCGTAGTCCTGGTCGAGGCGGACGAGGGCGGTGCGCACCTCGAGGCTCCCCCCGTCCGGCATCGCCTCGCGGGCGTTGGTCACGAGGTTCAAGATGGCCTGCTCGAGCTGGGCCCGGTCGACCTCCACGGCGGCGAGGCCGTCGGCGAGGTCGAGGTGTACGACGACGTCCTCGCCGATCATGTGCTCGAGCAGGCCCAGCGCGTCGCGCACCACCTCGCTCAGGTCGAGACGCTGGGGGCGGATCATCTGGCTGCGGCTGAAGGTGAGGAGTCGTCGGGTGAAGTCGGCCGCCTTCTCCACCGCGGCGTCGATGCGCTCGGCCATCTCGCGCAGGGGGGGATCCTCGAGGCGCTGGGCGAGCAGGCCGGAGTAGCCGCGGATCACCAGGAGCATGTTGTTGAAGTCGTGGGCCACGCCGCCGGCGAGGGTGCCGAGGGCCTCGAGCTTCTGGGACTGGAGGAGTTGGAGCTCCATCTCGCGCGCCTCGGTGACGTCGGTGTTGACCCCGACGAAGTGCGTGGCCCGCCCCCGCTCGTCGAGCACCGGCGTGATGGAGAGCCGGTTCCAGAAGGGGGTGCCGTCCTTGCGGTAGTTGACGAGTTCGACGAGTGCCTCGCGCTCCTCGGCGACGGCCCGGTCGATCGCCGCGATGGCCTCGGGGGCGGTGTCGGGCCCGTCGAGGAAGGTGGCGCCGCGCCCGAGGACCTCGTCCTCGCTGTAGCCGGTGAGGGTGAGGAAGCTCGGACTGGCGTAGACGACCCGGCGCTCGTCGACGCCCGCGGTGATGAGCACGCCCTGGCTGATCGCGCTCAGCGCCCGGTCGTGGGTGCGCAGGGTCTCCTCGTCGGCCACGCGGATCCGCTCGTTGACGAAGCGGTCGAGGGCGAACGAGAGGATCGGGGTGATCTCCGAGAGCGCCTGGACGAGGTCGGCGCTGAAGTAGCCGGCCTGCTCGGAGTAGAGCCCGAGGGTGGCGACCACCCGCCCGCCCTCGCGGATGGGGAACGACGCCGAGGCGCGGAAGCCGAAGTCGACCGCCCGGCGGTGCCAGGGCAGGGTCATCTCGGAGGCGAGGAAGTCGTTGACCACCTGGGGCATCCCCTCGCGCAGGGCTCGGCCGGTCGGCCCGCGCGAGGTGATGTGGTCGGGGTCGAGGCTGACGAAGAGCTCGTCGAGGTACGCCGACTGGCCGTACTTGGTCGCGACGTCGACCACGCCCTCGCGGGGGACGCCGACCCAGGCCAGGGCGAAGCCGCCGACCTCGACGGCGATCCGACAGACCGTCGAGAACAGTTGGGCCGCGCTCGTCGACTCGCTGACGGCCCGGTTCGTCTCGGAGAGCATGGCGTAGAGCCGGGAGCGCTCCTCGAGGTCGTGCTGGACGTCGGTGAGCTCGGTCACGTCGTGAGCGACGATGCCCACGCCGACCACCTCGTGGCCGACCCGCATCGGGTAGTAGCTCGCGAGCCAGCGGCGGTGCTGGGGGACCTCCGAGACCTGGTGCCCGGTCAGGCTGAGGTTGGCGACGGTCTCGCCGGCGAGGACGCGCTCGTAGACCCCCTGCATGTTGGACCAGGCGCGCGGGGTCACCTCGGCGACGCGCCGTCCCACGTGGTCGCTCACCGGGAGGCCGTGGCCGTCGGCGAGGACGGCGTTGATGACCAGGTAGCGGAACGTCCGGTCGAGCAACGCGAAGCCGGTGGGGGCGTTCTCGAGGAAGAGGTCGAAGAGGGCCGCACGGTAGGCCGGATCGGCCGACACCGACGGGTGGGCGGCCCAGGACGCGACCTGGGGGGCCGTCACCTCACCCCGACCACGCCTCGATTCACGTCGCATCGGCCACCGGCCTCCCCACGCACTCTAGTGAGGGTGCCGACGGCGGGGCGCACGGTTCGCGTCGCCGCGAGGCGGGGCGCCGTGGTGGGCGCCCCGCCTCGCGGCCGCGGGGTCACCGGAGCCAGGTCGGGATGCCCGTGCTCAGCCGCTTCACCACCGTCACCGGCCCGTTCTTGGGGTTGGTCGTGTAGACGGTGTTCGAGACGGTCTTCACCGACGTCGCACTCACGACCTGGTCGACCTGGCCCGCGTTGAGGCCCTGGTGATCGAGGGGCGTGTACTGGAGCGGGGCCAGCGAGGGCGTCTGGGCGAAGGTCGAGTGCGTGAGCAGGTTCAAGAAGCTCGCGCGCGTGAAGTTGCGCCCGGCCGCCTTGAGGGCCTCGACGAAGGCGACCCCGAAGCCGACGCCGTACTCGATGTTGCCGTTGAGCGGCGAGGTAGAGGTGAAGCCGGGGAAGTCCGTCGGGTCGGCCTGGATGACCTTGTACATCCACTTGATCCACGGGCTACCGCTCGTGGGCGTCGGCAGGTAGGTGAAGCTGACCGCGCCCACCTCGGGGTCGACGCCCAGGCTCTTGAAGGGCGCGGCGACCGTCTGGGGGTCCGAGCCGACGCTGGAGATCACCCAGTGCGGGGCGTAGCTCAGCTGGAGCGCGGCGCCCAGGGCCGCGTCGGTCGCCCCGGGGATGGTGTCGAGGTAGACCACTGTGCACTTGGCGTTCTGGAAGGCCTGGATGTACGGGGCGATGGACGCGCCGTTGGTCGCCACGAGCGAGGTCGTCGAGTAGAAGTCGGTCACGACGGGGCTCACGCCGCCGGCCACCAGGCCGGCCAGGCCGTTGGTGCCGAAGTCGTCACCCTGGCCGAGGAAGCAGACGTTCTGGTTCGCGTAGGTCGAGAGGATGTACTTGGCCAGGATCTTGCTCTCCACGGGGTAGCTGGGCTGCCAGCCGAACAGTCCGGGGTACAGGGACGGGTCGTTCCAGTCCGAGGAGCCCGAGTTCACGAAGAGCTGGGGCACGCCGTTCTTCTTGAGCAGGGTCCGCACCAGGTCCTGGGTCGGGGTCCCGAGCGAGCCGACCGTGGCGAAGACCGGCAGCGCCAGGAGCTTCTGGGTCTGGGTCACCGTGTTCGGGACGCCGGTGCAGCCGAAGCCCGGCGTGCCGTAGCAGTCGTCCTCGATTACGTAGCGGATCTTGCGGCCGTTGACGCCGCCCTTGGAGTTGACGTACTTGAAGACCGCGTTCGCGGCCTTGGCGACCTGGTTATAGCCCGACGAGGCGATGCCCGTCAGCGGGACGGTGGCGCCGATCGTCACCTGGGAGGCCGTCACCCCGGGTACCTTGGGCGCCCGGGCCTTGGACGCGGCGCCCGCGTCCCCTATCGACGTGGCCGCCGTGGCGAGGGTCGCGCACAGGAGAAGTGCCGAACCGGCCGAGGCGAAGCGTCGCCACTGAGTCATTGCCATCGTGTGATGTCCCCCCTGATGAGTGTGTCTGGAATGGATGGTTACCGCCTGGTACCGCTCTCTGGGGCGAGCGTAGGCCCTTCCCGGGTGCCGCGCAAGTCACCCCGCTCGCGCGCGAGGGCGCGACGCTGTCGCAGGTGTCGGATGGTCCCGGCGATCCCCAGGGGCGAGAACATCATGGTCGCGATGAGCAGGGCGCCGAAGATGATGCCGTTGAGCTGGCTCGCCAGGTTGCCCTGGGGGTTGAGACCCGTGCGGGCGACGAACCAGGCGATCACGTTGGTCGAGTAGGCGTAGACCACGCCGCCGATGATCGCCCCGGAGATCGTGCCGATCCCGCCGATCACGATGACCGCGAGGATGGTGATCGACAGGGCGAAGCCGTAGGTCGCGGGCGAGACCGAGTTGTTGAGCAGTGTCCACAGCGCCCCGCCGAGTGCCGCGTAGGCGGCACTGATGACGAAGGCGATGACGCGGGTGCGCGGCAACCCGACGCCGACGAGCTCGGCCGCGACGTCGTTGTCGCGCACCAGGCGCATCGCCCGGCCGGTCCGGCTGGCGAACAGGTTGGCCATGAAGAAGAAGGCGACGCCGGTCGCCACCATGACGATGTCGGTGAGCCAGAGCGTGTCGGTCGTGAGCGTGGGCGTGCCGGCGTGGAACAGCCCGACGAGCCAGTGGGGCGCCGTCGCCGAGTTGGGCAGCTGCAGCCCGGAGTCGCCGCCGGTCCAGGAGCTGAACGAGCTGAGGATCGCCGGGAAGGCCACCGCGAAGGCCAGGGTCATGCCGGCCAGGTAGGGCCCCCGCAGGCGGGTGGCCGGCAGGCCGAGGAGCAGGCCGAACAGCGCGCCGACCACGACCGAGATCAGCAGGGTCACCACGATCGGGGTCGTGGCGTGGTGGTTGGCCCAGATGGCCGTGGCGAAGGCCCCGACGCCCATGAAGGCCCCGTGGCCGATCGAGATCTGGCCCGAGGCGCCGGTGAGGAACGACAGCCCGAGCAGCACGACGGCCATCCCCGCCCCCGTCGCGAGGTTGAAGTCCGTCGGTACCGAGAGGAAGGCCGTGGCGAAGAGCACCAGGTCGACGAGCACGACGGTGAGCATCGCGCGCGCGAGCGCCGGGCGCTCCGCGCGCACGGTGGGCAGCGAGCCGACGAAGCCCCCCCCGGCCGCGACGGCGGCCAGGACCACGACGGCGACCACGTCGCTCGTGCGCGGGGCGAGGGTGAGCCCCAGTACCAGGGCCACCACCAGGCCACCCAGGGCCAGGGCGCCGCGGCGCGCCACGGGACTCACACGCGCCTCGCCGTGCTGCGGGTGAGCAGGCCGTTGGGCCGGACCATGAGCGACACGATGAGGATGCCCAGGGCCACCAGGATGATCGCGTTCGAGTTGAGGTAGTCGCCGACGAACTGCAGCACGACGCCCAGCGCGATCCCCGAGGCGACCGCACCGACCGGGCTGTCGAGGCCCCCGACGGCCGCGGCGATGAAGCCGAAGGCGAAGATGCCGTCCATCAGCTGCGGGGTGAGGCCCGTGAAGAAGTTCGAGGCGACCAGGATGGCCGTGACGGCGCCGACGGCGGTGGAGAGCATCCAGCCGAGGGTGAGCATCCGGCCGACCCGCACGCCCAGGAGCCGTGAGACCTCGGGTGCGAGGGCCGAGGCGCGCAGCTGCAGGCCGAGCCGGGTGAAGCGGAAGAGCGTCACGATGGCCCCCATCACGACGAGGGCGGTCACGATCTCGAACAGGCTGAAGGGCGACAGGCCGACGGGCCGGCCGGCCAGCTTCCAGTCGATGGGTGAGAAGGGGGCGGGCAGGCTGCGCGGGGTGGTCGACCAGATCGCCGCGGCGAAGGCCTCGAGGATGATCAGGTACCCCACCATCACGACGATGGGGTTGATCTCGGGCTTGCCGTAGAGGGGACGCACGAGCACTCGCTCGGTCACCGCGCCGATGGCGAGGGCGGCCACCAGGCTCACCCCCACGCAGACCCAGTAGGGCCAGTGGTAGGAGAGCAGGCCCATGCCGAGGTAGGTCGCGAACATCGGCATGGCGCCCTGGGCGAAGTTGAGCACCCGGGTCGCGCGCCAGACCAGCACGAGGCTCAGGGCGACCAGGCCGTAGATCGCGCCGTTGGTGAGCCCGCCCAGGATGTCGGTGACGACCCGCGACGTGAGGAAGCCGTCCACTACTCCACCATCCCGAGGTAGTACTGACGGAGCCGCTCGTCGGCCGCGACGACCTCCGCGGGCGCGTCGGCCACGACGCTGCCGACGTTCAGTACGACGGCGTGGTGCGCGATGCGCAGGGCCGACGACGCGTTCTGCTCGACGAGGATGACGGTGAGGTCCTTGGTCGAGCACAGCTCGGCGACCGTCGCCATCAGCTGGGCCGTCACGAGCGGCGCGAGGCCGAGTGAGGGCTCGTCGAGCAGGAGGACCGACGGCCGGGCGATCAGCGCACGGGCCATGGCGAGCATCTGGCGCTCTCCGCCCGAGAGCTTGGCGGCGTGCTGCTTGCGCCGCTGGCCGAGCACCGGGAACGTCTCGTACTGCTGGGCGAGGCCCTCCTCGAGGGGCACCCGGGCCACGATCGCGCCGAGGCGGAGGTTCTCCTCGACGGTGAACTCGGCGATGACCCCGCGGCCCTCGGGCACGTGACCGACCCCCAGGCGCGCGATGTCCTCGGTTCTGCGGTGCGTGAGGACGCGCCCGTCGAGCGACACGGTGCCGCTCTGGGGCGCGACGAGCCCGCTGATCGTGCGCAGCAGGGTCGTCTTGCCGGCCCCGTTGGCGCCGAGCACCGCGGTGATCCTGCCGGTCTCGGCGCGTAGCGACACCTCGCGCAGCGCGTAGATCGCCCCGAACGCCACGGTGAGCCGCTCGACGGCGATCACTCGCTCACCCCGAGGTAGGCCTCGATGACCGCCTGGTTGTTGCGTACCTCGTTCGGGGTGCCGGTGGCGATGACCTGGCCGAAGTTGAGCACGACCAGCCGGTCGACCAGGGGCATCACGAACTCCATGTTGTGCTCGACGAGGAGCACGCCCATCGTCTGGCGCAGCTCGACGATGTGCGCGGCGAATTCGTCGAGCTCGGCCTCGTCGAGGCCGGAGGCGGGCTCGTCGAGCATGAGGAGGCGGGGCGCGCCCATGAGCGCCCGGGCCAGGGCCACCTTCTTCGCCGTGCCGTAGGGGATGGTCGAGGGCAGGCGGTGGGCGACCCCGGCGATGCCGAGGCGCTCGAGCATCGCCATCGCGTCGCGACGCAGCGCCTTCTCCGCGCGCGCGGCGCCCGGCAGGGACAGGAGGCTCGCGACCACGCCGCCGGACGGACGGCTCTGGCCCCCGGCCATGACGTTCTCGAGGACGCTGCAGCGAGAGAAGAGCCCGACGCCCTGCAGCGTCCTCGCCACGCCGACGCGCGCGAGCTCGTTGGGCCGGAGATTCGACGCGCCCCGGGCGGGGAAGCGCACGTGGCCCTCGGAGGGGCGCACGAAGCCGCAGGCGACGTTGAAGGCCGTCGTCTTGCCGGCGCCGTTGGGGCCGATGAGCCCGACGATCTCGCCCGAGGCGACGGCGAAGGAGACGTCGTCGAGCGCTCGCAGGCCTTCGAAGTGCACCGAGACGTGGTCGAACTCCAGTAGCGCCTCGACCCCCGCGTCAGTCATTGGGCGCCAAACTAGTCCGCGCGGCGGGACGTCTCGGTACGCGGGGCGGCGCTACCCGATGACGCTCGCGCAGTGCCAGCACTTGGTGGCGGCCGCCGGCACGTCGCTCGAGAGGCACTCGGGGCAGGTCTTGGTGGGCGGGGGCGGCTCGGGCGCGCCGAAGACCGTGGTGCCGCGCCGGGCCATGAGGGCCCGGTAGGGCACGACGAGCACGAAGTACACGACCGCCATGAAGATGACGAAGTAGACGATCGCCGAGATGAAGGCGCCCAGGTTCACGACCTGGCCGTTGACCGTCCAGGCGAGCCCGGGCTTGGCCGGGTTGCCCGCGATGGAGTTGATGAGCGGGGTCACGATGTTGCCGGTGAAGGCCGAGATGAGGTTGGAGAAGGCGAGCGCGACGACCAGCCCGAGCGCGACGACGATCAGGTCGCCGCGCATGAGGAAGTTCTTGAAGCCCTTGAGCACGGTGCCTCCGTCCACGATGGTGAGCCCGACTCTATTGGGCCCGCGCGCGCCGCGCCGGCGCTAGGGGCTCGCCACGAGCGCCGACACCGTGGCGACGATCTCCTCGGCGCTGGCGCCCGGCCCCAGCACGGCGGCGACGCCCGCCTCGCGCAGGAGGGGCACGTCGTCGGGCGGCACGATGCCCCCCACGACGACCGGGATCGACGAGCCGCGCTCGCGCAGCGCCGCCACGACGAGGGGGGCGAGGGTGAGGTGGGCGCCCGAGAGCATCGAGACGCCGACCACGTCGACGTCTTCGTCGATCGCCGAGGCGGCCACCGACGCGGGCGTCTGGAAGAGCCCGGTGTAGACCACCTCCATGCCGGCGTCGCGCAGGATCCGCGCGACGACCTTCACCCCACGGTCGTGGCCGTCGAGGCCGACCTTGGCCACGAGCACCCGGCTCACAGCGTGGGCACCTCGACGTAGCGTCCGAACACCCCGGCCAGGGTCGCCATCATCTCGCCGACCGTGGCGTAGGCGCGGGCCGCATCGATGAGGGCCGGCATCAGGTTGACCGAGGTGTCGGCGGCGTCCTCGCGCAGCCGGGCGAGGGCCTTGGCGACCTGCTCGGCGTCGCGGCTCGCGCGCACCGCCTCGAGGCGCTCGCGCTGGCGCCGCTCGTCGGCGTCGGTGATCCGGAGGATCTCGAGGTCCTCCGCCTCGTTGCCCTCGGTGAAGGCGTTCACCCCCACGACCAGGCGCTCCTCGGTGTTGAGGGTCCGCTCGAGCTCGTAGGCCGAATCGGCGATGCGCCCCTGGAACCAGTTCTCCTCGATGCCCCGGATGCAGCCCTCGAGCATCGAGCCGTCCCCGAGGCTCGCCACGTGGGCGAAGATCTCCTCGGCCTGGCGCTCGAGCTCGTCGGTCAGGCTCTCGACGAACCACGAGCCCCCCAGGGGGTCGGCGACGTGGGCGACGTTGGTCTCGTGGGCGATCACCTGCTGCGTGCGCAGGGCGATGCGCGCCGCCTTCTCCGAGGGTAGGGCCAGGGCCTCGTCCAAGGAGTTCGTGTGCAGGCTCTGGGTCCCGCCGAGCACCCCGGCGAGTGCCTCTATCGCGGTGCGCGCGACGTTGACCTCGGGCTGCTGGGCGGTGAGCGAGACCCCGGCCGTCTGGGTGTGGAAGCGCAGCTGCCAGCTGCGCTCGTCGGCGGCCCCGTAGTGCTCGCGCATCCAACGGGCCCAGAGGCGCCGGGCGGCCCGGTACTTGGCGACCTCTTCGAAGAAGTCGATGTGGGCGTTGAAGAAGAACGACAGCCGCGGGGCGACGGCGTCGACGGCGAGGCCGGCCTCGCGGGCCAGCTCGACGTAGGCGAAGCCGTTGGCCAGCGTGAAGGCCAGCTCCTCGGCGGCCGTGGAGCCCGCCTCGCGGATGTGGTAGCCGGAGATCGAGATCGAGTTCCACTTGGGCATCTCGGCCGCGGTGAAGGCCATGGTGTCGCGCACCAGGCGCATCGAGGGCCGGGGTGGGAAGACGAACTCCTTCTGGGCCTGGTACTCCTTCAAGATGTCGTTCTGGAGCGTGCCGCCGAGGCGCTCGCGCGGCACCCCGGCCGACTCGGCGTGGGCGACGAACAGGGCGAGCAGCACCGCGGCCGGGGCGTTGATGGTCATCGAGGTGGTGATGGCCGAGAGGTCGATCCCCGCGAAGAGGTCGTGGACGTCGGCGAGGGAGTCGATGGCCACCCCGCAGCGCCCGACCTCGCCCAGGGCCATCGGGTCGTCCGAGTCGAGCCCGAGCAGGGTGGGCATGTCGAAGGCCGTCGAGAGCCCGGTGCCCCCGGCGGCGATGATCTCGCGGAAGCGCCGGTTGGTGTCGAGCGCGGTGCCGAAGCCCGCGAACATGCGCATCGTCCACAGCCGGGTGCGGTACATCGAGGCGTGGATGCCCCGGGTGTAGGGGAACAGGCCCGGGTACTCGCCCGCGGGCGGGCCGTAGACGGGTTCGAGCGGGACCCCCGAGAGGGTGGTGAAGCGGGCCCGGCGGATGGGGGCACGCTCGTAGAGGTGGGCCCAGGCCTCGGCGTTGCTCGTCGTCGCCACTCTGCGACCTCCTTGTCGGCCGCATCCAGCATAGGGTCGGGCCCCGGGCGGCTCAGGCCGAGGGGTCGGCGATCTCCAGGGCCAGCAGCGGGGCGGAGGCCTTGTTGAGGCACTCGAGGTACTCGGCCGGCCCGCGGCTGTCGGCCACGACGCCGCCGCCGGCCTGGACCGTGGCCCAGCCGTCGGCGAGCGCCACCGTGCGGATGGTGATCGCGAAGTCGGCGTTGCCCGAGAGGGCGAAGTAGCCCACCGCCCCGCCGTAGGGACCCCGGTAGGTGGGCTCGAACTCGTCGATGATCTCCATCGCGCGCACCTTGGGCGCGCCCGAGAGCGTGCCGGCCGGGAAGACCGCGTCGAAGGCGTCGAAGGCGTCGAGACCCGCGCGGAGCCGGCCGTCGACGTGGCTCACCAGGTGCATGAGGTGGCTGAAGCGTTCGACGTGGGCCAGCTGCTCGACTCGCACGGAGCCGGTCTCGGCGACCTTGCCGATGTCGTTGCGCCCGAGGTCGACGAGCATGACGTGCTCGGCGACCTCCTTCTCGTCGGTGAGGACCTCGGCCTCGAGTGCCCGGTCCTCCTCCTCGGTCGCCCCGCGGGGGCGGGTGCCGGCGATGGGCCGGGTCGAGACGACCCCGTCGTGGACGCGCACGAGCATCTCGGGGCTCGCCCCGACGAGCTGGCGCTCGCCGGTGTCGATCAGGTACATGTACGGCGAGGGGTTGAGGGCGCGCAGCACCCGGTAGAGGGTGAGCGGGTCGACCCGGGTCGGGCGGCGGAACTGCTGGCTCGGCACCACCTGGAAGACGTCGCCGTCCTCGATGTAGGCGCGGGCCCGCTCGACGACGGCCTCGTAGTGCTCGGGCGTGAAGTTCGAGAGGCGGGCCGCGATCTCGCGCACGGGGATCGATGAGCTGCGGTCGGGCGCCGTCGCCACCAGGCGCTCGGTGAGGGCGTCGGGCGTCGGCGCGGGGGCGAGGAGGGCGTCGACGAGCTCGGTCAGGCGCGCGCGCGCGTCGCGGTAGCTCTGCCCGGGTCGGTCCCCGACGACGGCGAGCGCGACGACGGTCGTGGAGTGGCGCAGGTGGTCGCAGACCAGCATCGCCCCGGGGAAGCCGAAGTCGACCTCGGGCCACGGGGGCTGGCCGGGGTGGCCCGGGAGGCGCTCGAGGCGGCGCACGTGGTCGTAGCTGACGTACCCGACGGCCCCGCCGAGGAGGTCGGGCAGTCCCGGGGTGGGGGCGACGCGGTAGCGCCCGAGCCGGGCGCGCAGCTCGGCCAGCGGCGAGGGGGCGCTCGGGGCGTCCTCGCCCGCGACGGCCGTCGCGCCGCCGCCGACGGTGAGTCGCCAGAGCCGGTCGAGGCCCACGAAGGAGTACCGGCCGGTCGTCTCGGCGAGGGCCGCGCTCTCGAGCAGGAAGAAGGCCCGCCCGCGGAGCCGGTCGTAGAGGGTGACGGGCGTCTCGCGGTCGAGCTGGAGGGTGGCGGTGAGCGGGATGACGTTGTAGCCCGCGGCGACCAGCTCGTCGAAGCCGGCCCTCGTGAGCGTCTCCACGTCGAGAGGTTAACCACCGGCCGTAGGATCGTCCGATGGACGCTCCCGCGCGCGTGCTCGTGGTCGACAACTACGACTCGTTCGTCTACAACGTCGTCCAGTACCTCGGCGAGCTCGGCGCCACGACGGTCGTCGCGCGCAACGACGCGGTCGCCCCCGAGGACCTCGAGGGGCTCGGGGTCGCCGGCGTCGTCCTCTCGCCGGGTCCCGGCCACCCGCGGGCCGCGGGCTGCGACGTGGCGATGGTCCGCCACTGCCTCGGCCAGCGGATCCCGCTGCTCGGGATCTGCCTGGGCCACCAGGCGATCGCCGAGGCCCTGGGCGGTCGGGTCGTCCACGCGCCCCAGCTCGTCCACGGCCGCGCGAGCGTGGTCGCGCACGACGGCGAGGGGCTCTTCCGGGGTGTCGCCGACCCGCTGGTCGTGGGTCGCTACCACTCGCTGGTCGTCGACGCCGACTCGCTGCCCGAAGGGCTCGAGGTCAGCGCGCGTGCGGACGGGCTCGTCATGGGAATCCGCCACCGGCGCGCCCCGATCGAGGGCGTCCAGTTCCACCCCGAGTCCGTGCTGACCCAGGACGGCCACCTGATGCTCGCCAACTGGCTCGAGGCGATCGGCGTGGCCGGCGCGCGCGAGAGGGCGGCGACGCGCGCCCGCCGGGCCGAGTCGGTGCGCGCGGTACTGCCCGGGCCCGGGCGCTAGTCGAACGCGCCGCCGACGCCCACCCGAGTCTCGAGCGCCCCGTCGGCGCCGCGCTCGACGCGGTAGGCGGCCGGGCCGCTCTCCCGGGCGAACTCGAAGTCGGCGACGACGCGCGTGGCGACGTCGCCCTCGTACCACAGACCCACGTGGTCGTCGGTGGCGTAGCTCGTCGGCAGCGAACCGTCGGCGACGAGGCGCTGGAGGAGCGGACGGCGCTGGGCCTCGGAGTCGTAGTGCACGCCGTTGCCGTAGGGCACGAGGGCGAGGCCGTCGTAGACCGGGGCGAGGGTGGGGCCGAAGGAGTCGGTCGGTCCGCCCACGTGCCAGCAGACCGACCCGGCCGAGACCCCGCCCAGGATGACGCCGCGCTCCCACGCCTCGCGCAGGGCCGCGTCGACCTGGTGCAGGCGCCACAGGGCCAGCAGGTTCGCGACCGAGCCCCCGCCGACCCAGACGAGGTCGCACCCGCCCAGGCGCTCGACGGGGTCGGCCGAGGGCTGGGGGAAGACCCGGAACCAGGTGACGTCGCAGCCGACGGCGGCGAACGCCTCGAAACTCAGCGCGTAACTCGAGGGCGGGTCGCCCGCGGCCGTCTCGAGCAGGCACACCCGGGGGCGCGTCTTGCCGGTGGCGGCGAGCGCGTCGAGGACCATCGCGCCCAGGCGCACCGTCCCCTGGGTCGGGCCCGGGATCCAGCCGCCGGAGGTCGCGAGGATGCGTCGGGTCGTCACGGGAACGTTCTAGCGGACGGGTGCCTGCGTAGGATGCGTCGAGGAAGGAGGGCCATGGCCGATACGATCACCGACCTCGACGCGCGCATCGACGCGCTGCTCGCCGAGGTCCCCCCGCACGCGAGCGACCCGGTCGCCTTCCTCGGCGCACAGTTCGACCGGGGCCTCGCCTGGGTCCACTTCCCGGTGGGCTGCGGCGGCCTCGGGGGCAGCCCGGCCGACCAGCAGCACGCCATGGTCCGGCTCTTGAACGCCGGTGCGCCGACGGCCATGCTGCGCAACGTCATCGGCTACGGCATGGTCGCCCCGACCATCGTCGTGCACGGCACCGAGGAGCAGAAGGGCCGCTTCTTGCGCCCGCTGTTCACCGGTGAGGAGGTGTGGTGCCAGCTCTTCAGCGAGCCGGGTGCCGGGTCGGACGTCGCCAGCCTCGCCACCCGGGCCGAGCGCGACGGCGACGAGTGGCTCCTCAACGGCCAGAAGGTCTGGACGACTCTCGCCCACGTGGCGAGCTACGGGCTGATCATCGCGCGCACCGATCCCGACCAGCCCAAGCACCGGGGGATCACCGCCTTCCTCGTGGACATGCGCGCGCCCGGGGTCGAGGTCCGCCCCCTCTACCAGGCGACGGGCGAGGCGGAGTTCAACGAGTGCTTCTTCACCGACGCCCGGGTGCCCGACACCCGGCGCCTCGGCGGGGTGGGGGAGGGCTGGACCGTCGCCATCACGACGCTGATGAACGAGCGCGTCTCGATCGGCGGCGGCGTCCCGCCGCGTGACTCGGGGTTGATCGGCCAGGCCGTCGGCCTGTGGCGCGAGCGCTGGGCCGGGCGCGCCGACCCCCACGCGCGTTCCGTGCGCGCCCGGGTCCTCGAGGCCTGGGTCCGCGCCGAGGTGTCGCGGCTCACGAACTGGCGCGCGAGCGACCTGCGCGACGCCGGGACCCCGGGACCCGAGGGCTCGGTCGCGAAGCTCGCCTCGGCCGAGGGGAACCAGCGCCTGAGCGAACTGTGCGTCGACCTGCTCGGGGCCGAGGGCATGCTCTACGGCTCGGCCTACCCCCTGGTGCGCCCCACCGAGACGAGCTACGCCAGCGGCGACGTGCGCAAGGTCTTCATCCGCTCGCGGGCGAACTCCATCGAGGGCGGCACGAGCGAGGTGATGCGCAACATCATCGGCGAGCGCGTGCTCGGCCTGGCGGCCGAGCCGCGCGCCGACAAGGGCGTCGCCTGGAAGGACGTGCCCCGGGGCTAGGCCCGGGCGAACCGTGGACCCCGCCGCCGTCGCCGACTACCGGGCCGCCACCGAGGAGTTCCTCGCGGCGGCCTCGACGGCCGACGCGGCCCGCCTCGACCGCCGCGAGCGGGGCGGCTGGAGCGCGCGCCAGGTGATCCACCACGTCGCGGACGCCGAGGCGCAGTCCTACGCTCGCCTGCGCCGGCTGCTCGCCGAGCCCGGGACCCTCATCCAGGGTTACGACGAGAGCGCCTGGGCCGCGTGCCCGGCGCTCGGCTACGGGGAGCTGCCCGTCGGCCCCGCCCTCGAGGTCATCCGCGCGCTGCGTGCCTCGACGGCCGACCTGCTCGAGCGCCTCTCGCCCGCCGACCTCGCCCTCGAGGGCCGCCACTCCGAGTCGGGCGCCTACGGCGTGGCGACGTGGCTCGAGACCTACACCCGTCACCCCCGTGAGCACGCCCGCCAGCTCGCCGAGGCGCTGGCCGCCCCCGAGCGGCGCTAGTCGAAGACCGGATCGAGGGTCCGGCTGCGCTTGAGCTCGTAGAAGCCCGGGGTCGCCATCACCGCGAGGACCCCGTCGAGCAGCCGGCCCGCGGCCTCGCCCTTGGGCGCCGGGGTGACGACGGGCCCGAAGACGGCCTGGCCGGCCACGTGGATGACCGGCGTGCCGACCTCGTAGCCGACGGGCTCCATGCCCGCGGCGTGGCTCGCGCGCAGGGCCTCGTCGTAGGCGGCGGTGGTGGCCGCCTCGGCGAGGTCCGCCTCGAGGCCGGCGTCGGCGAGCGCCCCGGCGATGACCGCGGCGCGGTCCTTCTGCCCGCCGGGGTGGATGCGCGCGCCCATGGCCGAGTAGAGGGGCTCGACGACCCCGGCGCCGTGACGCTGCTCGGCCGCGACCAGCACGCGCACCGGGCCCCAGCCGTCGTCGAGGAAGGCCCGGTAGTCGGCGGGCAGGTCGCGGCCCTCGTTGAGCACCGAGAGGCTCATCACGTGGAAGGCGACCTCGACGTCGCGCACGGTGGTCGCCTCGAGCAGCCACCGGGAGGTGAGCCACGCCCAGGGGCAGAGGGGGTCGACCCAGAGGTCAACGCGGTCGGTCATGGGGGGAACCTCGCTCGTCGGGTGTCAGCGCTCGGCGTGTGCCGCGACCACGGTAGTCACCGCGTTGGCGACCCCGACCGCCGTGGGCAGGTCGAGCATCTCGTCGATGGCGTGGGCGTTGGCGCCCGGGCCCCCCACCCCCGTGGCGACGAACTGCGCCCCGGGGTAGCGCCGGGCGAGCGAGCCCAGGAAGGGGATCGAGCCACCCTCGCCGGTGAAGCCGAGGGGCTGTCCGAAGGCGTCGAGCGAGGCGGCCCTAAGGGCCTCGCCCAGCCAGGGGGCGAAGGTCGGGGCGACCCACCCGTCGCCGGGGTGCTGGGGCGTGACCGTGACGTGCGCGCCCGAGGGCACGTCGGTGGCGAGGGCCCGCTCGATGGCCGCCAGGGCCGGCGCCGCGGCGACGGTGGGGGGCAGGCGGAACGAGAGGACGGCCGTGGTGAAGGGGCGCAGCACGTTGCCGGCGTCGGCCGGCGCCGGGATGCCGGCCATCCCGATCGTCGAGAGGGTGGGGCGCCACGTCTTGTTGAGGATCCGGTCCTCGGCGTCGGTGCCCATCAGGCGGACACCCTCGAGCAGGGGCAGGTCCTGGGCGGCGACGTCGCCGAACTCCGCGGCCAGCGCGCGCGCCGCGTCGCGGTGCTCGGCCGGGATCTCCGCGTGCAGCTCGGGCAGGAGGATCCGGCCGGTCGCGGCGTCCTCGAGGCGGTCCAGGAGCTGGCGTAGGACGCGGAACGACGAGGGCACGACGCCGCTCGTCGAGCCGGAGTGCTGGCCCTGCGAGAGCACCGCGACGGTCACTTCGACGTTGACGTTGCCCCGCAGCGACGTCGTCACCCACAGCCGGTCGTAGGAAACGGCGCCCGAGTCCAGGCAGATCAGCAGCTCGACCTCGCCGAGGTGCCCGGCCAGGTGGTCGAGGTAGGCCTCGAGGTCGGGGCTGCCGCTCTCCTCGCTCGCCTCGATGAGCACCACGCAGCGGCCGTGGGGCGTGCCGGCCGCCTCGAGGGCCTCGAGCGCGCTGAGGGCGGCGAAGACGGCGTAGCCGTCGTCGGAGACCCCGCGGGCGTAGACCCGGTCGCCGCGGCGCACCGGGCTCCAGGGGGCGAGCCCCTCGGACCAGTCCCCGAGGGGCGGCTGCTTGTCGAGGTGGCCGTAGAGCACGACGGTCCCGCCCGCGGGCCCCGTGGCCTCGACGGTCACCACGAGGGTTGGCGTGCGCCCGGGCAGGCGCACGACCTCGACGCGGTGGCGCGCGAGGGCCCGGCGACGGGCCCAGTCGGCGAGGAGCTGGGCGGCGCGCTCGAGGTGCCCCGACGTGGCCCAGTCCGGGTCGAACTGCGGGGAGAGCGAGGGGATCGCCCCGAACTCCATGAGGGTGTCGAGGGCGGTTCGTTCGAAGTCGGCGAGCGAGAGCAGCGGCATGGCTGCGAGGCTACCGGGCGTGCTCGAGCTCGACGGCCCGCCAGCAGTACCACGCGACCTCCGAGCGCACCCCGGCGAAGGGCTCGCCCAGCGCACCGAGGGCGCGTTCGGTGATCATCTCGTCGAGCCCGTGCAGGAGGCTCCAGCCGTGGCGCACCCCGAAGTCGCCGGTCGGCCACACGTCGGGTCGGCCCAGGGTCTGCATCAGGTACATGTGGGCGCTCCAGACGCCCAGGCCGCGCACCGCCACCACCTCCGCCGTCACGTCGGAGTCGCTCATGGCACCGTGGCGCGCGAGCGCGAGGCGGCCGTCGAGGGCCCGTTCGGCGAGGTCGAGCATGGCCGTCGCCTTGGCGTTGGAGAGTCCGACCGCGCGCAGGCGCCGGTGGCCCGCGGCGAGGATCGCCGGAGGGGTGACCTCGCCCTCGCACAGCTCCACCACCCGGGCGTGGATCGTGGCGGCGGCCTTGGTCGCGAGCAGCTGGTGGGTCACCGAGCGGGTCAGGCGGGCGAAGCGGCTGGCCACCGGCGCGGCCCGCCGGCCCGGGGGAGGCCCGACGCGGCGCACGAGGGCGCGGAAGGCCGGGTCGGCCCGCACGATCGCCCGGGCGCGGGCGGCGGGGTCGGGTCGGGGCACCGTCGAACTATGCCAGAGGGGCGCGACGGATGTAGACGCCCTCGGGCGGGCTCTCGGCCGTCTCGACCACCTGGTGCAAGAGCGCGGCGATCGCCCGCACGGGCGCCGACGGGAAGCCGTAGCGCCGGGTGGCCAGCACGACGCGCCGCTTGGCGATGTTGGCGATGGGCAGGGCCACGAAGTTGGCCCGCAGGTGGGGTGAGAGCATGGTCGCGGGCAGGATCGACGGGCCGTGGCCGTCGAAGGTCATCGAGGCGATCGTGCGCAGGCCGTCGAGCTCGACGCGAGCGCTGAGCGTGACGCCGGCCGCGCGGGTGGCGTCGTCGATCTCGCGGCGGATCGGCGTCCCGCCCAGGGGCAGGAGCAGCTCGTGCGCGGCGACGGTCGACCAGGCGAGGGGGAGGGGCTCGCGGGTGAGCGCGTGGTCGCGCGCGGCGATCACGACCAGGTCCTCGATGAACAGGTCGCTCTCGGTGAGCTCGGCCGACTGCACGGGCCAGGCGAGCACGGCCAGGTCCAGCTGCCCGTTGGCGAGCCGGGGCTCGAGGGCGGAGTTCGTGCCCTCCGAGATGTGCAGGACGATCTTCGCGTAGCGCCGGCGCAGGCTCTCGAGCAGCAGGGGGACCACCCACCGCCCGGCCGTGCCGATCATGCCCAGGGTGACGACGCCCGCGACGTCGGCGTTGAGCTCCGAGACGTCCGAGGCGATGGCGCGCACCTCGCTCAGGATGCGTCGGGCGCGCTCGACGACGACCTCGCCGGACTCGGTGAGGGCCCCCGTCGCGCGCTCGACGAGGGCCGTGCCGAGATCGGCCTCCAGGCGGGCCACGCGGTGCGAGATGTTCGACTGCACGGTGCCCAGCGCGTCCGCGGCGCGCGAGAACGTCCCGTTGTCGGCGATGCCCACCAGGGCCTCGAGCTGGCGGAGCTCCATCATCGAAAGTATAGATGGGACATATCTGTCCCATGCGCTTGCCAGATAGTCCGCCATCCGCCATACTGGTACTCGCCTAGTTCATCCGGATCCCCCCCTTCGGGTGAACACCAGGTTTTGCAAGAGGACCAGCCTCCCCCCGGCTGGTCCTCTTGCGCTTTTCCGGGCTTGTTAGCGTGACCCCCATGGCGCGTCGGCCCCGGTCCTCCACCTGGCTCGCCGAGCGCGCCGTGCTCGTGGTGAACCGCCTCTCGCGGCTCCTGGGGCGCGGCGAGGGCACGGTGATCGGGGGGCGGGCCGGGCTGGCCCTCGACCCGACGCTCCTCAGCGGACTCGCCCGGGGTCGTACGGTGGTGCTCGTCTCGGGCACCAACGGCAAGACCACCACCACCGCCCTCGTGGCCGCGGGCTGGGGCGGGCCGGTCGCGGTGAACGACACGGGCTCGAACATGGTCCAGGGCCACGTGGCCGCCCTGGCCGGCCGGCCCGGGGTCCCGGCGGCGCTCGAGGTGGACGAGTCCTGGCTGCCGGGGATCGCGGCGGCGACCCGCCCGGCCGTGGTGGTGCTGTTGAACCTCTCGCGCGACCAGCTCGACCGCGCCAACGAGGTCCGCCGGGTCGCCCTGCGCTGGCGCGACCTATGCGCGACGCTGGCCGACACCGTGGTCGTGGCCAACGCCTCGGACCCGCTGGTCGCCTTCGCGGCCGAGACGGCCCCCGTCGTCGCGTGGTGCGACGTGGCGACCCCGTGGCGCCTCGACGCCGTGTCGTGCCCGCACTGCACCGCGCCGCTCACCTTCGTGCCGACCGGGTGGTCGAGCGACTGCGGCTTCGCCCAGCCCCGGTCGACGACGGTGCTCGCCGAGGGTTCGCTGAGCGTCGACGGGCTCGAGGTCGAGTTGGACCTCGCACTGCCCGGGGCCGTCAACCGGGCGAACGCCGCCTTCGCGCTCACCGCGCTGGCGCGCGTGGGCGTCGACCCGCGCGCGGCCGCGGACCGGATGGCGGGCGTGCGCGAGGTCGCCGGGCGCTACGCCCGGCGGGCCTGGCGCGGGGGTGAGGTCCGCCTGGTGCTGGCGAAGAACCCGGCCGGATTCAGCGCGGCCCTCGAGGAGGTCGCCGACGCCCCGGGGGAGCTGTGGATAGCGGTCAACGCGCGCGTGGCCGACGGCCGCGACCCCTCGTGGCTCTACGACGTGCCCTTCGAGCGCCTGGCCGGTCGCACGGTGACCTGCCTTGGGGAGCGGCGCCTCGACCTCGCGACGCGCCTCGACTACGGCGGGGTCGCCGTGCGCGTCGCCGACGCCGTTCCCGACCCGCCCCCCGGCCGTCCGGTCACGCTCGTGGCCAACTACACCGCGTTCCAGGAGTGGAACGCGCGCACGGCGCCGTGAGGGTCGCCCTCCTCTACCCCGAGCTGCTCGGGACCTACGGCGACGGCGGCAACGCGCTGGTGCTCGCCGAGCGCGCCCGGCGCCGGGGCCGTCGCGTCGAGCTCGTCACGGTGACCCTCGACCAGCGGCTCCCCGCGGCCGACCTCTACCTGCTGGGCGGCGGGGAGGACGGCCCCCAGCGGCTCGCGGCCGACCTCCTGCGCCGGGGCGACCTGGCGGCCCGAGTGGCCGACGGGGCGCGCGTGTTCGCGGTGTGCGCCGGCCTCCAGGTGCTCGGCACGAGCTTCGCGGTCGAGGGCGACGACCGCTACGACGGGGTGGGCCTCGTCGCGGCCTCGACCGTGCGCGGCGGGCGGCGCAGCGTCGGCGACCTGGCGGTGCGCGTGGGTGGGCGGCTGCTCGTGGGCTTCGAGAACCACGGTGGGGTGACGAGGCTGGCCGACGGCGTGGCGCCCCTGGGTGAGGTGGTGCGGGGCCGGGGCAGCGATGGTCGCCGCGACGGCTTTGTCACCGAGCGCGTCGTCGCGACCTACGCCCACGGTCCCGTGCTCGCGCTGAACCCCTGGTTCGCCGACGAGGTCCTGGCCGCCGTCGTGGGCGAGGAGCTCGAGCCTCTCTCGACGGTGGCCGACCGGCTCTACGCGGAGCGCTGCGCCCGGCTGGGCCCCTAGGCCTCGGGGTCGGGGCCGGCGGGCGCGTCCGGCCCCGACCGGGCGACGCCGTAGTCGGGGTCGCCGCTCACCGACCGTCCGAGGCGCCCGACGGCCTCGTGGACCCGCGCGCCGAAGCGGCGCATGTTCTCGCCCTCGGCGCAGCGCAGCGGCTCGCCGAAGGCCACCACCACGTGGTGGCGACCCTGGCTCGGGGCCTCGGTGTAGAGGGGGGCCTTGGCGTAGCGGGGACCCTTCAGCCAGCCCGACTCGTGGATGTAGGTGGGCACGACGCTCGTGTGCGAGCGCTCGGCGAGGTACGCGGCGCCGCCCTTGAACTCCTGCAGCCGTCCGTCGGGGGAGCGGCCGCCCTCGGGGTAGATGAGGAGGTTCCAGCCGTCCTCGACCAGCTCGAGGGCGAGCTGGGCGCTCCGCCGGTTGACCTTGAGCCGGTCGACCGGGATCGCGTTGAAGGCCAGCACGGTGCGAAAGGCGGTCGAGCGCGACATGAAGAAGCTGTCCATGGCCGCGGCCACCACGGTGCGCCGGCGCAGCCGGTCGGGCAGGGCCGTGAGCACCAGGATCGTGTCGACGTGGCTGACGTGGTTCGCGGCGAAGATGAAGGGCCCCTCACCCTCGAGGTTCTCCGACCCGTGCACCTCGAGCGTCGAGAGGTAGCGAGCGTAGGGGGCGAGCACGTAGCGGTGCAGCAGGTCCCGGGCGGCCCGCGCGAGGTAGCCGCGACCCCACGCGGTCGGGTAGTCCAGGCCCAGTCCCATGGCCTAGCGGCGGCGCGACTGCTTCTTGGGCGTGTAGCGCTTGGAGGGCGTGGGCGGCGCCACCGTGCGGGGCGGGGCGGGGGCGGCCTCGGTGCTCGACGCGTCCACGGTCGCGGGGCGGAACGCGCGACCGGAGCGCTTGGCCTCGGCCATCTCGCGGGCGACCCGGTTCGAGCCCTTCCAGGTCGCGTCGCCGTACTTCTGGAGCCGGTAGGCGCGCAGCATCAGCCACGCGCCGAAGAAGAAGAACACGATGCCGAGTCCGGCGACCCCGAGGAAGAGGCCGAGCAGCAGCGCGAAGGTGGCCACGCCGGCGCGCTTCTTGCGCCACGCGGTGTAGAGGATCGCCAGGCCCAGGACGACCACCGCGATGAACTGCAAGAGCCACGCGCCGCGGTCGTGGGAGGTCTGCTGGCACAGCCCGGACGAGGCCAGGTAGTGGTAGCCGCTGGCGCACGCGTTGTGCGCGAGGGGCTTGGCGGACTTGACGATCTTGGCGTTGGTCGCCCACTGGACGAAGAAGAAGATCCCGAAGCCCAGGGCGATCAGTGAGAGGGTGACGCTCAGCTTGCGCTCGAGCGAGTCGAGGCCGAGGACCGCCTCGCGCGAGGCCATCGAGGGGCGTTTCGCGCGCCGGGGCCGAGCGGTGTTCGCGGTGTTTCTCAGCACGCGTGAAGGCTACAGCGCACGACCCCGGGTCCCCGAGGGGCGAGGGGATAGCATGGTGGACCCGGGCGCTTAGCTCAGTTGGTTAGAGCGCAGCCTTCACACGGCTGAGGCCACAGGTTCGAGTCCTGTAGCGCCCACTCCGGGAGCCGGTCCCGCGTGGGCGGTGAGCGACCGATCCCCGGCCGGGGGATTGCGGTGGGCACGGGCGTCGACCCCGGCCTGAGGACACGCGCCCCGCCCGCGCCGTCGGCGAGCCCCGGGGACGCTGGGACTGGATCGCGCGCCGGACGCCCTCGCGCCGACGATTCTCCCGCGCCCGGCGAGGCGATCGTCGAGGCGATCCCGGGGCCCCTGGTACGCGTTCTCGTGCCCGCGGCGCGCCGCGCACTCCTCGAGGGCTAGGGGCGCGCTCGCCGCTCGGCCGAGACCAGGACCACGTCGTAGGACATCTCGAAGGACCCCCCGACCGAGTCGATCGCGCGCCCCACCTCGTCGAGCAGGCGGGCGAGACGTTCGGGCTCCAGCCGGGCGTGGTCGCTGTGGGTCCCGAGCTGGTCCAGCCACTCGTCGCGGGTGTAGGCGCGCGACCAGGCGAATCGGACGACCTCGGGGGACGCGAACGCCGGCGCGTGGTCGAGCGCCTCGAGCGCCCCGTGCGCACCGAAGGGCGTCGGGTTGGCCGTCGAGCCGAGGAGCACGCTGAACGCCTGGGCCTCGGGGGCGAGGCGCCGGTAGATCGGGTCGACCACGGCGCCGAGGAGGTCGTGGGGGCGCGCCACGTTCCACCACAGGCAGGCCCGACCGCCGTCCTCGAGCGCGTCGGCGGCCCGCGCGGCCCCGCGGACTGGATCGACCCAGTGCCACGCCTGGGCCGCGGTCAGCCGGTCGAAGAGCCGGCCCCCGGGCTCCCACTCCTCGAAGGCCGCGACCTCGACCTCGATCCCCGAGGCCCGCGCCACGTCGGCCATGCGCGCGTCGACCTCGACCCCGAGGACGCGCGCCCCTCGCGCCGCCATCTGGCGCGCGGCGATGCCCGTGCCGCAGCCGACGTCGAGCACGCGCAGTCCCGTGGCGTGCGCGCCGAGCACCACGTCGTAGAGCTCGGGGGGGTAGTCCGGGCGCGAGCGGTCGTAGCGCCGCGCCGCCGCGCCGAAGGACTCGGCCCGCCCGCGGTCCTCGTGGAGGGATTCGGGTACCTCGCGCGACTCGGGGCGGGTGGGGTCCGCGTCCCCGCGACCGACGCTCACCGAGGTCCGCGGGTGCTCGGGGCGCGGGGCGCCCGTCTCGACAAGCGCCCCGACGAGACCGGCGGGTGCGCGCCCGGCGTCTCCGCCGCCGCTGAGGAGGACCGGGTACCCGTTGCCCGCCGCGTGGCCGAGGGCGCCGGTGACGGCCGAGAGGGCGACGAGGTCGAGAGGGGCCGGTTCGACCCGGCCCCGCCGCGAGTGGCGGCTCCGAGCGCACCCCCGGTGAGGGTGTCGAAGCCCCGGCGGCGGGACGGCCCGAGGAGCCCGCCGACCGTGGCGGGGTGAGCGGCCGCCGCCACCGCGTCCACGATGGTCGCGGCGTCGCACGGGTCGGGGGAGCGCGACGCGGCCCGTCGGCGGGCTTCGTCGGGGTGGGGCGGTGGTGCGGGCATCCTGTCGGGGCGCGTCTCCTCGCGCGGTGGCGGTGGGTCCCGTCCAGTGTGCCAAGCCGGGAGGCGTCCCTCTCGGCGTGGGGCGGGCGACGGATGAAGCCTACAACGTGTATGGGACGAGTAGTGCGGTTGCACTAGGGAGAAATGGTGCACCCCGGGGTCCCGAATGGGCCAATTGCCCCTAGATGCACGAAGGGCAGTTCCGTAGTTTGGACCGGTGCCCGAGAGTCGGGCGAGCACGAGGCACCGAGACGGCCCCCACCATGACCAAGACCCACGACCTGCGCCTCCTCTCGAACTACGGGGCGGCCCTCCTGCTCATCGCTCACGACGACCGGATCAAGATCCGCGAGATCGCCGACGCCCTCGAGCTGAGCGAGCGCGCCACCCAGGGGATCGTCGCCGACCTCGTTCGCGGGGGCTACGTGACCCGACGTCCCGAGGGGCGCGGCTACGTCTACGCGGTGGTCGCCGGCCACGCCCTCCCCCTGCCCCTGGAGAGCGACGCCGAGGTGCGCCACTTCCTGGCCGCGCTGACGGGGCGACCGGAGTGCCGGGTGCCCGACTTCGACAACCTCTACGGGCGCTCGGGCGTGCCCACCGCCATCGTCGACCTCGACGGGTTCTTCCGCCACGCGAACGGCGCCCTCGCCCGCATGTGGGGGCAGGAGCCCGGGGAGATCGTCGGCCACCCCTGGATCACCTTCACCCACCCCGAGGACGTCTCGTTCTGGGAGGAGGCGGCTACCCGCCTGGTCGAGGGGGAGGACCTCAGCCTCGACCAGCAGCGGTTCCTGCGCCCCGACGGCACCCTGGCGTGGGCCTCGATGTACGTGGCCACCACGCGCGACGAGGACGGCGAGCCGCTCTACTACCTCGTCCAGATGCCCGACATCACCGACCGCAAGCGCATCGAGGAGCAGCTCGACTACTACGACTACTACGACGCGCTCACGGGGCTGCCCAACAGGTCCCTGTTGCTCAACCGGCTCACCCTGGCCCTGGGCGAGTCACGCCGCCGCGGCAAGCCCTTCGGCGTGGCGCTGGTGCACCTCGACCACTTCAAGTTGATCTACGCGACCCTGGGCCACGAGAAGGGCGACGAGCTCATCCGCCAGGTCGCCGTGCGCATCGTCACGACCATCCTGCCCGAGAGCTTCGCGGCGCGGGTGACCGACGACGACTTCGTCATCGTCGGCGCGTCAGTGCAGAGCGCGGAGTTCCTCGTCGAGCGGGTGCGCAACACGCTCAAGGTCATCCACCAGCCCTACGAGAGCCCGCTGAAGCCCCAGTTCATGAGCGTGAGCGCCGGTGCGGTCATGAGCGACGTCGACTCCTCGCCCGAGTCGCTGCTGCGCGACCTCGACGCCGCCGCCGAGCGCGCGCGCGCGACGGGCTCGAACCGGGTGGAGCTGTTCGACGCGGCGATGTGCGAGTCGGAGCACCGGCGCACGTCGCTGCTCGACGCCCTCCTGAGCGCGCTCGACCGTGACGAGTTCTACCTCCGCTACCAGCCGATCGTCGACCTGCGCCATCGGACCCTGACCGGCGTCGAGGCCCTGCTGCGCTGGCGCCACGAGGAGCTCGGGGAGGTCTCCCCGGGCGAGTTCATCCCCCTCGTGGAGGAGCTCGGCCTCATCGGGGAGGTCGGCGGCTGGGTCGTCGGCCGGGCGATCGACCAGATGGCCCGGTGGGACGAACTGGGGTTGGGTCTCTCGATGTCGATCAACGTCTCGGTGCGCCAGTTGCTCACGACCGATCTCGCCGACGTCGTGAAGGCGGCCCTCTTCGACAGCGGGGTCGATCCCGGCCGGGTCGTCCTGGAGCTGACCGAGAGCGTCCTCATGGAGGACGACCGGAGCTTCACCCTGCTCGTCGGCCAGCTCAAGGACCTGGGCGTGCGCGTCTCGATCGACGACTTCGGCACCGGGTACTCCTCCTTCGGCCGGCTCAAGGGTCTGCCGGTCGACGAACTCAAGATCGACCGGAGCTTCATCCAGGGCTTCGGCCTGGATGACCAGGACACGACCCTGGTGGAGGCGATCATCGCCATGGCCCGCGCGCTGCGCCTGGAGGTGACCGCCGAGGGCATCGAGAACGCCCAGCAGCTCTCGGGCCTGCGCCTGCTCGGCTGCGAGCACGGCCAGGGCTTCTACCTGGCCCAGCCGCTCGACCCCGAGGCGCTGGCTGAGCTGGCCCGCCGCGACCCGGTCTGGCCCCTGGCCTGACCGATCCGCGCGCCCGGTACCGTGGTCGGACCATGACCGGGCGGCGGGTGACGAGTGGGGTGGCCGCGTGATCGCCCCGGCCCATCTCGCGACCTTCGTGGTCGCCTCGATGGCGATCATCGTGGTGCCCGGGCCGAGCGTGCTGTTCACCCTGGCGCGCGGCGTCGCCTGGGGCCGGACGGTGGCCGTGCTCACGGTGCTCGGCAACTCGCTGGGCACCCTCGTGCTCTCGGCGGTCGTCGCGGTGGGCCTCGGGCCGCTCCTCAGCCGTTCCCACCCCCTCGCGGTCACCCTGCAGGTCGCCGGGGGCCTCTACCTCGTGTGGCTCGGGATCGGCGCCTACCGCCACCGTCACGCGCACGCGGCGGCGATGGCCCGGCGCGAGGGCGCCAAGCCGGCCGCGCCCTCGATCGTTCGCCAGGGCTTCACCGTGGGCATCTTGAACCCCAAGTCGCTCGTCTTCTTCGCGGCCGTCTTCCCCCACTTCGTCGAGCCCGCACGCGGGAGTACCACCGTCCAGCTGCTCGTGCTCGGCGGGCTGTTCTCGGTGATGGCCTTCTGCAGTGACTCGACGTGGGGGCTGATCGCGGGCACGGCGCGCGAGTGGCTCTCGGGCTCGGCCGGTCGCCTGGTGGCTTTGCGCGTGGTCGGGGCGACGGTGATGGTGGGCCTCGGCGGGATCATCGTGACGAGCGCCCTCGCGGGCTGAGCGCACCGGTCACGCCGCGGGGTTCCTACACTGAGCCCCCGAAGGGGGCGCGATGAGCATGCACGGGGCCGGCTGGGCCGGGATGCGCTCGGCCCGGCGCGACCGCAGCCTCCTCGAGCACCACATCAAGCCGGGGACCTTCGGGCGGATACTGCGCTTCGGGCGCCACTACCGGCGCCTGATGACCGTCTTCCTCGCCGTGGTGATCGTCGACGCGATCGTCTCGTCGGTCTCGCCGTTGTTGCTGCGCGCGATCATCGACGACGGGATCTACCACCACCGCAGCGGGCTCATCGTGGGGCTGGCCGGCGCCACGGCCGGGCTCGCGATATTCGACGCCGGGCTCCAGATGGTCGAGCGCCGCGTCTCGGCGGTGATCGGCGAGGGGCTGATCTACGACCTGCGCGCCGCCGTCTTCGACCACGTCCAGAAGATGCCGATCGCCTTCTTCTCGCGCACCCAGACCGGGGCTCTCATCAGCCGGCTGAACAACGACGTCATCGGGGCCCAGCAGGCCTTCACCGACCTCTTCTCCAACGTCGTGGGCAACGTCATCCTCGTGGTCATCGTGCTCTCGGTGATGTTCGTCCTCAGCTGGCAGATCACGCTGGTCTCGTTGGTCCTGGTGCCCCTCTACCTGCTGCCCTGGCGCCGGGTGGGCCGACGGCTCGGGACGCTCTTCCAGCGGGGCATGGAGCTCAATGCCGAGATGAACACGGTGATGAGTGAGCGGTTCAACGTGGCCGGCGCGATGCTCGTCAAGCTCTTCGGCCGCCCGGGCGAGGAGCGGCTCCTCTTCGAGCGCCGCGCGGGCGAGGTCCGCGACATCGGGGTCCGCCAGGCCACCTACCAGCGCTTCTTCTTCGTGGCCCTCTCGCTCACCGCCTCGCTGGCCACCGCCTTCGCCTACGGCTTCGGTGGGGTGGCGGCCGTGCACGGGGTCCTCGCGGTGGGCACCGTGGTCGCCATGACCGTCTACCTCGGGCGCCTCTACGGCCCGCTCACCCAGCTCTCGAGCCTCAACATCGACTTCATGTCGGCCATGGTCAGCTTCGAACGGGTCTTCGAGGTCCTCGACCTCGAGCCGATGATCGCCGAGCGCGACGGCGCCCGCGCGATCCCGTCGGGACCGGCCCGGCTCGTCGTCGACCACGTCGACTTCGCCTACCCGGGCGCCGGTGAGGTGTCGCTCGCCTCGCTCGAGGCGGTGGCCCGTCTGGACGACACGGCGCGCACGCCGGTGCTGTTCGACGTGAGCTTCGTGGTCGAGCCCGGCACGATGACGGCCCTGGTGGGCCCGAGCGGTGCGGGCAAGACGACGATCTCGATGCTGGTGAGCCGGCTCTACGACGTGGACGCCGGTTCGATCACGATCAACGGGGTCGACCTGCGCGACGCGACCTTCGCCTCGCTCAACGCCACGGTCGGGGTCGTGACCCAGGACGCCCACCTCTTCCACGACACCCTGCGCGTGAACCTGCTCTTCGCCAAGCCCGACGCCACCGAGGCCGAGATGCGCGCGGCGCTCGCCGCGGCCCAGATCGGCGAGCTCGTCGACGGCCTGCCCCTCGGCCTCGACACGGTGGTGGGGGAGCGAGGCTACCGCCTCTCGGGCGGGGAGAAGCAGCGCGTGGCCATCGCGCGCCTGCTGTTGAAGTCGCCGCGCCTGGTCGTGCTGGACGAGGCGACGGCCCACCTCGACGCCGAGAGCGAGGCCGCGGTCCAGCGGGCCCTCGACGCGACGATGGCCGAGCGGACCTCGCTCGTGATCGCCCACCGGCTCTCGACCATCCGTGGGGCGGACCAGATCCTGGTGGTCGACGGCGGCCGGGTCGTCGAGCGCGGCACCCACCAGGAGCTCCACGCGCGCGGCGGGCTGTACTTCGACCTCTACGAGACCCAGTTCGCGACCCAGGGCGCCTAGCCCACGGCGTGGGCGCCGCCGTCGACGTGCAGGATCGCGCCCGTCGTCGCGCGCAGCAGCGGCGAGAGCAGCGCGAGCGCCGCGTCGCCGACGACCGAGGTGTCGTTCACGTCCCAGCCCAGCGGGGCCCGGTCGGCCCAAGTGTCCTCGAAGAGCGAGAAGCCCGGGATCGACTTCGCCGCGATCGAGCGCAGGGGGCCGGCGGCCAGCATGTTGACCCGTACCCGGTCGGGGCCGACCTCGCGGGCCAGGTAGCGCCCGAGGGACTCGAGGGCCGCCTTGGCGACCCCCATCCAGTCGTACTGGGGGTAGGCGCGCGACCCGTCGAAGTCGAGGGCGACGACCGAGGCGCCGCCGGGGGCGCTCGAGCGCGCGAGCAGGGGGCGCAGCGCGCCCACGAGGGCGGCCAGGGAGTAGGTGGAGGCGTGCAGGGCCGTCGCCACGTCCTCGAAGGGCGCGGCGAACATCCCGGAGCCCAGGCAGCTCGGCGGCGCGTAGCCGATGGCGTGGACGAGGCCGTCCAGGCGCCCGAAGCGTCCCTCGAGCTCGGCCGCGGCGCCGCGAACCTGGTCGGGGTCGGTGACGTCGAGCTCGATCACCTCGCCGACGTCGCCCACCTCGGCGAGCTTGCGCGCGGTGCGCCGGGTGAGCGACATCCCCCGGCCGAAGCTCGACAGGGCGACCGTGGCGCCCTCCTCGAGGGCCCGCCGGGCGATGGCGAAGGCCAGTGAGTCGTCGGTGAGGACCCCCGTGACCAGGAGCCGGTGATCGTCGAGGAGCGCCATCTTGTTAGCGTACTGCCGGGCCTAGCGAAGCGAGGGCGGACGTGACAGCACAGAGTGTGGGCATCCTCGGGGGGACGGGTCCGGCCGGGCGCGGCGTGGCGGTTCGCCTCGCGGCGGCCGGCCACCGGGTCGTGATCGGCTCGCGCGACGCCGGGCGCGCGCGCGAGGTGGCCGGGGGCCTGCCCGCGGGCCCGGGCACGATCGAGGGCGACGACAACGCCGGCGCCGCGGCCCGCGAGGTCGTGGTGGTGGCGACCCCGTGGGACTCGGCGGTGGCGACCGTGCGTGCGCTGGCCGAGCCGCTCGCGGGCAAGGTCGTCGTCTCGATGGTCAACGCGCTCGTGCGCGAGGGCCGAGAGGTGGTCCCGCTGTATCCGCCTCGGGGCGCGATGGCGGCCCAGATCGCGGCCGTCCTGCCCCAGAGCCGGGTCGTGGGCGCCTTCCACCACCTGCCGGCGGCGCAGATGGAGGACCTCGCCAGCGGCCTGGAGGCCGACGTCGCGGTCGTGGGCGACGACGCCGCGGCGCGCGCGACGGTCGTCGAGCTGATCGACGCGATGCCCGGGCTGCGCGCGGTCGAGGTGGGCTCGATGTCGCTCGCCAGCGCCGTCGAGGCCTTCACCGCGGTGTGCGTCTCGATCAACATCCGCCACCGGGCCCACAGCTACGTCGCCTTCCGGGGCCTCCCGGCGTGATGCGCCTCTACGACTCGGCGCGCCGCGCCGTGGCCCCGATGGCGCCCACGGGGCCGGTCGCGATGTACAGCTGCGGGATCACCCCCTACGACGCGGCCCACCTGGGCCACGCCTTCGTCTACCTCGCGTTCGACGTGCTCACCCGTCGGCTGCGCGACGACGGCCACGAGGTGCGCGTGGTGCGCAACGTGACCGACGTCGACGACGACATCCTGCGCAAGGCCCGCGAGCTCGGCGTCCACTACCTCGACCTCGCGGCGCGCGAGCTCGCGACCTTCGAGCGCGACATGCGCCTGATCAACCTGCTGCCGGTCTACGCGGAACCGCGCGCGACCGGGGCCATCGCCGAGATCCTCACGCTCATCGGGCGGACCTTCGACGAGGGGATCGCCTACGAGGTCGACGGCTACGTCTACTTCGAGGTCGCGAAGTTCCCCCGCTTCGGCCAGGTGAGCCACGAGACCCGCGCGCGCATGGTCGAGCTCGCGGCCGAGCACGGGGGCCGCCCCGACGACCCGCGCAAGCGGGACCCGCTCGACTTCGTGCTCTGGCAGCCCTCGCTCGAGGACGAGCCGGCCTGGGAGTCGCGCTGGGGCGCCGGGCGTCCGGGCTGGCACATCGAGTGCTCGGCCCTGGCGCTGCGCGAGCTCGGCGAGACCCTCGACGTCCACGGCGGTGGCCGCGACCTCGCCTTCCCCCACCACGAGTGCGAGGCGGCCCAGAGCGAGTCGGTCACCGGGGCACCGTTCGTGCGCCACTGGATGCACGTGGGCCTCGTGGGCTTCGACGGCACGAAGATGTCGAAGTCGCTGGGTAACCTCGTGTTCGTGAGCGAGCTCGCTGGCCGCAGCGAGCCGGCGGCGGTGCGTCTGGCGCTCCTCGCCCAGCACTACCGCGCCGACTGGGAGTGGCGCGACGAGTTGCTGGCCGCGGCGCGCAGTCGGCTGGCCACGTGGCGCTCGACCCTCGGCGGGCGCGAGTCGGGGGTCCTGGACGACGTGCGCGCGGCCCTCGACGACGACCTCGACACGCCCGGCGCGCTCGGCGCGATCGACGCCGCGGCCCACGCCGGTGCCAGCGTCCACGCGGCCGCGGCCCTGCTCGGCGTTACGCTGTAGCGTCGAAAGGACCCCCATGTCGCAGATCGTGGTGACCCTGCCCGACGGCGCCACGCGCGCGCTCGCCCCGGGTTCGACGGCGCGGGACCTGGCCCGGGCGGTCGGTCCGCGCCTCGAGCGCGACGCCCTGGCGGCTCGGGTCAACGGCGAGTTGCGCGACCTCTCGACGGTGCTCGCCGACCGGGACGCGGTGTCGATCGTGGTGGCCGGCTCGCCCGAGGGTCGCGACGTGCTGCGCCACTCGACGGCCCACGTGCTGGCCCAGGCCGTGACCCGCCTGTGGCCGGGGGCGAAGTACGCCATCGGCCCGGCGATCGAGAACGGGTTCTACTACGACTTCGACCTGCCCGGTGGGGCGCGCTTCAGCGACGACGACCTCGCGCGCATCGAGGCCGAGATGCGCGGCATCATCGCCGAGGACCAGCCCTTCACCCGGGCCGAGATGTCGACCGAGGAGGGGCTGGCCGCCTTCGCCGACCAGCCCTACAAGGTGGAGATCATCACCCAGGTGCGCGAGGGCGCGCGCGACGCCGAGGACCTCGGCGAGGTCGCGGCCGGGCCGAGCGTCTCGGTCTACCGCAACACCGACGCGTTCGTCGACCTCTGCCGGGGGCCGCACGTGCCCTCGACGGGACGCCTCGGCCACTTCCGCCTGATGCGGGTGGCCGGCGCGTACTGGCGCGGGGACGAGAGGCGCCCCCAGCTCCAGCGCGTCTACGGCACCGCCTGGGAGTCGACCTCGGCGCTCGAGGCCCACCTCCACCAGCTCGAGGAGGCCGAGCGGCGCGACCACCGCCGCCTCGCGGCCGAGCTCGACCTGCTCAGCTTTCCCTCCGAGCTGGGCGGGGGGCTCGCGGTCTGGCACCCCCGCGGGGGCATCGCGCGCAAGGAGATGGAGGACTTCAGCCGGGCTCGTCACCTCGAGGGCGGCTACGAGTTCGTCGTCACGCCCCACATCGCCAACGCCCGGCTCTACGAGACCTCGGGCCACCTCGGGTTCTACAAGGACGGGATGTATCCGCCCATGGAGATGGACAACGGGACCTACTACCCCAAGCCCATGAACTGCCCGATGCACTGCCTGATCTACAAGAGCCGCCCGCGCAGCTACCGCGAGCTGCCCCTGCGGCTCTTCGAGCTGGGCACCGTCTATCGCTACGAGCGCGCCGGGACCCTCCACGGGCTCTTGCGCATCCGGGGCTTCACCCAGGACGACGCTCACATCTACTGCACCGAGGACCAGCTCCAGGAGGAGATCGTCTCGCTGCTCTCGTTCGTCATGGACATGCTGCGCGCCTTCGGCTTCAGCGAGTTCACGGCCAACCTCTCGACCAAGGATCCCGACAAGTACGTCGGCAGCGACGAGATCTGGGAGCGGTCGACCGAGGCGCTGCGCGCGGCCCTCGAGCGCTTCGGGCTGGCCTACGCGGTCAAGGACGGGGACGCCGCCTTCTACGGCCCCAAGATCGACATCGACGTGCGCGACGCGATCGGGCGGACCTGGCAGCTCTCGACGATCCAGTGCGACTTCAACCACCCGGCCCGCTTCGACCTGGAGTACGTGGGCGCCGACAACCAGCACCACCGGCCGATCATGCTGCACCGGGCGCTCTTCGGCTCGATCGAGCGCTTCTTCGGGGTCCTGCTCGAGCACTACGCCGGCAACCTGCCCACCTGGCTCGCCCCCGAGCAGGCCCGGGTCCTCGGGGTGCGCGACGACCACGACGGCTACGCCGGCGAGGTCGCGGCCGCCCTGCGCGCGCGCGGCGCGCGCGTCGGGCTCGAGGCGGCCGACGAGCCGCTCGGGGCGCGCATCCGCCGCGCCAAGCTCGAGAAGGTCCCCTACGTGCTCGTGGTGGGCGACGACGACGTCGCCGCGCGCACCCTCGGGGTGAACGCGCGCGGCTCGGAGAGTCCCGAACGCGGGGTCGCCCTCGAGGAGTTCGCGTCGCGCCTCGCGGACGAGATCGCCGCCCACGGCGCGCCCGAGGGCCTCTAGTGCCGCTCGAGCGGTTCTCCGCCGCCTGGCGCGAGGCCTACGTCGAGGGGGCCTCGGGCGGCGAGGGCCGGGGCGGGGAGTGCGTCTTCTGCCGCCTGGCCGGTGAGACCGTGGGCGAGTCGACCGGGGTGCTCGAACGCCGGGCGCACGGCTACGTCGTGCTGAACGCCTTCCCCTACGGGTCGGGCCACGTGCTCGTCGTGCCCTACCGCCACGCCGAGACCCTCGAGGAGCTATCCGACGAGGAGTCGAGCGAACTGTGGCAGAGCGTCACCGCGGTGAGCCGCGCGCTGCGCGTCGCCTACCGGCCCGACGGCCTGAACGTCGGGTTCAACCTGGGCCACGCGGCCGGCGCCGGGATCCCGCGTCACCTTCACGCCCACCTGCTGCCGCGCTGGGACGGCGACACCAACTTCATGACGACCATCGCCGAGACCCGGGTCCTGCCCGAGTCCCTCGCCTCCACCTGGCGCAAGGTGAGCGCGGCGCTCGACCCCGGCCCCCCCGGGGCGGCCTCGGTAGACTTCGCCCGATGAGGCCGGAGGCCCATGTTCGACGGTAGGTTCCGCCGCTCCGTGGAGGTGGTCACCACCCCCATCGGGCGAGGCCTGGTGCGCGCGGGCTTCTCGGCGGACGTGCTCACCGCCTCGGGCCTGGTCTTCGCCTGCGCGACGGCCTGGGCGATCGCGGTGGGTATGCATTGGGGGGCGATCGTGCTGCTCACCCTGACGGGCTTCCACGACCTGTTCGACGGCCCCGTCGCCAAGGCCAGCCAGCGGGCCAGCCAGCGCGGGAGCTTCTTCGACTCGGTCGTCGACCGGGTCTCGGACGCCGTGGTGATGGGCGGGGTGGCCTACTACCTCATCGCGCACCACCACGGCCAGCTGGTCCTCCTGCCCTACGGGATCGCGACGGCGAGCTTCCTCATCTCCTACCAGCGCTCCAAGGCCGAGAGCCTCGGCCTCTCGGCGAAGGGCGGCCTGATGGAGCGCGCCGAGCGGATGATCCTGCTCGGGGTGGGGCTGCTCACCTCGGCGATCTTCGTGCCGGTGCTCTGGGTGATGCTCGCGCTCACCATCATGACGGCCCTCGGGCGCTTCGCGCGGGTCTGGCGCTCCGCCGACCGACCGGCCCCGGTCGAGGCCCGGTTCCACCCGCGCCGCGAGCACGTCCGTCGCCGCCGGACGCTCAGCCGGGTCTCGCGCCACTAGTGGTGGCCCCGGGGCGCGTCGCGCTCTTCCGCTCGGCCAGCCGGATCCTCGAGGCGCTGCCCGAGCGCGTCGAGGTGGGGGCGGCCGAGGCGGTGGCCCGCGCGCTCGGGCCGCGTGGCGCCAAGGCCGCGGGCCTGGCCGACAACCTGCGTCCGGTCCTCGACCCCGACGGCCCGGTCGACGCAGACCTGGTGGAGCTGTTCGTGCGCCGGGGCTTCGAGAGCTACGGCCGGTACTGGGCCGAGGGGGCGAAGCTGCCGGCCGTCGCGCCCCAAGAGGTGGTGCACCGGTTCGCCATCGCCGAGGGGCGCGAGCACCTCGAGGCGGCCCGCGACGCCGGACGCGGGATGATCGTGGCCCTGCCCCACGTCGGCTCGTGGGAGTGGGGTGGGGCGATGCTCGCGCGCATCGGGCTGCCGATGTGGGCCGTCGCCGAGCGGCTCGAGCCGCCCGAGCTCTTCGAGTGGTTCTCGGAGAAGCGCGAGGCGATGGGCATCCACGTGGTGCCGCTCGACGAGCACGCCACGGGCACCCTGGTCGGGGTGCTGCGCGCGGGGGGCGTGGTCGGCCTGCTGTGCGACCGGGACCTCGAGGGCAACGGGATCGAGGTGGACTTCTTCAACCGGCGCGTGACCCTGCCGGGCGGGCCGGCGACGCTCGCGCTGCGCACGGGGGCGCCGATCCTCGTCGCGGCGTGCTACTCGGGGCCGGGCCGCGACCACTACGGCGTGGTGCTGGCCCCCATCGTCGCCGAGCGCACGGGCGCCCGCCTGCGCGAGGACGTCACCCGGGTCACCCAGCGCGTCGCCGACGGCCTGGCCTCGCTCATCCGGCGCGCGCCCGAGCAGTGGCACGTCCTGCCGGCGCGCTTCGACTAGCCCGTGCGCGTCGCCCTCCTCTCGCCCTACGCCCTGAGCGTCCCGGGCGGCGTGCAAGAGCAGGTCCTCGGCATGAGCCGCGAGCTCGGTGCACGCGGCCACGCGGTCCTCGTCGTCGCGCCCGACGCCCGCGACACGTCCGCGCACGACACCCCGGCGGCCCTGGTGCGCGTCGGCCGGCGCTGGTCGCTCCCGGCCAACGGCTCGCGTGCACCCCTCACGCTCTCGCCGCGGGCCGCCCGGGCGGCCGAGCGCGCGGTCGCGGCCTTCGCCCCCGACGTCGTGCACCTGCACGAGCCCGGGGCGCCGCTGCTCGCCTGGGCCACCCTCCTCGCGCACCCGGCGCCGTCGGTGGCGACGTTCCACCGCGCCGGCGACGGGCCGGCCGTGACCCTGACCCGGCCCCTGCTGCGCCGCCTGGCCCGGGGCGTCGACCTCGCCGTGGCGGTGAGCGAGGCCGCCCGCCGCTGCGCCGAGGCGGCCTACGGGCTGGGCTGCGAGGTGCTCTTCAACGGCATCGAGATGGAGCGCTACGTGGCGGTCCCCCGCGAGCGCTCCGACACCGTCACCCTGCTCTTCCTCGGGCGCCTCGAGCCGCGCAAGGGCGCCGACACCGCGATCCGCGCGGTGCGCGGGCACAACGCCTCCGGTGGTCCCCCGTGGCGCCTGGTCGTGGCCGGCGACGGGCCCGAGCGCGCCCGTCTCGAGGCCCTGGCGGCCCACGACGCGCGGGTGACCTTCGTCGGCCGGGTGAGCGACGACGCCAAGCGCTCGTGGCTGCGGCGCTCGCACGCCTTGCTCGCCCCGTCGACGGGGGGCGAGAGCTTCGGCCTCGTACTGCTCGAGGCCCTCGCGAGCGAGACCACGGTCGTGGCGAGCGACATCGACGGCTACCGCGAGGCGGTGGGCCCCCACGCCACCCTGGCGCCCCCCGGGGACCCGCGGGCCTGGGCGCGGGCGATCGAGGCGGCCCTCGCGAGCGAGACCGCGGCGCGGGTCGGATCGGCGCGCGATCACGCGCGGCGCTGGTCGATGGGCGCGCTCGTCGAGGCGTACCTCGAGCGCTACGACCGCCTCGCGGCGGCCGGTGGCCGCGCGCGCCGGTAGCCTTGGTCGGTGGCCAGTTCGCAGCGCACCCGCTCCCGGCGCCCCCACGCCCGCCGCGACCGCGAGCCCCGCTACGTCGCCCCGGTGCTCGACCCCAGCTGGGTCAGCCCCTACGCGCCGAACCCGGCGGAGCGCCACCGCCACGCCGCGGTGATGCGGGCGTACGCGCTGCGCCGCCGGCTCGTCGCCACCGTCGCGGCCGGGGCGGTGGTGGTGGCCCTCGTGGTTCTGGCGGTGGCCCTCACGCCGTGGCTGTGGCTCGCGGCCGTCGCGGTCGGCGTGCTCTACGCGATCGACCTGCGCCGGGTCGTGGCGCACTACGCCACCCGGGCGCACGGCGCCGCCGGGGCCCTGCTTGCGCACTTCTCGCCCGAGGGGGACCCGGTCGCCCGCGAGCGGCTGGCGACCCTGGTCGACCGGCTGAGCGCGACCTTCGGGGTCGACGGCGTGCGCGCCGAAGTGGTCCGCGACGCCGGCTACAACGCGGCCCTCCTGCCCGGGCCCGGGGGCTTCGTCATGGTCGCCACCAGCGCCCTCGTACAGGACTTCGAGTTGATCGAGATCGAGGGTGTCGTCGCCCACTGCCTGGCCCGCGAGCGCATCGGGGTGCTCGAGCGCGAGTGCGTCGCCGCGCTGGATCTGTCGGGCGGGCCGGCCCGCGCTCTGGCTGGCCCGGGGGAGACCTTCCGGGCCGACGAGGTGGCCGCGGCGACCATCCGTTACCCCCTGGGGATCGCCGCCGCGCTGCGCCGGTGCCGGGCCCAGTCGGCGCCGGCCGGGTCGTTCCTCGCCGACGGGGCGTTCGACGGCTGGCGCTGGGTCTTCTTCAACCCCTGGTCGGACCGGCGCGAGGGCGTCCCGACCGACCTCGACGACCCGGAGGTCCGCGCCCGCGCCCTCGAGGAGTGGTGAGGGGCGACCGGTAGGCTGGGGCCATGAGCGACACCCAGACGACACGGACGGGCTCGACGCTGGTCAAGCGGGGCCTCGCCGACATGCTGCGCGGTGGGGTGATCATGGACGTGGTCAACCCCGAGCAGGCCAAGGTGGCCGAGGACGCCGGAGCCGTCGCGGTGATGGCGCTCGAGCGCGTCCCGGCCGACATCCGCCGCGACGGGGGCGTGGCGCGCATGAGCGACCCCCAGATGATCCAGGAGATCCAGGCGGCCGTGACCGTCCCGGTGATGGCCAAGGCGCGCATCGGCCACTTCGCCGAGGCTCAGGTGCTCGAGGCCCTCGGGGTCGACTACGTCGACGAGTCCGAGGTGCTGACCCCGGCCGACGAGGAGAACCATATCGACAAGTGGGCCTTCACGGTTCCCTTCGTCTGCGGCGCGACCAACCTGGGCGAGGCGCTGCGGCGCATCGGCGAGGGCGCGTGCCTGATCCGCTCCAAGGGCGAGGCCGGCACGGGCGACGTCGTCGAGGCCGTGCGTCACCTGCGCTCGATCACCGCGATGATCCGGCGCTGCCAGAGTGCCGACGCCAACGAGCTCTACGCCGTGGCCAAGGACCTCCGGGCACCCCTGCCCCTGGTGCTCGAGGTCGCCGAGACCGGCCACCTGCCGGTGCCGCTGTTCTGCGCCGGGGGGATCTCCACCCCGGCCGACGCCTCCCTGGTGCGCCAACTCGGGGCCGAGGCGGTGTTCGTGGGCTCGGGCATCTTCAAGAGCGAGGACCCGGTGCGCATGGCCCACGCGATCGTCGAGGCCTCGACGCACTTCGACGACCCCGCGGCCGTCGCCAAGGTCTCGACCGGCCTGGGCAGCGCCATGCGCGGCTGGGAGACGAGCTCGCTCGATCAGCGCCTGGCCGAGCGCGGCTGGTAGGTCCCGTGGGCAGCGTCGGGGTCCTCGCGCTGCAGGGCGACGTCCGCGAGCACCTGGCCACCCTGAGCGCGCTGGGCGTCGAGGCCGGGTGCGTGCGCACGCCGGCCGAGCTCGACGCGGTCGACGCGCTGATCCTGCCGGGCGGGGAGTCCACGGCCATCGCGCACCTGCTGGTCACGTCGGGGCTGCGCGACCCGCTGGGCGCGCGCCTCGGTGAGGGGATGGCGGTCCTGGGCACGTGCGCGGGGCTGATCCTGCTCGCCCGCGAGGTGCTCGACGGGCGCGCCGACCAGTGGGGCTACGGGGCGCTCGACGTGACGGTGCGCCGCAACGGGTACGGCCGCCAGATCGCGAGCTTCGAGGCACCCCTCGCGCTCGTCGACGGGTCGAGCGTGCCCGGGGTCTTCATCCGCGCCCCGCGCATCCTCGAGTGCGGCCCGCGGGTCGAGGTGCTCGCCACCTACGCCCACGCCGAGGGCGTCGACCCGGTCCTCGTTCGCCAGGGGCCGGTCTGGGGCGCCTCGTTCCACCCCGAGCTGACCGCCGACACCACGGTCCACCGCCTGTTCGTCGAGTCGCTCTAGGGCGTTCGCTACCATTTCGGGGCCCCGAGGGGGCAGGAGGGAACATGTCCGGCCATTCCAAGTGGGCCACCACCAAGCACCGCAAGGGCGCCAAGGACGCGGCGCGCGCCAAGGTCTTCGCCAAGCTGATCCGCCAGGTCGAGGTCGCCGCCCGCGAGGGCGGGGGTGACCCCGAGGCCAACGCGAGCCTGCGCACGATGTACCAGAAGGCCCGGGAGGCCTCGGTGCCGCTCGACACGATCGAGCGCGCCATCAAGCGCGGCACCGGCGAGCTCGAGGGCGTGCGCTACGAGCCGATCACCTACGAGGGCTACGGTCCCGGCGGGGTGGCGGTGATCGTCGAGACGCTCACCGACAACCGCAACCGTACGAGCGCCGAGATCAGGCACCTCTTCGCCAAGAACGGTGGGACCATCGCCGAGCCCGGCGCCGTCTCCTGGCAGTTCGAGCGCAAGGGCGAGATCGAGGTCGCCGGGCCACTCGATGAGGACCAGCTGCTGGAGTGGGTCATGGAGGCGGGGGCGGAGAACTACGAGGCCAACGGCGCCGACTACACCGTGACCACCGAGCCCCAGGAGCTGGCCCGGGTGCGCGCGGCCCTGGAGGCCGACGGGCTCGCCGTGCGCAGCGCCGAGCTCGCCCTGGTCGCCCAGAACCCGGTGCCGGTGACCGAGGAGTCCGAGGCCAAGCGGGTCCTGCGCCTGGTCGACGCGCTCGACGACCACGACGACGTGCAGAACGTCTTTTCCAACTTCGACATCGCCGACGACCTCCTCGCCGCCTACGAGGGGTAGTCCCCGACGGGGCCCGGCCCGCGGGGTACAGTCGAACACGTGTTCGTCCTCGGCATCGACCCCGGGCTGACCCGCTGCGGCTTCGGCCTGGTGGAGGGGTCCCTCGAGGAGGACCGTCCCGCGGTGGCGGTGCGCGCCGGGCTGATCGAGACCGACCCCGCCGACCCGGTCGAGGGGCGGCTGGCCCAGTTGGGCCGGGACCTCGCCCGGCTCTACCGTGAGGCGACCCCCCAGGTCGTGGTGGTCGAGCGCGTCTTCTACCAGCGCAACGCCCGCACCGCCATCCCGGTGGCCCAGGCGAGCGGGGTCGCCATCGCCCTCGCCGGGGGGGCCCGGGTGCGCCAGTTCACCGCCCAGGAGGTGAAGCTCGCGGTCACCGGCTACGGCGCGGCCGACAAGGCCCAGGTCCAGGCGATGGTCGCCCGGCTGCTCGGGCTGACCGAGGTGCCCCGCCCGCCCGACGTCGCGGACGCCCTCGCGCTCGCCCTGACCTACCTCACCGTCGCCCGCACCGAAGCGCGGCTCGGGTCGCCCACACCGTGATCGGCTGGCTGCGCGGACGGGTGGTCGGCCACGGCGGCGACGGGGCGACCATCGTCGACGTGCACGACGTCGGCTACCGCGTCCAGGTGGCCGCGGCCACGTCCCCGGGGGTGGGCGAGGAGGTCGAGCTCTTCGTGCACACCGCGGTGCGCGAGGACGCCATCGTGCTCTACGGGTTCGCGACGACGGCCGAGCGCGACCTCTTCGAGTTGCTGCTCGCCGCGCCCGGCGTCGGCCCGGCGACGGCGCTGGGGGCGCTGCGCACGATGAGCGTCGAGACCCTCGCCCGCGCCATCGAGGCCGAGGACGTCAAGACGGTGGCCCTCATCCCCGGGGTCGGCGCGAAGACCGCGGGGCGGATCGTGCTCGAGCTGCGGGGACGGCTGCCCCAGGAGGAGGCCGTCGGGCGCTCCCTGTCCGCGGTGGACGACGCCCTGCGCGCGCTGGGCTACACCGCGGGCGAGATCCGCGACGCGCTCGAGGGCGCGGAGCTGCCCGCCGACGAGGGCGAGGCGCTGCGCGCCGCGCTGCGACTGGTGCGCCGGTCGTGACCCGCGACCTCGACCTCGACGAGCTGCGCCGGCCCGCGGCGCCCCAGGCGGGCGAGAGCGAGCGGCGCGTGGAGGCCTCGCTGCGCCCGCCGACCCTGGCCGAGTTCGTCGGCCAGGGGGACCTGGTGGGCCACCTCGAGGTCGTCTTGGGCTCGGCGCGCGCGCGGGGCCAGTGCGCCGACCACATCCTCTTCGTGGGCCCCCCGGGGCTCGGCAAGACCTCGCTGGCCCAGATCGTGGCGCGCGAGATGGGCACGAGCCTGCGGGTCACCTCGGGGCCGATTCTCTCGCGCCCGGGCGACCTGGCGGCGATCCTCACCGAACTCGGTGACGGGGACGTGCTCTTCATCGACGAGATCCACCGGCTGAGCCGCACCGTCGAGGAGGTCCTCTACCCCGCGATGGAGGACCAGCGCCTCGACGTGCTAATCGGGCGGGGCCCCTCGGCCCGCTCGATCCGGCTCGACCTCCCGCGCTTCACCCTGGTCGGCGCGACGACCCGCACCGGCCTCGTCGCGGGGCCGCTGCGGGACCGCTTCGGCTTCATCGGCCAGCTCGACCTCTACGAGGTGGAGGACCTGCGCCGGATCGTGGAGCGCTCGGCGCGGCTCCTCGGAGTCGACGTGACGGGTGAGGCGGCCTCGACCATCGCGGGACGGAGCCGGGGCACCCCGCGGGTGGCCAACCGCCTCTTGCGCCGGGTGCGCGACTTCGCCTCGGTGAGGGGCCACGAGGTCGTCGACGGCGGCGTCGCCGTCGAGGCCCTCGACCTGTTCGGGGTGGACGCGCTCGGCCTCGACAAGCTCGACCGGCGGATCCTGTCGCTGCTGTGCGACCAGTTCGCCGCCCAGCCGGTCGGGCTCACGACCCTGGCCCACGCCACCGGCGAGGAGCCGGTGACCCTCGAGGAGGCCTACGAGCCGTACCTGCTGCGCTGCGGCCTGCTGGCGCGCACCCCCCGGGGCCGGGTCGCCACCGAGCGCGCCTACCGCCACCTGGGGCTGGCCCCGCCTCGGGGCGGACTGTTCTAGGTTGCGGGCCCCCACCCGCTAGAGTTTCAGGGTCTGTCTAAAGAGGGGTTACCCATGTTGTTCGCCGCCACCACGTCGAGTTCGTCCTCGCACGGATCGCCTGCGATCATCCTCGTCTACATCGCCCTGTTCGGGGCGCTGTACTTCTTCTTCATCCGGCCGCGCTCGCAGAAGGCCAAGGCCCAGCGCCTCGAGGCCCGCAAGGTCGAGGTCGGCGACCGGGCCCAGACCGTCGGGGGCATCGTCGGGATGGTCGTGACGCGCACCGACGAGTTCGTGACGCTGCGCACGGCGAGCGGCGTCGAGCTCGATTTCATCCCCTCGGCCATCGCCCGGCGCTACAACCCCGCGCCGGCGACCGACGCTGAGGCCCTCGAGGTCCACGCGGACCACGAGCAGGAGAGACCGGCCGAAGGCGACGCTGAGTAATGGCGCCGGCGGTCGGCTCACGGCGAAACCTCGTCGTCAGCCTGGTCCTCACCATCGCGATCGCCTTCGGCGCCCTGGCCACCACCCTGGCCCTGGGCTGGGGCCCCAAGCTCGGCCTCGACCTCGCCGGCGGGTTGTCGGTCGTCTACAAGCCGACCAGCAACGCGACCACGAGCGACATGAACGAGGTGGTGACGATCATCACCAACCGCGTGAACGGCCTGGGGGTGTCCGGCGCCACCGTGAACCTCCAGAACAAGGACGTCGTCGTCTCGGTGCCGGGGGTGACCGACGCGCGCGCCGTCCTGGCCTCGGTCGGCCAGACCGCCCAACTGCTCTTTCGCCCGGTGCTCTGCGAGGCGACGACCGCGACGAAGGTCGTCGCGGTGAAGACCCTGCCCACCTGCGGCTCCTCGTACCTCATGACCGCGGCCAACCTCAACGTGAACACCTCGACGGGCTTCACCAACCAGATCCCGCCGGACCCGGCCTTCGCCGGCATCAAGTCCACGCCCCCGAAGCTGGACAACCCCAAGGACGAGGTCCTGCTGCCCGCCCTCGGCCAGCCGGGCGTGCGCTACGTGCTGGGCCCGGCCCAGCTCACGGGCACGGCCGTGCACAGCGCGGTCGCCCAGCAGAACCAGACGGGCCAGTGGGTCGTGAACTACTCGCTCACCCGGGCCGGTAGCCCGGCCTGGGACCAGGTGGCCCAGCGCAACTTCCACCAGCTGGTGGCGATCGAGCTCGACGGCGTCGTCCAGTCGGCGCCGATCATCCAGCCGAACCAGGCGAGCTTTACGAGCTTCCAGGGTCAGGGGCAGATCTCGGGGTCGTTCACCCAGACCTCGGCGAAGAACCTGGCGATCGCCATGAACTACGGCGCCCTGCCGGTGCGCCTCACGCCGCTCACCACCCAGACCGTCTCGCCGACCCTCGGCCACTCGGCCCTCGTCGCGGGTCTCGGGGCCGGCATCGCCGGTCTGATCCTCGTCCTGCTCTACACGATCCTCTACTACCGGGCCCTGGGGCTCGTGATCGTGCTGGGCCTCGCGGTGACGGCCGCGTTGTTGTGGGCCATCATCTCGGCGCTCGGCCACACCTCCTTCGCCCCCAGCTTCGACCTGGCCGGGGTGACCGGACTGATCGTGTCGATCGGCATCACCGTGGACAGCTATATCGTCTACTTCGAGCGCCTGAAGGACGAGACCCGGGCCGGCCGCTCGGTGCGGACCTCGGTGGACCGGGGCTTCAAGTCGGCCTGGCGCACGGTCCTCGCGGCCGACACCGTGAGCCTGCTGGCCGCGGTGCTGCTCTACATCATCGCCGTGGGCACGGTGAAGGGCTTCGCCTTCTTCCTGGGCCTGTCGACGCTGATGGACGTGATCATCACGTGGTACTTCACGCGCCCGCTCGTGATCCTGCTCGGCCGTCGTAGCGAGAACACGGGTTCGGCCATCTCGCTGGCCGCCGGCCTGCAGGCGGAGGTCGCCGGTGAGTGAGGTCACCGTCGCGACGCCGGCCTACGGGCGTTTCGGGCGCCTCTACCACGGTCTCACGACGGTCGACTTCGTCGGGCGGCGGCGGATCTGGTTCACCGTTTCGCTGGTGATCATCGTGGCGGGCCTCGTCTCGCTCGGGGTGCGCGGGTTCAACCTGGGCATCGACTTCAAGGGCGGGAGCTCGTGGGAGGTGCTGGCCCCCCACGCGACGGTCGCCAAGATGCAGAGCACCGTCGGGGCGGCCGGGCTCACCAACCCGACGGTGCAGAAGCTGGGCTCGGACACCTACCAGGTCACCGCCGACATCAACAGCCTGTCGGCGAGCGCCCAGACGGCCCTCACCGACAAGGTGGCCCGGGCGATGGCCGGCCTCGCCGGCACCACCTACAACCAGGTCTCCACGGCCACCGTCGGGCCGACCTGGGGCGGTCAGATCACCAACCGGGCCGTCGAGGCCCTCATCATCTTCTTCATCGCGGTCGTGGTCTACATCAGCCTGCGCTTCGAGCCCAAGATGGCCGTGGCCGCCTTCTTGGCGATGCTCCACGACCTGCTGGTGACCGTCGGGGTCTACTCGATCTTCGGCTTCCAGATCACCCCGGACACGGTGATCGCCATCTTGACGATCCTCGGGTACTCCCTCTACGACACGGTCGTGGTCTTCGACCGGGTGCGCGACAACACCAACGGCATCTTGAAGTCCGGCGACCTGACCTACTCGGACATGATCAACCTGTCGATGAACCAGACGTTGGCGCGTTCGATGAACACGTCGCTGGTCGCCATCTTGCCGGTGCTCTCGGTGCTCGTCGTCGGCGCCTACATCCTGGGCGCGACGACGCTGCAGGACTACGGCTTGGCGCTCTTCGTGGGACTGGTCAGCGGGGCCTACTCGTCGATCTTCATCGCGAGCCCGCTGCTCGCGATGATGAAGGAGCGCGAGCAGCGCTACCGCGAGTTGGCCCAGCGGGTCAACGCGCGCGGCGGCCACCTGCTGCTCTCGGCGACGAGCGCGGCGCGTCTCGTCGCCTCGACGACCGCGGCCTCGGTCGCCGGGGTGGCGACGACGCCGGTGCGCACCGGGACCGGTACGACGATCCAGCCGCGCGCGCGAAAGCCCAAGCGCCGCTAGGGCGCCGGTAGGCTGACGCCATGGTGAGCCTGACGTCACGCCACAGCGTCGACCCCGTCCTCGCGGGCTCCCTCGATCGGCTGATCGCACGCTTCCTCGAGCACCACGAGGACGGCGACGTCGAACTGATCCGCCGGGCCGGGGTGGCCGCCATCAACGCCCACGAGGGCCAGCTGCGGCGCACCGGCGAGCCCTACGTGACCCATCCGATCGCGGTAGCCGGCATCACGGCCGACCTGGGGCTCGACGAGGTGACCCTCGCCGCGGCCCTGCTGCACGACGCCGTGGAGGACACCGGGGTGACGACCGAGTGGCTGGCCCAGGAGTTCGGCCCGCAGGTCGCCGCCGTGGTCGACGGGGTCACCAAGCTCGACCGGCTCGAGTTCGACTCCAAGGAGGCCCAGCAGGCCGCCACCATCCGCAAGATGTTCATCGCCATGGCCCAGGACTGGCGGGTCCTGCTGATCAAGCTGGCCGACCGGCTCCACAACATGCGGACCATCTCGGTGATGCCGATGCACCGCCAGCGCGCGATCGCCCAGGAGACCCTGGACGTCTACGCGCCGCTCGCGCACCGCCTGGGCGTCGATCAGGTGAAGTGGCAGCTCGAGGACCTCAGCTTCGCGACGCTGCACCCCAAGCGCTACGCCGAGATCGAGCAGATGGTGGCCGCCCGCCAGCCCGAGCGCGAGGCGTACCTGGCCGAGGTGATGGCGACCCTGAGCGCCAAGCTGACCGAGTTCCACCTCGACGCCGACGTGCGGGGGCGGCCGAAGCACCTCTGGAGCATCTACGAGAAGATGGTCGTGGGGGGCAAGGAGTTCGACGAGATCTTCGACCTGGTGGGCCTCAGGATCGTGGTCGACGAGGAGCGCGACTGCTGGGCGGCGCTCGGGGCGGTGCACGCGCTGTGGTCCCCGGTCCAGGGCCGCTTCAAGGACTACATCAACTCGCCCAAGTTCAACCTCTACCAGTCCCTGCACACGACCGTGATCGGACCGAGGGGCAAGTCGGTCGAGGTGCAGATCCGCACCCACGAGATGCACCGTCGCGCCGAGTTCGGCGTCGCCGCCCACTGGATGTACAAAGAGGGCGCCTCCGCGAAGGAGGTCGCGTGGATGCAGCGCCTGGCCGACGTCGAGGAGGAGGAGAAGGACCCGATCGCCTTCCTCGAGGCGCTCAAGCTCGACCTCGGTCACGACGAGGTCTACGTCTTCACCCCCAAGGGACGGGTGATCCCCCTGGTCGAGGGGTCGACCCCGATCGACTTCGCCTACGCCGTGCACACCGAGGTCGGCCACCACTGCGTGGGGGCCAAGGTCAACGGGCGGCTCGTGCCGCTCACCACGGTGCTGCGCTCGGCCGACGTCGTCGAGATCGTCACGGCGAAGAACGACGACGCCGGGCCCAGCCGGGACTGGCTGAGCATCGTCAAGTCCTCCCGGGCCCGCTCCAAGATCCGCCAGTGGTTCCAGCGCGAGCGGCGCGAGGACGCCCTCGAGGCGGGCCGCGAGGAGCTCGTGCGCGCCCTGCGTCGCGAGGGCCTGCCGATCGCCACCACGCTGGCCTCGGGTGCGCTGTCGACCGTCGTCGCGTCGTTCAGCCTGGAGAGCGTCGACGCCCTCTTCCTCGCGATCGCCGCCGGCCACCCCTCGGCCCACGCCGTCGTGCAGCGACTCGAGCGCGAGCTGCGCGGGGGCGAGGTCGAGCAACTGCCGACGACGGTCACCAAGGCCCCCCGGTCCAACCGGTCGAACCGGGGCGTCGGGGTCTACGTCGAAGGCCTCGACGACGTGATGATCCACCTGGCGCGCTGCTGCTCGCCGGTGCCGGGGGACTCGATCATGGGCTTCATCACCCAGGGCCGGGGCGTCTCGGTGCACCGCGACGACTGCTCCAACGCCGTCGCGCTGGCCCAGCGCCTGGGTGAGCGGGTGATCGACGTCGAGTGGGACGGCACGAGCGGCCAGTACCGGGTGGTGCTCGAGATCCTGGCCTTCGACCGCTCGCGGCTGCTGCTCGACGTCTCCAAGGTGGTCGCCGAGTACCACCTCAACATCATCGCCTCGAGCACCACGACCTCGGGGGCGCGGATCGTGCGCATGGTCTTTGACGTCGAGCTCGCCGACCCGACCCACCTCTCGAGCCTGCTCGCCGCCTTGAAGGCGGTCGACGGGGTGTTCGACGCCTTCCGCCAGCTGCCCGGCCAGAACAAGTCCTCATGACCCCCACGCCGCCGTTCCAGGCGCCCACCGGGACCCGCGACGTCCTCGCGCCGGAGTCCTACGAGTGGGAGGGACTGGTCGCGACGTACGCCGAGCTGGCCTACCGATACGGGTTCTCCCTGGTCATGACGCCCATCTTCGAGGACGTCGGGGTCTTCGTGCGCGGGCTGGGCGAGGTGAGCGACGTCTTTCGCAACGAGATGTACGTCTTCACCGACCGCGGGGACCGCACGCTCGCGCTGCGCCCCGAGGGGACGGCCTCGGTCGTGCGGGCCTTCGTCCAGCACCGCCCGACGGTCCCGTGGAAGGCGTGGTACGTCACCCCGGCGTTCCGCTACGAGAGGCCCCAGGCCGGCCGCTACCGCCAGCACACCCAGCTCGGGGTCGAGGTGATCGGGACCGACGACCCCCTGGTCGACGTCGAGGTCATCGCCCTGGCGCACGCGACCTACCGGGCGGTGGGGCTGCGCCGCTACCGGCTGCTCGTCAACTCCATGGGGGACCGGGCCTGCCGGCCCGCCTACGTCGAGCTCCTCGGTGCGCACCTGGCGGCCCACGAGGCCGAACTCTGCGACGAGCACCGTGAGCGCTGGCGCCAGAACCCGTTGCGGGTCCTCGACTGCAAGCGCGAGTCGTGCGTGCTCGTCACGGCCGAGGGCCCGATGCTGCTCGACCACCTGTGCCCCGAGTGCCGGACGCACTTCGCGGCGGTGCGCGAGGGGCTCGACGCGGTGGGCGTCGTCGCCGAGCTCAACCCCCGGCTGGTGCGCGGCTTCGACTACTACACCCGCACGACCTTCGAGTTCGTCTCCGACGTCCTCGAGAACGCCCAGAACGCGATCGGCGGGGGCGGTCGCTACGACGGGCTCGTCGAGGAGCTCGGCGGCCCGCCGGTCAGCGGGATCGGCTTCGGCTCGGGTGTGGAGCGGATACTGATGGTGCGCGAGCGCGAGGGCGCGACCGAGCCGCTGGTGCACCGGGTGCTCGACGCCTTCGTGGTCGACACCGTGGGCGACGCCGGCATCCAGCGCCTCGTCGAGTCGCTGCGCGCCGCGGGCCTGGCGGTCGACCGCGCCTACGGGACGCGATCGATGCGCGCCCAGATGAAGGTCGCCGACCGCTCGGGCGCCCGCGCCGCCCTGCTCTACGGCCCCGAGGAGGCCGCCGCCGGCGCGGTTACCATGAGGGACCTGCGCGCGCCGAGCGACGAGGGGGCCCAGCGGCGCGTCCCCCTGGATGAGGTGGCGGGCGCCGTGCGCGCCCTGGTGAACGGAGGACGGTGAGCGAGTTCGACGCGACGAGCCTGCGCGACGCGCTGTGCGGGTCGCTCGGGGCGCCCGACGTGGGTCGGCGGGTCAGCGTCTGCGGGTGGGTGGCGCGCCGGCGCGAGCACGGCGAGCACCTCGCCTTCTTGGACCTGCGCGACCGCTCGGGGATCGTCCAGGCCGTGGTCGCGGGCACGCTCGAGGTGCGCAACGAGTACGTGGTGCGCGTGACGGGCACGGTCACGCCCCGGCCGGAGGGCACGCGCAACGAGCGTTTGGCGACCGGGGACGTCGAGCTCACCGACTGCGAGGTCGAGGTCCTGGCCGAGGCCGAGCCCTCGCCGCTGCCCCTGGACGAGCGCGCCGAGGCCGACGAGGCCGTGCGGCTGCGGTACCGCTACCTCGACCTGCGCCGCGAGCCGATGCAGGCCCACCTGCGCCTGCGTGCGCGGGTGAACACGGCGCTGCGCGCCGCGATGGACGTCCAGGGATTCGTCGAGGTCGAGACGCCCCTGCTGTGGGCGCCGACCCCCGAGGGCGCGCGCGAGTTCGTCGTGCCCTCGCGGCTCCACGACGGGGAGTTCTACTCGCTGCCCCAGAGCCCCCAGATCGCCAAGCAGCTGCTGATGGTGGGCGGCTTCGACCGCTACTACCAGATCGCCCGCTGCCTGCGCGACGAGGACCTGCGCGCCGACCGCCAGTTCGAGTTCACCCAGCTCGACCTCGAGGCCAGCTTCGTCTCCCAGGAGGACGTGCGCCGGTTCGTCTCGCGCGCCGTGCTCGACGCGGCCGAGGCGGCGACGGGGGAGCGCCCCGGCGAGATCGCCGAGATGACCTGGGCCGAGGCACTGGACCGCTACGGCACCGACAAGCCCGACCTGCGCTTCGACATGGCGCTCTGCGACCTCACGGCCGCCTTCGCCACGACCGGCGTGCGGGCCCTCCAGGCCCCCTGCGTGAAGGCCCTGCGCGTGCCGGGCGGGGCGAGCCTCAGCCGGAGCCGGCTGGACGAGTTGGTCGAGCGGGCGAAGGCCCTCGGGGCCCGGGGCCTGGCCTGGTTCCGGGTGGGCCCCGACGGCCTCGACGCGCCCCTGGCCAAGGTGCTCGCGCCCGCGGAGGCGGCCGCCCTCGGGTCGGTCGACGGCGCCGCGCCGGGCGACCTCGTCCTCGTGGTCGCCGACGCCCACGCCCTGGCCTGCCGGGTGCTGGGGGCGCTGCGCGTCGAGCTCGGGGCGCCGCCCGTGTCGGCCGGGCCGCACCGCTACGTCTGGGTGGTCGACTTCCCGATGTTCGAGGGCCTCGACGAGGAGGGCAACCCCGTGGCGGCCCACCACCCCTTCACCATGCCCCACCCCGAGGACCTCGAGCGGCTGGGGAGCGACCCCTTGAGCGTGCGGGCCCAGTCCTACGACCTCGTCCTGAACGGCTGGGAGCTCGGCAGCGGCTCGGTGCGCGTGCACCGCCCCGACGTCCAGCGCGCGGTGTTCCGCTCGCTCGGCATCTCCGATGAGGAGGCCGAGTACCGCTTCGGGTTCCTGCTCGGGGCCTTCCGCTACGGCGCCCCGCCCCACGCGGGCTTCGCCTTCGGGATCGACCGGCTGGTGGCGATCTTCGCCGGCGTGGAGAACATCCGCGAGGTGATCGCCTTCCCCAAGACCCAGTCGGGGGCCGACCTCATGACCGGGGCGCCCAAGGTCATCAGCGAGCGCCAGCGGCGCGAACTGCACCTCGGCCCGGTCCGGCCCGCGTAACTCCCCATCAGGAATAATCGGGCCCGCCGGTAGAGTGATCCCGTGGACGCCGCCGACCTGCGCACCCGGTTCCTCGACTTCTTCGCCGCGCGCGGCCACCTGGTCGTGCCCTCGGCGAGCCTGATCCCCAACGACCCGACCCTGCTGCTCACCGTCGCGGGCATGGTGCCCTTCAAGGCCTACTTCCTGGGCGAGGAGGTGCCCCCGCGGCGCCGGGCCGTCTCGGTCCAGAAGTGCTTCCGGACCCTCGACATCGACATCATCGGCACGACCCAGCGCCACCTCACCTTCTTCGAGATGATGGGCAACTTCTCCTTCGGGGACTACTTCAAAGAGGACGCCATCGCCTTCGCCTGGGAGCTCGTCACCGAGTCGCTCGGCCTCGACCCCGACCGGCTGTGGGTGACGGTCCACGAGAGCGACGACGACGCCGAGGCGATCTGGCGCGACCGGGTGGGCGTCGCCCCCTCGCGCATCCAGCGCCTGGGCGAGGACAACTTCTGGGAGATGGGCCCGACCGGCCCGTGCGGGCCCTGCTCGGAGATCTTCTACGACAAGGGGCCGTCCTTCGGCGCCGACGGCGGGCCGGCCCACGGGGGCGAGGACCGCTTCGTCGAGTTCTGGAACCTCGTGTTCACCCAGTACGACCGCCAGGCCGACGGCCGTCTCGCCGAACTGCCCCAGAAGAACATCGACACCGGCTCGGGCTTCGAGCGGACCCTGGCGATCCTGAACGGCGTGGAGTCGGTGTTCGCGACCGACCTCTTCGGCCCCCTGCTCGAGGCCGCCGCCCGGGCGATCGACACCCCCTACGGCGCCGACGAGGCCAGCGACGTGCTCATCCGGCGCATCGCCGACCACGGCCGGGCGATGACCTTCCTCGTGGGCGACGGGGTCCTGCCCTCGAACGAGGGGCGGGGCTACGTGCTGCGGCGCATCGTGCGCCGGGCTGTGCTCGCGGCGCGCCGGGCCGGCTCGGAGCGCCCCCTCGCGGCCGACCTCGTGGCGGCGACGCTGGCCAAGATGGGCGACGCCTACCCGAACCTGGTCGCCGACCGGGACCTGATCGTCGAGGTGCTCGAGCGCGAGGAGCACGGCTTCGCCCGCACCCTGCGCACCGGGCTCAGCCTGCTCGAGGAGGCGCGCGCCGCGGTCGCCGCCGCCGGGACGACGGTCTTCCCGGGCGAGGTGGCCTTCCGGCTGCACGACACCCACGGCTTCCCGATCGAGCTGACGACCGAGGTCGTGGGCGAGTCCGGGATGTCGGTCGACCGCGCGGCCTTCGACGCCGCGATGGCCGCCCAGCGCGAGCGGGCCCGCGCCGCCGCGAAGGCCCTCCACGTGGCCGACGACACCCAGTACCGCGAGTTGCTCGAGCGCACCGGTCCCAGCGAGTTCGTGGGTCGCGACGTGAGCCGCTACTCCCTGGAGACGACGGTGCTGGCGGTGCTCGCCGGGGCCCACGGCGAGAGCGAGGTGTTCCTCGACACGACGCCCTTCTACGCCGAGGGCGGCGGCCAGGTGGGCGACACCGGGGTGATCGTCACCGAGTCGGGCCGGCTCGAGGTCCACGACACCCAGAGCGTCGCCGGCGGGCTCATCGCCCACCGGGGGGCGCTCACCGGGGAGATCGCGGCGGGCCAGAGCGCCGTGGCGGCGATCGACGCCGACCGCCGCGAGTCGACCCGCCGCAACCACACGGCGACCCACCTCCTGCACGCCGGGCTGCGCCAGGTGCTCGGCGACCACGTCCGCCAGCAGGGCTCCTACGTGGGGCCCGACCGGCTGCGCTTCGACTTCAGCCACGGCGGTGGGCTCGCCCCCGAGGAGGCCGACGCGGTCGTCGAGATCGTGAACGGCGACGTGATCGCGAACGACCCGGTCGAGACGATCCAGACCACCAAGGCCGACGCCGAGACGATGGGGGCGATCGCCTTCTTCGGCGACAAGTACGGGGACCGGGTGCGCGTGGTGCGCGCCGGGCGCCACAGCCTGGAGTTCTGCGGCGGGACCCACGTGGAGCGCCTGGGCGACATCGGCCAGGTCCAGATCGTGAGCGAGGGCTCGATCGGCTCGAACACCCGCCGGCTCGAGGCGGTGAGCGCACGGGGCGCCTTCCGGCGCAGCCGGGAGATGGAGCGGCTCCTCGGGGCGGTCGCGTCGACCCTGAAGACCTCGACCGAGGACGTCGTGCCGGCGCTCGAGCGGGTCCTCGAGCGGCTGCGCGACGTCGAGACCCAGTACGCGGCCCTGCGCCAGAGCCAGCTGGCGCGCTTCGCCGACGAGCTCGACGCGGCGTCGGGCGGCGACGCGGTGTGGGCCCGGGTCGACGGGGTCTCCCAGGACCAGCTGCGCGTCGTCGCGGCCGACCTCCAGCGCCGGGGCCGCCGGGTCGTGGTGCTGGTGGGCGCCACCGAGGGCAAGGTGGCCCTCGCGGTGGCGGCCGACGGCTCGCTCGACGCGACGGCGACGGTGCGCGCGCTCGCCCGCCACGTGAGCGGCGGCGGTGGGGGGGGCGACCGGCTGGCCGTGGCCGGCGGGCGCGACCCGGGGGGCATCGACGCCGTGC
>JAJXZW010000010.1 GCA_021779855.1 Actinomycetes bacterium
CGGCCTCGCCGAGGCCCGGGCGGCCCTCGCGGCCGCCGCGCGCGAGCTGGCCGAGTCCGAGGCGCTCGACGAGCGGATCGGAGCCGACGCCGCCCGCCTCGAGCGCGAGCGCGAGTCGGCGCGGGTCCGCCTGGAGGACCTCGTCGCCGAGGCCGACACGCTCCAAGAGCGCGTCACCGCCCTCGAGGCCGACCTCGTCGCTCGGCGCGAGGCGCTGCCCGCCCTCGAGGCGGACCTCGCGGACCTGGCCGAGCGGCTGGCGGCCCGGCGCGACGCCGAGGCCCGTGTCGCGTCGGCCCGCGCCGACGCCGAGGGCGTCGCGGGCGAGCTGACCGCGCGGGAGGCCGAGCTCGCCGAGCGCCGCCGGCTGATCGAGGCGCGCCGCGACGAGATCGAGCGTCGACTCGAGGGCCGGGCCACCGAGCGCGAGGCGGCGACCCGACGGCGCCTCGCCCTCGAGGCCGACCGCGACGCCCTCGGGCGGCTGCGCGCGGTGGTCGAGCGCTGCGCCACCGAGACGCGCGAGGCCCACGGGGCCCTCGAGGCGACCTACCGCGAGCAGCTCGAGGCGACCCGGGCCCGGGCCGGGCTGCTCGAGGACGTGCGGGCCCAGCGCGCCGACGCCGACGAGCGGCTGCGCGTGCTGGCCGAGCACCGGCGCGACCAGGAGGTCGAGCGGGCCGAGGTCTCCCTCATGGTCCAGACCGTCCACGACGCGGTGCGCCACGAGCTGGCCGTCGAGGTCGAGGCCCTCGAGCCGGTCGCCGAGGCCGTCGTCGACCTCGGGGGCCTCGAGGCGCGCGTCGGCGAGCTCGAGGCCCGCATCACCTCGATGGGGCCGATCAACCCGCTGGCCCTCGAGGAGCTGGCGAGCCTCGAGGAGCGCTACGCCGAGCTCGACGCCCAGGTGAGCGACGTGCGCCACGCGCGCCGCGAGCTCCAAGAGGTGCTGCGCGCGCTCGACGAGGAGATCATGGAGACCTTCACCTCGGCCTTCGCCGACGTGAACGAGCACTTCTCGAGCCTGATCGCGATGCTCTTCCCCGGCGGCCAGGGCCGGCTCCTCATGTCCGACCCCGACGACCCGCTCAACACCGGGGTCGAGATCGAGGTGCGCCCGATGGGCCGCAACGTGCGGCGGATCTCCCTGCTCTCGGGCGGCGAGCGCTCGATGGCGGCGCTGGCCTTCCTCTTCGCGGTCTTCCGCTCGCGGCCCTCGCCCTTCTACTTGATGGACGAGGTCGAGGCCGCGCTCGACGACGTGAACCTCCAGCGCTTCTTGACCCTGGTGGACGAGTTCCGCGACGAGGCGCAGCTCATCATCGTCACCCACCAGAAGCGCACCATGGAGTCGGCCGACGCCCTCTACGGGGTCACCATGGTCCCCGGCGCCTCCTCCAAGGTCGTCAGCCAGCGCGTCGCCCGCGCGCCCGAGCCGGCCGCGCCGTGACCGCCCTCTACGTCCTGGTCGCGGTGGTGGTGGTGGCGCTCGTCGTCGTGGCCGTGGTGCGCGCGCGACGGCGCGCGCGTCCCGCCGCCCCCGCCGCCCCGCCGCCCCTGCCCGAGGTGCTGGTCGCCGAGGCGACGGCCATCCCGGCCCTCGTCCCCGAGCCCGGGCTCGCCGAGCGGCTCGCCGCCAGCCGGGGGGTCTTCGACCGGGTGCGCGGCCTCGGCGCCGGCCGGCTCGACGAGGACCAGCTGGGCCTGGTCGAGGAGGTCCTGCTGCGCAGCGACGTGGGCCTCGCCACGACGACCGAGGTGCTCGCGCGCCTGCGCGCCGACGGCGCGCCGGAGGGCGTGGCGAGCGCCGTGCGCGACATGCTGCTGTCGGGCTTCGACACCGAGCGCGCGCTGCACGAGGCGGCCGAGTCGGGCCGGGTTCCGGTGTGGCTCTTCGTGGGGGTGAACGGCGTGGGCAAGACCACCTCGATCGCGAAGCTCGCCCAGCGCCTCATCGACGAGGGCAAGAGCGTGCTGCTCGCGGCCGGGGACACCTTCCGCGCCGCCGCCGCCGACCAGCTGGAGGCCTGGGCGACGCGCACCGGCAGCGAGATCGTGCGCGCCGCCGAGGGGGCCGACCCCGGCTCGGTGGTCCACGACGCCATCGGCCGGGCCAAGGCCCGCGGCGTGGACATCGTGCTCGCCGACACCGCCGGGCGCCGCCCCAACAGCGCCAACCTCCTCGACGAGCTGGCCAAGGTCCGCCGCGTGGCCGACCGCGAGCCCGGCCAGGTGGTCGAGACGCTCCTGGTGCTCGACGCGACGACCGGCCAGAACGCGCTCAGCCAGGCGCGCGAGTTCCTCGCCGCGGCCGCGGTGACCGGGATCGTGCTCACCAAGCTCGACGGCACCGCGCGGGGGGGCGTCGTCGTGGCGATCGAGCGCGAGCTGGGCATCCCGGTGAAGTTCGTCGGGGTCGGCGAGGGCGTGCGCGACCTGGTGCCCTTCGACCCCGAGGCCTTCGTCGACTCGCTACTCGGGGCCTGACCGGTAGCCTCGAGGCCGTGTTCGACGCCCTCTCCGAGCGCCTGGAGCGCATCAGCGACGGCCTGCGCTCGCGCGGGCGGCTCACCGAGCGCGACCTCGACGAGGCCCTCGGCGAGGTGCGCACGGCCCTGCTCGAGGCCGACGTCGAGTTCTCCGTGGTGCGGGCGTTCCTCGAGGCCGTGCGCACCCGCCTCGCCGGCGCCGCCCTCAGCCAGAGCCTGACCCCGGGCCAGCAGGTCGTAAAGGCGGTCCACGACCAGCTGGTGGAGATCCTCGGGGCCGCGCCGCTCAAGGTCACCTACGCCTCGCGGCCCCCGACGGTGGTGCTGCTGGCCGGGCTCCAGGGCGCGGGCAAGACGACGGCCGCCGCCAAGCTCGCGCTCTGGTTCAGCCAGCAGGGCCGCCAGCCCTACCTCGTCGGCGCCGACCTCCAGCGCCCGGCGGCCGTCGAGCAGCTGCGCGTGCTGGCCGCCCAGGCCGGGGTGGGCGTCTTCAGCGAGCCGACCGATCCGGTCGAGGTGGCCCGCCGGGGCCTCGAGGAGGCCCGCCGGCTCGGGCGCGACGTCGTCATCGTCGACACGGCCGGGCGGCTCAGCGTCGACGCGGCCCTCATGGACGAGGTGCGCCGCGTGTCGGCGGCGGTCGAGCCCCACTACACCTTCCTCGTCATCGACGCGGCCACGGGCCAGGACGCGGTGGTGACCGCACGCGCCTTCCACGAGGCGCTCGAGCTCACGGGCCTCGTCGTGACCAAGCTCGACTACGACGCCCGCGGCGGCGCGGTGCTGTCGGCCCGCGGGGTGGTGGGCCGGCCGGTGGTCTTCGCCTCGAGTGGGGAGAAGCTCACCGACTTCGACCTCTTCTACCCCGAGCGGATGGCCTCGCGGATCCTCGGCATGGGCGACGTGATGACCCTCATCGAGCAGGCCGAGCGCGCCATGGACGCCGAGGTCGTGGCCGAGTCGGCCGGGCGGATGGTGACGGGCACCTTCACCCTCGACGACTTCCTCGCCCAGCTCGCCCAGGTGCGCAAGATGGGCTCGCTCGGCGGGCTGATGCGCCTCATGCCGGGGGTGACCCGCGAGATGCGCCAGGCCGCGGGCAACGTCGACGAGCGCGAGATCGACCGGGTGGAGGCGATCGTGCGCTCGATGACGCTGGCCGAACGGCGCAACCCCTCGATCATCGACGGCTCGCGGCGCACCCGCATCGCCCGGGGGTCGGCCACCTCGGTCGCCCAGGTCAACCAGCTGCTGCGCCAGTTCACCGAGATGCGCAAGATGATGCGCCAGATGGGCTCGGGGGGCGCCCCGGCGCTGCCCCCGGGGATGGGCAAGCTCGCGGCCGCGGTGAAGGCCCGGGGCTCGGAGGGCCTCGCGGGCCTGCCCGCCGGGCTCGGGGCCCCGCCGGCGCGCCCGGTGCCGGCGACGGGCACCCGCGGCAAGAAGAAGAAGGGCGGTCGGGTGACCCCGCCCAAGCAGCGATAGACTCTCAGACTCGGGCGTCGCCCCCAGAGACTCCACCGAAGGGAAACAGACTCGTGGCCGTGAAGATCCGCCTGGTGCGCATGGGCAAGAAGAAGCAGCCCACCTACCGCGTCGTCGCCGCCGACAGCCGCCGGCCCCGCTCGGGGGCCTTCCTCGAGATCCTGGGGACCTACCAGCCCCGGGGGCTCTCGGCCGCCGAGCCCGAGATGGTCGTCTCGATCGACAACGACAAGGCCGTGGCCTGGCTGAAGAACGGCGCCCAGCCGACCGAGCGGGTCGCCCGCCTGCTCAAGGCGTCGGGCGCGATGGAGGCCTTCGAGGCCGCCAAGGCGGGCGCGTGAGCGAGGCGGGCGACGGCTACGTTGAGGGCGACGTCAACACGCTCGACGAGGCGCTGGCCCCCACGGCCGCGGGCGTGCTCGAGTACCTCGCGCGTTCCCTCGCCGACGAGCCCGACGCCGTCTCGGTCGAGGCCGAGCGCAAGGGCCGCACGGTCGTGCTCTCGCTGCGGGTCGGGCCCGACGACATGGGCCGGGTGATCGGCCGACGGGGCCGGACCGCCCAGGCCCTGCGCTCCCTCGTCGCCGCCGCCGGGTCGCGCGACGGCGTCACGACGAGCGTCGACATCGTCGACTGACCGTGGCCGAGCGGTCCACGCTCGACGTCGGGCGGGTCGTGCGGGCCCACGGGCTGCGCGGCGAGGTCGTGGTGGACCTGTGGACCGACCGCACCGAGCGCCTCGAGCCCGGGACCGTTCTCGCCAGCGCCCGCGGGCCCCTGCGCGTGCTGAGCGCCGCGCGGCACCAGGACCGCTGGCGGGTGCGCTTCGAGGGGGTCGACGACCGGGCCGGGGCCGAGGCCCTGCGCGGGGTGGTGCTCACGGCCGAGCGGCTCGAGGACCCCTCGGTGATCTGGGTCGACCAGCTCTTCGGCGCCGAGGTCGTCGACCGCGGGGTCGTGCGCGGCCGGGTCGTCTCGGTCGAGGCCAACCCGGCGAGCGACCTGCTGGTGCTCGACACCGGGGCCCTGGTGCCCCTCGCCTTCGTGCGCGAGGTCGAGGCCAACGAGCGGGTCACCGTCGAGGCGCCCGAGGGGCTCTTCGAGTGACCTTCGCCGTCGACGTCGTCACGCTCTTCCCCGGGGCCGTCGCGGACTACTGCGCCACCTCGGTGCTCGGGCGGGCCCGCGAGGCCGGGGTGTGGCGGCTGCGCACGCTCGACCCCCGCGAGGAGACCGACGACGCCCACCGCAGCGTCGACGACGCGCCGCTCGGCGGCGGCGCCGGGATGGTCATGCGGGCCGAGCCGATCGTGCGCACGGTGCGCGCGACCCCCGACCTCGCCCGCCCGGTGATCGCGCTCACCCCGGCCGGACGGCCCTTCGACCAGCACCGGGCCCGCGCGCTCGCCGCCACCGGCGGGTTCACCCTGGTGTGCGGGCGCTACGAGGGGATCGACCAGCGGGCGATCGACCTGGTGTGCGACGAGGAGCTCTCGGTGGGCGACGTGGTGCTGGCCGGCGGCGAGCTCGCGGCCCTGGTAGTGATCGAGTCCGTCGTGCGCCTCCTGCCGGGGACGCTCGGCAACCGGGCCTCGATCGAGGAGGAGTCCTTCGACGAGGGGCTGATCGAGTACCCCCACTACACCCGCCCGGCCGTCTTCGAGGGCCTCGCCGCCCCGGCGGTGCTGCTCTCGGGCGACCACGGGAGGGTCGCGCGCTGGCGCCGGGCCCAGAGCCTGGTGCGCACCCTCGAGCGCCGCCCCGACCTGATGGAGCGCCGCGGCGGCCTCTCCGACGAGGAGCGACGGCTCATCGAGGAGTTCGCCGCCCCGCCCGAGCCCTGAGGGCCGACGCCTCGAGCGGCTAGACTCGTAGGGCTCGAGATCCGAAAGGGACCCACCCATGAACCCCACCGACCTCGTCGACCGCGACTCGCTGCGAGACGACGTCCCGTCCTTCCGCCCCGGTGACACCGTCAAGGTGCACGTCCGGGTGGTCGAGGGCAACCGCCAGCGGGTCCAGGTGTTCCAGGGCGTCGTCCTGCGCCGCCAGGGCTCGGGGCTGCACGAGACCTTCACCGTGCGCAAGGTGAGCTTCGGGGTCGGCGTCGAGAGGACCTTCCCCGTGCACGCGCCGACCATCGACAAGATCGAGGTCGACACCTACGGCGACGTGCGTCGGGCCAAGCTCTACTACCTGCGCGAGCTGCGCGGCCGGGCGGCGAAGATCAAGGAGCGGCGCGTCACCGAGCGCGCCTAAGAGGTGAGCGAAGAAGAGCTCGACGAGTACGAGGCCACCCTCGAGCTCGGCCTCGTCCAGGAGTACAAGGCCGTCGCCGGCATGTTCGACTACGCCGTCGAGACCGACCGTCGGTTCTACCTGGCCAACGAGGTCGAGCTCACGGTCCACGACGACTCCACCCCGGCCATGATCGAGGTGAGCCTGCGCGACGCGTGGGTCTGGGACATGTACCGCACCGCCCGGTTCGTCCCCTCGGTGCGGATCCTCACCTTCCGCGACGTCAACGTCGAGCGCCTCCCCAAAGAGGAGCTCCACCCCTAGGTGGACCTCGTCGCGCGCGCCACCGGCGCGGCCGACCTCGCGCGCGCGCTCGCGGCGACCCGCGACGCCGTGCTCGTGTGGCGCTGCAGCGACGCCGACACCGCGGTCGCCGCGGCCGCCCTCACCGTCGAGCGGCGCCACCCCCGCCTGGGGCTGTGGCTCGAGGTCTCGGCGGACTACCCGGCCGCGATCGCCGCGCGCGACGTGAAGACGGTGGCGGCCCTGGTGGGCCTGAGCGACGTCGTGGTCGAGGCGCGCGCGCACGCGCGCGCCCACGCCGAGGTGGTCGAGGCGCTCCTGTCGGGCGGCCCGGTGGACCTCGTCAACGAGGTCGCGACGCTCCGGCGCGCCTACGGCCGACCCGCGCCGCGCGAGGCCGTGCGCGTCTGGGCCCACGAGGGCGGGCGCCTCGTCGGGGGCGGCCAGAGCCTCGGGCTCGTCGCCGCGGGGAGCGACGCGCTGGGGGAGTGGCGCCGCTACGGGGACTAGGCGGGCTGGTGGGCGATCCGGTCGGGCCGGATCCTCACGGTGACGCGCACCTCGCCCTCGGACCGGTAGGGGTAGCGGTCGACCCCGAGGTACTTCTTCGCGAGCCGGTCGATCACCTCGTCGGCGCCCTTGGTGGTGAAGGCGACGACGGTGCCGCGCACCGCGACGTTGGCCTGGGGATCCTCGAGGTCGGTGATCGAGACGGCGACCCGGGGGTCGTTCGCCAGGTTGCGGGCCTTGGCGCGTCCGAGGGCGGTGTTGATCACGATGTCGTCGCCGTCGAGCTCGGCCCACACGGGGGTGACGTTGGGGTGGCCGTCGGGTTCGAGGCTGGCCACGTGGGCGAGGGCGCGCGAGGCGAAGATGCGGCGGGCGGCGTCGGTGAAGGTGTCGGTCATCGGCATCTGAGGTTAGTGGCGCCGCCCACTAGGTTGTCAGTCGTGAACATCGGCGCCCACGTCCGCGGCGGCGGCAACCTGGTCCACTCGCTCGACGAGGGCGCCGCGATCGGGGCCACGTCGATCCAGGTCTTCACCCAGAGCCCCCGGATGTGGAAGCCGAGCCTCTACGCGCCCGAGGTGCTGGCCGCCTTCCGCGAGGCCCAGGCCCACCACCCGAGCGTGACCGATACCTTCTGCCACGCGACCTACCTCATCAACCTGGCCACGGCGGACCTCGAGCTCTACGAGAAGTCGGTCGCCGCCCTCACCCACAACCTGTCGGTGGCGCGCGGCATGGGCGCCGGCGGTCTCGTCCTGCACGTGGGCTCGCACCGGGGCGCGGGCTTCGACGACGTCGTGCGCCAGGTCGCCGAGGCCCTCGTCCGAGCCCTCGACGGTGCCGACGCGGCGCCGCCCGGCGTCGCCGACTGCCCGATCCTGATCGAGAACGCCGCGGGCGCGGGTGGGACGGTCGGGCGCTCCCTCGGGGAGATCGAGTTCCTCATCGACGCCTGCAACGGGGACGACCGCCTGGGGCTGTGCATCGACACCCAGCACCTCTGGGCGAGCGGCGTCGACTACTCGACGGTCGAGGGAGCTGAGGCGCTCGTCGCTGAGGTCGACCGTCGGATCGGTCTGTCGCGCCTGCGCTGCCTCCACCTCAACGACTCGAAGATCGAGCTCGGCGGCAACCGGGATCGGCACGCCAACATCGACGAGGGGACCATCGGGACGATGGGGCTCGCCCCCCTGGTGGGCCACCCGGCGATCCGCGAGCTGCCGCTCCTGCTCGAGGTGCCCGGAGACGGCGGGGGTCCCCGGGCGCGTGACGTCCTCGCGGCGCGCCACGTGGTCGAGGTGGGCGTGGCCCTGTACGACGGGACTCCGATACCGCTGGCGCCCGTCCTGCCATCGGCAGCGCCGTCTCAGGTCAAGGAGTCGCCCGCGAAGAAGGCCGCAGCGAAGAAGGCCGCGGCGAAGAAGGCCGCAGCGAAGAGGACTCCGGCGAAGAAGACCCCGGCGAAGAAGGCCGCAGCGAAGAAGACCCCGGCGAAGAAGGCCGCAGCGAAGAAGGCCGCGGCGAAGAAGGCCGCAGCGAAGAGGACTCCGGCGAAGAAGACCCCGGCGAAGAAGGCCGCAGCGAAGAAGACCCCGGTGAAGAAGACCCCGGTGAAGAAGGCCGCAGCGAAGAAGGCCGCAGCGAAGAGGACTCCGGCGAAGAAGGCCGCAGCGAAGAAGACCCCCGCGAAGAAGGCCGCAGCGAAGAAGACCCCGGTGAAGAAGGCCGCGGCGAAGAAGGCCGCGGCGAAGAAGGCCGCGGCGAAGAAGGCCGCAGCGAAGAGGACTCCCGCGAAGAAGGCCGCGGCTAGGACGTCGGTGGCGAAGAGGATCCGGTCGCAGGGTGGCACCAAGGGCGCGGCACGCGCCCACAAGTAGGAGGGCGACATGAGCCAGTTCCGTATCGAGTCCGACACGATGGGAGAGATCGAGGTCCCGTCCGACCACTACTGGGGCGCCCAGACCGAGCGGAGCCTCCACCACTTCGCCATCGGCCACGACACGATGCCCCCGGCAGTGATCCGCGCCTTCGGCGTCTTGAAGCTCGCCTCGGCGAGGGTGAACGAAGCGCTGGGCAAGCTCGACGGCGAGAAGGCCCGACTGATCGAGCGGGCGGCCCAGGAGGTCGTCGACGGGGCCCTGGACGGGGAGTTCCCGCTGCGGATCTGGCAGACCGGCTCGGGGACCCAGACCAACATGAACGTCAACGAGGTGATCTCCAACCGGGCCATCGAGCTCGCTGGGGGGGAGCGCGGCAGCAAGAAGCCGGTCCACCCGAACGACGACGTGAACATGTCCCAGTCCTCGAACGACACCTTCCCCACGGCGATGCACATCGCGGCCGTGACGGAGATCACGGGACGGCTGAGTCCCTCGGTCCGGCGGCTGCGCGACGCCCTCGCCGCGAAGTCCGAGGCCTTCGCCGGGGTCACCAAGATCGGCCGCACGCACCTGATGGACGCCGTCCCGCTCACGCTCGGACAGGAGTTCTCGGGCTACGTCGCCCAGCTCGACGCGGACCTCGCGCGTCTCGACGCGGTACTCCCGGGACTGCTGGAGCTCGCGGCCGGTGGCACCGCCGTGGGCACGGGCCTCAACACTCACCCCGAGTTCGGTGAACGAGTGGCGGCCGAGATCGCCCGGCTGACGGGTCAGCCCTTCGTCACCGCACCGAACAAGTTCGCGGCTCTCGCCGCCCACGACGCGCTCGTCTTCGCCCACGGGGCCCTCAAGACCCTGGCGGCGAGTCTCACCAAGATCGCCGACGACCTTCGGTGGCTGGGCTCGGGCCCCCGGGCGGGGCTCGCCGAGCTACGCCTGCCCGAGAACGAGCCCGGCAGCTCGATCATGCCCGGCAAGGTGAACCCCACCCAGAGCGAGGCGATGATCATGGTGGGCATCCAGGTCTTCGGGAACGACGCCGCCGTCTCCATCGCGGGGTCGCGCGGCAACATGGAGCTCAACGTCTGCAAGCCCGTGATCATCCACAACGTGTGCCACTCGATCGACCTGTTGACCGACGCGTGCGACCGGTTCCGGGAGTTCTGCGTGGAGGGCCTCGAGCCCGACTACGAGCAGATCGAGCACCACCTCAACAACTCGCTCATGCTCGTGACGGCCCTCAACCCGCTCATCGGCTACGACAAGGCCGCCCAGGTGGCGAAGAAGGCCCACAAGGAGCGCACCACGCTGCGCGAGGCGGCCCTCGCGCTCGGCTACCTGAGCGCCGAGGAGTTCGACCGGGCGATCGTCCCCTCGGAGATGACCCACCCGTAGGGCGGCGGGCCCGCGGCTACGCGCCGGATGACCCCCCGGGGGTCGTCAGGGACTCGAGGTAGTCCTCGACGTGGTCGACGTTCGCCTCGAGACCGTCGTAGCGGGTCATGTGGGCGCGTCCGGCCGTGTCGCGGAAGACCAGGCGGTTGGTCAGCCTCGTCAGTCCGTCGACCTCGGCCCGCTCCATCGTCTCCACGGCCTCGGCGTCAGGCCATCCCTCGAAGGTCCAGGTCCGGACCGTGCGGTGGAGTGGGTCGACCTCGAGGAACGTGCCGCGGAACGAGCACCCCGTGCCGTCGGTCGTGACCATGACGTGGTGGTAGGCCCCACCGACGCGGAGGTCGATCTCACAGACCGTCATCGTCTCGTCGAAGGGGGCGAAGTGGTGTCGGAGGTGCTCGGGCTAGGTGAAGACGTCGAGGACGAGCGGGATCGGCGCGTCGAAGTCCCGCGTGACCCGGACCTTGAGCTCGCTCGAGAGCTCCGCGCTCGCGCGGTGGCGTCTATGAGAGGAGGGTGTCACGACGTCTCTCCCGTTCCCTGTAGGTCGTACAGGTACGACTCGGCCCGGGCGAGCCGCTCTCGCCGCGACCTCGTAGCGGGAGAGCCAGTCGGCCAGGGTGCGCAGCCGCGCCGGCTCGAGCCGGTAGAGCCGGCGGCGACCGTCCGCGCGACAGCACACGAGCCCGGCGTCGCTCAGGGCGCGCAGGTGCTAAGACACCCGGGGCTGGGCCAGCCCGAGCTCGGCCACGATCTAGCCGACCCCTCCCCGCCGCGCAGCGCGTCGAGGACGCCGCGACGGGTCGGGTCGGCCAGGGCCGCGAAGGCGGCGGTCGCGCTCTCTCCCTCGGCCACGTCGTCGCCATATTCCATGACAGGAATATGTCAAGGGAGCCGGGACGGGGCCCGGAGACGACGAGACCCGGGCGCCCCGAGGCGCCCGGGTCTCGTCGATCGCGGTTAGGGCAGCGTGTCGCCCGTCGTCGTGCCGGTCACCCCGAGGGAACTGATCAGGCCCGAGACGATCGGCGTGCCGAGGCCCGTCGGGCTGTCCCAGCCGGTGCCCGCGGGGAAGCCGGGCGCCGTGGCTGGGAAGTTGTTCGAGCCCACCGTGACGTCGTTGAAGTCCTGGGCGTAGGTCGACGGGTTCGACGCCAGGCCGTAGAGCACGGGGTTCATGGCCCCGAGGTCGTGGCCCGCGGCCTGGTCGAGGTCGGCCGTGATGGCGGCCCAACTCGGCGAGGCCTCACTGGTCCCCCCGAAGAAGTAGTAGCCACTGTTGGACCCGAGGAAGCCCAGGTAGATCATCGTCGCGGTGTAGACCGAGGCGTTGAACGACACGTCAGAGGTCCAACGGGCGGTCGAGCCCGTAGGAACGAAGCCATCCTGGTATGAGGGTGTTCCGAAGAGGGCCGACGGGGCCCCGCCGGTCGCGCCGAACGGGCCCGAGGAGCATCCGAACGGGCAGTTCGTGGCGTCGTTCCAGGCCGTCTCGCTGCCGTAGCCGCCGCTCGGCGACAAGAACAGATCCGTGCCGCCCGTCGAGGTGACGTTGGGGTTCGAGGCCGGGTAGGAGGCGTTCGCCGCGGCGAGGCCGCCGGTCGCGCCGCTGTCGCCCGAGGACGCGAACAGGCTCATCCCCTGGCTCACGGCCTGCTGGAAGATCTTGTTCGACTGGAGGTACTGGATGTTGTTGCCCCCGCCGGCGATGGCGCCCTCGTTCGAGCCGTAGCTCATCGTCAGGACGTCACCGAGGTGGTTGTCCACGGCGTAGGCGACGGCGTTGTTGAGCGCGTCGCCGTAGTTGGTCGGCGAGACCACGAGGTTGATCGTCGCCCCGGGCGCGAGCGCGTGCACCGTCTCGACGTCGAGGCTCGTCTCCTCGGCCCAGCCGAGCGCGTTGCCCGATCGCTTCACGCCCCCGTTGAAGTTGGGCTTGCCCTCGGGGTAGTAGACGTTCAGGTTGGCCGGGGGCAGACCGAACTCTGCGTCGTAGGTCGCGAGGTCACTCTGGATCGTGGGGCTCCCGAAGGCGTCGATGATGGCGACCGACGTGCCCGTGCCGGCGAGCTGGCCGTCGATCGTCCAGGGGATGGAGTACGCCTGGCGGAAGATCTGGGGCGTGTAGCAGGCGAAGCCGAAGGCAGCGACGCACGCGCTGGGCGTCGGGAAGCCGGACGGGCTCGCCGACGTCGTCATCGGGATGGCTATCGGGTGCACGGTGTAGACGATGTTCGCCCCGTTGCCGCCCGAGCTGGCACCGGCCACGAGCGCCGGGGCGCCCAACGCGACGAGCACTCCGGCGACGGCGCACACGCCGAGACGCGCGAGCAGGCGGTTCGATTGATTGTGGGTTCTCATGGATCCCCCCTTATGGTGAGTCGTGCCCTTGCGCAGGTCACCCTAAGGCGTGTCGGGGGCGTTCGCCAGAGGAGTCCCCGACACCTTGTACAGGATCAGGCGAGCTGGACCCACCCCGAGGTCACACAGAGCCCGAGCGCGCACCCACCGACGAGACCGGCGACGAGCGCGAGGGCGAGGAGCCGTCGTCCGCGGCTCGACGAGCGGCCCGAGGTCGGCCCCATGTACCACTCGGGCAGGAGGCCGAGCGGCGCGCCGAGCCAGGGGACGGCGTCGCTCGCCAGGGGCGCGTCGGGGTCGGCCGCGAGCGCGAGGGCGCTCAGCTCGTCGTCGCCGAGCCGCTCGGGTCCTAGCCGACCGGCAGGTTCCACAGGGCCATCCACTTGGTGAGGTCGGCCTCCATCGGGAGGTCGGCACCGACAAAGGAGCGCACGCGCAGCTCGAGCTCGTTGTCGCGCTGGGTGGGGCCGGTCGGGGCGAAGGGGTAGAAGGTGCCGGTCTTGAAGAGGTAGACGATCCTCACGGCGCCCTCGCCGGGCGGGCTCTTGGGCACGAAGCCGAAGACCGCGCACAGCAGGCGCGGCCCGAGGCCGTGCTCGACCATCGAGGAGTTCGCCGCGTGGATCTTCGTGACCAGGCTCTCGAGGTCGGGGTCCTTGATCAGGACCCACTTGAAGCCGAGGTCGTCGGTCGTGAGGCTCACGTCCTCGTCGCTCCCGAAGTCGAGCAGCTGCTTGATGTCCTCGTCGGTGGCGAGGGTCGCCCCGCCGCTGCCTTCCTTGAAGAGCAGGCCGGCTTGACCCGAGGTGACGAGGTCGAGCTCGGTCTCGAGGGTGATCGCGGCCTGGGGCAGGGCGAAGAGGCTGTCGAGGTTGGGCGGGGCCTGCTTCGTGCGCCCGAAGAGCGTGTCGCGCAGCCCCACTAGCCGTTGAGCTCCTTCTCGAGCTTGGCCAGCTGGTCGAGGCGCCGCTCCAGGGAGGGGTGCGTGGAGAAGATCGTCGCGGCGGTGTTGCCCGAGAGCGCCGGGGCGAAGAAGAACTGGTTCATGCTCTCGGCGCGTCGCAGGTCGGTCCGGGGGATCTTCGCCATGTCGCCGGTCACGTGCACCAGGGCGCTCGCGAGCACGCTCGGCTTGCCGATCAGGATCGCCCCCGAGCGGTCGGCGGCGAGCTCGCGGTAGCGCGAGAGGGCCATGGTGAGCAAGAAGGCGATGGCGTAGATCACGACCGAGATGAGCATCGTGGCGAGCTCGAGCAGGACGATGTTGTTCTGGTTGCGCCCACGGCCGCCCCCGCTGAGCATCGCGCCCCACATCGCCATGCGGCTCACCAGGCCCGCCAGCATGCCCACGCCCGAGGCGACCGTCATCACCGCGACGTCGCGGTGGGCGACGTGGGAGAGCTCGTGGGCGAGCACGGCCTCGAGCTCCTCGTCGTTCAGCCGGTGCATGAGCCCGCGGGTGGCGCAGATGACCGCGTGGTTGGGGTTGCGCCCGGTCGCGAAGGCGTTGGGGATGTCGAGCTCCGAGACGCCCACGCGCGGCTTGGTCATGTTGGCCATTAGGCAGAGCCGGTCGACGATCTCGTGTAGGCGCGGCTCCTGCTGGGGCGTGACCTCGTGGGCCTGCATCGAGAACATCGCGATCTTGTCGCTGAAGTAGTACTGGGCGAAGAGCAGGGCCGCCGCGATGACGATGACCGTCACGTAGGAGACGCCCAGGGCCAGCAGGACCGTCACGATGACGCCGTAGAGGACGACGAGCGCGAGGCCCGTCACGAACATCCGGACGTTCAGCCCGTGGTTGGACTCGATCTTGGAGGCCGCCACGGCTAGTGGGACTCCGGGCCGGACTCGTCGGCGGGTGTCGCGCCGGCGGCGAGCGCGCCCGCGTCGTCGCCCGAGGCCAGCTGGGACTTGAGGGCGGCCAGCTGGGCGTCGACGCTCGAGGTGGCCGAGGCCTTGTCGAGCTGGGCCTGGATGTCGTCGGCCGGCCCCGTGAGGTCCGTGAGGGCGCCCGAGGCCAGCAGCTCGTCGAGGGCGCCGCTACGCGCCTGCATCTCGGAGACCTTGTCCTGGGCTCGCTGGAGCGCCGCCCCGGCGTCGTTCATCGAGGTGGAGATGCCCGTGACGGCCTCGTTGACGTGGGTCGACGCCTCGGCGGCGGTGTAGGTCGCCTTGATCGTCTCCTTGCGGGTGCGGAAGGCCTCGATCTCGCTCTGGAGCTTGGTCGCGGTGTCCTCGAGCTTCTGCTCCTGCTCGACGACCGACGCGTGCTGGGTGTCGAGGTCCTTCAGCTGGGCGGCGATCCCCTCGCGGCGGGTGAGGGCCTCGCGCGCCAGGGGCTCGTTGCCCTGGGCGAGGGCGGCCTTGGCCTGCTCGGCCAGCTTGTCGCCCTGGGCCTTCAGCTGCTCGGCCTGGATCTCGATGCGCTTGCGCGCGGTGGCGACGTCGGCCACGGCCCGCTTGACCTTGGTCAGGTTGTCGAGCTGCTGCTCGTAGGCGAGGTCGAGGGTCTGGCGGGGGTCCTCGGCCTTGTCGAGCGCGGCGTTGGCCTTGGCCTGGAAGATCGTCTGCACCCGCTTCATGATGCCCATGGGCCCTCCTTGGCGTACTCGGCCAGAATAGGGGCCCGGACCCCGTCCCCGGGCCCTCCCGGGGGCGCCGAGCCCTAAGACCTGGATAAGCCCGTGTCCTGGGCGCGCGCCTCGCGCGCCAGGGCCTCGCGGTGCTCGTCGAGCCGGGCGGCCAGGTCCTCGTCGCCGACGGCCAGGATCCGCACCGCCAGCAGGGCGGCGTTCGGCGCGCCGTTCACCGCGACCGTCGCCACGGGCACGCCGCGGGGCATCTGGACGATCGAGAGCAGGGAGTCGAGCCCGTCGAGTCGCGCGAGGGCGACCGGGACGCCGATCACGGGCAGCGAGGTCATCGAGGCGAGCATGCCCGGCAGGTGGGCGGCCCCCCCGGCCCCGGCGATGATGACCCGCAGGCCGCGGGACCGGGCCGAGCGGGCGTAGTCGAGCATGGCCTCGGGGGTGCGGTGGGCCGAGACGACGCGGGTCTCGCAGGCCACGGCGAAGCCCTCGAGGACCTCGGCCGCACCGGCCATCACCTCGGCGTCGCTCGAGGAGCCCATGACGATCCCGACGACGGCGCTCACGGCCAGGAGACCTCCTCGGTCGGCGCGCCGAGGAGGCGCGCGCTCTCCCATGCTCTCACGCGGGTCTCGTCGGGGTCGGCACCGAGGGCGGTGACGTGGCCGAGCTTGCGCCCGGGGCGCCAGGCCTTGTGGTAGTCGTGGACGACGACGCCCTCGACCGCGGGCGCGGGCGCGGGCGGGCTCGCCCCCCCGACCAGGTTGACCATGACGGCGCACGCCGTGGTGACGCCGACCGTCGCGAGGGGCAGCCCGGCGACGGCGCGCAGGTGCTGGGCGAACTGGTCGGCCGTCGTCCCCTCGATCGTCCAGTGAGCGGTGTTGTGCGGGCGCAGGGCGACCTCGTTCACGACGAGTCCGCCCGCGGTGACGAAGAGCTCGATGGCGAGCACGCCGACCGGCCCCACGACCTCGGCGACCCGGGTCGCCAGCGCCGTCGCCTCAGCCAGCCGGTCGGGGCCGACGCGGCTGGGGTAGCGGGTCTCGACGCACACGCCGTCGGCCTGGCGGGTGTCGACGAGGGGGTAGGGCGCGAGGGTCCCGTCGAGGGAGCGGGTGAGCACGAGCGCCGCCTCCCCGAGCAGGTCCAGGCGCTCCTCGACGAGGACCTCGCCCCCACGGGCCCACGCGAGGACGGTGGCGCGGGCCTCGTCGCGCCCCTCGGGGAAGGCGACGCCGCGCCCGTCGTAGCCGCCGCGGGCGCGCTTTAGGACGACGGGTCCGGAGAACACGTCGAGCGCCCGGTCGGGGCCGTCGCCGGCCCCCACGACCGCGAAGCGGGGCACCGGCAGGCCGGCCGCGGCGAGGGCGCGGCGCTGGTGGGCCTTGTCCACGGCGAAGAGGAGGGCCGACGGGCCGGGGCGCACGGCCACGCCCTCGGCGGCGAGGCGAGCGAGCGCGTCGAGGTCGACCAGTTCGTGGTCGAAGGTCAGCACGTCACAGCGCGCGGCGAGCGCGCGCAGGGCCGGCTCCTCGAAACCCGTGCCGTAGAGGACCTCGTCGGCGAGCGCGACGGCGGGGTCCTCGGGCGAGGCGGCGAGCACCGCGAGGCGCACGCCGGCCGCGGCCTTCGCCTCGCCCATCATGAGGGCGAGCTGGCCGGCGCCCACCACGCCCACGGTCAGGTCGCGTCGGGCCCCGGGCACGAGTGGAGGCTAGCGGCCGCCCCGGCGCGGCCCGGGGCCCGGGGGGTGGACCGGTACACTGACCGGGCCATGTCGATCGCCGCGTCCCTGCTCTCCATCGCGCTCTTCATCGCCTTCGCGACGACCGGCCTGCAGAAGGTCGTCTTCAACCCGGTGTCCTCGCGCGCGGCCGAGCACCTCGGCTACGCCAAGCGCACCTACCAGCGTGTCGGGGCGGTCGAGGTGGTGGGGGCGCTCGCCCTGATGGTCGGGCTGGCCGCGCGCCGCTCGGCGCCGCTCGGCCTCGTGAACGAGGTCGGCGCGGGGGTGCTGGTGGTGCTCGCGGGCACGCTCGTCGTCCTCCAGCGCCGCCACGGCGAGCGCCTCGCCCAGTACGCGCCGAACCTGGTGCTGGGCGTGATGGCCCTCGCGGCCCTCCTCACCCGCGCCCTCTAGGGCGACGCCCTAGAGGGGCACCGTGGTGTGCTTGAACTCGTTGAGCGACGGGCGCTGGCGCATCAGCGCGAGCAGGGTGTCGAGGAGTTCGACCGAGGCCGAAGGGTCGTCGCCGGGCGGGTCCATGTAGCGCACGAAGGTCGCGTCGCCCTCGAGGACGAAGGTGGGGACTCCGAAGGCCTGGTAGCCCTCGAACTCCTGGTGGGCGGCACCGATCACCTTGTGGGGCCGGCGCGAGTCGACGTCGTCGAAGACGGCCGCGACCTCCACCCCGAGGGGGGCGAGGACGGCCCCGACCTCCTCGCGGGTCACCAGGCGCACGCCGCGCTCGTGGCGGGCGCGGAAGAGGGCCGCGTGGGCGTCGAGGAAGCGCTCGGGCTGCAGGTCGCGCACCGCGACCGAGGCCGCGAGGGCCAGCAGGTCGCCGTCGCGGGCCGGGTCCTCCCAGACGTCGGGCGCGCCCTCGGGGCGGTGGCCCTGGCTGAGCGACCAGGGCACGAAGGTCACCTCGTGGGCGGCGCCCGCGCGCAGCGCCTCGACCACGTGCAGGTGGATGTTCTTAGCGAAGGGACAGCGGTAGTCGTAGGAGAGGGAGAAGGCGCTCACGGGTCGAGCCTACGGGGCTCGGCTCAGACCGGGACCGGGACCCCGCTCGCTCGGCAGACGTCGCGGAAGGCGCAGAACCGGCAGGCCCTGACCGACGGGGTGGCGGGGAAGGACCCCGCGTCGTAGTAGCCGCGCACCCGCCGCCACACGGTGGCGGCGGCCCGGCGCCGCGCGCGTACCACGGCCTCGGTCACCGGGCGCTCGAGCTCGCGTCCGGCGCCCACGTAGAGCAGGCGGATCGACCGGGGCCGCTCACCGAGGCTCGCCTCGCACAGCGCGGCGTAGAGCTCGGCGTTGGCGAAGGTGTGGAGGTCGAAGCGCCGGTCGGGGACCTTGCCGGTCTTGTAGTCGACGATCGTGAGACCCTCCCCGTCGCGGTCGAGTCGGTCGAGGATGCCGAGCAGCGGCGTCCCGTCGACCTCGGCGCTCAGGCGCAGCTCCACGCCCTCGGCGGCGACCGCGCTCGGATCCTCCATCGTGAAGTACGTGTCGAGGGCCGCGGCGACCTCGGAGCGAAGACGGGCCTCCAACGCGTCGTCGCAGCCGATGTCGGCGCGCACCTCCTCGGTCAGGACGCCGGCCGTGGCCTCCTCCAGCCGGGCCCGCGCCGACGCGGGCGAGCGCGCGGGGCCCTCGAGGGCGAAGAGGGCCTCGAGCACGGCGTGCACGGCCCGGCCCTTGGTGGTCGCGTAGGTGGCCGGCTGGTGACGGCGTTCGATCGCCGCGTACTGGTAGCGCCGCGGGCACGACTGGAAGTCGGCCAGCCGCGACGGTGAGAGCGCGGCGGGCAGTGGATGGTCGAGGGCCACCGCGCAAGGTTACGGCGGCGTTGTCACGCCGGGTGGGGTGGCGGCCCGGTCACAATGGTGGGGTGCCCCGCCGCCCGCTCACCACGCGCGTGGGATCGGTCGTGCGCTCGCGCGCGTGGCACGGGCTGCGTGACGGGGACCCCGTCGTCGTCGACGTCGACCGGGCCCGGCGCCAGGACTGGGTGTTCGTCGCCCACGCCCGCAACGAGTCGACGGGCGAGGAGTGGGTGGAGGTGCGCGGGGGCCGGGCCGGGGAGTCCAAGGGCCGCGCGTTCGCGCCCGCGCGGATCTTCCCCGCGGGCGCCCGCCGTGGGACGAGGGTCGCGGGGCCCTCGCTCGCCGACGCGCCCCGGCTCGACCTCACCGACTAGGGGGGGCGGGCTGACGGCCCTCGGGGTCACGCATCGCCGCCCAGCGACGCGCTCGGGCCGTCGAACTCGACGAGGGACGTCTCTGGGTCGACACCCTCGCGACCTCGGCCTCGGGCCCCTCGGGTCGGGTGCGTCCGCCGGGCCGAGGCGGTTCTTCGCGGTCGTCGTGTCCGCACGCGCTGGACGTGAAGGCGCGGGCGCGTCACGGGCCGGTCGGTGGCGGCGGCCGCGAAGCGCTACCGCACGCGGGCCCTGGGGACCCGGTGCGTCCTCGCGAACGACGTCTCGGCGGCCATACGGGTCGGCGAGATTCCGGTGAACCTGCTCGACGTGGCCTCGGTACCCGAGCGCGGCCCCGGGGAGCGCGACGGAGCCGGGGCTCGGTGAGCGGGCCGGCCGCGGGACCTCCCGGTGCCGTCGCGGGCCGTCACCCGCGTGGTGCGCAGGACGACCTCGTCGCGGGCTCCTAGGGTGGGCGGTGACCGTCGCGCCCGCCGGCCGCGACGGCGTCGAGTCCACTCGAGCGTGAGAGGGGGGGTGCGTGGCCCTGCGTATCGAAGACTACGCGTTCATCGGCGATATGCACACCGGGGCCGTCGTCGGCGCCGACGGGTCCGTCGACTGGCTGTGCCTGCCCGAGTTCGACTCGCCCTCGTGCTTCGCCCGGCTCGTGGGAACCGAGTCCCACGGCTACTGGAGGCTCGCGCCCGCCGGCGGCCCGGAGGCGATCCGCGCGACGCGGCGGCGCTACCGCGAGGACTCGCTCGTCCTCGAGACCGAGTTCGAGACGGCGACCGGGACCGTGCGCGTTTCGGACTTCATGCCCGTAGGGGTGGCGCACCCGCAAGTCATACGCGTCGTCGAGGGGATCGAGGGCACGGTGGCGATGGCCCTGGAGCTCACGCTGCGCTTCGACTACGGCGACGCCGTGCCCTGGGTCACCTCGTCGCCGGGGCTGCTGCGCCTGACGGCGGGCCCCGACGCCGTCGCCCTCTGGCACCGGGTGCACACGGTGGGCAAGAATCTCACCACGGTCGCCGACTTCTCCGTCGCGACCGGCCAGCGCTTCCCCTTCACCCTCGTGTGGCACCCGTCGAACGAGGAGCCGCCCGCCCCGCTCGACACCTACTACGCCCTCGATCAGACTGACGCGTTCTGGCGGGAGTGGGCCGGGAACTGCACCTACGAGGGCCCGTGGCGCGACCAGGTCGTGCGCTCGCTCTTGACCCTGAAGGCGCTCACCTTCGAGGCGACCGGGGGAATCGTCGCGGCGCCCACGACCTCGCTGCCCGAGGCGCTGGGGGGTGGGCGTAACTGGGACTACCGCTACTGCTGGTTGCGCGACGCCGCCCTCACGCTCGAGTCGCTCATGCGCGGGGGCTACCTGGAGGAGGCCCTCGCCTGGCGCGACTGGCTCGTGCGCTCGGTGGCGGGGGACCCCTCGCGCCTGCAGATCATGTACGGGCCCGCGGGCGAGCGGCGACTCGTCGAGTGGGAGGCCGACTGGCTGCCCGGCTACGAGTCGTCGGTGCCGGTGCGCATCGGCAACGCCGCCTCGGGCCAGTTCCAGCTCGACGTCTACGGCGAGGTGCTCTCGGCCCTGCACGCGGCGGCCCACGCCGACGGGACCCCGGACCTCGCCGCCTGGGATCTCCAGATCAAGCTGGTCGAGTTCCTCGCGTCCGCCTGGATCGCGCCCGACGACGGCATCTGGGAGGTGCGAGGGCCGCGGCGGCACTTCACGCACTCCAAGGTGATGGCCTGGGTGGCCGTCGACTGCGCCGTGCAAACGCTCGAGCACTGGCCCGACCTCAAGGGCGACCTCGAGGGGTGGCGCGCCCTGCGCGAGCGCATCCACGCCGACGTCTGCGAGAACGGCTACAACCGCGAGGTGGGGGCGTTCACCCAGTACTACGGCTCCGACGCCCTCGACGCCAGCACCCTCATGATTCCGCTGGTCGGGTTCTTGCCCCCGGACGACCCGCGGGTCGTGAGCACGGTCGAGGCGGTGGAGCGCCGCCTGCTCGTCGACGGGCTCGTGCTGCGCTACGAGACCTCCGACGGCGGCCAGGTCGACGGCCTCAGCGGTCGGGAAGGGGCGTTCCTCGCCTGCTCGTTCTGGCTCGTGGACTGCCTGCACCTCATCGGGCGCACCGCCGACGCCGCGGCGATGTTCGAACGCCTGGTCGGGCTCGCCAACGAGCTCGGGCTGCTCTCGGAGGAGTACGACGCCGCGGCCGGCCGGCTCGTGGGCAACTTCCCCCAGGCCTTCTCCCACGTGTCGCTCGTGAACTCCGCGTTCCGCCTGGCGGGCGCCGACCCGGTGACGACGGTCGCCGCGGTCCTCGGAGCGACCCCCCGGCGCCGCCGCGCGGCGGGCGGGACGAGCAGAGTGCGCGCCACCCGCTCGCGCCGGTCCTCGACGAGCGGGGCGGCCACGCCCACCGAGCCGAGGAGGAGCCCATGAAGGCGCTGACCGTCGTTCCTTTGACATCGGGCTCGGCCGAGCTCTCCGAGGTCGCCGAGCCCCCGGTCGCCGACGGGCCGATCCTCGTCGAGACCCTCGCGGTGGGGATCTGCGGCACCGACCTCGAGATCCTCTCGGGCGCCTACGGCTGGGCCCCGCCGGGCCGCGAGCGGCTCGTCCTCGGTCACGAGTCGCTCGGCCGGGTGCTCGAGGCGCCGCCCGGCGGACCCGTCGCCGCGGGTGACCTCGTGGTGGGCATCGTGCGCCGGCCCGACCCGGTGCCGTGCGCCAACTGCGCGGTGCTCGAGTGGGACTTCTGTCGCAACGGCCGCTACACCGAACGCGGGATCAAGGAGCGCGACGGCTACCTGTCCGAGCGCTACCGCATCACCCCGGACTTCGTCGTGAAGGTCGACCCGGCCCTGGGGCGCCTGGGCGTGCTCCTGGAGCCCACGAGCGTGGTCGCCAAGGCCTGGGAGGACGTGGACCGGATCGGGGGGCGGGCCCACTGGGCGCCGAGCACGGTGCTCGTGACCGGGGCCGGCCCGATCGGCGTGCTCGCGGCGATGATCGGGGTCGAGCGAGGCCTCGAGGTCCACGTGCTCGACCGCGTCGCCTCGGGCGTGAAGCCCGACCTGGTGCACGCCCTGGGCGCCACGTACCATCACGGCACCGTCGAGGAGACCGGCCTCGCGCCCGACGTGGTGATCGAGTGCACCGGGGTGCCCTCCGTGGTGCTCGACGCCATGACCCACGTCGGCCCCGGCGGGGTGGTGTGCCTCACCGGCGTGTCCTCGGGGGGCCACCCGCTGACGGTCGACGAGGGTGCCCTCAACCGGTCGATGGTGCTCGAGAACGTCGCGGTCGTGGGCTCGGTCAACGCGAACCGTCGCCACTACGAGCAGGCCGCCGCGGCCCTGGCGGCGGCCGACCGTGGCGTGCTCTCGCGCGTGGTGACCCGCCGGGTGCCGCTCGAGCACTGGGAGAGCGCCCTCGAGCGCCACGACGACGACGTCAAGGTCGTGATCGACGTCGCCCCCGAGGCCGCCGCCGCCTGACCCGCCCCGGGGCTCCCTGCCGCATCGGGTGTTGGGATCGGGCGGTCGGTTCTGTCAGCGCCACCTCGAACTCGACGGGTGAGACGTGGTCAGTGACGGGTGGCGTCACGGTCGACCGTCGGGTGCGGGAGGCGGTAGCCAGCGGGTCGCGTACCGGAGCCTCCCACGATGTGCTATCGTATATCGGCGATGAACGATTACCTGGTTGAATCCGAGGTGCCGGGGGCGTGCTGCCCGGTTGAGGAGCCGGCCCTGCCCGGCGACGATGACGAGGCGATCGGACTCGTCGCCAAGGCCCTCGGTCACCCGGTGCGGGTGCGGATCCTGCGGCTCTTGCTGGCCCGCACCACCTGCACCTGCGGGGAGGTCGTCGCCGAGCTGCCTCTCGCTCAGGCCACGGTCTCCCAGCATCTGAAGGTCCTCAAGGACGCCGGTCTCGTCCAGGGCCGCGTGGACGGCCCTCGTAGTTGCTACTGCGCCAATCCGGCCCGCCTGGGCGCCTTCGCCGAACTGGTCGGCCAGCTCGCCCATACCGCGTCGCTCCCTCTGACCACCGTCTCATCTCCCGGAAGGATTCCCTCACCATGACCATCGTTGAAGTGTTCGACCCCGCGATGTGCTGCTCCACGGGCGTGTGCGGCCCGACGGTCGACCCCGGCCTCTCCCGCTTCGCCGCCGACTTGGATTGGCTGGCCGCCCAGAGCGTGACGGTCATCCGGCACAACCTGGCTCAAGAGCCGGGGGCCTTCGCCGCGCAGCCGCTGGTCACCGGGGCGCTCCAAGCCGAGGGAGAAGGCGTCCTGCCGGTCGTGATCACCGACGGCACCCTTGTCAGCAAGGGCCGCTATCCGGCGAGAGAGGAGCTGGCGGCATGGGCGGGCCTCGCCGCTCCGGCGGCCGACCCGTTCGCCTACGGCGCCGTGGTCGACGAGCTCGTGGCGATCGCGGCCGCCATCGCCGCGAACTGCGAACCCTGCCTCGAGCAGCACGTGCGGGCCGCCCGGCGACTGGGCGTCACCGACGCCGATGTCCGGCGGGCGGTGGCGACCGCGCTCCGCGTGAAGGACACCCCGGCCCGGGCCGTTCGCCGCTACGCTGATGAGCTGCTCGCCGGGTCCGCCACCGGAGCCGAGGGGGCCGACGGGGGCGCCTGTTGCGGCCAAGGCGAGCCGGCCCCGGTCGCCATCGGGGAGCGCCCCGCGCCGGCCGACAGTGGCACGTGCTGCTGATGGGGCTGCTCACGGAACCCACACGGGTCCTTCTCTTCACCGGCAAGGGCGGAGTCGGGAAGACGTCGCTGTCGTGCGCCACGGCGCTCGACCTCGCGGCCGAAGGCCGTTCGGTGCTGCTGGTGAGCACCGACCCCGCCTCCAACCTCGACGAGGTGCTCGGCACCGCGCTCGGGTCCGAACCCCGACCCGTACGCGGAGCCGTCGGGCTCTGGGCGGCGAACATCGACCCTCAGGCCGCGGCCCGGGCCTATCGGGAACGGGTGGTCGGCCCCTACCGCCAGGCACTGCCCGCGGTCGCCGTGGCCAGTATCGAAGAGCAGCTCTCCGGAGCGTGCACGGTCGAGATCGCCGCCTTCGACGAGTTTGCCCGGCTGCTCGGCGACCCCGACGCCACCGCCGGCTACGACCATGTGATCTTCGACACCGCCCCCACCGGTCACACCCTGCGTCTGCTCGCCCTGCCCGCCGCCTGGACCGGGTTCATCGACACCAACACCACCGGCACCTCATGCCTGGGTCCACTCACCGGTCTCAACGCCCAGCGGGCCACCTACCAGGCCACCTTGTCGGCGCTCCGCGATCCGGCGGCCACCACCCTGGTCCTCGTGGCCCGACCGGACCCCGACGCGCTCAGCGAAGCCGGCCGCGCCAGCGCCGAGCTGGCGGCGCTCGGCGTGCGCAACCAGCAGCTGGTCATCAACGGGGTCTTCACCCCGACGGCTCTCAACGACCCCACCGCGGTGGCCCTCGGCCAGCGGCAGCGGGACGCCCTCGAAGCCCTCCCCGCGGCACTGAGGGAGCTACCGCGGACCGACCTCCCGCTGCTTTCCGGCCCACCGGTCGGCCTCGACGGGCTGCGCGCGCTCCTCTCAGGACGACCCGTCACGCCGCGACCGGTCCCCGTCGAGCCGAACGGTCGCGCCGAAGCGACCCTGGCCCGCCTCGTGGACGAGCTGGGAGCGGCCGGGCGCGGCGTCGTCATGACCGTGGGCAAGGGTGGAGTCGGCAAGACCACCATCGCCAACGCCATCGCCACCGCCCTGGCCCGGGCCGGGCACCGGGTGCACCTGTCGACCACCGACCCCGCCGCCCGTCGAGACGCCGCCCCAGCCACCGACCTGGGGAACCTCGAGGTCACCCGGATCGACCCAACAGCCGAGACGGCCGCCTACACCGCCGAGGTCCTCGCGAGCGCCGGTGCGGGCCTCGACGACGCCGGACGGGCCCTGCTCGAAGAAGACCTGCGCTCCCCCTGCACCGAGGAGATCGCGGTCTTCCGGGCCTTCGCTCGGACCGTGGCGCTGGCGGCCGACCGGTTCGTGGTGATCGACACCGCCCCAAGCGGTCACACCCTTCTGCTGCTCGACGCCGCCCAGGCCTACCACCGCGACGTGCAGCGCAATCTCGACGCCGCCCCCGACGAGGTAGCCGAACTGCTGCCGAGCCTGCGTGACCCCGCCTTCACCAAGGTCGTGGTCGTAACCGTCCCCGAACCGACCCCGGTTCACGAGGCCGCCGACCTGGCCGCCGACCTCCAACGCGCCGGGATCATCCCGTGGGCCTGGGTGATCAACCAGAGCTTCGCCCTCGTCGGCTCGACCGACCCGGTCCTGGCCGGGCGCGCCGCAGCCGAGCAGGCCATGCTCGACGAAGCGGTCAGCCTCGCGGCCCGACACGCCCTCGTGGCGTGGATGCCCGACGAACCCCACGGCGCAGACGGCCTGGAGTCACGGCTGGTGGCGTAGGGCGGGCGGCGTGGCGTCGGGCTCCGTCCTCGCGCTGGGCCGTCGGGTGGTGGTGGTGCCCGTGCGCGCAGCTCGTCCGGGTCCTCGAGGTCGAGCGGCTCGCGTGTGGCAGCCCACCGGGGGGGCGCGTGAGGGGATCCTCACCCACCTCCCCACGGAGCACCGGTGTGAGATCTGGTCTAACGGTCCCAACGAGCGCCTCGATCGCGACTCTCGTCGTCGGACCGACGTCGTGGGCATCTCCCCGGACCGAAGCTCCATCCTTCGACTGATCGGCGGCGTGCTCGCCGAGCAGTACGACGGGGGGTCGAGTCGCGCCACCGCCTCGGACTCGCGGCCCGCGCCGCCCCGGCACCCCCTCGACGGATCGCGCCGGGTGCACCACCCGGATGGACGTGGCCCCACCCGGGCCCCCTCGGACTGCCGCCCGGGGAGTCCGAGGAAGGGAATGGGTGGCGGGAGCGAGGTCCACCCGCCGGTGGTGCCGCAGGGCCAGCGTCGGCTCCGCGGCGTCAGCCGGGCGTCTCGGGCACCTACGGGCGCCACGGTGGATCGCGACGGTCGATCGGGGCCACCGGCGGACACTCACGTAAAGCGATCATTGGCGACCGGGGAGATCCACTGGGAGCGGGTGACGGGAATCGAACCCGCATAGCCAGCTTGGAAGGCTGGAGCTCTGCCATTGAGCTACACCCGCGGGTGCGTCGGCCGACCAGTCTAGGGGGCACGGGTACCGTGGCGGGGTGGGTCAGACCTTCTACCAGCGCGTCGGCGGCGACGCCTTCTTCGTCGACCTCGTCGACGCCTTCTACGCGGTCGTCGAGGGCGACCCGGTGCTGCGCCCGCTGTACCCCGAGGACCTCGCCGACTCGCGCCGCCACCTCGCCCTGTTCTTGATCCAGTACTGGGGTGGCCCGCGCACCTACCAGGACGAGCGGGGCCATCCCCGCCTGCGGATGCGCCACGCGCCCTTCGCGGTCACCGCCGAGGCCCGGGACCACTGGCTGGGGGCGATGGCGGCCGCGCTCGGCGCGGTGCGCGATCGCCTCGACGAGGCCGACTACCTCCAGCTGCGCGACTACCTCGTCGCCTCGGCCGGTCAGCTGCGCAACGCGTAGCGCGAGTGGCCCCCCGGGGCGAGGGCCGCGCCGAGCAGTACGAGAGCCCCGCCGCCGGGCCCGTACCACGCGGGGCTCGCCCAGCACCGCGGTGCGCGCGCGGGTCACCGCCAGTCCTTACGCTGGAGGCGTGGGTCGGCGCGACAAGTGGCGAGACGACGAGCGTCGGGTGATCTCGGTCACGCCGATCGCCGAGGGCGTCGCCTGGCCGACGCTCTTCGCGTTCGTCACGGCCGCCCTCGTCCTCGAGGCCGGCCACCGCTTCGCCCTCGTGCACAAGGTGAGCGGGGTGGTGCTGCTCGTGGGCGCCGTGCCCCCCGCCGTCGTCGCGCTCGCGCGGATCGTGCGCTGGCGCTCGCACAAGGTCCACCTGACCGATCGGCGGGTTCTCGTCGAGGGCGGGGTCCTCGACCACCACCAGTTCTCGGTCGAGCTGGCCGACGTCTTCGCGACCCGGGTCGTCCAGAGCGTGCGCGAGCGGCTGACCCGTCGCGGCGTCGTCGTCCTCGAGACCGTCGGGGGCGGACCGGTCGAGCTCGGGCGGGTCCGCCAGCCGGCCGCGCTCTGCCGGCTGATCGACGCCGAGCGCAGCGCCCAGCGTCCGGCCGTGCCCCTCGACGCCGTCTACACCTACGACGAGCCCGATCCCTTCCCCGGCGAGATGCGCCCCGAGTCCTTCCCCCGGCGGTCGCGCTTCGTCTAGGCCACTACGGTGGCGGGGTGACCACGCGCTACCGCTGCACCGCCTGTGGCAACCTGACCCGTTTCGACGTGGTGGAGACGACCTCGGTGCGCGCCTTCTACCACTACAGCGTCGGGGGCGAGCTGAGCGTCGAGGAGCCCGAGGTCGTGGCGCGCACCGTGGAGTCGGTCGCCTGCCGGTGGTGCGGCCACGGCCGCCAGGTCGAGGTCCTCGACGAGGCGTGAGCCCGTCCTCGTTCGACCAGCCGCGCGTGCGCCGGGTGCCGAGGCGTCTCTCCGGCGGGGACGGGGCCACCGAGATCACGGCCACCACGCTGGTCGCGGTGGTGAAGCCCGCCTGTGACGGCTGTCGCGCCTTCACCCACGGCGACCTGGGGGTCCTCGAGGGGCTCCCGGTCGTGCTGGTGAGCGCCACCGAGGGCCCCGAGTGGGACGACGCCGCGCGCGAGGTCCTGGTGGCGCCGGAGTGGCTCGCGGCCTCCGGGGTGCGCGGCGCCCCGCACTATGTGCTCGTCGACGCGTCGGGGCTCGTCCTGACCGAGGGCGTGCTCTTCAGCCCCGACCAGGTGGCTACCGAGATCGCCGCGCACCGGCCCTGACGTCACAGCCCCCGACGAGGATGGGCGGGTCGGAAAGCGAGGGACCATGGGCCAGGAGTTCGAGATCACGATCAGCTGCGAGGCGTGCGTGCGCCGCTCGACGCCGGACTGCGCGGAGTGCCTGGTGAGCTTCGTGCTCGACGAGGCCCCCGAGGAGCTGTCCCTGAGCGCGTCCGACGCCCGGGTCTTCGACCTCTTCACCGCCGAGGGGCTGGTGCCCACCCTCAAGTACCGCTCGAGGGAGGCCACCGGCCGCTAGGGCTCGGTAGCGTGGTGGGAGTGGCCCGCCACCTGCTCGTCACCAACGACTTCCCCCCCAAGACCGGCGGCATCCAGAACTACCTCTACGAGCTCTGGCGCCGGCTCGAGCCCGGCCGGGCCGTCGTGGTGACGGCGAGCTCGCACCCCGACGCGCCGGCCTTCGACGCGGCGAGCGACGTCGCGGTCGAGCGGGTCGCCGCCCGCACGCTCTTCTTGCCGACCCGTCGGGCGCGCCGGGCGGTCGAGGCGGCGATCGAGCGCCACCGGCCCGACCTCGTCCTAATCGACCCGGCCTGGCCGCTCGGGCTGATCGGCCCGCGGCTCTCGGTGCCCTACGGCGTCGTGGTCCACGGGGCCGAGGTGACGATCCCGGGCCGGCTGCCCCTCGTCGCCTCGTCGCTGCGCCGGGTGCTCTCGCGCGCCGCGGTGGTGGTGGCGGCCGGCGAGTACTCGGCCCGCGAGGCCCGGCGCAACGCCGCCGACCGGCTCCCCCCGGTGCTCGTGGTCCCCCCGGGGGTCGACGTGGAGCGGTTCCGGCCGCTCGCGGCCGGCGAGCGCCGCGCCGCGCGCGCCGAGCTGGGGCTCGCCGAGGACGACCTCGTCGTCGTCTCCTACTCGCGCCTCGTCCCGCGCAAGGGTATGGACGTCCTGGTGCGCGCGAGCGCGGCGCTCGCGCGCACGCACCCGTCGCTGCGGGTCCTGATCGCCGGCGAGGGCCGCGACCGGGCCCGTCTGGAGCGGCTCATCCGGCGCACCGGTGCCCCCGTGACCCTCCTCGGGCGCACCACCGAGGCCGCGCACCCGCGCGTGGTCGCGGTGGCCGACGTCATGGTCATGGCCTGTCGGAACCGGTGGCTGGGCCTGGAGCAGGAGGGCTTCGGCATCGTCTTCCTCGAGGCCGCGGCCTGCGCGGTGCCGCCGGTCGCCGGCCGCTCCGGCGGGAGCGCCGAGGCGGTCGCCGACGGGCTGAACGGCGTGGTCGTCGACCGGCCCCGGCGGTGGCGCCGGCTCGAGCGAGCCCTCGGCGAGCTCCTCGGGGACCCCGAGCGGCGCGCGCGCTACGCCGAGCGCTCGCGGGCGCTGGCCGAGGAGAGCTTCGACTGGCGGGTCCGTGCGGCCGACCTGGCCCGGGGTCTCGAGCCCTACGACGGCTTCGTGCCCGCCCCCGCCGAGCCCGAGGCGGCGTCGTGATCCAGCGCGCCCGCCGCTCGGTGCTCGTCGCGGCGGCGCCCGAGGTCGTCTACGAGGTCGTGGCCGACGTCGAGCGCTACGGGGAGTGGACGAGCGAGCTCAAGAGCGTGGCCGTGCACGAGCGCGACGCCGACGGCCGGCCCCTCGAGGTCGAGTTCCGGGCCGCGGCCTTCGGCCGCTCGACGACCTACACCCTGCGCTACGACTACACCCGCGCGCCCACCGAGATCGCCTGGCACCAGCTCGAGGGCGACCTCACCTCGGTGCTCGACGGCCGCTACCGCTTCGAACCGGTCGCGGGCGGGACCCGGGTGACCTACGACATCGCGGTCGAGCTGCGGGTGCCGATCCCCGCCTTCGTGCGCTCGCGCGCCGCCGCGCGCATCCAGGCCCAGGCCCTCGACGAGCTGCGCGCCCGGGCCGAGTCGCGATGACGGCCCGGGCGGCCGGCCTCGACGTCGGCGGCACCAAGGCGCTGTGCGTCGTGCTCGACGAGACGGGCGCCGTCCTGGCCGAGGGCGAGACGCCGAGCCCCGCCGACGGCTCGCCCGACTCGCTCGAGGCGCTCGGACGCCTCGTGGCCGAGGTCCTCGCGCGCGCCGGGGCCGACCCGGGCGCGGCGACGCTCGGGGTCGGGCTCGCGGGGATGGTGGCCGGCGGTCGCCTCGTGGTGAGCCCGCACCTGCCCCACCTCGTCGGGGTCGACGTCGAGGGCGCGCTCGGGGCCGCGCTCGGGCTGGCGGTGCGCGCACGCAACGACGCCGACGCCGCCCTCGCCGCGGAGAGGGCGTGGGGGACGGCACGCGGCGCGCGCGACGTGGCCATGGTCACCCTCGGCACGGGGATCGGCGGGTCGTTCGTCCTCGACGGGCGGCCCGTCGCGGGCCGTCACGGCTTCGCGGGCGAGATCGGCCACATGGTCGTGGTGCCCGAGGGGGAGCGCTGCGTGTGCGGGGGACGGGGCTGCTGGGAGCGCTACGCCTCGGGCGAGGCGCTCGCGCGCTACGCGCGCGCGGCCCTCGACGAGGGGCGCCTCGACCTCGGGGCGCGAGCGGGTGGGCCGACGGGCGACCTCGCCCGGGCCGTCGTCGCGGCGGCGCGCGCCGGGTCCCCCGACGCGGCGGCCGTGCTGGACGAGCTGGCCCACTGGCTGGCCCTCGGCCTCACCAACCTCGTGGTCGCCCTCGACCTCGAGCGGGTCGTCCTCGGCGGCGGGCTCGGGGCCGAGGCCGACCTCTACGTCGCCACGGTCCTCGAGGACCTCAGCGCGCGCCTCGAGGGCGCCGCGGCCCGCGGGCCGATCGCCGTGGTGCCGGCCGCCTACGGGACCCGCGCCGGCGCGGTGGGCGCGGCCTGGCTCGGGGCGCACCCGTGAGGCTCGGGGTCGTCCTGCCGACCTTCACCGAGGACGCCACCGAGGCCCTGGCGCTGGCGGCCCGCGCCGAGCTCGCCGGGGTCGACGCCGTGATGGCCTTCGACCACCTCTGGCCGGTCGGCGAGCCCGCCCGGCCGGCCCTCGCGCCCCTGCCGGTGCTCGCGGCGGTCGCCGCGCGCAGCGAGCGGCTCTTCCTCGGCCCGCTCGTCGCGCGCGTGGGCCTCGTCTCGAGCGCGCACCTGGCGGGCCAGATGCGCGCGCTCGAGCGGCTCGCGCCCGGCCGGGTGATCTGCGCGCTGGGGACCGGCGACGCCGCCTCGGCCGCGGAGGAGGCCGCCTACGGCCTCGCCGCGCGCCCGCCGTCCGAGCGGCGCGCGCGCCTGGAGGAGGCGCTGGTCGCCCTGGCCGGGTTCACCGAGCGCTGGTGCGGCGCCGGCGGCGCCGAGACCAACGCGATCGCTCGCCGCCACGGTGCGGCGCTCAACCTGTGGCGGGCGAGCCCCGGGCGCGTGCGCGAGGTGGCGGCCGAGGGCCCGGTGACCTGGGCCGGCCCCCTCGAGGGGGGCGAGGCGCTGCTCGACGCGCTCGAGCACGCCGGCGCCACGTGGGCGGTCGCCACGCGCGCGCGCGACCTCGACGTGCTCGAGGGCTGGCGAACCCCGCGCTGACTCACTACGGTTGATGGATGGAGTTCCGTCGCGTCACCGGTCTGCCCCCCTACGTCTTCGCCCAGATCAACGGGCTCAAGGCCGAGGCGCGCGCCGCCGGGCGCGACGTGGTCGACTTCGGCTTCGGCAACCCCGACCTGCCGAGCCCCGACGTCGCGGTCGAGAAGCTCGCCGAGTCGGCCCACAACCCGCGCAACCACCGCTACAGCGCGAGCCGGGGCATCCCGAACCTGCGTCGGGCGATCGCGGGGCGCTACAAGGCCGTCTTCGACGTCGACCTCGACCCCGAGACCCAGGTCGTGACGACCATCGGCGCGAAGGAGGGCCTCACCCACCTGATGTGGGTGCTGTGCGAGCCGGGGGACTGTGCGGTCGTGCCGAGCCCGAGCTACCCGATCCACCTGGCCGGCCCGGGCTTCGCCGGGGCGCGGGTGATCACCGTGCCCGTGGCCGACCCCGGCGCGAGCGCGCTCGACCCGGGCGAGCAGTTCTTCGCCGGGCTCGAGGCCGCGGTGCGCGAGGCGCCCACCCGGCCGCGGGCGATCATCGTCTCGTTCCCCCACAACCCGACCACGGCGTGCGTGGACCTCGCCTTCATGGAGCGCCTGGTCGGGTTCGCGGCCGAGAACGAGATCGTGGTCTGCCACGACTTCGCCTACGCCGACCTCGGCTTCGACGGCTACCAGCCGCCCTCGATCCTCCAGGTGAAGGGCGCCGAGGAGTGGTGCGTCGAGCTCTACACCCTCACGAAGTCCTTCTCCATGGCCGGCTGGCGGGTGGGGTTCTGCGTGGGCAACGCCGAGGTGGTGGCCGCCCTCACCAAGCTCAAGAGCTACCTCGACTACGGCACCTTCCAGCCCGTGCAGATCGCGGCGATCGTGGCGATGAACGAGGCGACCGACTACCCCGGGCGGCTGCGGGCGGTCTACCAGAGCCGCCGCGACGCCCTGGTGGAGGGACTGCGCCGCATCGGCTGGGAGGTGCCGGCCCCGCGGGGATCGATGTTCCTGTGGGCGCCGATCCCCGAGGCCTACCGCGAGCGGGGCTCGCTCGAGTTCTCGACGCTGCTCATCCGCGAGGCCGACGTGGCGACCAGCCCGGGGATCGGCTTCGGGGACAACGGCGACGACCACGTGCGCTTCGCGCTCATCGAGAACGAGATGCGGACCCACCAGGCCCTGCGCTCGCTCAAGCGCGCCCTCACCAAGCTCGGCTAGGGCCGCCCGGCCCCGGGGACCGCGACGGCGCAGGCCTCGACACGCCCGAGGCGGCGCCCGTCGAGCTCGAACCGGCTCGAGGTGGGCGCCGTCATGACGTAGAGGGTCGTGCGGTCCTCGCCGCCGAGCATGCAGGCGTAGGCGTTCTGGGTGCAGGTCACCTCGTCGAGGACCGCCCCGCCCTCGGCGACGCGCAGGCACCGTGGGCGCAGCGCGTCGGCGAGCCAGATCGCGCCCTCGGCGTCGAGGCACATGCCGTCGGTGGCGACGAGGTCGAGCGCGGCGAAGACCCGGCGGTTCGAGAGGGTCCCGTCGGCGGCGACGTCGAAGGCGCTGAGCCGGAAGGCCAGGGTCTCGCCCACGACGAGCGTCGCGCCGTCGGGGGTGAGGACGGTCCCGTTGGGGAAGGTCATCCCCTCGATCACCTGGCGCACCTCGCCGCCCGGGGCCAGCACCACGAGCGAGGTCGTCGGGATCCCCCGCTCGTAGAGCCCGGCCGGTCCGAGGTCGCGCAGGTCGGCGTCGAGGTCGAAGCCGAAGTCGCCCACGTAGATGGTCCCGTCGGCCCCCACGCACAGGTCGTTCAGCCAGAACCCGCAGTGCTCGGATAGGTCCGCGAGCACGGTGTCGCCGTCGGCGCCGACGCGGTGGACGGTGTGGTCGGTCATCGAGGCGTAGACGAGGTCGCCCTCGGGGGTCCAGCCGAGCCCCGAGGGCTGGGTCGCCACCTCGAGCTCGAGGCGCTCGTCGGCACCGGCGGCGTCGATCGAGTAGACGGCGCGCCGGTAGAAGTCGCTGAACCAGAGCCGGCCCGCGTGCCAGCGCGGCCCCTCCCCGAAGCCCAGGCCCTCGCGCAGGATGGTCGTTGTGCGCATTCGTCCTCCCTAGGCGCGCAGCGCCTCTCGTCGCCAGGCCGCGTAGGCGGCGTCGAGCCCGTCCGGGCGCGGCGCGAAGCGCGCCGCCGGCCGCCAGAGGCCGGCCAGCTCCTCGAGGGAGTCGACGAGCCCCGCCCCGAGGGCCGCCACGCTGGCCGCACCGCGCGCGGTCGCCTCCAGGGTGCTCGAGCGCGCGACGGGGAGCCGCGAGGCGTCCGCCTGGAGCTCGAGCAGCAGGTCCATCACCGCGGCGCCGCCGTCGGCGCGCAGCTCGGCGAGCGCGACGCCGGCGTCGGCGAAGGCGTCGGTCATCGCGCGTACCTGGAAGGCGAGGGCCTCGACGAGGGCCCGGGCGATCTCGGCCCGCGTCGTGCCCCGGCTGAGCCCGGTGATGGTGCCGCGCGCCCCGGGGTTCCAGAAGGGCGAGCCGAGACCGGTGAAGGCCGGCACCACCCGCACGCCCCCGGCGCCGGTGACCGAGCGCGCGAGCGGCTCCACCTCGCCGACGCCCTCGACGAGGCCGACCTCGGCGAGCCAGGTCAGGGCGGCCCCGGCGACGAAGGCCGAGCCCTCGTAGGCGTAGTGGGCCGGGCCGTGGGCCCCGAGGTCCCAGGCGACCGTCGTGAGCAGGCCCTCGGCGAGGGCCGGCACGCGGTCCCCGGCGTGGGCGAGCACGAAGGCCCCGGTGCCGTAGGTCGCCTTCACCTGGCCCGGCGCGACGCAGGCCTGGCCGAGCAGGGCGGCCTGCTGGTCGCCGAGCACCCCGGTGATGGGCACCCCCGCGAGCTCGGCGACGGCCTCGGCGTCGACCTGGCCGAAGAGCCCGGCCGAGGGGCGCACGCTCGCCAGGCGCGCCGCGTCGACGCCGAAGAGACCGGCGAGCGTCGGCGACCAGTCGAGGGTCGTGAGGTCCATCAGCGCCGTGCGCGAGGCGTTCGAGGGCTCGGTCACGAAGGCGCCCCCGTCGGGCCCGCCGGTCAAGTTCCAGACGAGCCAGGTGTCGAGCGTGGCGTAGACCGGGTCGTCCGCGCCCTCGCCGGCGCCGTGCTCGGCCAGCCAGGCCATCTTGGTCGCGGAGAAGTACGGGTCGAGGACGAGGCCGGTCGTGGTGCGCACCGCCTCCTCGTGCCCGGCCGCGCGCAGGGCCGCGCAGGCCCCCTCGGTGCGCCGGTCCTGCCACACGAGCGCCGGGGCGAGGGGCCGCCCGGTGGCCCGGTCGTAGGCGACGGTGGTCTCGCGCTGGTTGGTGATCCCCACGGCCACGACCTCGTCGCCGGCCTCGGCCCGGCGCCGGGCGACCTCGGCGAGCACGTCGGCGGCGAGCCCGGCGATGGCCGCGGGGTCCTGCTCCACCTCGCCCGGGTGGGGGTAGGCGGCGGGCAGGTCGCGGTAGGCCTCGTCGAGGGGCTCGAGGGCCTCGGAGAAGGCGACGGCGCGCACCCCCGAGGTCCCGGCGTCGAGGGCGAGGACGATCCGCACAGCCGAAGACTAGGGAACCCGCGGGGCTCGCGCGGGGAGCGACCGATGGGGCGGGGTAGTGAGAACGCGCTCAGGAAGGTAGTTGACACCGTGTAATTACAGTGCTGTAATGACACAGCATCTTGCGACGAGGTGGTGGAGAACCACTACATCTTGTGGCTAGGGGGGACACGACCGGTAGAATGGTCTCCTCACCCAGGACGTCGGGGGACGCTCGCAGTGTCGGATCCGACGAGGGGAGAAGAGAGCATGGCTATCGCACCGCAGCGCCTGGGGATCGGCATCCGCCGGTACTTCACCACCGAGGACCGCCACCCCTACGACGAGGTCATCTGGGAGAAGCGCGACGCGCGCATCACCAACTTCCGCGACGGGTCCGTGGCCTTCGAGCAGCCGGGCGTCGAGGTGCCCGCCTCGTGGTCGATGAACGCGACCAACATCCTCGCCCAAAAGTACTTCCGCGGCCCCCTCGGGACCCCCGAGCGCGAGACGTCGCTCAAGCAGGTCGTCGACCGCATCGTCGACACCATCACCGCCTGGGGCGTCGAGGGCGACTACTTCGCCGACGAGGAGGAGACCGAGGCGTTCCGCGCCGAGCTCAAGCACCTGCTCGTCACCCAGAAGGCGGCCTTCAACTCGCCGGTGTGGTTCAACATCGGGGTGAGGGGCGTCCCCCAGCAGGCGAGCGCCTGCTTCATCCTCGCGGTGGAGGACTCGATGCGCTCGATCCTCAACTGGTACACCGAGGAGGGGATCATCTTCAAGGGCGGCTCCGGCGCCGGGGTGAACCTCTCGCGCATCCGCTCGAGCTACGAGGCCCTCGAGGGCGGCGGCACGGCGAGCGGTCCGGTCTCGTTCATGCGCGGCGCCGACGCCTCGGCCGGCACCATCAAGTCCGGCGGCAAGACGCGCCGGGCGGCGAAGATGGTCATCCTCGACGTCGACCACCCCGACGTCGAGGAGTTCGTCTGGTGCAAGGCGCGCGAGGAGCAGAAGGCCCGCGTGCTGCGCGACGCCGGCTTCGACATGGACCTCGACGGCAAGGACATCACCTCGGTCCAGTACCAGAACGCCAACAACTCGGTGCGCGTCTCGGACGCCTTCATGGAGGCCGTGATCGCCGACGCCGACTGGGAGCTCACGGCCCGCCACGGCGGGGGCGTGGTGCGCACCGTCAAGGCCCGCGACCTCTGGCGCCAGATCGCCCAGGCGGCCTGGGAGTGCGCCGACCCCGGCCTGCAGTTCGACACGACCATCAACCAGTGGCACACCTCGCCCAACACGGCGCGCATCAACGGGTCGAACCCCTGCTCGGAGTACATGCACATCGACAACTCGGCGTGCAACCTCGCGAGCCTCAACCTGATGAAGTTCCTCTCCGCGGACGGCCGCTTCGACGTCGACGCCTTCAAGGCCGCCATCGACGTGGTCTTCACGGCCCAGGAGATCCTGGTGGGCTTCGCCGACTACCCGACCGAGAGGATCGGCGAGAACTCCCGCAAGTTCCGCCAGCTCGGCCTGGGCTACGCCAACCTGGGGGCGCTCCTCATGGCCTCGGGCCTCGCCTACGACTCCGACGCGGGGCGGGCCTGGGCCGCGTCGATCACCGCCCTCATGACCGGCTACGCCTACGCGGTGAGCGGCCGCACGGCCGGCCGCATGGGCCCCCACGAGGGCTACGCCGAGAACGCCCAGCCGATGCTCGACGTGCTGCGCATGCACCGCGACGCGGCCTACCGCATCGACGAGCGCCTGGCCCCGGCCGAGCTGCTCCAGGCCGCCCAGCGCGCCTGGGAGGAGGCGGTCGACCTGGGGAGCCGCCACGGCGTGCGCAACGCCCAGGCCTCGGTGCTCGCCCCGACGGGCACGATCGGGCTCCTCATGGACTGCGACACGACCGGCATCGAGCCCGACCTCGGCCTCGTGAAGTTCAAGAAGCTGGTCGGCGGGGGCAACATGGCCTTCGTCAACCAGACGGTGCCACGGGCCCTGGCCTCGCTCGGCTACTCGGCGGACGAGGTCGCGGGGATCGTCGCCTACATCGACGAGAACAAGTCGATCGTGGGCGCGCCCGCCCTCAGGCCCGAGCACCTGCCGGTCTTCGCCTGCTCGATGGGCGACAACACGATCCACTACCTCGGCCACGTGCGAATGATGGGCGCGGTCCAGCCCTTCATCTCGGGGGCGATCTCCAAGACCGTCAACATGCCCGAGGACGTCACCGTCGAGGACGTCGCCGACCTGCACCTCGAGTCCTGGCGCCTCGGGATCAAGGCCGTCGCCATCTACCGCGACAACTGCAAGGTCGGCCAGCCGCTCTCCACGGCGAAGAAGGAGGACGAGACGGCCCCGGCCGCCCTGGGCACTGTGAGCGAGTCCGAGGTCGTTTCCCTCTACGGCAAGGTCGCCGACCTCGAGGCGGCGCTCGCCGCGGCCCGGGCCGAGGGCCACGCGGTCGTGGTGGGCGCGGTGCGCGAGCGCCTGCCGCGCCGGCGCACGTCGTCGACCTTCGCCTTCCGGGTCGCGGACTGCGAGGGCTACGTTACCGTTGGCGAGTACGAGGACGGCCGACCGGGCGAGGTCTTCATCAAGGTGGCCAAGCAGGGCTCCACGCTGGCGGGCATCATGGACGCCTTCTCGATCTCGATCAGCCTGGGACTGCAGCACGGCGTGCCGCTGCGCACCTACGTGCGCCAGTTCGCGAACATGAAGTTCGAGCCCTCGGGCATGACCGACGACGCCGACCTGCGCATCGCGACCTCGCTGGTGGACTACATCTTCCGGCGTCTGGCCCTCGACTACCTCTCGCTCGCCGAGCGCGAGGAGCTGGGCGTGCTCTCGACGAGCGAGCGGATACAGCCCACGCTGCCGACGGTCGCCGAGCAGGCGACCCCGGACGAGCCCCTGGCCCAGCCGACGCTGCTCGACGTGACCGAGAAGCCGGTCGAGAAGGCCGCCCCGGCCCCGGCCCCGACGCCCTCGCCGACGGCACCCGGGCTCATCGCCCGGCCCCAGCAGCGTGACGCGCCGCTGTGCTACGCGTGCGGCAACCAGATGCAGCGCGCCGGCTCGTGCTACGTGTGTGCGAGCTGCGGGGCGACGAGCGGGTGTTCGTGATGTGAAGTTTCATCAAGTGACACGCCGACATTTCACCAAGTGACATGGTTTATTTCACGAAGTGACACCGGTGATTTCACGAGGTGACATCGACGAGCCCGGCGGCCCCCCGCGGGGGGCCGCCGGGCTGTCTATCGCGTGAAGCGCTCGAGCTCGTTCGCCGCGCACAGCCGACTGATGTTCTCGCCGAGGAGCGGCGGCCTTCCTGGCTCCAGTTGATCTCGTGACCCTGCGACGGCTCCGCGTCCGTCTGGAACCTCGCCAGTACCTGCTCGGCACCCTGCTTCGAGCGGCGATAGATTGCGCGTCGTTGGACACGAGGGACGATTCGCGTCGGTGGGTCGGGCACGGGGTGTTGATCTCCACACGCCGTCACGGTTCGTACGGGTTGGAGAATGATGCGTCTGCCGGTGAAGTCGCTGGTGCGAACGCTCGGCGTGCTCCTCCTCCTCGGACCACTCGGTGCGACCGCGGCCGACGGAGCGGCAGTCGACGCGAGCCACTTCGGTCTCGACGAGTCGCTGCGTTGGGGTGGGTCGGGCGACACGGTCCGGCACGACGCGACCTACACCTTCCGGCTCCTCAACTACTCGAAGAACCCGGTGAGGGTCCGCTACATCGGGCGTAGCGGGAAGGGCCTTGAGCTGCTGAAGCCTCCCGGATGGGCAGAGGGGCGAACCATCCGTCCGCACGGCTCGGTTCCGGTCACGCTCTCCTATCACGTGACGGACTGCGCCGGAGTGGTCCGCGGTTCGTGGCCCCTCGTCTTCCAGGCCAGCCGCATCTCCGGGGTCTGGCGGTGGCTGTCCCTCTCGCTGACCCCGCTGAGTGGGGCGTCGCAGTGGCAGGAGTCGGTTGCCCGCGAGGCCTGCGGTCAGGGCGGCCGGGGAAGTCGTTGAATGAGGGAGCCCTGCGCGCCGTGGGAAGGGTCTCACACAGCCGAGCGCGCCCGTGTCGTCCTTGGTTGGTCCACCGACTCCGCCCCTCGATGTCACCAAATGAAGCTTCCGGCGACACTTCACGGAAGTTCACACCGCAAGGACGGCTGACCTTGGCTGGTTGATGGGTGCCAGAATCGCCAGAGGCGTCATACGGAGTCGCGGAGGGGGCGGGGTCGCGTGAGAGTCCGAAGCGCGATGATCGCTGCCGCGCTGGCCGTCGTCGTGTTGGACGTTCCCCTCGGTCCGATGCCCGCGAGCGCAAGGGCGCTCCGGGCAGAACCCGCGCGAGCGATGGGGTGCCCGGATCTTCGCGCGAGCCTTCTGCGCGCCGTGGTCATTCCCGGCGCGGCGGTGGACGGGGGCGTGCTCGTTCGCGTCGCGGTGGCCTCGCCCGTCGCTTGCGCGATGCGGGGGTATCCGACGCTCGTCGCCGAGCTCTCGAACCACCGGACGGCCCACGCCGGTGACGCCCGAGACGGCTATCTTCCCGGAGGCGTGACCACGACCCGCTCCCCGCTCCCGCGCATCTCGGTCTCGACCCGCCCGCAGAAGGTGTCCTTCACCCTGCAGTGGGTGACCGGCAACGGCCCGACGTGCCCTCACATCACGGCGGTCCGCTTCACGCTCCCGGGTTCTCGGGCCACCCTCACCGTCCGTTCGGTCCACGAAGGCGGCGTCGGGCTCAGCACGTGGTTCGGCCCCTACTGCGGCCACCTTCAGGTGAGGCCCGTCGTGCGGGGTCTCAGCGGAGCGGATGGCTAGTCACGAGTCCGCGTGATCCGGCGGCCGACCACCGCCGTGGCGTCGAGCGGCGCTCCGAGGGGAAGGTACGCTCGGCCACGTTGCCTCGGCGGACGCGGTGTGCCACGGTTGGAGCACGGGCTCCGCGGCGTCGTCGCTAGGGCGGCCCGGGTCGGGAGGTGACGCCGTGAGGGTGGGTGTGCTCTGGCGGGGCCCTGCGGGCGAGTCGGCCCCGAGGGAGGACCGCGGCCTCGGCCCGCTCTTTCGAGCCCTCTCCGAGAACGGCGTCGAGGTCGTGCCCGTGCCCTACGACGAGACGCGTCACGACGAGGTGCGCGCGCGCCTTCGCCCCCTCCCGGGCCTGCTCGTCTGGGTCAACCCGATCCAAGACGGCGTCGACCGCCGGCGGGTCGACGAACTGCTCGCCGAGGTCGAGGCCCGCGGCGCGTGGGTGTCGGCCAGCCTCCGGGCGGTGCAGGCCCTCGGCACCAAGGAGGTCCTATACCGAACCCGGGCGCTCGGGTGGGGCTCGGACGTCGAGCGCTACCGCACGCGAGCCGAGCTTGCCGATCTCCTCCCGGCGCGCCTCGAGCGGTGGCATCGTCTCGTCGTCAAGCAGGGCCGGGGCAACGGCGGCGACGGGGTGTGGTCGGTCGCGCTGGCGGACCCGGACGCGGCCGCCACCGCCGACGCGCCGGTCGAGGTGTGCGAGGCCCGGTCCCCACGGCGCCCGCCCGAGGTGATGGCGCTCGCAGCATTCCTCGAGCGCTGTGGGCGATCCCTCGAGTGGTCCCGGGTTCTCGTGGACCAGCCGTTCCAGGCGCGCCTGGGCGAGGGGATGGTGCGCTGCTACCTCTCGCACGACGAGGTCGTCGGGTTCTGCCATCAGTGGCCCCAGGGGCTCCTCGAGCCCGACGCGCCCCCGCCCCCGAGCGAACCTCGTCGCATGGAACCTGGGGACGCCCCCCGCTTCCAAGGCCTGCGCGAACGGATGGAGTCCGAGTGGGTGCCGTCGATGTGCGCGACGCTCGGGCTCGCGGCGACGGACCTGCCGGTCGTGTGGGACGCCGACTTCTTTTACGGCGAGGGCGACGACGCCTTCGTCCTGGGCGAGGTCAACGTGAGCGCCGTGTGGCCGTTCCCGCCCACGGCCTGCCCCACGGTCGCGGCGAACGTCGCCGCGGCGCTCGCCATTGTCGGCTCGACGCCGGCGAGCGGTGGGGACGGCGAGGTCGACCGGGCCCGCTAGCGCGCGGACCACCGGGCGAGCAGCCGCTCGGCCCCGGCGGCCATCTCGGCGACGACGTCCCCGGCCGGGCGCACGCGCCGGAGCGCGCCGACGGCCTGGCCGGCGTAGAGGTACGCGACGTCGAGGTCGCCGTCGCGTCGGGCGTCGGCCAGCGCGCGGCGCGCGTCGGGGTCGTCGGCGAGCTCGTCCTCGTGTCCCCTCCAGCGCCGCCAGAAGTCGTTGGCGAGGGCCCGTCCGGGGTAGTCCTCGGGCCAGGCGAGGCCCTGGGCGACGTCGAAGACGGTGGTGACGACCGTGTCGCCCTCGCCGGCGGCGAGCAGACGCTCCACGGCCCGGGGGGTGAGCGCGGCCTCGGGACTGGCGAGCAGTGCCGTGCCCACCCAGGCGCCGGCGGCCCCGGCCGCGAGGGCGGCCGCGAGTCCCCGCCCGCTCGCGACGCCGCCGGCGGCGAGCACCGGGGACTCGACGAGGTCGAGCACCGCCTCGAGGAGGGGGAGGGTCGCGACGCGGTCGCGGCCGTGGCCACCCGCCTCGGAACCGCGCGCGACGACGACGTCGACCCCCGCGTCCACGGCGGCGCGCGCCTCCGCGGTGTCTCCGACCTGGGTAGCCGAGGCGACCCCGGCGTCGCGCAGGCGCGCGACCCAGGGTCGGTAGTCGCCGAAGCTCACCGAGACGAGCGAGGGCCCCGCGGCGAGCGCCGCGTCGAAGAGCTCGGGGCGCGACTCGAGCGCCCAGGCCATGAGGCCGACGCCGAAGGGCCGACCGGCCGCCGCGGCGCGCGCCCCCTCCTCGCGCACGGCCTCCACCGGGGTCGAGCCGCCGACGCCGACCATGCCGAGGCCCCCGGCGCCGGACACCGCGGCCGCGAGCGCGCCGCCGCCGACGTAGGCCATGGGCGCCCCGACGACCGGGACCTCGAGGCCGAAGCGGTCCGTGAGCGCGGTCCTGAGCACGGGGCACCCCCTGGTCGGTCGTTACCGGCGAACCTTAACGACCCCTCTCTCGTCGCCGACGCGTCCGCTCCTCGGGCGGGCGAGGAAGCGGCGCAGCCGGTCGACGGGCCAGGTGGTTACGACGTCGGCGCGGCGGGCCCAGCCCCGCTGGGCCGTCGCCGCCCCCACGCGGATCCGCTCGAGCTGGCTCGCCGCGTGGGCGTCGGAGGAGACGGCGAGGCGACAGCCCGCCTCGATCGCCCGGCGGCACAGGGAGCCGTCGAGGTCGAGCCGGTCGGGGGCGGCGTTCACCTCGAGGGCCGTGCCGGTGCGCGCGGCCACCCGCAGGACCTCGTCCCAGTCGGCGTCGACCGGTCCGCGCCGCCCGAGGGCGCGCGCCGTGGGGTGGGCGAGGACGCGCACCGCGGGGTGCTCGAGCGCGCGCACGATGCGCGCGGTCATCGCCTCGCGGGACTGGCGCAGCGCCGTGTGCACCCCGGCGACCACGACGTCGAAGCCGGCGAGCACCTCGTCGGGCCAGTCGAGCGAGCCGTCGGGCGCGACGTCGACCTCGGTGCCGTGCAGCAGCGTCATCGAGCCCTGACAGGCGAGCCGGCGCAGGCGCTCGCGCTGGTCGAGGACACGCTCCAGGGTCACGCCGGGGAAGAGGCGCGGGCCGTGGTCGGTGACCGCGAGGTAGCGGTACCCGAGGGTGCGGGCCGCCGCCACCATCTCCTCCAGGCTCGAGACGCCGTCGGAGAGCGTCGTGTGGACGTGCAGGTCGCCGCGCAGGTCGGTCGCCCGCAGGACCCGGGGCAGCGTGCCGGCGAGGCCGGCCTCGATCTCGCCGAGGTCCTCGCGCAGCGTCGGGGGGATCCAGGGCAGGCCGAAGGCGGCGTAGACGTCGTCCTCGGTCCGCGCCGCGACGACGCGGCCCGTCGCCACCTCCACCAGGCCGTACTCCGAGAGGGAGCGGCCCTCGCGCACGGCGATCTCGCGCAGGTGGATGTTGTGGGCCCTCGAGCCGGTGAAGTACACGAGGGCCGCGCCGTACACCGAGGGATCGACGACGCGCAGGTCGACCTGGATCCCGCGGGTCGTGACGACCGAGGTCTTGGTCCCCCCGCGTACGAGGACCCGCCCGACGCCGGGGAGGGCCACGAAGGCCGCCATGACCGCGTCGGGGTCACCGGAGGCCGCGAGCAGGTCGACGTCGCCGACGGTCGGGGCCATGCGCCGCAGCGAGCCCGCGTACTCGCAGCGTTCGACGGCCGGCTCGGCGCGCAGCCCGGTGAGGAGCTCGTCGGCCAGCGAGAGCGCGACGTCGAGGCGAATCCGCTCGCCGTTGCGGTGGGCCTCCTCGACCGAGCGGGCGAGGTTCTCCTCGCTCTTCGCCCCCCAGCCGGGCAGCTCGCGCAGCCGGTGGTGGTGCAGCGCGTCGAGCAGGTCGGCGCGCGAGGTGACGCCCAACTCCTCGTAGACCTGGCGGGCCCGCTGGGGCCCGAGGCCGGGCACGTCGAGCAGGTCGCGCAGCCCGGCCGGGATGACCGCACGCAACTCGTCGAGCTCCTCGACGCTCCCGGTGCGCACGAACTCGACGATCTTCGCGGCGAGGTGCGTCCCCACCCCGGGGATGGCGTCGAGGTCGTGCTCGTCCATCTCGGAGACGTCGGTGGCCCAGCCCTCGACGGCGCGGGCGGCCCGCTCGTAGGCGCGCACCTTGAACGGCTCGCCGCCCGAGAGGGCGAGCAGCTCGGCGAACTCCTCGAGCATCTGGGCCGCCGCGTCGTTGGTCCGGGTCATCGCCCCGGCCCCGCCGGTTTCTAGCCCATGACGACCACGGCCCGCCCGGTGAGGGTCCCGTCGTGGAGGCGCCGGTAGGCCTCGGGAGCCTGGTCGATGGTGAAGCGCTCGACGTGCACGCGCACCTGGTGGCGCCGCGCGAGCTCGATGACCTCGATGAGCTCGCCGCGGTACCCCCAGTAGGAGGTCATCACGGGCGACTCGTAGGGGGTCGTGAAGAACCCGACCGGCACCGTCGCCCCGCCCATGCCCAGCCCGACGATGTGGAACTCGCCGCCCACGCCGACGAGCTGCTTCGCGACGTCGAGGCTCGACTGGAAGCCGGCGAAGTCGAAGACCGCGTCGGCCCCGCGGCCGTGGGTGAGCTCACGGGCCTTGGCGACGACCCCGGGGTCGTCGGAGCGCAGCGTCTCGTCCGCGCCCGAGTCGAGGGCGAGCTTAAGCTTCGCGTCGTCGACGTCGAGGGCGACGACGCGCGCGCCCGACAGGGCCTTGATCATCTGGATCCCGACGTGACCGAGGCCACCGGCGCCGACGACGACGGCCGTCGATCCGGCCCCGAGCACCGGCAGCGCCGACTTGATCGCGTGGTACGGGGTGAGGCCGGCGTCGGTGAGGGGCGCCGCCTCGGCCGGGTCGAGGTCGAAGATCGGCACCAGGTGGCGGGCCGCGTCGACGACCATGTACTCGGCCATCGCACCCGGCGCGCCGAGGCCCGGCGCGAGGATGGCGAGCTCGGCCGCGCGCTCGCAGTAGTTCTCGTGACCCTGGGCGCACTGGTAGCAGGTCCCGCAGCCCCACGGGCCGTAGACGGCGACGGCGTCGCCCACCGCCACCCCGGTGACCCCGGCGCCGAGCTCGGCGACGACGCCCACGCCCTCGTGTCCGAGGGTGAGGGGCAGCGCGCCGAAGGTGTACTGCTCCGGGGGGATGCTCATTATAAAGACGTCCGAGTGGCACAGCCCCGCGGCCGTGACCCGGAGCAGGACCTGGCCCGGTCCCGGTGTGGGCCGGTCGATCTCGACGACCTCGGGGTTCTGACCGAACTCGCGATACTGCACTGCCTTCATGGCGATCCACCTCTCTCCCGGGGCGACCCGTCCCCTGACGGGGCGGCACTCGGGACACCTCCATCGTGGTCGCTCGGGCCTCGCGCGCGCCGGGCCGATAGTCCCAAACGGCCCGGGCCCACCTCGGCGAGGGTCGTGGTCGGTCCGGTCGCTCGGGGCGACGGCGAGCGGCCCGAGGACGCTGGCGCTGCCCCAGCGCACCACCCGCCGCCCCGGCGAGCCCGCCGTCCTCGAGGGCGACGAGGGTGTCCTCCGGAGTGGCGGGCGCGCGTGCGCACGACGTCGGCGTCGCCGCAGGTCTGGGTGGGATCGGTCAGCCCGAGGAACGTCCCGAAGGCCACGCGGACGAGGCGGTCAGCGGCGTCGAGCTCGTCGGGGGCGACCGCGCGGATCCCCACCGCCCGGACCGTGGTGCGTTCGCTCAGCCCGGCGCGCGACGGGGCCAGGGTCGGTAGTCGAAGGCGCACTCCACGAGCCCGTCACCGCGGTGGCGCGACCACGAGCCTCGGCGCGACCCGTGGGGCCCGACGAACGCGTAGCGGGTGGCCCGGGCGGTCACGGCCTCGCTGAATCCTCCCTCGACGAGGACCGCGACGTCGGACTCGAGCTGTTCGACGACCCGCGCGGGGTCCTCGTCGCAGGCGTCGCACCCGCACGAGGGGTACGCCGTGAGACAGGTCCGCCCGAAGAGGGCGCTGACCCCGGGGAAGTCCGTCGCGGCCAGGGTGAGGGGGGCGGCCCCGGGGTCGCCGGGGACGAGCCGGGTCACCCAGAGCGCGCTGGCGCTGAGCCCGGGCCCGAGGTCGTCGGGTCCGACGGGACCGCGCGCGACCCGGAAGTCGCGCTCGAGGCGCGCCACCAGCTCGGCCGCCCGCTCGACGACGACCCCGTAGCGCTCGGGGGCGCTGACCCGCCCGTAGGCCTCGGGCGCCGGCTCGTCGCGTCCCATGCGGGCATCCTCGCACGCGCCGCCGCGGGGGAGGGCGTCGAGGCGGGGCCGACCAGGAGACGAAGGTCCCACGACCCTACGGTGAGTGCGTGGGAGAGAATCGTGGCGTGCACTACGTCGGGTCGCCCCGCCGCACCGTGCCGGTCGGTCGTCGCGCGCTGGGTGCGCGCGGGCTCCTCGTGGGCCTCACCGTCGCGGCCGCCCTCGCGCTCGGCCCGAGCGCCGGGGCGGCGACGTGGTCGTGGCGGGCCGCCGGCACCCTGGCCGACCCCGTCGTCTGCCCCCGGCCGGGCCACGCGCTCGGCCGGACGATCTGCGCCTACCGCCTGCCCGACGCGCCGCGCGCGACCGGCCCCGAGGTCATCACGGTGACGGTCACCAACGGCGCCTCGCGGCGCGCCTGCTACGGGCTCTCGGTCTCGACCAGCGTGGCCGCGGGGCTGCGCCAGCTCTGCGTGGGCGCGCACCGCACGGGCCGGCTGCGCCTCGTGGGGGCCGCGGGCACCTGGCGCGCGACGCGCCTCGAGCTCTTCACCACGAGCGGCTCGCCGAGCCGGCCGATCGCCCCCCAGCGGTCCCTCGGCCGCAGCCCCTTCGTGGTGCGCGCCTCGTCGTGACGGCCCTCGACGACCTCGTGGAGCGCCGCCTCCTCACGGGGCTCACCCTCGTGGGGGCCGCGGCGAACGTCGTGATGCAGCTCTCGCTCGCCCCGGTCGGGCGGGCCGTGCTCGAGAGCCGCGTCGAGTCCGGGGCGCTCACCCGTCATCCGGTCAAGCGCACCCGCACGACGCTCAGCTACCTGGCCCTCGCCATGTTCGGTACCGAGGACGAGCGCGCCTGGCTCGGCCGCGAGGTGTCGCGCCAGCACCGCAGCGTGCGCTCGGGCGCGTCGAGCCCGGTCGCCTACGACGCCTTCGACCCGGCCCTCCAGCTCTGGGTGGCGGCCTGCCTCTACCGGGGCGGACTCGACGTCCTCACCCTCTACGGCGAGGCGCCGGACGAGTCCACCCTCGACGCCCTCTACGAGCGCTCGGCCCGCCTGGCGACGGCCCTGCAGGTGCCCCCCGAGGCCTGGCCGGCGACCCGGACCGACTTCGACGCGTACTGGGAGGCGCGCCGCGCCGAGCTCTCGGTGGACGAGGCGACCCGGCGCTACCTCGTCGACCTCCTCACCCTGGGCTTCCTGCCCCGGCCCCTCGCCCGGCTCCTCGGCCCCTGGCACGCCCGGGTGAGCCTCGCGCTGCTCGACCCGCCGTTCCGGGCGCTGCTCGGGCTCGACCTCGGCGCGGCCGAGGAGGCGCGGGCCCGTCGTCAGCTGGTCGGCCTCGCCCGCCTCTACCGGTTGTTGCCGACGGCTCTCGCGCGCGTGCCGTTCAACTGGGTGCTCGCCGACGCCCGGGCCCGCCGGGCGCGGGGCCGGCCTCTCACCTGATCAGCCCTGGACGTAGCGCACGCGGCAGCGCTGGCCGTTCCTGAAGACGAGGGTGAAGACGAAGACGCCGTTGCGCGAGCCGCGCCACACGCTCACGCGCAAGACGAGCAGGGTGCCGGTGTCGTGGGCGACGACCACCCGGGTGCCGGGGTGGCTCGTGACCCGGGGCCGGCCGTAGAAGCCCGAGCCGGTGACCGTGAGGATCCGGGTGCGCCCGGCGATGGCCCGCCCGATGACCGCGACGGCGCGCGGCGGCGAGGGCAGGGTGGTGGTCGTGGTCGGCGGCGGGGGCGTCGTCGTCGTGGTGGTGGTCGCGGCCGCCGGGGTCACGGTGAGGGTGAAGGCGAAGGTGCCCGCGTCGCCGGTCGTGTCGGTGACCGTGCCGGCCACGGGGTAGGTCCCCGGCGCGAGGGTGCCCGACGCCGTGACCAGACCGGTCGCCGAGACGACGAGGGCGGGCTGGCCGGAGGTCTGGGCGTAGGTGATCGGCCCGAGGTTCGCCCCCACGTCGAGCTGCACGCTGTAGGTGGCGCTCTGGCCCGCCGGCACGCTCGCGCGCAGCGGCGGGCGCTGGACGAGCTGTCCGACCGTGAGGGTGAAGGTGAAGGTCCCGGTGTCGCCGAGCGTGTCGCTCACCGTGCCGCCGGCGCTGTAGGTGCCCGCGGGCAGCGTCCCCGAGGTGGTGAGCAGGCCGCTGGCCGAGACGAGCAGTTGGGGCTGGCCGGAGGTCTGGGCGAAGGTCGGCGGGTCGGCCGGGTTCGCGGCGGTGACCGCGAGCTGGGTGGAGTAGTGGGCCGACCCGCTGACCTTGACCCGTCCGGTGGTGGGGAGCTGCTGGACGAGCTGGCCCACGTCGAGGGTGACCTGGAAGCTGCCGGTGTCCCCGGAGGCGTCGGTGATCGTCCCGGCCGCGCTGTAGCTGCCCTGGGGCAGCGTCCCCGAGGTGGTGAGCAGGCCGCTGGCCGAGACGAGCAGTTGGGGCTGGCCGGTGCTCTGGGCGTAGGTGACCGCGCCCGAGGCGTTGTCGGCCACGAGCTGCTGGCTGAAGCCGAGCGACCCGGCCGTCGAGACCGAGATCGTCACGGGCGCCTCCACGAGGCCGCAGGCGTAGTCGCCGTCGTAGCCCTGGGACGGGTACTGGATCAGGGCCACCCGGCCGCCGGTGAACGACGTGGTGGTGCAGGCGTCAACGGCCTGGGTGAGGCTCGCCGCGAGCCCGGGGACCCACACCGGGATCCCGGCGAAGGCCGAGGTCACCCCCATGATCGCACTCCACTGGCGGACCGTCGAGTAGATGCCGACCTGGGTCGCCCCGGCGCTCTGGAGGTAGCCGAGCATCCCCCGGAGGGACGCTTGGTCGTAGGACTGGTTGGCGGCGTTGTTGGCGTAGAGGCCCCCGGTCGTCTCCCACTGGTTGGCCGTCTCGACGTCGAGCCACCAGTGGGCGGCGTTGGCGGCGGCGCCCGGCGAGGCCGCGCCGTCTTGGGCCTCGGCGCTGAGCACCGCGGCGTACGACGCGCTCGCCATGTTCCAGCCGTAGTCGTAGGCGCAGGCGGTCGAGTTGTTCCCCGTGCAGGCCTGGGGGGTGGCCTGGCTCACGGGCCAGTCCGGGGCGCCGGCCGGGCCCGGGTTCTGGGTGTTGAGGTAGAAGGCCGGGGCGGCGTTGGCGGCGTCCTGGGCCCAGACGAGCTCGAAGGCGAGGCACGGGTTGGTCGAGAAGCCGTGCCCGTTGTTCACCCCGACGATCCCGAAGCCGGGGCTCGGGGGCAGGGTGTGACCGCACTGGGGGAAGCTGACGTCGAAGCCCACCGACACCGGGGAGGGCGCCGTGGCGGCCGAGGCGGTGACCGGGCTCGCCAGGCCGACGAGGCACAGGGCGAGGAGGAGGCGGCGCAGGGGACGCGGCACCCCATCGAATCTACGACGACGACCCGGGCCGTTTGGGCTCCGGGCTTTACAAGCCCCTGTGTTCACCACCCGCCGGGCTGGCAGCCGTACTGGTCGGGCACCCAGCCGCCGGTGACGCGCATGCCCACCAGCACCTGGGCCAGCCGGCCGGCCTGCCCGGCGACCGAGGCGAACCGGCGGCCGCCGTACTGGGCCCAGGTGGAGTTGAGGAAGCCGATGCCCGAGTAGACCGGTCCGACCATGTGCCAGTTGCCGTTCACCTCGCACACCGCCACGCGCTGCCACTGATCGAGCAACCCGCCGAGGGTCGTGCGGCGCTGGGCGGCCAGGTGCACCACGGCCCGGCGCAGCGACCGGGCCCGCACGAGCGCCGGGCTCGGGGGGTGGGCGATGTGTCGCACCACCCGGGCCGGTGCGGGGGCCGCGTGGTCGGGCGCGGGGGCCCCCGAGATCGTGGCGGGCACGGCCGCCGCGGTCACGACCGACATCATCACCGCCGACAGTCTTCGTCGCATGGTCACTCCTCGTCCCGGGTGCGTTCGGGCACCCGTCACGGCGTCGTCCGTCCCGGGGGTTCGTGGGGGCGGGCCACTCGGTCCACCCCGAGGGGTGCGGCGACCTCATGTCAGCGCGTGATCGGCCCATTCTAGGGCGTGACGGGGGTCGTCCGTGACCTCACACCCCTATTGACCAGGAGTTATATATTCACATCATCGCTCCGGGGGCCCTTGGTGGGCCCCCGGGAGGACGAGAAGGCTCGTGAAGGCGCTCACGAGGTCGGCACGCCGGTGCGGCCCGGGACCACGAGTTGGACGTGGGTCGAGGCCTGGGACGTGCACACGCTGATGGCGAGTCTCACGTAGGCCGGCCCGGCGAACGAGCCGAGGCGCACGCGCACTCCCCAGGCCCGACGGGCGTGGCAGAGGGCGACGGGGTAGTTGCCGGTCTCGGCGACGCCGAAGGCGCTCGCCACCGACTGCCCGCGGCGCAGGACGTGGCGTGCGGGCAGCTGGCCGATCGAGTCGTTGCGCGCCGGCGGGCCGACCGGGTGGTGGGCGGCCGTCACCGCCTGGACGCTCGGCACGCCCCAGATCGCGCAGGCCGCCCCGCGGTCGGTGAAGACGAGCGGGACGTAGATCGTGCCCGCGGCGCCCTCGGACACCCCGGTCGTGACCCGGATCTGGCCCGGTCGGCACGAGGGGACGGCGGTGCTCGCCGCGACCGGGCCGGTCCCGGCCGCGACGAGCCCCGTCGCCAGGGCGAGACAGCCCGCGACCACGAGGGCGGCGAGTCGGTGGCGGACGGTCATGGGGCCTCCTTAGGTCGTGGGGGACGGACGATCGATGAGCCGGCGGATCAGGTCGAAGGCAGCGAGGAGGTGGGGCCCGCCGAGGGACGGGGCGACCACGCGCGCGCCCTCGACGACGGTGGCCTTGGGGCAGCCACCGAGCTGGAAGCTCACCTCGGCGTAGGGCGCGGGCGCCCCGCGGCGGTAGAAGGCGAGGACCCAGGGCACCATCAGGTCGTCGGGGCACACCGGCGCCGGGCGGTAGACGGGCAGGGCGTTCACGAGCCGGCGCACGCGGGCTATCACCGCCTCGTTCCGGCTCGAGCCGGTCGGGCCCTGGGACGCGCCCTCGCGCAGCGTGACGAGGGTCGCCCCGGGGCCGATGCGGCCCCGGGGCGGCGCCGGGGCGGCCGTCGCCGGCGCGCCGAGGAGGAGGCTCGCGATCGCGAGGGCCGTGGCGGTCGCGGCGAGGCGTCGGCGCGGGTTCGCTCCCATGACCAGAGTCTGTCCGAACCGGGCTCGCTCTTGCGGGCGATCGGGGGGCCTCCCGCGACGGCCTAGAGTCGGCGGCGAGGCCATGGGTATATCGGTCAGTCCCATCGCCGGGCTCGACCCGGCCATCAACGACCTGCGGGCGCGCGCGGCCCGCCTCGTCAACGAGGCGATCCTGCCCTACGAGGACGAGCTCTGGCGCGCTCCGCGCGAGGCCGAGATCAGCGACGACGAGCGCGCGCGCCGTCGCCGCGCGAGCCGGGCCCGGCGCGAGGAGATCCGCGCCGCCGTCGCCGAGGCCGGCCTGTGGGCGCCCCACCTGCCGGCCGAGTACGGCGGGGCGGGCCTCGACTTCCTCTCGCTCGCCTACCTCTACGAGATCCTCGCCTACGCCGTGGGCGGGCCGACGCTCTTCGGCATCGCCGCGCCCAACTCCGGCAACGCCTCGGTGCTCGTGAAGTACGGCACCGAGGAGCAGAAGCGCAAGTGGCTGGTGCCCCTCGTGGCGGGCGAGCTGGAGTCGGGCTTCTCGATGACCGAGCCCGAGCACGCCGGCTCGGACCCGCGCTCGATCACGACCGAGGCGGTGCGCGACGGCGACCACTGGGTCATCAACGGCCACAAGTGGTTCACCTCCAACGGCGTGGACGCCGACTTCTTCATCGTGATGTGCCGGGCCGTCGACCCGAGCGGCGAGTACGGCCCCTCCGGGCGCATGGCCCAGATCATCGTGCCGGCCGACACCGCCGGGGTGAACATCGTGCGGGGTATCGGCATCTTCGGCCTCCCCACCTCGGACCACTGCGAGATCCGCTACGAGGACGTGCGCGTGCCGCTCGAGAACCTGCTGGGCCGGGTCGGCGAGGGCCACCAGGCGGCCCAGGACCGCCTCGGCGCCGGCCGGGTCTACCACTGCATGAACGCGGTGGGCCAGATGTGGCGGGCCTTCGACCTCATGGTCGAGCGGGTTCTCGTCCGCGAGGTCCACGGGGGCCTCTTGAAGGACAAGCAGTTCGTCCAGGGCTTCATCGCCGACAGCTACCTCGACCTGCAGTCGGCCCGGCTGATGACCATCGACGCGGCCGACAAGGTGGCCACCGGCAGCCCCCAGGCGCGCACCGCGATCTCGGCGATCAAGGTCTTCGTGCCCGACGCCTTCCACCGCGTGGTGGACCGGGCGATCCAGGTCTGGGGCGGGGCCGGGGTCTCCAACGACCTGCCGCTCGCCCAGATGTACCTCTCCGCGCGGGTCCTGCGCCTGGCCGACGGCCCCGACGAGGTGCACCGCATCCTCATGGCAAAGAACGTCGTGCACCACTACGAGTCCGGTGGCACCTGGGACTTCGGCGCCTAGGCGCGTCCTGGGCGTCGACCTCGCGACCGAGCCCGCGCGCACCGGCCTCGTCGAGGCCACGTGGCGCGGCGGCGTCTGGCGCCTGGCCGGGCCCCTCCCCGGCGACGACGAGGCCATCCTCGGGCGCGCCGCCGGCGCCGCGCTCGGCCTGGACGCGCCCCTCGGCTGGCCCGACGCCTTCGTGGGGGCGGTCGGCGCCCACCACGCGCACCGGCCGTGGCCCGTGGGCGTCGACCGGGCCGACCTGCGCTATCGCGCGACGGACCGCTTCGTGGTCGACCTCGACCTCGGCGTGCGGCCGCTCTCGGTCTCGAGCGACCTGATCGGCGCCGTCGCCTGGCGCGCGGCCGGGCTGGTGTCGGCCCTCGGCCGCGCGAGGGGCCGGCCCCTCGCGCGCGACGGGAGCGACGGGGTCTACGAGGTCTACCCGGCGGCGGCGCTGCGGGCCTGGGGGCTGCTCGCGCGCCGCGGCGAGCGCTACAAGGGCGGGCGGGTGGCCGACCCGGGGCCGCGCGCGCTGCGCCAGCGGATCGTGGCCGCCCTCGCGGGAGGGGTGGCCGGGCCGGTCGCGCTCGCCGACGACCTCCGCGGGGCGGCCGTCGACTGCGACCACGTGCTCGACGCCGCCGTCGCGGCTCTCGTCGTGGCGGCGGCCTTGGCCGGCCGGACTATCCCCCCGCCACCGGCGCTCGCCGCGCGCGCGGCGCGCGAGGGCTGGATCCACGTGCCGGCGTCGCGCCCCTAGAGCCGCGCGACGACGACCAGGCTCTCGCCGGTGACCCGCGAGTCTCGCGCTTGGTCCATGGGGCGACGCCCGCGCGTGCCCGCCACTCCGGCGAGCCAGCCCTCGTCCGCGCTCGAGGCGTCACGCGGGGTGTGGTCGTGGCACTCGAACCAGGCGGCGACGGCGGCCGCTCGTCGACCGTGACGCGCGAGGGGGCTCACGTCGCCGCGAGCGCCCGGGCCGGTCTCCGCACCGTCGCACGCCCGTCCGGGGGTGACCGCGTCGAGGAGGCCGCCGGGAGCGGGCCGGTGGGGTCCTCGTGCGACATCGCACAAGCGCCCGGGGCCGGCCGCCCCGGCCGTAATGTGGAACGACGCACCAAGGGGAGGCGGGATGAGTCGAGCGCCCCGGAGCCGGGTCGACCTGCTAGAGGAGATCACGCCCGACGTGACGCGCCTCTACGAGCGCCACCTCGAGTCGCCGCGCGACTGGTACCCCCACGAGCAGATCGAGTGGGGCGAGGCCCGCGACTTCGCCGAGTACCCGTGGTCGCCCGGCGACTACCCGGTCGGCGAGGGGGTGCGCAGCTCGATCTACGTGAACCTGCTCACCGAGGACAACCTGCCCTACTACACCGACTCGATCCTGCGTCACGCGCCGAGCGACCACCCCTTCCGCGACTGGACCTACCAGTGGACCATGGAGGAGGCCCGCCACTCGATGGTGATGCGCGACTGGGTCCACGTGAGCCGTTGCCTGGACCCGACCGTCCTCGAGGACGGCCGGCGCGTCCAGATGGCCAAGGGCGAGGCGCCGCGCCCGGCGACCTTCTCCGACCTCATCGTCTACGTGGCCCTCCAAGAGCGGGCCACCCAGATCGCGCACCGCAACACCGGCGCGAAGCTGCCCAAGGACGACAAGATGGGCCGCACCGTGCTCGGTCTCATCGCCGGCGACGAGACCAAGCACTACCTCTTCTACCGCGACCTGACCCGCGCCGCCTTCGCGATCGACCCCTCGACGATGATGATCGCCCTGACCCGCCAGGTGAGCACGTTCGCGATGCCCGGCACCGGCATACCGAGCTTCACCCGCCACGCGGTGCGCATCGCGAAAGAGGGCATCTACGGCCTGGGCCAGTTCCTCTCGGACGTGCTGACCCCGGTGCTCGGGCTCTGGGACGTCGAGCACGTCGAGGGGCTCTCGCGCGAGGCCGTGGCCGCGCGCGAGGAGCTGGTGAGCGTGCGCGCCCGGCTCAGCGCGGCCGTGGAGCGCATGGCCGAGCGCGCCGCCCAGCTGGCGTCGCGCACCGCCCCCGCCCACTAGGACTTACCCAGGGGTACGCGCTCACTAGGATGAGCGCATCATGGGGAGGTCACGTGCGCAGTCTGGCTGAGGCGCTGGCCGCGGTGACCGCGCCCGGCCAGCCCTTCGAGACGACCGAGGTCGAGCTCGACGGGGGCCCGGTCCGCCGTTTCGTCAACGCCCCGCCGACCCTGCGCGATGTCTTCGCCCCGGCCCGGGGTCTCGCCGAGACCTTCCTCGTCTTCGAGGACGAGGAGTGGAGCTTTCAGCGTGTCATGGACCAGGTCGACGGCCTGGCCCACGCGCTCGTGCACCACTACGGCGTCGCCAAGGGCGACCGGGTGGGGATCGCGATGCGCAACTACCCCGAATGGGTGGTCTCGTTCGCGGCGATCACTTCGATCGGGGCGATCTCGGTCTCTCTCAACGCGTGGTGGACCGAGCGCGAGCTGGCCTTCGCCGTCGCCGACGCGGGCCTGTCGGTCCTCATCGCCGACGCCGAGCGAGTCGAGCGAGCCCTCGGCCCGGCCGAGCGCGAGGGGGTCGCGATCCTCGGGGCGCGCCTCGGGGCCGACGCGCCCGCGGGCGTCGAGCGCTGGGAGGACGTGGTGGTCAGTGGCCGGGCGATGCCCGTGGTGCCCCTGGAGCCCGACGACGACGCGACCATCCTCTACACCTCGGGCACGACCGGCTACCCCAAGGGGGCCGTCTCGTCGCACCGGGCGATCTGCCAGGCCCTCATGGCCTTCGCCTCGGGGGGCATCGTGCAGGAGGCCCGTCGCGACAGCCCGGCGGACGGGGCCGAGCCGAGCGGCCCGCAGTGCTTCATCCTCATCGTGCCGCTCTTCCACGTCACGGGGTGCGTGCCGGTGATGCTCTCGTGCTTCTTGTGGCACTTCAAGCTCGTGATGATGTACAAGTGGGACGCCGAGCGGGCCCTCGAGCTCATCGAGCGCCACCGGGTGACGTCCTTCGTGGGCGTGCCGACCCAGTCGTGGGACCTGATGGAGTCGCCGAGCTTCGCGCGCTACGACACCTCGTCGCTGCGCTCGATCGGCGGCGGGGGGGCGCCAGCCCCGCCGACGCTCGTCGAGCGGGTCGACCGCACCTTCAAGGGACGCCCCAACCTGGGCTACGGCATGACCGAGACCAACGCCTACGGGCCGGGCAACTACGGCCAGGAGTACGTGACCCACCCGGCCTCGACCGGACGGGTGCCCACGATCGTCGCCGACGTCGAGATCCGCGACGAGGCCGGGCGCGCGCTCGGCCCGGACGAGCACGGCGAGATCTGGCTGCGCTCGCCGACGCTGATCCGTGGCTACTGGCGCAACCCGGCGGCGACCGACGAGGCGATCCAGCACGGCTGGCTGCGTACCGGCGACCTCGGGCGCATCGACGACGAGGGATTCCTCTACGTCGAGGACCGGGCGAAGGACATGATCCTGCGCGGGGGCGAGAACGTCTACTCGGCCGAGGTCGAGTCGGCGATCTACGAGCACCCCGCCGTCTACGAGGCCGCGGTGGTCGGCCTCGCCCACGAGCGCCTGGGCGAGGAGGTGGGGGCCGTGGTGATGGTGCGCGATGGCGACGACCTCCACGAGGGGGAGCTGCGCGACTTCCTGGCCCAGCGCCTCGCGCCCTTCATGGTGCCCACGCGCATCGCCATCACCCGTGAGCCCCTGCCGCGCAATGCGGCGGGCAAGCTCGTCAAGCGCGAGATGCGCGCGCGCTACTTCGACGCGAGCGAGTGAAGGGCCCGTCGGGCGAAGTCGGCCAGGTTGAGCCCGCCGAGCTCGGCCAGCGCGAACCACTGGGCCCGGTCGGTGGTGCCGTCGACCTCGTGACGCAATTCGCCCTCGCCGACGCGCACGCGGTAGATGATGCGCACCGCGTGGACCCGGTCGCCGTTGGGCCGTCGGCGCACGTCCGAGAGGACGTCGAGCAGCACCGGGTCCTCGGCCGCGAGGCCCGTCTCCTCCTCGAACTCGCGGGCCAGGGCCTCGACCGGGCTCTCGCCGAAGTCGAGGCCCCCGCCGGGCAGCCACCACAGGGGCGGATCGATCAGGGGGCTCGACGAGCGCACCAGCAGGACGAGGTCGTCACGGACCGCGACCCCGTAGGCCCGCACGGTGGTGGGCGTGCGGCTCACCGGCCGGCCCCGCGCGTGACGCCCCGGGGTGCCACTCAGCGCGTCCGGGGGAACCCGAGGTCGATCTGGGACTCCGAGGGCTGGGGCCAGCGCGTCGTGACGACCTTGGCGCGGGTGTAGAAGGCGAAGCCCTCGGGGCCGTAGATGTGGGAGTGGCCGAAGAGCGAGTTCTTCCACCCCCCGAAGGAGTACGAGGAGATGGGCACGGGGATCGGGACGTTCACCCCGATCATGCCGACGCTCACCGCCCGGGTGAAGAGCCGCGCGGCGTTGCCGTCGCGGGTGAAGATCGCCACGCCGTTGCCGTAGGGGTTGGCGTTCACGAGCGCGACCGCCTCGTCGAAGCTCGACGCGCGTGCGACCCCGAGGACCGGGCCGAAGATCTCGTCGTCGTAGCAGCGCATCCCCGGGGCGACCCCGTCGAGCAGCGTCGGCCCGGCGAAGAAGCCCGGGCCCGTGGCCGTCGCGCGCCCGTCGCGCACCACGCGCGCCCCCTCGCCGGCCGCCCCCTCGACGTAGGCGAGCACGCGGTCGCGGTGGGCCGCGGTGATGAGCGGGCCGAAGTCGCTCGCGGGGTCGTCACCCGGTCCCACGCGCAGCCCGTCCAGGCGCGTGGCGATGCGCTCGACGAGCTCGTCGGCGACCCCGCCCACCGCGACCACCACGCTGATCGCCATGCACCGCTCCCCGGCCGAGCCGAACCCGGCCGACACGGCCGCGTCGGCCGCGACGTCGAGGTCGGCGTCGGGCAGGACGACCATGTGGTTCTTCGCGCCGCCCAGGGCCTGGACGGGCTTGCCCGCGCGGCTGGCCGTCTCGTGCACGAGGCGCGCCACGGGCGTCGAGCCCACGAAGCTGACCCCGTCGATCCCGGGGTGCTCGAGCAGCGCGGTGACCGTCGTGGCGTCACCCTGGAGGACGTTGAAGACGCCCTCGGGCAGGCCGGCCTCGACCATCAGCTCGGCCAGGCGCACCGAGGGGGAGGGGTCGCGCTCGGAGGGCTTGAGCACGACGGCGTTGCCGCTAGCCAGGGCGTTGGCGGCCATCCAGAGCGGCACCATCACCGGGAAGTTGAACGGCGTGATCGCGGCGACCACCCCGAGCGGCTGGCGCAGGCTGTGGACGTCCACCCCGTCGGCGACCTGGTCCGAGAAGTCGCCCTTCAGGTGCTCGATCAGCCCGCACGCGTACTCGACGTTCTCGATGCCCCGGGCGATCTCGCCACGGGCGTCGGCCAGGGTCTTGCCGTGCTCGGCGGTGACGATCGCGGCCAGCTCGTCGGTGTGACGCACGAGCAGTTCACGCAGCGCGAAGAGCGCGTTGGTGCGCCGCGAGAGTGAGGTCTCGGCCCAGCCCGCGGCACCGGCGCGCGCCGCGTCGACCACCCGATCGACGGTCGCGGGCTCGGGTACGGGCACCGCACCGGTCTGCTCGCCGGTGGCGGGGTTGAAGACCGGGGAGCGGCCGGGCTCCTCGAGCCGCTGGCCGTTGACGATGTGGGGGATCGTGCGCATGGGACCTCGTTTCCGCCCGCAAATCTACCGGTCGTCCCGGCGGGCGCCGATAGGGTGAGGCGATGGCGCCCCGGCGCGGCGACCCCGACGACCCCCGGCCCCGCGTGAGGGTCGACGCGTCGGGCGACCTCGTCCTCGGGGACCGGGCGGTGGTGAGGGCCGACGAGATCGGGGTGCGCACGACCACCTCGGGCGGGCCCGGCGGCCAGCACGCCAACCGCTCGATGACCAAGGTCGTGGTGAGCCTGCGCGTCGCCGACTCCTCGCTCGCCCCGGCCGCGCGCGCCCGCGTCGAGGACCGCCTCGGCCCGGTGGTGCGCGCCAGCGCGAGCCGCTTCCGCAGCCGCGCGCAGAACCACGAGGCGGCCCTCATCCAGCTGGGCGAGCGGCTGCTCGCGGCGCTCACCCCGCGAGCGCCGCGCCGCCCGACCCGCCCGACGCGGGCCTCGGTCGAGCGTCGGCTCGAGGAGAAGCGGGCCCGCGCGCGGACCAAGACCGCCCGGCGGGGGCCCGGCGCGGAGGCCTAGGGCTGACGCAGGTGGGCCTCGATGACCCGCAGGGCCGCCTCGACGGTCGTGTCGAGACCGGGGTCGGTGTCCTCGTGGGGGCCGCGCAGCGGGGTCAGGGTCGCGTAGCCGGCCACGAGCAGGGCGCCGTCCTCGTCGGGCTCCTCGTCCGAGACGTCGCCCAGCGAGGGCGTGGCCGCGCCCAGGCGCAGCGGGAGCTCCCCCTCGTCGGCGAGGGGCGGTCCCCCCGCGCGCGGCCCGGCCGCCTTGACGATCCCCGCCGTCGAGACCCGGGCCCGGCGCACCCCGCGCAGCTCCTCGCGCGCGAGGTTCGGCACGTTGAGGTTCAAGATCGTGCGCACCGGGGCCGCGACGAGCTCCTCGAGCACCTCCACGCACACCGCGGCGGCCGTGTCGTAGTGGACGTGCTCGCCCCACTGGACCGACACGGCGATCCCCGAGAGGCCGAGCTGGGCCCCGGTCAGGACGGCGCCGACGGTCCCCGAGTGCAGGACGCTGCGCCCCACGTTGGCCCCGGCGTTGATCCCCGAGACGATGACGTCGGGCACGAGGTCGAAGGCCCCGAGGGCGCCCATGATCGCGCACAGGGCCGGTGGGGCGTCGAGGCCGTAGGCCGGCAGGCCGGGCGCGCCCTCGACGTGGTAGCGGCGGTACGACACGGTCGGCTGGGCGAAGACGTCCCCCACGGCGGCCGACATGCCCGAGTGGTTCCGGTCGGGGGCGACCACGATCGCCTCGCGCTCGGCGCCGGAGGGCGCGGCCGCGATCCACGCCTCGACCGCGCGGGCCAGCACCGCCAGGCCCCGCGCCCCCACGCCGTCGTCGTTGGTGAGCAGGAGTCGCATCCCCCCGACCCTAACTGTCGTAAGTTACGAGCCGGTGTGGGACGTGGGAAGGGCGTGATGCTGCCGACGGGTGAACAGATAGCGATCGCGCACGGCGACCAGCGCGCGGTGGTCACCGAGGTGGGGGCGACGCTGCGGACCTACGTCAAGGGCGGGGTGCCCGTCGTCGAGGGATTCGCCGCCGACGAGGTGGCCACCGGCGCCCGGGGCCAGGTGCTCTATCCGTGGCCGAACCGGATGGGCGACGGCGAGTGGACCTTCTCGGGGCGCGCCGCGCGCGCCGCGGTCGACGACGTCCCCCACGCCACGGCCTCCCACGGCCTGGTGCGCTTCCGCCCCTTCCGGATCGAGGCCGTGAACCAGAACCGCTGCGTGCTCACATTGACCCTGCACCCCACGCCGGCCTACCCCTTCGCCACCGAGCTGACCGTCGCCTACCACCTCGGCTCGCTCGGGCTCACCGTGACCACGACCGTGACCAACCGCGACGACGTGCCCGTCCCCTTCGGGGTGGGCTTCCACCCGTATCTCGCCGTCACGACCCCGACGATCGAGGGCGCCCAGCTCGAGGTGCCCGCGCGGGCCTACGTGGCGGTGAACGACCGCCGCCTGCCCACGGGCGAGATCCTGCCCGTGGCCGGCCACGCCCTCGACTTCGGCCGGCGCAAGTCGGTGAGCGGTCACGAGCTCGACGTGACCTACACCGAGCTGGTGCGCGACGACTCGGGGCTCGCCGTCGCGGTGATCGAGGACTCGACGGGGGGCGCGGTCGAGCTGAGCGTGGACCGCACCTTCCCCTACCTCCAGGTCTTCACCGGCGACACCCTCGAGCGCGGACGGCGGCGCACGGCCGTGGCGATCGAGCCGATGACCTGCCCACCCGACGCGCTGCGCTCGGGCAAGGACGTGGTCGTGCTCGAGCCGGGCCAGCACTGGGCGGGCTCGTGGCGGCTCCGGCGGCTCGCGTGAGCGTCGTCGTGGTCACGGGCTCGACGAGCGGCATCGGCGAGGCGACCGCGCGCCGCTTCGCGGCCCGGGGTGATCTGGTCGTCCTCAACTCGGCGCGCAGCCGCGAGGCCGGCGAACGGCTCGCGGGCGAGTTGCCCGGCGCCACCTACGTCCAGGCCGACCTCGCCCGCGAGGAGGGGGTGGCCGGGCTCGTCGACGCCGTGCGCGAGCGCCACGGGCGCCTCGACGTGCTCGTCAACAACGCGGCCACGACCCGGCGCATCGACCACCGGGACTTCGCCGCGGCGAGCCGCGCGGTGTGGCGCGAGATCTTCGAGCTCAACGTCTTCGCGACCTTCGAGCTGACCACGGCGGCGCTCGAGCTGCTGCGGGTGGGCGGTGGGGCGGTCGTGAACGTCTCCTCGCACGCCGGGGAGCGCACCGCCGGCTCGTCGATCCCCTACGCCGCCTCGAAGGCCGCGCTCAACCACGTGACCCGGCTCCTCGCGCGCGTCGTCGGCCCCGAGGTCCGGGTGAACGCCGTCGCGCCGGGCTTCACCGCGACGCCGTGGACCGCCGACTGGGACGGCGCGCGCGAGTACGTCGAGCGCCACGCGCCCCTGCGGCGGGTGGCGACGGCCGACGACGTGGCCGGCGCGATCCTCGCCCTCGTGGACGCCCCCTACGTCACCGGTCAGGTGCTCGCGGTCGACGGCGGGCTCTCGACGACCTGAGGCGCCGCCGGCGGGAGGACGGCGCGCACGGTGGCGGCGAGCAGCCGGGCCACCGCGAGCGCCGCCCCGTCGCGCCACGACGGAGCGGGCGCACCGAGGAGACGTCGCTCCGGCGCGCCGATGAGGGCGAGGGCCGCCCGCACGATCACCCGATAGGCGAGGCGGGCGAGCGGCCCGAGGCTGACCCCGTGGGCGAGGAAGTCCCGGGCCTCGCGCGCCGCGCCCGATAGGCGCAGTTCGGGGCGGAACGACGCGAGTCGGGCCGAGAGCTCGGCCACGGTGGCGGGGGGGTCGAGGACCCCGAGGTCGCGCGCGGAGCGGGCGACCTCGGCCACGTAGCGGTCGGCGTCGGCGTCGGTGACGGGGTAGCGGCCCAGGCGCCGGTAGGCGGCGAGGAACATCGAGACCTCGGCGCAGTGGACGAAGGCGAGCAGGTGGGGGTCCCGGGCGTCGTAGGCCCGCCCGTCGTCGGCGGTGCCGTGGACGAAGCCGTGCACGAATCGCACCCGCTCCAGGGCCGCCTCGGCGGTCTCCCTCGATCCGTAGGTGGTGGCGCTGATGAAGTGGGCCGTCTGCAGGAGCCGCCCGAGCGGGTCCTCGCGGTAGCGCGAGTGGTCGGCGACCCCGGCCATGGCCAGGGGGTGGAGCATCTGGACGAAGAGGGAGGCCACCCCGCCGACGAGCATCGAGCCGAGGTCGCCGTGCACGACCCGCGCGACGCCGTCGACCGGCGTGTAGGCGGCCGACGGGTCGTCGCAGCGCGGCGGGGGGTCCTCCACGAGGCCGGCCGCTCGGCGGACGGACTGTCCGGCGAGAACGCGCGCGCGCTCGACGAGGACGCGGGGGGACGTCGTCATGGCGAACCCACCCTAGGGTCGAGGCGTGCCCCCAAACCCGACTGGGAGACTGGCCCGGTGACCGCCCGGATGGCCTCGACCGAACGCGAGCTCTCCGAGAGTGGCGCGGTCGCCACCGAGCGTCCGTGGAACGTGGTCGTCTGGAACGACCCGGTCACGCCCATGGCCGTCGTGGTGGTGGTCTTCCGCCGGGTGTTCGGCTACCCCGAGGCCAAGTGCACCCACCTCATGCTCACCGTCCACCACGAGGGCCGGGCCGTCGTGTGGTCCGGGGGGCGCGAGCGCGCGGAGTCCTACTGCGTGAAGCTCCAGGTGGCGGGGCTGCAGTCGACGGTGGAGCGCGACGCCTAGTGGCCCCGCGCCTCTTCAGCCGGCGCCGGGACGGTCGGGTCGATGTCCGGCTCAGCGCCGACGGGCGCGCCTTCGTGGGGACGACCGCCCGCGGGGTGGTGGCCGCCGAGCGCGACGTGGGCCACCCGTGGGGGGCCGGCCTGCACGCGCCGATCAATCCCGCGAGCGACGCGGACGACCCCCTGGCGATCCTGAGTCGCCAGAGCGACCTCGCCTCGAACGCCGAGCTCGTGCTCGCGACCCTCGAGGAGGCGGTCCTCACCGACGCCGAGGCCTGGGCGTGGTTCTGCACGCTCCAGGTGGCGTTGCGCTCGATCGCCGTGGCGAACGGCCTGCTCGACGACGACGCCTGGAACGCCCAGGGCGGGCCGCTGGTCGAGCACGTCCAGACGATCCAGGCCCTCCTCTTCGCGCTCGCCCGGGTCCTGTAGGTCGCCCGCGCCCCGGCGGGGCCTAGGGTGGACCGATGCCCCGCACCCGCCTCGTCACCTCGGCCGCCCTCGCGGCCCTCCTCGTCGCCCCCGTCGCGGGGGCCGTCCCGGCCGGTGCCGCCGGCGCGCCGACGGTCTCCTCCCTGCTCGCCGCGTCGGGCCGCGCCCTCACGGGCCAGCCCGGCGTCCACCTCGTCGTCACCACCGACCGTCAGGGGGTCCACACCGTGGCCGTCGCCGACATCGGCCGCTCGGCCGGCCACGAGTCGTACACCTCGGGCGCCGAGCGCTTCGACGTGGGGGTCTCCACCGCGGCGGCCTACCTCTCGGGCTCGCCGAGCGGGCTGCACGCGCTGATGGGGCTGAGCCCGAAGCAGGTGGGCAAGGTCGGCGCCAAGTGGATCGTCATGAAGAAGGGCTCGACCCAGTACAAGGAGTTCTGGCTGAACCTCACCGCGAAGGGCTTCGGCGCGATCCTGCCCACCGCGAAGGGGACCCGGCTGCTCGGGGCCCACGACGTGACGACCGGCGGCTACCAGCTGCGCTGGACGACGCCGAAGTCCGGTTCGGCGTCGGCCTCGACGACGACCCTGGTGATCGCCGCGGGAGCCCGCGCCCTGCCCCTCAGCGAGGAGGTGGCGGCCGCGGGCGCTTCGAGCCTCACGGTCTTCTCCCACTGGGGGGAGGTGGTCCGCTTCCCGCGGCCCTCGGCCACCATCGCCTACGCGAAGGTCTTCGGCTAGACGGCCCGGGGCCGGGGCCTCGGGTCGCGTTATACGGAACGACTCAGTTACGGAACTTGCGGGTATCGTAATCGCCGTGACGAGCCCCGAGGAGCGCGACGAGACGGCGGGCGTCGACCGCCACGGCGGACGCCACCTCGACGCCTCGCGCGACGCGGCCCTGCGCGACGCGGCCCTGCGACTCCTCGCCCAGATCGGCTACGACCGGCTCACCGTCGACGCCATCGCGACCAGCGCCGGGGCCGGCAAGGCGACGATCTACCGTCGCTGGTCCGGCAAGGCCGAGCTCGTGGTCGACGCCCTGCTCTGCCACAAGCCTGACCTCGTGGCGCCCGACACGGGTGCGCTGCGCGGCGACCTGGCCGAGTTGGCCCGGCGAGCGAGGGCTCACGACGGCGAGCCCCTCGACACCTCGGTGATGGTCGGGCTCGCGAGCGCCCTGCCGCGCGACCCCGACCTGCGCGCGGCGTTCGAGGAGCGCCTGGTCGAGCCCCACCGGCGGGTGCTGGCCACGGTCTTCGAGAGGGCCGTCGCCCGCGGGGAGATCGCACCGGTCGCCAACCTCGACCTCGTGGTGTCGCTCATCCCGGCCCTCGTGCTGTACCGGCTCCTCGCCCAAACCCACGAGATCGACTCCGGCTTCGTCGAGTCGATCATCCAGGACGTGATCTTGCCACTCGTGCTGGCCGGACCGGTCTCACTGCGCTCCACCCCGACCCCCTAGAGAAAGGCCCCCCGTGACCACCCCCGACGTCGCCCCCACCCGACACGCCACCACCGCGGGCAAGCACCTCGGCCTGGCGTTGCTCGTGATCTCGTGCGCCCAGCTGATGATCGTCCTCGACGCGACGATCGTGAACGTGGCCCTGCCGACGATCCGCACCGCGCTGCACTTCTCCCTCGACAACCTCGAGTGGGTGATCACGGCGTACTCGTTGACCTTCGGCGGGCTGCTGCTCTTCGGGGGGCGCACCGGGGACCTCTTCGGCAAGCGCCGGATGTTCATGGTCGGCATCGGCGTCTTCGCACTGGCCTCCCTGCTCGGGGGCCTCGCCACGTCAGACGTCTGGCTCATCCTGGTCCGGGGGCTCCAGGGCGTGGGTGGGGCGATCGCCTCGCCGACCGCGCTCTCGCTCGTGACGACGAACTTCCCCGAGGGTCCGTCGCGCAACCGGGCCATGGGCGTCTACGCCGCGATGTCGGGGGTCGGCGGCGCCGTCGGCCTCCTCCTCGGGGGGCTGCTCACGAGCTACGTCTCGTGGCGGTGGATCTTCTTCGTCAACGTGCCGATCGCCCTCATCGTGCTGGCCCTGGCGCCCCGGGCGCTCAACGAGTCCGACCGGGGCGAGGGGCGCCTCGACGTCCCCGGGGCGCTGACCGCGACGGCCGGCATGCTCGCCCTCGTCTACGGCCTCTCCAACACCGCGAGCCACAGCTGGACGAGCGTCTCCACCCTCGTGGCCCTGGGTCTGGCGGTCGTGATGCTCGGGCTGTTCCTCGTCATCGAGTCCCGCAGCGCCGAGCCGCTGATGCCGCTCACGATCTTCAAGAACCGCAACCGCTCGGGCGCGTACCTGATCATGCTGTTCATCGGCATCGCGCTGTTCTCGATGTTCTACTTCTTGACCCAGTACCTCCAGAACATCCTCGGCTGGAGTCCGGTGCGCACGGGGATGGGCTTCTTGCCGATGACCATCGGCATCGTGATCGCCGCGGGCCTCTCGTCGCAATTCATATCACGGGTCGGCGTGCGCATCCCGCTCATCGTCGGACCGGCGGTGGCGGTGGTCGGGCTGGCGTGGATGGCGGGCGTGATCACGGTGCACTCGAGCTACTGGCAGGTCTTCACGCCGCTGCTCCTGCTCGCGCTGGGGATGGGCATCACCTTCGTGCCCCTCACGCTGGTCGCGGTGTCGGGCGTCGAGCACCACGAGGCCGGTCTGGCCTCGGCGCTGCTCAACACGACCCAGCAGGTCGGCGGGGCTCTCGGCCTGGCCGTGCTCGCCACCGTGGCCATCGACGCGATGAAGGCGAAGCTGACGTCCCTGCACTCGCTCGCGCCCGCGGCCCAGGCCGTCGCGACGACCCACGGCTACACCGTCGCCTTCGTCTGGGGCTCGGTCATCGCGCTCGTGGGCCTCGTGGTCGCGCTCGTCATGATCCGCGTGCCCGCGGTGATGCCCGGGGACGAGGAGCTCGCCTCGGCGGCCCTGATGGGCTAGGCGAGGGGCACGGGGGTGGCCGTCCCGACGGGCGGCAGCTCGTCGGCCGGGACCGGCCGGGAGATGTAGTCGCCCTGGGCGAGGTCGCAGCCCAGCTCGGTCAACCGGGCCAGGGTCGCTGCGTCCTCGATGCCCTCGGCCACGACGCGCAGACCCATCTCGTGGCCGAGGTTGATGGTCGCGCGCACGAGCTCGAGGGTGCGCGGGCCCTCGGCGTCGGTCACCCCGGCGAGGAAGGCGCGGTCGAGCTTGAGCTCGCTCACCGGCAGGCTGCTCAGGTAGGCCAGTGAGGTGACCCCGGCACCGAAGTCGTCGATTGAGACGAGGACCCCGAGGTCGCGCAGCCGGCGCATGACGGCGCCCGCGCGGTCGAACTCCTTGATGACGACCGACTCGGTGACCTCCACGACGAGGTAGCGGCTCGCCAGGTGGTAGCGCGCGAGAAGTCGTTCGACCAGCTCGACCAACTGGTCGTCGAGCAGGTTCGAGGCCGAGACGTTGACCGAGACCGTGAGGTCGCGCCCGGCGCGACACCACTGGGCGCACTGGCGCAGGGCGGCCTCCATGACCCACGCGGTGAGCGGCGCCATCAGACCGGCCTCCTCGGCCAGGGGGAGGAACTTCACCGGCGGGACGAGTCCGAGGTGGGGGTGGGGCCAGCGCACGAGCGCCTCCACTCCCGAGACCGTGCCGGTGGTGAGCTCCATCTGGGGCTGGAAGTGCAGGACGAGCTCGCCGTTGCGCACCGCGTCGCTCAGGTCGTCGAGGAGGTGGATGTGGTTGTCGAGACCGTCGAGGGAAGGGTCGTAGAAGACGTAGGGCTCGCCGCTCAGCTTCGCCCGGTACATCGCGACGTCGGATGACCACATGAGCACGGTCGCGTCGAGCGCGTCGTCGGGGTACAGGGCGATGCCGATCGAGGCCGAGACGCTGGTCTCCACCGAGCGCAGGGCGAAGGGGGCCGCGATGGCCGCCGTGACGCGCTCGGCGACCCCGGCGGCGGCCTCGGGGCCGGCGTCCAGCAGGAGGATCGCCAACTCGTCGCCGCCCAGGCGCACGACGGTGCCGCCCGGCCCGGCCGCGTCGCCCAGGCGCGGCCCGAGCTGTCGCAAGAGGTCGTCGCCCGCGGGGTGGCCGAGCGAGTCGTTGATCTCCTTGAAGTGGTTGAGGTCGACGAAGAGGAAGGCGAGGCGCCGCGTGGGGCCCTCGGCGTCGGCCTCCCCGGCGAAGAAGGCGTCGAGGATGCGGGTCAGGTGGCGGCGGTTGGCGAGCCCGGTCAGCTCGTCGGTGTTGGCCTGGCGGTGGCGCTCCTCGGTGAGCCGGCGCAGCTCCTGGGCCGAGAGCCCGACGCGCACCCCCACCGCGACGAGGGTCGCCACGGCGAGGGCCACGGCCACGTCGGTCACCCGACCGGCGTTGCCCGAGATCAGGATCACCAGGGCGGCGATCGCCGCGAGGCCCGGCGCCAGGAAGCCCGGCGCACGCGAGGCGCGCAGCGGGTCCGAGGGCCGTGACGGCGTCCACATCGAGAGCGAGAGCAGGTAGACCGCCACAGGCCAGGCGACCATGGCCAACGTGCCGCCGAGCGGCCCCTGGGCGCGCGGGCTCACGAGGAGGTTGGCGGTGTCGCCCCCGACGATCGCGACGAGCCCCACCGCCGCGACGTACCACCCGGCGCTCGCCTGGCCTCCGAGCAGGACGGTGCCGCCGATCACGAGCAGGAACAACAGAAGGTCCCCCACCGGGTAGGCCAGGTTCAGAACGGACTGGAGGTGGCTACCGCCCGTCATCTGCTCGAGGTTGCGGAAGGCGAAGGTCGCGCACAGCGCGGCGGCGCCCAGCCCGGACACGACCCCGTCGAGCCAGTTGGGCCGCCCCAGTCGGCCGATCCTCGCCTGGACCAGGAGGGTGAGGGCCACGTAGGTGAGGGGGTAGAAGAGCAGGAAGAAGACGTCGGCCATCGACGGCGTGGCCGTCTCGGCGCCCTGGATCGAGAGGATCGACGCGAGCAGCTCACCGGTCGACCACGACACCAGGGCGAGCCCGAGGAAGGTCACGGCGACGCGGCTCTGCGCGTGGGTGTGGGCGCGCCACAGGCAGACCGCGGCCGCCGCGAAGCCGAAGCCGGCCACCGCGTAGCGGTCGAGCCAGGGGTTGACCTGGCCGCTGGTGCGCAAGAGCGCGGTCACCACGTAGGCCGCGAGCACGATCCCCAGCGCCCACAGGACGAGCAGGGGATTCGTCGAGCTGTGCGTCGCCGGCGCGCCGGCCGCCTCGCGAGGCGGCGCCCGGTGGGCGACGTCGCGCGAGGCGGGTTCGGTCGCCCCGTCGCCACGCACTACCGCGTCACGCGCCCGCGCCCGCGACCCGCGGCGGCGCTCGGTGAGTGACGGCGGCGCGTGGGTGGCGTCGAGTGGCTGGCTCATGCGGGTACCCCTGCCCTGGTCCTGCGTTCGGTAAGGACGCGAGTCGGAACGCTAGGCCGCCGCCCACAACGCCACCCCAATTCCGAGCCAACCACGCCCCGGCGGGCGCCGGACGGCTAAGCACTCGCATCGGACCTGGTGAGGGTGGTCGGAGACGGCATCCGAATTTGGAGGCGCGACGGCCCACCAGGGCGGAGGGCGGCGATGGCCGCGACGGCGGCGGGCGTCCGCGCACGGGGCGACCGAGGATCCCGCCGAGGGCGGTCCCCCGGGGCGCGCACTGCGCACGCTCGCGACGGATTTGATAGCAAGGACGGGAGTACTGGCGAGGTGGACCCCGTGACGATCAGAACAACGCTCCCGACAGCGACGGCCGTGGCGCTCCTGCTGGGGGGTCTCGTCCTCGCGGCGCCGACGCTCTCCGCGGGTGCCGCCACCGCTACCGTCCCCGCCATCACGCTCACGCCGGACATCGGGCTGTTGAGCGGGCAAGTGATCAAGCTCACGGGGAGCGGGTTCACGCCGGGCGCGTCGCTCGTCGCGGTCGAGTGCAACGCCCAGGGTCACGGGGTGGCGGCGTGCGACACCTCCGCCGCCGAGCCCGTCATCGTGGCCTCCGACGGCACCATCTCGACGTCGTTCAGCGCCGTGGTCGGGACCGTCGGCGACGGGACCTGTGGCACCAAGGCCACGGACGCGCTGTGCTTCGTCGCCCTGGGCACCGCCTCGGGCGCGCTCGTCGCGGACGCGTCCATCGCCTTCGTGAGCGGTCCCGGCGTCTCGGTGAGCCCGTCGACGGGCCTGTCCGGGACCCAGTCGGTCACGCTCACCGGCTCGGGGTTCAGTCCGGGCGACACGGTCTTCGCGGTCGAGTGCCTGGCGACGGCGACGACCAGCGCCGGGTGCGACACGTCGAGCGCGGTCCCGATGAGGGTGAGCGCGCAGGGCACGCTGCCGTCGACCTACTTCAAGGTCGTCACGGGCAAGGTCGGATCCGGCACGTGCGGGACGACCGTGGGCAACTACGCGGACTGTGTCATCGAGGTCGCGAACTCCGCCGGCGCCGACCGGGGAATCGCCACGATCGCCTTCGTCGGCCCCACCCTTCGCGCGCCGACGACGCCCGTGGCGACGCGCGTCAGCGGCCCCGCCGTCATCGGGCGCTCGGTGGCGGTGGTCGTGGTCGGCCGGAACTTCACGGCGGTGTCGAGGGTCAGCGGCGGACCGGGCTCGTCCGTGCGCGTGACGGGGTCCTCGAGGACCGCGTTACACCTGACGATCAGGGAGTCGGCCCGCGCGCGGCCGGGCACGTCGACGCTCGTCATCGTGTTCAAGGACGGGAAGTCGGCGAGGGTCCACTACCGGGTCAGCAGGCAGATCTGACGCGGTCCGGGCGAGGGGCTCGCCACCGCACGGGGTTCGCGTGACCGCGGCGGCGGCGTGCGACGGCGGCCACGGCGCCCCGTCAGGCCACGGCACCGCCCCTGGTGCGCCGGCCGGGACTTGAACCCGGAACCTGTTGATTAAGAGTCAAATGCTCTGCCAATTGAGCTACCGGCGCACGAGGAGTCTACACCGACTCGCTTCGCGTCGGCGCCGGTCAGGGCCGTTGGATCGCCTTGACCTCGAGGAACTCCTCGAGTCCGAAGGTCCCGACCTCGCGGCCGACGCCGGACTGCTTGTAGCCGCCGAAGGGCGCCAGCACGTTGAAGGCGCCGCCGTTGATCTCGATCTGACCGGCGCGGATCTTGCGGGCGAACTCGAAGGCTCGCTCGTCGGTGGCCGCCCACACGCCACCGGCGAGGCCGTAGGCGGAGTCGTTGGCGATCTCGATGGCCTCGTCCTCGGAGTCGTAGGGGATGATCGACAGCACCGGTCCGAAGATCTCCTCCTGGGCGATGGTCATGTCGGTGCGCACGTCGGAGAACACGGTGGGTGAGACGTAGTAGCCCCCCTCGTGGCCCTCGACGGGCTCGGCCCCGCCGCACAGCAGGCGGGCACCCTCGTCGACGCCCCGGCGGATGTAACCGCGAACCCGCTCGAGCTGGGCGGCGCTCACGAGTGGGCCGAGCAGGCTCGACCCGGTGATCGGGTCATCGGGGGCGAAGCCCGCCGCGGTCGCCACGGCGACCTCTTCGACCTCGGCCAGGCGCGAGCGCGGCACGACCATGCGGGTCAGCGCCGAGCAGGTCTGGCCCGAGTTCAGATAGCACTTGAAGACACCGTCCGCGACGGCCTTGGCGACGTCAGCGTCCTCGAGGATGACGTTGGCCGACTTGCCACCCAGCTCGAGGGCGACGCGCTTCACGCCGTCGGCGGCCAGGTGCATGACCCGCTTGCCCGCGCGGGTCGAGCCCGTGAAGGAGACCATGTCGACCCGGGGGTCACCGGCCAGGGCCTCTCCGACGACCGGGCCGACGCCGGTGACGAGGTTGAAGACGCCCCGGGGCAGGCCGAGCTCGTGGAGGATGTCGGCCAGCGCGAAGGCGTTGATGGGGGCCACCTCGCTCGGCTTGAGCACGACCGTGCAGCCGGCGGCGAGCGCGGGGGCGACCTTGAGGGCGATCTGGTGGAGCGGGTAGTTCCACGGGGTGATCGCCACGACGACGCCCACCGGCTCGCGCACGACCACCGAGTTGCCGATCTCCTCCTCCCAGACGTAGTCCTGGATGCGCTGGGCCTGGTCGGCGAAGGTCATCGTCGGCAGCCCGACCTGGATGCCCTTGGCGAGCATCATCGGCATGCCGACCTCGTGGGCGATGGTGAGGGCGATGTCGTCGGCCCGCTCGGCCAGCTTCTCCGAGACGCGCTGGAGGAACTCGCCGCGCTCCTTGGGGCTCGTCACCGACCAGGCCGGGAACGCCGCGGCCGCCGCGGCCACGGCCCGGGCGGCGTCCTCGGCCGTGCCGGCGGGCACCGTGGCGTAGAGCTCGCCGGTGCCCGAGGACGTGACCTCGAGCACCTCGGCGGAGGACGGGGCCACCCACTCCCCGCCGATGTAGAAGGCGTCGCGGATCACCGTCATGGGTACCCCCTCGGGCGGGCCGTCCGGCCCTCAGGCGGACTCTACTCGGGGCCCGCGCGGAGCGGGCCCGGCGACACGTGGGGTGAGCGACGGGGGTCGAACCCGCGACCTCCAGGACCACAACCTGGCGCTCTAACCAACTGAGCTACGCCCACCAAGCAGTCCCAGTATGGCACAGGCCCTCCGTCGTCCGACCGGGCCGGCTAGGCCCCGAGGCGGTCGGCCACCGCGCGCGCGACGACGAGGTCCTCCCAGGCCATGCCGACGCTCTTGAAGATGAGGGGACGGCCGTCGGGCGCCGAGAGCCCGTTGCGCGCGAACGCGGCCAGGGGCACGAGCGACTCGGCCGTGAGCGCCCCCGCGGCCAGGGCGAGCACGACGTCGCCGGCCTCGCGCGCCGCGGTCGCGGTGTCCTCGACCACGACCGTGGCCCGGGCCAGCAGCGCGGGGTCGAGCTCGCGCGCGTCGGGCTCGTGGGACCCCACGGCGACGACGATCGCCCCGGGCGCGATCGCGTCGGCGCCGAAGAGCGGCGTGCGCGCGGTCGTCGCGCAGACCACGAGGTGGGCCCGCACGAGCGTCGCGGCGAGCGTGGGCCCCTCGCTCGGGACGACCACGCCGCGGGCGAGGACCTCGGCGGGGGCGCGGTCGGGGCGGCGCAGCGCGACGGTCACCTCGTCGAGCGGCCGGCCGAGGACGGCGGCGGCGGTGTCGAGGTGCGCGAGGGCCTGGGGACCCCCGCCGAAGACGACGACGCGCACCGGCCCCTCCACTCGAGCGAGGGCGTCCCCGACGGCCGCGAAGGAGACCGCGGCGGTTCGCCGGTTGGTCAGGGCGGTCCCGTCGAGCACCGCGCGCAGCGACAGGGTCTCGGCGTCGAAGAGCAGGTAGGTGGCCTGGACCCGGGGCCGACCAAGGGTCGGATTGCCCGGGGCGACGGTGGCGACCTTCACCCCGGCGGTGGCGCCCGACTCCGCGGGCATCAGCAGGAAGTGGCCGTTGCGGGTGGGGGCGAGGGCGCGTGGCGGGTCGGCCGAGGGGTCGAGTCCCTCGCGCAGCGCCGCGGTGACGGCCCCGACGGCGTCGAGGGGGCTGAGGGCGTCGTCGATGGTCGCGGCGTCGATGAAGCGCATCCCCCAGTCCACCACGTCGGCCCCGGCGCGCCGAGTTCCCTCGTCGGGGCCGTGCGCTCACTACGCTGGGGGAGCGCCCCTGTAGCTCAACTGGATAGAGCGGACGGCTTCTACCCGTCAGGTTGCGGGTTCGACTCCTGCCGGGGGCACCCCGAGCCGCCCCACCGGCGAACCGCTGCGAGTTACGTGACGTTGTCGCCGCCGCCCGGCGGGCAGATCGAGGTGAGTTCCGCGCCCGGGCGGGCTCGACCCTCCGGGCTGTCCTGCCGGGCCCGGCCGAGGCGACGGCTCCGCCGCGCGAGGGCGCGCCGTCCCCGGCGGGGGTGGCCCGGGGACGGCGCGTGCTCGTCGTCGACGACGAGCCGCCGATCCGCGTGGCCGTCGGTGCGCTGCTGCGCCCACGGCTTCGTGGTGGACGGGGCCCGGGACGGGGCGGCGCTCGCCACCCTCGAGTCGGCCGGGGCGTCCTACGACCTCGTCCTCACCGAGCCCAACAGGCCTCGCCGGGCCGGTCACGAGCTGGCGGGGCGACGGGGCGAGACGGGCGCCGCCCCGGTTGTGCTCATGGGCGGGGTCGGTGACCGGGTGAGCCCCTGGCGGCCGCCGGCCTCCTCGCCCGGCCCTTCTCGAGCGCCGACCACCTCGAGGCGGTGATGGCGGCCCCGGGCGAGGGCTGGTGCTCGGCCCCCGGGGGGTCGACCCGGGGGGATGGCGGACCCGCTATAGGCTGGCCGGGTGACGGGCGGCACCGAGACGGTCGACGAGACCGGCGAGACGCCCGAAACCGCCCGATCGGGACGCGCGGTCGTCGCGCGCTTCGACCACGTGTCGATGGTCTTCGACGGCAGCACCGCCGTCGACGACCTCTCCCTCGACCTCTACGAGGGCGAGTTCTTCAGCCTGCTGGGACCCTCGGGCTGTGGCAAGACCACGTCGTTGCGCATGCTCGGGGGGTTCGAGGAGCCGACCCGCGGGCGCGTCTTCCTCGCCGGCAAGGACGTGACGTTCCAGGCGCCCTACACCCGTGACGTCAATACGGTCTTCCAGTCCTACGCGCTCTTCCCCCACCTCGACGTCTTCGAGAACGTCGCGTTCGGACTGCGGCGTCAGCACACCCCCAAGGCCGAGGTCAAGCGGCGGGTGGGCGAGATGCTCGAGCTCGTGGACCTGCCGAACTACGAGCGCCGGCGCCCGAACCAGCTCTCGGGAGGCCAGCAGCAGCGCGTGGCGCTCGCCCGGGCCCTGGTGAATGAGCCGTCCCTGCTGCTGCTCGACGAGCCGATGTCGGCCCTCGACGCGAAGCTCCGCCGTCAGATGCAGGTCGAGCTCAAGCGGATCCAGACCCGGGTGGGGATCACCTTCCTCTACGTCACCCACGACCAGGAGGAGGCCATGACGATGTCGGACCGCCTGGCCGTGATGCGCCACGGACGGATCGAGGGCATCGGGTCGCCCCAGGAGATCTACGACTCGCCGACGACCGAGTTCGTGGCGACGTTCCTCGGGGCCTCGAACCTGTTGGCGGGCCACGTCACCGCCGTTGACGGGTCGGTGGCCACGGTGACCCTGACCAACGGCTGGGACCTGCACGTGAGGGTCGGGCGGCTGCCCGAGGCCCGCGTGGGCCTCACGGTGAAGGTGGGCGTGCGCCCGGAGAAGATCAGCATCGGCTCTGGCGACGGCGCGCCCGGTGTCGACCACAACGGCCTGCGCGGGCGGGTGAAGGTCTCGACCTTCACCGGCGTGGGCAACCAGTACATCGTCGAGATGCCCTGGGGCACCGACGTCACGGTCTACGCGCAGAACATCGGGGACGCCACCGCGCCGCGCAGCGGGGAGGAGGTCGTGCTCACGTGGCCGGTCGAGCACACGTTCGCCGTGCGCCCGGCGGCCTCGGGATCGACGGAAGATGAGACCAACATGGGGGACAGTGATGAGTGACAACACCAGGAACGACGCGACCGGCGGCGGGATCGACCCGGCGCTGTGGCGAGGGCTCACCCAGCCGCGCCTGAGCCGGCGTCAGGCGCTGGGAGTGGCCGGGGGCGGGCTCGCCGCGGGGATCTTCCTCGACGCGGCCGCGGCCTCGGGCGCGTCCCTGCCGAACGCGAAGGTGGGTACCCCCTCGTGGTGGAAGAAGCAGAATCTGCACCACACGGTGAACTTCGCTAACTGGCCGCTCTACATCGACACGCTCAAGGGCAAGTCCCTCTCGCTCGACCACTTCACCACGACGACGAAGATCAAGGTGAACTACTTCACGGTGATCGACGACAACACGTCGTTCTACGCCAAGATCCGGCCGTCGCTCGCCGCCCAGCAGTACACCGGGTACGACATCGTCGTGATGACCAACAACAATCCGCCGCTCGGCTACCTCATCGAGTTGGGCTGGCTGATCCCTCTCGACCACTCGATGATGACCAACTTCAACAAGTACGCCGGTCCGCTCGTGAAGAACCCGGCGTGGGACCGCGGCAACAAGTACACGATGGCGTGGCAGTCGGGCTGGACGTCGGTCGCCTACAACTCCAAGCAGGTGAAGAACCCGGGCGACAGCGTCCAGCTCCTGTTCAACAAGAAGTACGCCGGACGCATCGGCATGCTGAGCGACCCGTTCGAGCTGGGCAGCGTCGGCCTGCTGGCGCTCGGGATCGAGCCCGCCACCTCGACCGAGTCGGAGTGGTCGAAGGCCGCCAAGCTGCTGCAGAAGCAGAAGAGCGACGGCCTGGTGGCCGCGTACTACGACCAGAGCTACATCCAGCACCTGAAGAACGGCGACGTCTGGGTATCCCAGGCCTACTCCGGGGACATCTACCAGGCGAACCTGAGCAACAAGTACAAGGACCTCGTCCTCATGATCCCCAAGGAGGGACTCATGATGTGGACGGACAACATGTGCATCCCGCTGTACGCGCAGAACCCCAAGGACGCCATGACGCTGATGGACTACTACTACAGCCCCGTCACCCAGTCGGTGGTCGAGTACTACAACGACTACATCTGCCCGGTGCCGGGTGCCAAGCAGCAGCTGCTGCGCCCCACGGGCTGGAACAAGGGGGCGCTGTCGGCGCTCAAGCCGGAGATCGGCCTGCCCTACAGCGCCACCGCGAACTCGCCGCTGGTCTTCCCGTCGGGCCGTGAGCAGAAGCTGACCAAGACCTATTACCAGTTCAAGAACCAAGACGAAATCAACGCGTGGACCAGCCTGTTCTTGCCGATCATCCAGGGGGCCTAGAGCCCGTCCGCCGCCGCCGGGGGTCATGGGGCAAGCGGCTCGCCCCGTACCTCTTGAGCATGCCGTCGGTGGTGTGGCTGGTGCTGCTGTTCGTCGTGCCGCTGGTCATCATGCTGTCGCTGTCGCTCAAGACGTGCAACCCCGCGTCGGGCGCCTGCACCATGACCTGGAACTGGGGCGAGGTGCCCCACCAGGTGAACCTGTACCGCACGGAGTTCGTCACCAGCCTCGAGTACGGAGCGGCCGCGACGATCATCGACCTCGTCCTGTCGTTCCCGATCGCCTACTGGATCGCCTTCTACGGGGGGCGCAAGAAGAACTTCTTCTTGATGATGCTCCTCGTCCCGTTCTTCGTGTCCTTCGTGATCCGCACGCTGGTGTGGGAGTTCATCCTCTCGCCCAGCGGGTTCTTCCTCACGTTCCTCCACCACCTGCACCTGGTGAGCTCGAACTTCCACGTGCTGGGCACGGGATGGGCGGTGATCGCCGGCCTGGCCTACAACTACCTGCCCTTCACCGCGCTGCCGCTGTACGTCGCGATCGAGCGGATCGACCGGCGGGTCCTCGAGGCGGCCTACGACCTCTACGCGTCGCGGCGCGAGGCGTTCATGAGGGTCATCCTCCCCCTCTCGATCCCGGGCATCTTCGCGGCCTTCCTGCTCACCTTCATCCCCGCGTTCGGCGACTACGTCAACCAGCAGATCCTCGGGGGCACGTCGAGCACGATGATCGGCACGGTCATCCAGAACACCTTCCTCGTGACGGGCGACTACGCCGCCGGCTCCGCGCTGTCGGTGGTCGTGCTCGTGATCTCGCTGGTGGGGATCTGGCTGTACTCACGGGTCCTGGGCTCGCGCTCGATCGAGGAGTACCTGTGAGCGTGACGACTCTCGACGCGCCGGCCGCCCCGGCCGCCCCGGCGACCAAACGACCCCACCACTGGGGGCGCGTCGCTCTGCCCGCGTACTCGTGGCTGGTGATCGCCTACCTGGTGTTCCCGATCGCCGTGATGTTCGTCTACAGCTTCAACAAGTCGGTGGGCGGCGTCCCCCAGGTGAGCTTCTCGTGGAACGGGTTCACCACCCTGTGGTACCGGACGTGGAACCAAGCCCCCGGGCTCACCTCGGCGTTCTGGCTGTCGATCCGCCTCGCGCTGATCGCGACCGCCATCGCGACGGTCCTGGGCACGCTGCTCGCGATGGCCCTGGTGCGCTACCGGCCCCGGCAGTTCCACGGCAAGGGGGTCATCGAGCAGATCCTGTTCGTCAACATCGCGGCCCCGGAGATCGTTATGGGCGCCTCGCTGCTGGGCCTGTTCGTGACCTTCAACATCGGGCGCGGCTTCTTGACCCTGGTGCTGGCGCACGTGATGTTCTGCATCGCCTACGTGGCCGTGACGGTTCGGGCGCGGCTCACGGGCTTCGACCGATCCCTCGAGGAGGCGGCGTACGACCTCGGCGCGGGCCCGCTCACCACCTTCCGGCGGGTGACCCTGCCGATGATCATGCCCGGGGTGCTGGCGGGGGCGCTGATGGCCTTCGCCCTCTCGATCGACGACTTCGTCACCTCCAACTTCGTGAGCGGCACGAGCTCGCCCTTCCCGGTGCTGATCTACGCCTCCACGCGCGTGGGCATCCCGCCCCAGGTCTTCGTGTTCGGCAGCGTCATCTTCGCCGTGGGCATCGCCCTGGCCCTGTCGAGCCTGGTGATCGGCCGCAAGCGCACCTGAGCGCTTCGGTGGGGACGTGCGCCGACGCGGTCACCTCGTCGGGGCGCCCGGATTCGAACCGGGGACCTCGTGCTCCCAAAGCACGCGCGCTAACCAAGCTGCGCTACGCCCCGCGCCCGCCGACGCTACTACGACCCCCTCGGTCGTCGGGGGCTCGCGCACCGGTAGTACGGTCGCGGCGCGCGGCGCGGTGGGTCGAGGAGGGGTGATGGCAACGTCGTACGAGTGGGTCGTGGACGCCCTGGGAGAGACGTGGGGCGCCATCGAGTCGGTCCTCGACGACCGGCCGGCGCGCGACTTCGACGCGCCCACGGCCCTGCCGGGCTGGAGCGTGCGCGACGTGCTCGCCCACCTCGTGGGCTTCGAGCGGATGCTCCAGGGCGAGGCCCTCCCGGAGCACGAGGGCGCGTACCCCGACTACGTGCGGAACCCGATCGGCGAGATCAACGAGGCCGTGGTCGAGCACTGGCGACGTCGCCCCCTCGGCGAGCTGCGCGAGGCGTTCCGCCGGACGACGGCCGCCTCGCTGGCGCGCCTGCGCGGTTTGTCGCAGGAGGAGTGGGAGGTCGTCGGCTGGAGCCCCGAGGGCGAGCGCCCCTACCACCGTTTCATGGAGACCCGCGTCCTCGACAGCTGGATCCATCTGGGCGACCTGCGCGATGCCCTCGGCCTGGACGGCGACGACCACGGGCCGGGCGAGGCGGTCGTCCTCGGTCGCTTCGGCGCCGCGCTGCCCTTCGTGCTCGGGCGCCGCGCGGCCGCCCCCGAGGGCGCGCGCGTGGCCATCGAGCTGCGCGGCGAGCGCGCCGCGCGCCACGTGGTCGCCGTCGAGGGCGGTCGGGGGGTGGCGCTCGCGCCCGGTGCCGACGCCGAGAGCGAGCTCGTCACCACCACGGCGCTCTTCTGGCGTCGGGCGGCCGGTCGGATCGACGCGGCGCGCCTCCTCGAGGACCCCGCGACGTCGGTGCGAGGCGACCCCGCCCTGGTGGTCGCGCTGGTCGAGGGCCTCGTCGTCATGATCTAGGCCGCGGCGAGCCGGTAGGCTGGGCGCTCCTATGCAGGCCACCGCCACCCCGCTCGAGAACCACCACGTCAGGCTGTCGGTCGAGGTCGACGAGGGGGAGATGGCGTCGGCCCTCGACGACGCGGCGCGCAAGCTCTCGCGCCAGGTCTCGATCAAGGGCTTCCGCAAGGGCAAGGTACCCAAGAACGTCCTCATCGCCCACCTCGGGGGTGTCCAGGGGCTCCGCTCGGAGGCGATCCGTGAGTCGCTGCCCGACTTCTACGCCCGGGCCGTCTCCGAGACGCTGATCGACCCGATCACCCAGCCCGACATCACCATCACCGCCGGTGAGGAGGAGGGGCCCCTCGTCTTCGAGGCCGACGTCGAGGTCCGCCCCGAGATCGAGATCGGCGGCTACCGCGACCTGCGTGTGACCATCCCCTCGCCGGTCGTGACCGACGAGGAGGTCGACGCGCAGGTCGACCGCCTGCGCGAGACCGACGCGGTCCTGAAGGACGTCGACCGCCCGATCGTCAGCGGCGACCTGGTGACGATGGACGTCGCCATCGCCCCGGTGGGCGACGAGGGGGCTGAGCCCCTGGTCATGCGGGACTACATGTACACGGTGGGCTCGGCGTCGCTGACCGACGGGGTCGACGACCTCATCCTCGGGCTGCGCGCGGGCGAGGACCTCACGGTGAACGGCCCGCTCGGGCCGTCCCAGGTGGCGACCTACACGATGAACCTGAAGCAGGTCCACGAGCGCGAGCTGCCCGAGACGACCGACGAGTGGGTCGCCGAGAACACCGAGTGGTCGACGGCGAGCGAGATGCGCGACGCCATCGTCGACCAGATGCGCCAACGGCGCGTGCTCGAGGCCCAGCTCTCCCAGCGTGACGCCACGCTCATCGCCCTCTCGGACCTGGTCCCCGAGGACGCCGCGCCCGACGCCCTCGTCGAGGACGAGACGGGCTCGCGGCTCCACGACCTGGGTCACCGCCTCGAGCAGCAGAACCTCACCCTCGAGTCGTTCCTCCAGATGACCGGCCAGGACCCCGAGCAGTTGCTCGAGGCCCTGCGCGCCGACGCTCGTCGCGCGGTCCGCGTGGACCTGGGGCTGCGCGCCGTCGCCCGGGCCGAGGGGCTCGAGCCGACGGACGAGGAGGTCGAGACCGAGCTGGCCTCGACGGCCGAGGCGATGGGCGCGAGCGCCGAGGCCCTGGCCGAGAACCTCCGCGAGACCGGCCGGGTCGTCGCCTTTCGCGCCGAGGTGGCCAAGATGAAGGCGTCGCGCTGGCTCGCCGAGCACGTGACCTTCGTGGACCCCAACGGGGTGGAGGTGGACCGTGCGCTGCTCGTCTCGGACCAGGCCGCCGACGGCGACGCCTAAGGTGGTGGCGTGAACGACGCCCACCGCGCCCAGAACTACCTCGTCCCGACGGTCGTCGAGTCGTCGAACCGCGGCGAGCGGGCCTACGACCTCTACAGCCGGCTCCTGCGCGAGCGGATCATCTTCCTCGGCACGCCGATCGACGACACGATCGCGAACCTGATCTGCGCTCAGCTCCTCTTCCTCGAGTCCGAGGACCCGGAGAAGGACATCAACCTCTACATCAACTCCCCGGGCGGCGACATCACCGGACTGCTCGCGGTCTACGACACGATGAAGTACATCAAGCCCGACGTCTCGACGTTCTGCTTCGGCCAGGCGGCCTCGGCCGCCGCCGTGTTGCTCGCGGCCGGCACCAAGGGCAAGCGCTACGCCCTGCCCCACGCGCGCATCCTCCTGCACCAGCCCTGGGGCGGGGTGGGGGGCCAGGCCTCGGACATCGAGATCCAGGCCCGCGAGATCCTGCGGATGAAGGACATGCTCAACGACATGCTGGCCGTCGACACCGGCCAGTCGGTGGAGCGCATCGCGAAGGACACCGATCGCGACTTCATCATCGGGGCCGCCGAGGCCGTCGAATACGGCCTGATCGACGAGGTCATCACTACCCGGCCGTAGGTTCCCGATTCGACGAGTGCCGCCCCGTAGGATGGGGCGGCGATGTGTCGGAGGTAGGTGTGGCGAAGTTCGGAGAGGGCAGCGACCTCATCAAGTGCAGTTTCTGCGCGAAGGGTCAGAAGCAGGTCAAGAAGCTGATCGCGGGCCCCAGCGTCTACATCTGCGACGAGTGCATCGACCTGTGCAACGACATCATCGCCGACGAGTTCGGCGACCGGCCGGAGTTCGTCCTCGACGAGCTGCCCACCCCGCGGGAGGTCTCGGCCTTCCTGGACGAGTTCGTGATCGGTCAGACTGAGGCGAAGAAGATCCTCGCCGTCGCGGTCTACAACCACTACAAGCGGATCCAGACCGGGCCCCTGCACGACGACGACGTCGAGGTCGCCAAGTCGAACGTGCTGCTGCTCGGTCCGACCGGCTGCGGCAAGACCTTCCTCGCCCAGACGCTGGCCCGGATGCTCAACGTGCCCTTCGCCATCGCCGACGCCACCGCCCTCACCGAGGCCGGCTACGTGGGCGAGGACGTGGAGAACATCCTCTTGAAGCTGCTCGCGGCGGCCGACTTCGACGTCAAGCGGGCCGAGCGGGGCATCATCTACATCGACGAGATCGACAAGATCGCCCGCAAGGCCGAGAATCCCTCCATCACCCGCGACGTCTCGGGCGAGGGCGTCCAGCAGGCCCTGCTCAAGATCCTCGAGGGCACCGTCGCGAGCGTGCCGCCCCAGGGCGGGCGCAAGCACCCCCACCAGGAGTTCATCTCGATCGACACCTCGAACATCCTGTTCATCTGCGGGGGAGCCTTCGCCGGGCTCGAGGCGATCATCGAGCGGCGCCTCGGCAAGCGCTCGATGGGCTTCAACCAGCCGGTCGAGGCCCGCCGCTCGGGCGACCTCGAGCTCTTCCGCCACGTCCTGCCCGAGGACCTCGTGCGCTTCGGCCTGATCCCGGAGTTCATCGGCCGCCTGCCGATCATCGGCTCGGTCCAGCAGCTCGACCGCGAGATGCTCATCCAGGTCTTGACCGAGCCGAAGAACTCACTGGTCAAGCAGTTCCAGCAGGTCCTGGCGATGGACGGCGTCGAGCTCGTGATCGAGGACGACGCCCTCGAGGCGATCGCCGACCTGGCGCTCGAGCGCGGGACCGGCGCGCGCGGCCTGCGCTCGATCCTCGAGCACGTCCTGCTCGAGCCCATGTACGACGTGCCCGGTCGCAGTGACGTCGCGCGATGCGTCGTGACCAAAGAGGCCGTCAGTGAGGGTGAGCTGCCCGTGTACGAGACGCGAAAGGCGACGCGGGCCCGTCGGGCGAGCTAGGGCGTGCACTTCGCGGACTACGACGAGGCGCTCGCCTGGCTCGAGTCGCACGTCGACCTCGAACGCCTGGCCGGCGCCCACCGGGCCCCGACCCTCGAGCCGACTCGCGCCGCCCTGGCGGCCCTGGCCGACCCCCAGCGGGACTACCCGAGCGTCCACGTCACCGGGACCAACGGCAAGGGGACGACGACCACCCTGACCAGCGCCCTCCTGATGGGGGTCGGCCTGCGCGTGGGCACCTACACCAGCCCGGACCTGCACGCGGTGAACGAGCGCATCGCGCTCAACGGCCGGCCGATCGCTGACGAGGACCTCGTCGGGCTGCTCGGGCGCCTGAGCGACGTCGAGGCCTCCCTCGGCCTCACCCTGTCGCGCTTCGAGCTGCTCACGGTGGCCGCTCTGCTGTACTTCTCCGACGAGGGGGTCGACGTCGCCGTCGTCGAGGTGGGCATGGGGGGGACGTGGGACGCCACGAACGTCATCGACTCCTCGGTCGCGGTCCTCACCAACGTCGACCTCGACCACACCGAGGTCCTCGGCCCGACGGTCGCGGCGATCGCCACGGACAAGGTGGGTATCTTCCGCCCCGACGGCATCGCCGTCGTCGCGACGACCGACCCGGAGGTGGTCGCCATCGCCGCGGCCCGGGCCCGGGCCGTCGGGGCCACGCTATGGCGCCTCGACGAGGCCTTCGAGCTCGTCGACAACGAGCTCGCGGTCGGCGGGCGCGCGCTCACGGTCCGCACGCCCTACGCGACCTACGAGGAGGTCCTCCTCTCCCTGCACGGGATCCACCAGGGCGTGAACGCGGCCGCGGCCATCACCGCCGCCGAGGCCCTCCTCGGCCGCGCGCTGGGCGACGAGGTCGTCACGACGACCCTCGCGGGCGTCTCGATGCCCGGTCGGCTCGAGGTCCTATCGCGCGAGCCGGTCATCGTGGTCGACGGGGCCCACAACCCGGCGGGCGTGCGCGCGCTCGTCGCCGCGCTCGACGGCGCCTTCGACATCACCGGTGAGCGGCGCTGCGTGCTCGGCGTCCTGCGTGGACGCGACCTCGACGACACGGTGCGACCGCTCATCGGCGCGGGCTTCGTGGAGTTCCACGTGTGCGCGCCGCGCTCACCGCGCGCGATCCCCCCCGGTGAGCTCGTCGCGGTGCTGCGCCGTCACGGCGCGATCGCCTACGAGCACCCCAGCCCGATGAGCGCCCTCGCGCACGCCCGCGAGCACTCGAGCGACGAGGACCTCATCGTGGTGTGCGGGAGCCTGTACCTCGTCGCCGAGGTCCGTGGCGAGCTGCTGCACGTCGCCGACCGTCACCGTCGCTGACCCTGTTAGAGTTCTCCGGATGTCGCGGACCCTGGTGATCGTGAAGCCCGACGGCGTCGAGCGCGGGTTGGTCGGGGCGATCCTCGGTCGCCTCGAGGCGCGCGGGCTCGCCCTCGCCGCCGCCGAGCTGCGGACCATCGACGCCGCGACGGCTGAGGCGCACTACGCCGAGCACCGCGGTAAGCCCTTCTACGAGCGCCTGGTCGCCTTCATCACCCGGGGCCCGTCGATGGTCTGCGTGGTCGAGGGCCCGGAGGAGACCTGGCGGCTGGTGCGCACCATGATGGGGGCGACCAACCCGGTCGACGCCCTCCCGGGCACCATCCGCGGCGACCTCGCGACCGAGATGGCGGAGAACCTCATCCACGGCTCGGACTCCGAGGAGTCGGCCCGCCGCGAGGTCGCGCTCTTCTTTCCCCACCTGGGCTAGCGCGTCGCGCTGGTCGGCGCCGGGCGCCATGGCCTAGCCTGGTGGGGGTGTCGGGGCTAAGAGGTTGTCCATGGTAGATAGTCGATTCTCAGTGCTGGGCCGCGACATGGCCGTGGACTTGGGCACCGCGAACACGCTGGTGTACGTCCGCGGTCGCGGGATCATCCTGAACGAGCCGTCGGTGGTGGCGGTGGACGTGAAGGACGGCAAGCCCCTCGCGGTGGGCGCCGAGGCCAAGCGGATGATCGGCCGCACCCCGAGCAACATCCAGGCGATCCGGCCCCTGAAGGACGGCGTCATCGCGGACTTCGAGATCTGCGAGAAGATGCTGCGCTACTTCATCCACCGGGTCCACCAGCGCCGGTTCGCCAAGCCACGGATGGTCATCTGCGTGCCCTCGGGCATCACCGGCGTCGAGCAGCGCGCGGTCATGGAGGCGGCCGAGTTCGCCGGCGCGCGCAGGGCTTACATCATCGAGGAGCCGATGGCCGCGGCGATCGGCGCGGGCCTGCCGATCCACGAGCCGACCGGCAACATGGTCGTCGACATCGGCGGCGGCACGACCGAGGTCGCGGTCATCTCGCTCGGGGGCATCGTGACGAGCCAGTCGATCCGCGTCGGCGGCGACGAGCTCGACGAGGCGCTCGTCGCCTTCGTGAAGAAGGAGTTCCAGCTGGCCCTCGGTGAGCGCACCGCGGAGGAGATCAAGATGCAGCTGGGATCGGCCTTCCCGCTCGAGGAGGAGCTACGCGCCGAGATCCGCGGGCGTGACCTGGTCACCGGCCTGCCCAAGACCGTGGTCATCTCCACTGAGCAGATCCGCCAGGCGATCGAGGAGCCGGTCCAGGCCATCGTCGACGCCGTGAAGATCACCCTCGACCGCACGCCGCCGGAGCTCTCGGCCGACCTCATGGAGCAGGGCATCGTCCTCACCGGGGGCGGGGCGCTGCTCGCCGGGCTCGCCGCCCGCCTCGAGTACGAGACCAACATGCCCATCGTCGTCGCCAACGACCCGCTGAACTGCGTGGCGCTCGGCAGCGGGATGTGCCTCGAGGAGCTCGAGGCCTTCTCCCGGATGCTCAAGACCAGCCCGTCGCGTTAAGGCGTGGCCACCGAACGTTCGCGTCGGCGCACGCTGACCCTGTCGGTCGCGGCGCTGGTCACCCTGGTCATCCTCTATCTCACCACGGGCGTGGGATCGGGGCTTCGCGGGGCCGCGAACCTGATCGTGACCCCCTTCAGCTGGGCGGTCAACGGCATCGCCCGGCCGATCGGCCACTTCTTCGCCGGCACCGTCAACTACTCCGACGTCGTCTCCCAGAACCACAAGCTCCGCTACGAGCTGGGCCGCGCCGAGCTCCAGGCCAACCAGGCCTGGGCCTTCGAGCGCCAGCTCGAGGAGCTGACCAGCGCGCTGCACGTCCCCTTCGTAGGCTCGATCCCCATGGTGACGGCCCAGGTCACCCAGGACGCCCCGACCAACTTCTCGGCGACGATCGGCATCTCCCAGGGCCGTGACGCGGGGGTCCTGGTCGGGATGCCCGTGGTGGCGAGCGGTGGACTCATCGGGCGGGTCGTCGCCACCACTCCCCGCGGGGCGACCGTCGACCTGATCACCGACCCGACCTCGACGGTGGGGGGCGTGCTCGCGCGCGGTTCGGCCCACGTGCTCGTCTCGGGCCGGGGCATCGACAGCGGGCTGTCGTCGACCTCGGTGCCGCTCTCGAGCGGTGCCTCGCCCGGGGAGCAGGTCGTGACCGACGGGTTGCGCGGCGGCCTCTTCCCCCCGGGCATCCCGATCGCCACCGTGAAGGACGTCACGCTCACCCCGGGCGCCGCGAGCTACAACCTCGTCCTGACCCCGGACGCCGACCTGCGCCAGCTGGCCTACGTGGACGTCGTCTTGTGGGAGCCCACCCCGTGAGGCGCGTGGTAGTGCCGGTGACGCTCATCACCCTCGTCCTGGTCGCGATCCAACTCGACGTCTTCTCGTCGCTGCGCTTCGGCGGGGCCGTGGTGATGATCGTCTGGCTCTGGCCCTTCTGTCTCGGGCTCACCGGGGCCACCGCGCTCGCCCTCTACAGCGCGACGCTGTCGGGGGTGTTCTTCGACACACACTCGCCGACGCCCTTCGGCCTCGCTCTCCTGGTGGCGCTCGTGCTGGCCTGGTTCGCCTCGCGGCTCGGCCGTGAGGGGATCGGCGACCTCGACTCGGCGGCGTGGTGGGTCACCCCGGCGCTCGCCGCGGTCGCCGGGTTCCTCGCCCCGCTCCTGTTCGTGGCGCTCGGCGTCCTGGCCCTGCACGGCTCGATGTGGCGCAACGGGCTCGTCGGCGCGATGGTGGTGAACGCGCTCGCCTTCTTCGTCCTCGCCCGGCCCGCGGCGCGGCTCGCCCGCTGGTCGAGCGGCCAGCGCGTGGTACGCCGGTGAGCCCGTCCTGGCGGGACCGGCCGACCGGGTCGTGGTTCTCCCGGCTGTGGCGGCCGTGGACCTCGCTGCACCCTCGGCGGGGTCGCGGCCGGACCATCAACGAGCCCAAGCCGGTGGGCATCCGCGACCTGGTGGCCGGGCCCGACGAGGTGGTGGCCCGCCCGGAGCGTCGCTGGAAGGTGATCGGGGGCTTCTTCTTGGTGCTGCTGGTCGCCCTCGTGGTGCGCCTCTTCTTCCTCCAGGTGCTCGAGTACCGGTCCTCGGCGGCGACGGTGTACGCCAACTCCCTGCGCGTCACGACCATCCCGGCCGCCCGCGGCTCGATCATGGACCGCGAGGGGACCCCGCTCGTCACCAACGTCACCACGACCCAGATCCGCCTGTCGCGGGCCGAGGCGGCCCTGTACCCCTCCATCAAGGGGACCCTCTCGTCGCTCACCGGGCTCAGCGTGAAGCAGATCAACGCCGCGCTCAACAACCAGCAGTACAGCCCGTACCAGCCCGCCCCCATCATGAACGACGCGCCCCCCGGCGAGGTCGAGTTCATCAAGCTCCACCCGAGCGAGTTCCCGGGGGTGACGGTGCTCAGCACCTCCCAGCGCTCCTACCCCCAGGGCGGCAACACGGCGGCCCAGGCCCTGGGCTACGTCGGCCCGATCACCGGGGCCGAGATCGCCGCCCACCCCAACCAGGGCTACCAGACCGACTCGGTCATCGGGAAGTCCGGGCTCGAGGCGTACTACGAGCAGTACCTGCGCGGACGCGACGGCACCCAGACCATCGAGGTCGACGCGAACAACCAGATCCTCGGTGCGATCAAGACGACCCCCCCGAGGATCGGCGACACGGTGGTGACCAACATCGACCTCGGGCTCCAGCAGGCGCTCGACACCTATCTGAAGAACCAGATCCTGACCGACCGCCGCTCCATCGACCCGGTCTCGCACCTGCGGCCCCAGGCGCCCAACGGGGCGGCGGTGGTGCTCGACCCGAACACCGGGGCCGTGCTGGCCATGTCGAGCTACCCGAGCTACAACCTCAACGACTTCGTCAAGGGTCTCTCGAACGCCCAGTACCACCAGCTGAACGCGGAGGGCGCCTTCAACAACTTCGCCATCCAGGGCCTCTACACCCCGGGGTCGACCTTCAAGCTGATCACCGCGACCACCGAGCTGCAGACCGGGATCATGTCCGCCAGCCACGTCATCGACGACACCGGGACCTTCGTCGTGCCCGGTTGCCTCAACAAGACCAACCACGGCTGCGTCTTCCACGACGACGACAACTCCGCGGCGGGGCTGATCGACCTGCCGACGGCGATCACCGTCTCGTCGGACTACTACTTCTACAACCTCGGCTACCTCTTCTGGACCCACCAGAACCAGTACGGCCAGACCCCGATCCAGAACGTCGGCGCGCAGTACGGGCTCACCACGCCGACCAACGTCGACCTGCCCAACGAGGTCACCGGGCGGATCGACTCGCCCGAGGTGCGCAAGCAGCTCCACGCCGCCGACCCCAAGGCCTTCCCGACGGTGACCTGGTACACGGGTGACAACATCGAGATGGCCTTCGGCCAGGGCACCACGGCCTTCACGCCACTCGCCCTGGCGAACGCCTACGCCACCTTCGCCAACGGCGGCACCCGCTACCAGCCCGAGGTGGCGGCCGCGATCGTCGACCCCCACGGCAAGGTCGTCGTGCGCTACCAGCCGCACGTGCTGGGTCACGTCAGCCTGCCCCCGGCCGTGCGCGACCCGATCCTCCAGGGCTTCGAGGGCGTGATCAACAACCCGCGCGGGACGGGCTACTACCCGTTCCACCAGTACGCCAACTTCAACCTCTCGACCTTCCCGGTGGCCGGTAAGACGGGGACGGCCTCCAACGCGCCCGGCCTCGAGCCGAACTCGCTCTTCGTGGGGTTCGGCCCGACGACCCACCCGCGCTACGTGGTGGTCTGCGTGATCGCCGAGGGCGGCTACGGCGCCGACGCGGCCGCCCCGGTCGTCGCGAAGACCTTCAACTACCTCGTCGCCCACCCGGTCGGCCCGGTCCACCTCGCGCCGGCGCTCTCGACGACCCCGACGCGCCACCGGTCGACCCACCCCTCGGGGACCCCCTCGAAGGCCGGATAGCCGGGTCCGGGCCGCTCGTGCACTAGCCTGGTGACGTAGGGCGCCCGCCCGACGGGCGCGAAGGACGTCACGGTGGCCGCCGGAGCCGCCACCGAACCGAGGACGACGTGGCAGAGCCCAGGAACAGCGACAGCGACACCCGACCGGGCGCCACCCTCACGACCGCCCAACGAACCCACCAGAGTCCCCAGGCCCCCGAGCGCACCTCGCTCGCGGCGCCCCGTCGGCGGTGCTCCGCGCCCGCCGCGACCATCGCAAGGAGTACGCCCCGTGACCGAGGCCGCCAACCCCACCCCCGCCGCACCCGGCACCGCCGGGCCCGGGCCCGCACCTAGCCCGGAGGGCCCCGCGCCCGAGCGGCCGCGCATCGGCGACACCCGCCCCGCCCCGCGCATCGGCGACACCCGTCCCGCGCCGGGCTC
>JAJXZW010000028.1 GCA_021779855.1 Actinomycetes bacterium
CTCGCAGTCGGAACGCCAGCTGCTTCTGCTCTCGTGTCAAACGCGGTCCACCCATCTCGACCTCCCGGTTCGTTCAGCTCATCGTTGCTGAGTCACCGAGATGTTGCGTTGACCCCTTGAGACCGCCCTGATCCAAGCATGATCCAATTCAAGCCCATTTCTTCCCATTCCCACCCGTATGAGTGCCTATATACCAAGATTTTGCGGCCCTTCCTATCCAACACCATTCATTGTCGTGGGTTTAGGAAACCGACGCTCTATCCCCTGAGCTACGGGGGCGGGACTTCCGCGTGAAGCTCCGCGAAGAGTTCCGCGCGAAGGCCGCCCTCAGACTACGCGAGAAGGATCGTGGGGCGAGGCAGTGGGGACGAGAGCGACGTGGACACCGCCACGGCCACCACGGCCACCACGGCCTGCTCCCCTCCGGGAGACCCGTCCTAGCGATCCGATCCGAGACCGGTGAACCTCTCGAGGAACGCGGCCAACCTGGCGAGGACCCGGCCCCTGGTCTCGCCGTGCCTGGCCGGGGGCTTCGCGGTTCTCGGGGCGGCCTTCACTCCGCTCGCCGCGGGGGCGACCCGGGACCGGGCGACGGCGCACGGCGCACGCTCGGTGGCGAAGACACCCGACTAACCACCTCGATGGTCGTGGGAGGCGTGCGCCGTCCCCCACGCTAGGGAGGAAGGTCCCCGAACCGCGCCGGGCACGCCGTCTAGCGTGACCACGAGCGCTCGCCCGAACGCGGTCGCCACTCTAGGGAAGCGAGTCGACATGGGCCGTTCTCGCGGCAAACTCGGCGCAGCGGTCGCCGCGGTCGCCGTGGTGGCAGCGGTACTGACGACGGTCGGCTCGAGCGTGGCCCCCTCGAGCGCCGACGGGGCCACGCCGACGGGCTGCCCCTGGGTCGCCCAGTCGATCAACCACACGGCGAGCCCCGAGGTCCTCGCCGACGAGGTGATCCGTCGGATGACGCTCGCCGAGAAGGCGGCCTTCGTCGTACTCTCCACCCACGCTCCCCTGGAGAACGCCAACACCGGCGTGCCCCGGCTGTGCATCCCGGCCCTCTCCATGACCGACGGGCCCGACGGCGTCGCCAACGGCCTCGTGGGCGTGACCCAGTTCCCGTCCGAGATCGCCGTCGCCGCCTCCTTCGACCCGGGCCTCGCCTTCGCCCTCGGCGCCGCGCAGGGCGAGGAGGCCCGCGCCAAGGGCATCGCCGCCCTCCAGGGGCCCGAACTGAACCTGACCCGCGTCCCCCAGGGCGGTCGGGTCTTCGAGACCTACGGAGAGGACCCCTACCTCGCGTCGGTCCTGGGGGTGGCCGACGCGCGCGGCATCCAGTCCACCGGTGAGATGGCCGACGCCAAGCACTTCACGGCCTACACCCAGGAGACGGCCCGACTGCGGCTCGACCAACAGGTGTCGGCCCGCGCACTCGCCGAGCTGTACGACGCGCCGTTCAAGGCCGCCGTCCAGCAGGCGCACGTCGCCTCGGTGATGTGCTCCTACGGCGAGCTGAACCACGTGAACACCTGCTCGAGCCCCGCGCTCTACGCGACCCTGCGGTCCTGGGGCTTCACGGGTTTCGTGAGGTCCGACCTCGGCGCGGTCCCGAACGTGGGCGCCGCCTTCCGCGCCGGGCTCTCCCTCGTGAAGCCCGGGTCCCCGTCGGCGATCGTCGACCTGGTGCGTCGAGGGGCGCTGCCGGTCTCGGCCCTGGACCGTGCGGTGCGTGCGGTCCTCGTCCCGATGTTCCGCTTCGGGGCCATCGCCCATCCCCTCACGCTCTCGTTGAACGCGACCGTGACCACACCGGCCCACGCGGCCCTCGCACTGTCCGCCGCGGTGAGGAGCGTGACGCTGCTGCGCAACCGCGGGGCGGTCCTGCCGCTGAGCCCGCGCACGAGCTCGGTCGCGGTGATCGGCGCCGCTGCCGGCCAGGCGCCCCAGACCACGGGCGGGGGCAGCTCCAAGGTGGCCGCGCCCTACGTCGTCACGCCCCTGCGCGCCCTGCGCTCCGCGCTCGGCTCGGCGACGCGCGTGACCTACGAGCCCGGGGGCCCCCCGAACCTCGACCTCGACCAGCTCAGCGACGTCGACATCGTGAAGGGCGTCCCGCTGAAGCTGGTTAAGCCCCTCGCCCCGATCGGCGAGGCCGGCAAGGCCGACATCGCGATCGAGCGTGACCCCAGCGTCACGCCCGCCATCGCCACCGCGACCGAGCCGGGCACCGGACCGGGGTGGGACAAGTGGTCGATCGTGGTGCGCGCGACCCACACCGGCACCTACGAGGTCGCCTTCCAGCAGTACGGCGACACGTGGCTGACCCTGAACGGCAAGCCCTTCATCTCCTCGCCGGGACTGCACGCCCCCGCCAACATGAGCGCGACGGCCCACTTCGTCGCCGGCCGGCGCTACGAGTTCGCGGCCCGGTGGTTCCAGATCCGCCACCACGCCCCGCCGAAGTTCAGCCTCCTCGACGTGACCCCGATGATCAACCGGGCCGTGGCCGCGGCGCGGCGCGCGAGCGTGGCGGTGGTCTTCGCGAGCACGTTCGACTCCGAGGGCGTCGACAGCCCGAACCTCTCCCTCTCGGGCGACCAGAACGCCCTCATCTCGGCCGTCGCCGCCGCGAACCCGCGCACGATCGTCGTGCTCAACACGGGTGGAGCGGTCGTGATGCCCTGGCTCTCCCGGGTGGCCGCCGTCCTCGAGGCCTGGTACCCGGGCCAGGAGGACGGCGCGGCCATCGCGCGGGTCCTCACGGGCGCCGCGGACCCGTCGGGGCGGCTCCCACTCACCTTCCCCGCGACCACCGCCGCGATGCCCGCGACCACGGACACGTCCTTCCCCGGGGTGAAGGGCACGGTCACCTTCGGCTCGGGCCTCAACGTCGGCTACCGGTGGTTCCAGTCGAACGGCGTGACGCCGCTCTTCCCCTTCGGCTTCGGCCTGGACTACACCACCTTCGCCCTGTCGCGCCTCTCGCTCGCGCGGGTCGGCCCCAACGTCGTCGCCCACGTGAGCGTCACCAACACGGGACGGCGCACCGGGACCGACGTCGTCCAGGTGTACGTCGCCTACCCCCGGGGCCTCGGCGAGCCCCCCGAGCAGCTCCGCGGGCTCGCCCGAGTATCGCTCGCCCCCTCGGTCACGGCGCGCGTCGCCGTGACCCTGCCCCGCTCGGCGTTCCAGTCCTACGCCCAGGGAGCGCTGCGCGTGGTGCCCGGCGCCTACCGGATCGACGTGGGCCAGTCCTCGGCGTCACTGACCCTGCACGCGACCACCCAGCTCTGAGGGCCGGGCCCACCGGCCGTCGCCGAGGGCTCCGGTAGCCTGGACGTTCCTATGGCGCTCTCCATCGGCATCGTCGGGCTCCCCAACGTCGGCAAGTCCACGCTCTTCAACGCCCTCACCAAGAACCACGTGCTCGCCGCCAACTACCCCTTCGCCACCATCGAGCCCAACGTCGGGGTCGTGAACGTCCCTGACCCCCGCCTCGACGTGCTCGCCAGGATGTTCCACTCGGCCAAGGTCGTCCCGGCGACGGTCACCTTCGTCGACATCGCCGGGATCGTGCGCGGGGCCTCGACCGGTGAGGGGCTGGGCAACCAGTTCCTCGCCCACATCCGCGAGTGCGACGCGATCTGCGAGGTGGTGCGCGCCTTCGCCGACGACGACGTCATCCACGTGGAGGGCCGCATCGACCCGGCGGGTGACATCGCCACCATCGAGACCGAGCTCATCCTGGCCGACCTGCAGACCGTTGACCGGGCCCTGCCCCGCCTGGAGCGCGACGCCAAGCGCGCGAAGGAGGCCGTGGCCGCCCTCGAGGCGGTGAAGGCCGTGCGCGCGGCACTCGACGAGGGCGTCACGGTCGCGCGCATGACGGGCGTCGACCACGCGGCGATCGCCGAGCTGCACCTGCTCACCGCCAAGACCTTCATCTACGCCTTCAACGTCGACGAGGCGACCCTGGCCGACCCCGCGCGACGCGAGGCCCTCGTCGCCTCGGTGGCGCCGGCCCCGGCCGTCGTGCTGTGCGCCAGCGTCGAGGCGGAGGTCGCCGAGCTCGACGACGCCGAGGCCGCCGAGATCCTCGAGGCCTACGGCCAGGCCGAGTCGGGCCTCGCCCAGCTGAGCCGGGTCGGCTTCGCGGCCCTCGGCCTGCAGACCTTCCTCACGGCCGGCGAGAAGGAGACCCGGGCCTGGACGATCCGCCGGGGCGCGACGGCCCCCGAGGCGGCCGGGGTCATCCACTCGGACTTCCAGAGGCACTTCATCCGCGCCGAGGTCGTCGGCTACGACGACCTCGTGGGGGCGGGGTCCCTCGCCGCGGTGCGCGCCGCCGGCCGGGCCCGGGTCGAGGGCAAGGAGTACGTCATGGCCGAGGGCGACGTCGTGGAGTTCCGCGTCGGGGTGTGAATTACACTCGACCCAGGCGTTATCGACAGAGGTCGGCGCCTAGAGGACCACGTACGGGAGAACACCATGACCTCTGCACCCCTTGACTTCAGAGTCGCCGACCTGTCGCTCGCGGGCTTCGGGCGGGCCGAGATCGACCTCGCCGAGCGGGAGATGCCCGGCCTCATGGCCATGCGCGCCGAGTACGGCCAGGCGAAGCCCCTGGCGGGCGCGCGCATCGCCGGCTCTCTGCACATGACGATCCAGACCGCCGTCCTGATCGAGACGCTCGTGGCCCTCGGGGCCGACGTGCGCTGGGCCAGCTGCAACATCTTCTCCACCCAGGACCACGCCGCGGCGGCCGTCGTGATCGGGCCCGCCGGCACGCCCGAGCGCCCGGCCGGGGTGCCGGTCTTCGCCTGGAAGGGCGAGAGCCTCGAGGAGTACTGGTGGTGCACCGAGCAGATCATGCGCTGGCCCGGGGGCGGGGGCCCGACGATGATCCTCGACGACGGCGGCGACGCGACCCTGCTCGTCCACAAGGGCCTCGAGTTCGAGCGGGCCGGCTTCGTGCCGGCGCCGGAGTCGGCCGACTCCGAGGAGTACCGAGTCATCCTGGCGCTGCTCGACCGCATCGTCTCGAGCGGCGAGGCGCTCTTCGAGCCCGTCGCGACCGGCCTGCTCGGGGTCTCGGAGGAGACGACGACCGGCGTGCACCGCCTCTACGAGATGGAGCGCGACGGGACCCTGCTCTTCCCCGCGATCAACGTCAACGACGCCGTGACCAAGTCGAAGTTCGACAACAAGTACGGCGTTCGCCACTCGCTCGTCGACGGCATCAACCGCGCGACCGACAAGCTCATCGGCGGCAAGGTGGCGGTCGTGTGCGGCTACGGCGACGTCGGCAAGGGCTGCGCCGAGGCGCTGCGCGGCCAGGGCGCCCGGGTCCTCATCACCGAGATCGACCCCATCTGCGCGCTGCAGGCGGTGATGGACGGCTACCAGGTCACGACCCTCGAGGACGCCCTCGCGGGGGCCGACTTCGTCATCACCGCGACGGGGAACCGCGACATCGTCACGGTCGAGCACATGCTGGCCATGAAGGACCTGACGGTGCTGGGCAACATCGGCCACTTCGACAACGAGATCGACATGGCGGGCCTCGCGGCCCTGCCCGGGGTCGTGCGCGAGACCGTCAAGCCCCAGGTGGACAAGTGGACCCTGCCCAACGGCCGGGCCATCATCGTGCTCTCCGAGGGGCGCCTGCTCAACCTGGGCAACGCGACGGGCCACCCGAGCTTCGTGATGAGCAACTCCTTCACCAACCAGGTGATGGCCCAGATCGAGCTCTACGTGAACCACGACCGCTACGAGAGGCGCGTCTACACCCTGCCCAAGCACCTCGACGAGAAGGTCGCCCGGCTGCACCTCGACGCCCTCGGGGTGCGGCTCACCCGGCTCTCCAAGCGCCAGGCCGACTACATCGGGGTCGACGTCGAGGGCCCCTACAAGCCCGACACCTACCGCTACTAGCGGTAGGTCGACAGGCGCTCGCGGATCAGGGCGCGGAACCGGTCGTTGTCGAGGCGCACCCCGACGCGCACCCGGCTCGCCCGGTGCGCCGGTCGACGGTCGAACCACGTGGCCCCGCGCGAGTACTCCCCGCCGGTCTCGACCGTCGCCCCGACGCCCTCCGAGACGATGGCCGTCGGGTCGATGAGCTCGTAGACCGCCGTGGCGTCGTGCATGATGATGTCGCGGTTGCCGTACCAGCGCTCGTGGAAGGCGGCGTAGGGCTCGAGCATCTCGGCGCAGCGCCGTCCGACCTCGGTGCCGAGCGAGCGCAGGTGCGCCAGGTCGTCGTCGTTGAGGAAGGCCTGGTGGGTCAGGTCCAGGGGCATGATCGCCATCGGCCAGCGGGCGGCGAAGACGTCACGGGCCGCCTCGGGGTCGGCCCAGACGTTGAACTCGGCCGCCGGGGTCACGTTGCCCATGAAGCTGGCCCCGCCCATGATCACGACGCGCTCGACGCGCTCGTCGATGCCCGGGTGGCGCCGGAGCAGGACGGCCAGGTTCGTGAGCGGCCCGATCGCCACGACGGTGAGGGGGCCGGCCTCGATCGCGGCGCGCAGCACCTCGACCGCGCCGTCGGGGTGCACGGGCACGCTCGGCTCCTCCCAGTCGAGGTCGCCGAGCCCGTCCTCGCCGTGGACGCCGCCCTCGTGGGCCGGCGAGCCGGCGAGCGCCTCGGCCATCCCGGCCGCCACGACCACGTCGGGCCGCCCGGCGAGATCGAGGAGCCGGCGCGCGTTGAGGGTGGTCTTCTCCAGGTGGACGTTGCCGGTCACCGTGGTGAGGGCGACCACCTCGAGCTCGGGGCTCGCGAGGGCCAGCAGGATGGCGACGGCGTCGTCGACCCCGGGGTCGGTGTCGATCACGATGCGGCGAGGCACGCCTCGACCTCCTCTCGGGTGGGCAGGGATCCCTGGGCGCCCGGGGCGAGGGTCGCGAGCGCGCCCGCGGCCACCGCGAAGCGCAGCGCCTCGTCGAGGTCGCGGCCCTGCGCGAGGGCGAGCGCGTAGGCGGCGCAGAAGACGTCGCCGGCCCCGACGGTGTCGACCGGGGTGACCCGCGGCGGCTCGGCGCGGGCCACCTCCACGCCGCGCTCCAGACGCGTCGCCCCCTCGGCCCCGTGGGTCACGACCACGTGGGCGAGCTCGGCGAGGGCCAGCGAGCGGGCCTCGTGCTCGTTGGCCACGATCGCCCGGCACCCCGCGAGCGTCTCGGGGGGCAGGGCGCGGGCCGGCGCCCGGTTGAGGACGGTCGCGGGGGCCCGCGCCACGACCGCCTCGACGACCGCCACCGGCACCTCGAGCTGGCAGAGCACCAGGTCGAGCCCGGCGAGGTCGAGGGCGTCGGGGGTGAGGGCGTCGTTGGCCCCGGGGGCGACGACGATGAGGTTCTCCCCCGAGCCGTCGACCGCGATCAGCGCCGTGCCGGTCGCCGTCTCGTGGCGCACGACCCGGTCGACGTCGACCCCGCGCGCGGCCAGCCCCGCCAGCAGCCAGTCGCCGGACTCGTCGGTGCCCAGACAGCCCACGAAGGCCACCTCGGCGCCCAGGGCGGCCAGCGCCGCCGCCTGGTTCGCCCCCTTGCCGCCGGGCAGGCGGGTCAGCGACGAGGCCATGACCGTCTCACCGGGCGCGGGCAGGACCTCGCAGCGCGCGACGAGGTCGACGTTGGCGCTGCCGACGACCCCGATCCGGGGTGGGGTCACTGGGCCGGCTGGTACGTGTTCGTGTAGTACGAGGAGGGGGCCGCGACCTTCGTGATCAGCTTTATCCCCTTGAGGGCCGTGGTGAGCGTCGACCACTGGGCGTTCGTCTCGGTGAAGTACCGGTGCTGGGTGTTGGTGAGGAACGGCACCGTCAGCTTCCAGCCGAGCGCGTTGTAGGCGTTGGTGTAGCCCGACTTCGGGTAGGCCTTGTCGAAGTCCTTCGCCGCGGCCACCTGGTGGCTGGCCGCCCACTTGGTCGCCTCGAGGATCGCCGCGAGGAACGCCTTCACGGTCGCGGGGTTGGCGTGGGCGTAGGACTTGGTCACCGCGTAGACCCAGATCGGGATGTTCGGCGCGCCGGCCTGGGTGCCCAGCAGCTGGGAGAGCTGGCCCTTCACGTGCGACCCGGCGAAGCCCGGCAGCTCGTAGTTGGTCGTCGAGGTCGAGAAGTCGACCTTGCCCGCGAGCAGGTAGGTCAGGTCGTTCGCGGTCGGGTTGGTGATGATCTTGACCTGGGACGCCGTGAGGTGCGCGTACTTGAGGACGAAGGGCAGCATCGCCTCGGTCCAGGTGTCGCCGTAGCTGAAGATCCGCTTGCCGAGGAGGGTCTTGTGCAGGGCCTTCGCCTGGAGGCTCACGCCGGGCTTGGCGAAGAGGGCCCAGTTGTTGCGCATCGAGTAGTTGGCGATCGAGAGCAGCGGCGCGCCCACGTTCACCGCGACGGCCATGTCGGTCGTGGTGATGAAGCCGAACTGGGCGGTGCCGGTGGTGAGGAACTGGGTCGTCGAGGAGGTGTTGGACGGGAAGTCGACCTTCACGCTGAGCCCGTGGGCCGTGAAGTAGCCCCGGTCCTCGGCGACCACGACCGGGATGAGCTCGAAGTCGGGGCCCGGGAAGTCGTAGGCGAAGGTCACGGACTTGAGCGAGGCCGCCGACGACGAGGCCGTCGACGCGGCGGTCACGGCGCCCGTGAGCACCAGGATTGAGCTGGCGGCCGTGAGGCCGAGGCGGCGGAGATTCACCGGTGTCCCCCTTGTGTCGTCCGGGCCGATACTACCCAGTGGGGTCGTCGGCCCCCCGGCGCCACCGGCGCCGGGCCACGCTGCGGCGCTGCCAGGGCGTGGACCAGACCTCGAGGCCGACCACGAGCAGGAACCAGGCGATGCCGATCAGGGTCATCACGATCGTGGTGCCGTAGACGGCCGCGGTGTTGAGGTTGGAGTTGGCGTGCTCCTGGTAGAGGGCGAGGGAGTTGCCCTCGGAGGCGGCGAGCTCGCCGATGATGGCCCCGGTGACGGCGTAGATGGCCCCGATCTTGAGCCCGCTGAAGAGCGGGGTCGTCGAGGCGGGCACCTCGATCTGGACGAAGGTCCGCCACCGCGAGGCGCCGTAGACCCGAGCCAGGTTCTTCAGGTCGGGGTCCACGTGGCCGAGGCCGTCGAGCACGTTCACGGTCACGGGGAAGAAGACGATCCAGGTGACGATGACGATCTTGGGCACGATGCCGAAGCCGAGGATGATCACGAGCACGGGCGCCAGCGCGATCACCGGGACGGCCTGGCTCACCAGGATGACGGGGTAGACGAGGCGCTGGACCACGGGGATCTTCGCCATCACCACGCCCAGGGCGAAGCCGAGGACCGCGCCGAGGAGGTAGCCGTAGATCGTCTCTCTGATCGTGCCCAGGATGAGCGGCCAGAGGGTCGACCACTGGCTCGTCACCGCGGTGATGGCGGCGCGCGGGCGCGGCGCGATGTAGCTCGCGACGTGCCCGCCCACCACGATGAGCTGCCAGACGCCGAGCACCAGGAGCAGCGAGAGGATCGGCACCCCGACGTTCAACAGGACCCGGCGCCTCACAGGTCACCCCCGTGCAGGAGGCCCAGGACCCGGGCCTTGAGGGCGATGAACTCGGGCTCGAGGAGGGTGTGGATCCCCCGCGGGCGCGGGAGCGGATTGGCGAGGTCCGCGACCACCCGGCCGGGGCGCGGCGACATCACGACGATCCGGTCCGACAGGAAGATCGACTCGTCGACGTCGTGGGTGATGAAGAGCACGGTGCGCCCCGTGTCCTTCCAGACCCGCAGCAGCCACTCCTGCATCTCGAGGCGCGTCTGGGCGTCGAGCGCGCCGAAGGGCTCGTCGAGCAGGAGGAGCTGCTGGTGGGTGACGAGGGTCCGCATGAAGGCGACGCGCTGGCGCATGCCGCCCGAGAGCGCGCTCGGGTAGTGGCGGAGGAACTCCCCCAACCCGTACTGGCGCGCGACGCGCCGGGCCTCGGCCCGGTCCTCGTCGGTGACCCGGCGGGTGAGCCGGGTCGCCATGGTGATGTTGTCCTCCACGGTGCGCCACGGCACGAGCAGGTCCTTCTGGAGCATGTAGCCCACGTGGCCCGTCGTCGCGGTGATCGTGGCGCCGCGCAGCACCACCTCGCCGCCGTCGGGGCGCAGGAGCCCGGCGATCACGTTGAACATCGTCGACTTGCCGCACCCCGAGGGCCCGACGATCGCGACGAAGGAGCCCTCCTCGATCGCGAGCGACGTGGGCGCGAGCGCCACGGTGTCGCCGAAGACCTTGCCGACCTCGCGCAGCTCGAGCAGCGTCGTCGGCACGGGCCCAGCGTATCCGGGGGCGCCCGGGGACCGGACTAGCGGTAGCCGGCGAACAGGTCGCCGACGGTCCCCTCCAGGCCGAGCGGGTTGCGCGCGCGCACGAACCACTCGGTCGACATCGCCCGGGCGAACTCCTCCTCGCTCATCCGCAGCCAGAACGAGTCGGCGACCTGGGAGGCGTGGGCGACCAGGGCGGCGCGCTTCGCGTCGACCGCCGAGCGCACGTCGATCGCCGCGCCGATCGCCTCGTCGGGCGTGCCCAGGTCCACCGCCTCCGCCTCGGGGTCGGGAGCGTACTCGCGGCCCTCGGCCTCGGCCCGGCGCCGGTCCTCCTCGGCCCAGCGCTCGCGCGTTCGGGCCATCACCGAGTCGGGGATCGCGTTGAAGTAGACGGTCGGCTCGAGGTCGACCATCTCGAGCGCCCTCATCGTCACCCGGTGGGCCTGGACGTGGTCGGGGTGGCCGTAGAAGCCGTTCTCGTTGTAGGTCATCACGACCTGGGGGCGCTCCTCGGCGAGCACCGCCGCGACCCGAGCCGCCGCCTCGTCGAGGGGCGTCGACCAGAACGCGTCCGGGTCGTCGTTCTGGGGCCAGCCCGCCATCCCCGAGTCGCGATAGCCCAGTCGCACGAGCCGCGAGACCCCGAGCACGGCGACGGCCTCGTCGAGCTCGGCCTCGCGCACCGCGGCGACCCCCTCGGGGTCGTGGCCGGGCGCGTCGGGCTTGGTCCCGTCGGGGGCGTCGCCGAACTCGCCGTTGGTGCAGGTGACGAGCACCGTGCGCACGCCCTGGTCGGCGAGGACGCGCAGCACCCCGCCGGTCGAGCTCGCCTCGTCGTCGGGGTGGGCGTGCACGCACAGGAAGGTCAGGCTCACCCGAGCCCCCCGAACAGGTCGGTCGCGTCACCCTCGGCCGGCCCGCGCGACCAGGCCCGCCGGTAGTACTCGACGCCGAACATCAGCCGGAAGAGGCGCTCGTCCATGTGGACGAGGTCGCCGTTGTCGATCTGGGAGGCGTGGGTCGCCATCGCGCGCTGCTTCAACGGCGCGAGGTCGCCGACGTCGAGGGTCGTGGCCACCCGGTCGTCGTCGACGGTGAGGTCGGCCTCGGTCACCCACGCCGGCAGGGAGAGCCCGAGCGCCGCCGCGCCCTCGCCCACCCGCTCCAGGATCCCCCGGGGCACGACCGGGTAGTAGAGCCGCTCGACGCTTGCGGAGAGCTCGACGGCGCGGCGGGTGACCTCGTTCGCGCGCACGTGGTCGGGGTGGCCGTAGAAGCCGTTCTCGTCGTAGGTCACCACGACCGAGGCGGCGACCTCGTCGAACAGCGCGGCCAGGGTGCGCGCGACGGCCCCGACGTCGGCGTTCACGAAGGCGCCGGGGTCGTCGTTGGTCGGCCAGCCCCGCATGCCCGAGTCCTCGTAGCCGAGGCTCACCACCCGGGCGAAGCCCAGCAGGGCCGCGGCGCGCTGGAGCTCGGCCGCGCGCACCGCGCGGGTCTCGAGGTGGTCGTGGCCGGGCTCGACGCCCTCGCGGCCGTCGAGGTCGAAGCCCAGGCGGCCGTCGGTGCAGGTGACCAGGACCACCCGGTAGCCGAGGGCGGCGTAGTGGGCGGTGGCACCGGCGCCGAAGAAGGCCTCGTCGTCCGGGTGGGCGTGCACCGCCACGAGGGTCCGCGTCGAGGTCACCGGAGAACTCTAGGAGGTCAGCAGCTGGATGATGCGCACGACGAGGAGCACCCCCGCCACGGCCAGGAAACCGGCCTGGGAGCGCATCAGCCAGGTCCGCCAGCGCGACGGGGGCATCGGCTCGAGCAGCGTGAGCCGGGGCGTGCGCCACTCGCGCCGGTCGGCCACCGTGGGCGGCGGCTGCATCCGCCGGAGCCCGATCGGCAGTCCGACGACGAGCCCCAGCCCCCCCACGATCGAGAGCACCACGAGCAGGCGCAGCACGGGCACCGAGGTGAAGAGGGTCGAGATCATGAGGTCGAGCGAGAGCACGACGAGTGCGACGATCATCACGACCGCGAGCGCGTTGAGCCAGCGGCCGTTCTTCCACGGTCCCATGAGCGCGACGTCGTTGCTGAGCAGCAGGACGATGATCGTGGTGTAGGGCAGCATCAGCCCGCACAGGGCCTGGACCGCGAGGGTGATCGTCCCGAGCGGCGCGCCCGGCAGGACGGCGACCGCACCGGCCACCACCAGGAGAGCCGCGTAGCCCCCGTAGAAGCCCTTGGCCTCGGAGAAGCGGGCGTTGAGCCCCTGGTGGGTCGAGGAGAGGTCCCCGATGGCGTAGGAGCTCGCGAGGGTCACCACGGCCGCGCCGATGACCGAGCTGTTGAGCAGGAGGATCGCGTACATCGCGCCGGCCGCCGGGCCGACGAAGCGGCGCAGGCCCCGGGCGACCCCGAGGGCGCTCGTGTAGGCGTTGGTGCCGCCGTGTCCGGCCAACCCGGCCGCGGTCGCCGCGACGATGAGGGCGGCGACCGCCACCACCACGAAGGCGCCCACGAACGTGTCGACCCGCTCGTAGTTGAGCCACCGCGGCGAGATCCGCTTGTCGACGATGTTGGACTCCTGGAAGAAGAGCTGCCAGGGGGCGACCGTCGTGCCGATGATCGAGATGACGAGTAGCACGGCCGACGAGTTCGCCCCCCCGCGCACCGACGGCACCACCGAATGGTGCAGGGCCGACCCCCACACCGGGTGGGTCACGACGGCCAAGGGGATGATCACGAAGTTGACCGCGATGAAGAGCATCATGAAGCGCTCCCAGCGGCGGAACGAGCCCGTCGCGGTCACGGCGAAGAGGACGACCACGGCGACCGGCACCGAGACGAGCGGGCGGACCCCCAGGTACTGCATCGACAGCGAGACGCCGATGAACTCGGTGACGATGATGAGGAAGTTGAGCGTGAGGATCGAGAAGATCGAGGTGTTGCCCCAGAACCGGCCGAAGCGCTCTCGGATGAGCCGGCCGTGGCCGACGCCGGTGACCGCGCCCAGGCGCGCCACCATCTCCTGGATCACCACGAGGACCGGGATCAGCAGCGGCAGGGTCCAGAGCAGGGTGTAGCCGTAGTTCTGGCCGGCCTGGGCGTAGGTCGAGATGCCACCGGCGTCGTTGTCGCCGACCATGACGATCAGCCCCGGCCCGAGGATGGCCACCAGGGTGAGCAGGCGCGCGCGCACGCCCTGACGGGGCGCCTCGTCGTGGGCGCGGATGGTCCCGAAGGCGCCGGCTATCTGGTGTTCGGTCGCGGGCTCGCGTGGCATCTCACCTCCTTGCGTGGTCGGGGCGACCACGCGGAGGCCTAGCGGTGCCGGGCTCGCGCGGTGGGTCGCCTAAGGGTCGGGGCCGCCCCGGGGGCGGTACTCGGGGGTTTCAGAGGGACCCCCTTAGAACGAGAGCGCGGGCGGCGGCCACCGTCACTCCTCCGCCGCGCTCGGGCCGAAGTCGGCGCGCCAGCCCTGGGGCAGGAGCTCCTCGAGCAGGTCGTCGACCGTGACGACGCCGACCATGCGCTGGTGCTCGTCGTCGAGCACCGGCAGCACCGTGAGGTTGAAGTCGCTCATCTTGCGCGCGACGCGTAGGACGTCCCAGTGGGCGTGGACGTGGGCGAGGGGGCTGCGCGCCACGGCGAGCGCCAGGTCGTCGGGCCGGGCCCGCACGAGGGCCGCGATGGCCGCCGCGCCGAGAGGCTGGCCGCTCTCGTCGACGACGAAGACGGCCTGGACGCTGGCGGCCGGCGCCGTCGAGTCGCGCACTGCCTCCAGGGCCCGCGCGACGGTGGCCGTGGCCGGCACGGAGACGAAGTCGGTGTTCATCAGCCCGCCCGCCGTGTCGGCGTTGTAAGAGAGGAGCTGACGGACCTTGGACTGCTGCTCGGGCGGCAGCTTCTCCAAGATGGGCAGGCGCCGCTCCTGGTCGATCTCGGTGATGAGGTCGGCGGCGTTGTCGGGCTCCATGCGCGCGAGCAGCCGGGCGGCCTCGGCGTCGGAGCGGCCCTCGAGGAACTCGAGCTGGTGCGGCGTGTCGAGCTCCTCGAAGACGTCGGCCTCGAGCTCGCGGTCCAGGCCCACCGCCTCGATGATCTCCTCGCCCTCCTCGTGGCTCGCCTGCTCGACGAGGTCGGCGATCTGGGCCGGGTGCAGGCGGGCCAGCTTGCGGTACGGGATCCGCAGCCGCGCCGACGGCACGTGGCTCACGAACGGCTCGATCGCCGCGAAGTCGACGATCGACTCGCTGCGCGCCGCGTCACCCGAGCTGCGCCCGAGGAGCCGGCGCAGGAACGAGCGGGGGCTCGGGTCGACACCCACGACCTCCCAGCGGCCGTCGACCTCGGCGATCTCGATCTCGTTGGCGATGATGAGCCGCCCGCGCACCAGGTTGATGAGGTGGCGGGCCAGCAGGTCCTCGGCGAGCAGCAACTCGCCGGGACGACGCTCGAAGCGGCGCAGGTCGACCTGACGCCCCTCGAAGGTCACCCGCCCCTCCGCCAGGCCGCCGACCTTGCGCACCGGGACGAAGAGGTCCCGGCCCTCGATGCGGATGACCGCCCCGACGATCGGGGGGTGCGGGTCGTCGCCCAGGCGCGCGACGAGGTCCTGGACGCGCCCGATCCTCTCACCGTCCGGGTCGAAGATCGGGCGGTGAAGGATCGAAGAGAGGTGGCGGATGGCGGTCATGGCCCGGGGACAGGCTACCCGTCGTCCCCCTACCCATCAGGGGCGAACCCGTGACGAGCGGGTGATCAGACCCGGAGCCGGGCGACGGCCGCCACGGCCCGCTCGAGGTCGTCGTCGTCGACGTCGTGGTGGGTGACAAAGCGCGCCCGGCGCGGTCCGACCGTCCCCCCGAGCACGCCGGCCCCCGCGAGCTCCTCGACGATCCGCCGGGCCTCGGGGTGGTCGAACGAGACGATGTTCGTCCGGCACGTCGCCGGGTCGTAGTCGGCCTCGGGCAGGGCCTCGGCGAACGCCTCGGCGAGGCGGCGGGCGCGGGCGTGGTCCTCGGCGAGGCGCTCGACCATCGTGTCGAGCGCGACGAGCCCGGCCGCGGCGAGGAACCCCGCCTGGCGCAGGGCGCCCCCGAGCCGCTTGCGCTCGACGCGGGCCCGCTCCATCAGGGGCGCCGGCCCGGCGAGCAGCGAGCCGACCGGCGCGCAGAGCCCCTTGGAGAGGCAGGCCATCACCGTGGTCGCCGGCGCGCACAGCGCGGCGGGGCTCTCCCCGGTCGCCACGGCGGCGTTGAAGAGCCGGGCCCCGTCGAGGTGGAGGGGCCGGTCCCCGGCCAGCGCGGCGAGCCCGGCGAGCTCGTGCGGGGGCCAGGGCACGCCCCCGGCGTACATGTGGGTGTTCTCCACGGCGAGCGCGCGCACCGCGACCTGGTGGTCGGACTCGGCGGCGAGCGCCTCGGCCACCTCCTCGAGGTCGAAGACCCCGGCGTCGTCGCCGACCGCCCAGAACTGGACGCCCGTGTTGCGCGCGGCCGCGCCCATCTCGAAGCCGACCACGTGCTGGTGGGCCCCGCACAGGACGACGTCACCCGGGGCGCACAGCACCCGCAGGGCGATCTGGTTGCCCATCACGCCCGAGGGCACGAAGAGGGCGGCCTCCTTGCCCGTGAGCTCGGCGAAGCGGGCCTCCAGGGCCGCGACGGTGGGGTCCTCCCCGTAGCCGTCGTCGCCGACGACGGCCGTGGCCATCGCCTCGCGCATCGCCTCGGTGGGCTGGGTGACGGTGTCGCTTCTCAGGTCGACGACGCGGGACACGGGTCGAGGCTACCGGCTCCCTAGACTGCGAGCCGTGAGCGACCACTCCCCGTCCGGGACCCCCGCGCTGGAGGACTGGTCGGCGCGGATCCCGAGCCGACCGTCGGTCAACGACGTCCTCGGGGTCGAGCTCGTCTTCGCCAACCCCGAGCGGGTCGTGCTGCGGGTCACGGTCGACGAGCGGGTCCACCAGCCCTACGGCGTCCTGCACGGCGGGGTCTCGGCCCTGCTCGCCGAGGGGGCCGCCTCCATCGGCGGGGCCCTCAGCGCGGGACCCGGCCACACCGTCGTGGGCACCGAGCTCAACTGCTCGCACCTGCGCTCCATGAGCGAGGGCGTGCTCACCGCCACGGCCACGCCCATCCGCAGGGGCCGGCGCGTGCACGTGTGGGGGATCGAGCTGCGCGACGATGCGAATCGCCTGATCAGCGTGGGTCGGTGCACGCTGCAGGTCCTCGACGCCCCCGGGGCCGCCTAGGCCCCTCCCCTAGACTGGGGGGACTAGGCACGGCGGGAGGACACTATGGGCGCGCGCTTCATCGGCTGGGGCACGGCGGTGCCCGACCGGGTCGTCACCAACGACGAGCTCTCCCAGACCCTGGACACCTCGGACGAGTGGATCACCGAGCGCACCGGCATCAGGGAGCGCCGGATCGGGGGCAGCGCCCGCACCCTGGGCGCCGAGGCCGGCCGACGGGCCCTGGCCGACGCCGGGGTCGAGCCGGGCGACGTCGACTTCCTGATCCTCGCGACGACGACCCCGGACCGGATCACCCCGGCCACGGCGACCCTGATCGCCCACGACCTCGGGCTGAGCTGCCCGGCCATGGACCTCAACGCCGCCTGCAGCGGCTTCATGTACGCGGTGCGCACCGCCTACGGGCTGATCGAGACGGGCACCCGGCGGGTCCTCATCATGGGCGCGGAGAACCTCTCGCGCTGGACCGACTGGAACGACCGCAACATGGCCGTGCTGCTCGCCGACGGGGCCGGCGCGGCGGTGCTCGAGTACGACCCCACCGAGAACGACCTGCTCGCCCTCTGCCTGGGGGCCGAGGGCGCCGACGCCGACCTGCTCACCTGCGAGCACGGCGGCTTCTTCCAGATGGACGGCAAGGAGGTCTTCCGCCGGGCCGTGCGAGTCGTGGTCGACTCGGCGCAGAAGGCCCTGGCCGCGGCCGGCGTCTCGGCCGACCAGCTCAGCCTGGTCGTCCCCCACCAGGCGAACATCCGGATCATCCAGGCCGCCTGCCAGCGGCTCAACGTGGAGATGGACCGGGCGGTCGTCGTCCTCGACCGCTACGGCAACACCTCGAGCGCCTCGATCCCCCTCGCGGTCGTCGACGCCCGGGCCAACGACCGGATCCACAAGGGCGACTACGCCCTGCTCACGGGCTTCGGCGCCGGGATGACCTGGGCCTCGGCCGTGGTGAGGTGGTCGCGGTGAAGGCCCCGTCGCTGGTCATCCTCGCGGCCGGCCGCGCCCGCCGCTACGGCGGGCTCAAGCAGATCGCCCCGGTCGGACCCAACGGTGAGGGCGTGATCGACCTGCTGGCCTCGGACGCCTACGCCGCGGGCTTCGAGGACATCGTGATCGTCGTCAACCCCGACACCGGCCCCGAGATCGAGGCCCACGTCGCGGCGAACTGGCCCCGGGGGCGCACGGTCAACTTCACCCACCAGCACCAGCTGCGCGGCACCGTCGACGCGGTGCTCGCGGCCGAGCCGGCCCTCGACACCACGAGGCCCTTCGGCGTCTCCAACGCCGACGACCTCTACGGGCGCGAGTCCTTCATGCGCCTGGGACGCCACCTGCAGACCTCGTCGAACAGCGGCCTCGTGGGCTTCCGCCTCGAGCGGGCCCTGGTGGGCGAGCTGCCGGTCTCGCGCGGCACGTGCACCGTCGTGAACGGCCACCTCACCGAGATCGTCGAGCGGCGCAACGTCCACGCCACCCTGCTCGGCTACGAGGCCGACGACGGCCTCGAGCCCCACGTGCTCCACCCCCAGACCATCGTCTCGATGAACCTCTGGGGCTTCCAGCCCTCGATCCTGCCGCTGATGCGCGCCGCGGTCGAGACCCACGACTTCGAGGCGGAGAAGGAGATCCAGCTCTCGACCTTCGTCGGCCGGATCCTGCACCGCACGCCCCTGCGCTTCGACGTGATGATGACCGAGTCGCGCTGCATCGGGGTGACCCACGCCGACGACCTCCCCCTCGCCCAGCGTCTCGTGGTCGAGGAGATCGAGGCCGGCGAGCGGCCGGCGAGGGTCTTCTCCACCTGAGGGCGGTAGCCGGACGATCCGGCCGTCGTGGTGACCGTCGTCCGGGAGCCCGCTCTCGGGTCTCGCGTCCTCGCGACAGAGGGTCGTCCGGTTGACCTCTGCGGGTGCCCGTCGCTGACGTCGGCCGACGCGGCGGGCGAGGGCGGTCGGGCGCCTAGGGGGAGAAGGACGCGACGCTCCAGGTTCTCCCCAGGTCTCGGGTCACCACCAACCGGCTGGTGGTGGTGGTCGACTGGGAGATGACCGCGCCGAGTGAGGCGGACGGGAACGCGGCGCTCAGAACGTTGCCGGTGTAGACGGTTCGCCAGGTTCGTCCCGAGTCCACGGACTCGATGAGCGTTTCGCGGGCCCGGCCGCCGACCGGCGCGGCGGCGATGATCGTTCCGGGAGCGGGGGCCGCTGGGAGGCCGGAGCCAGCGAAGAGGAAGTAATAGGGCTGGGGTCTGACGTCCTCGACCGCTCGGAGCGGCTCGTACGACTCGCCACCGTTGGTGGACTGGTAGAGCCACGCCAACCCGGGCACCGCCCCGGGCGGGCTCGCCGGCGGAAGCGAGGCTGAGTAGCCGCCGACGTCGCACTCGGCCAGGAGGTGGCTCGGAGAGAGCGCGACGGGGACGGTCATCGCGTCTCCACTACGTCGGCACGGATCGGGCAGTCTGACCCAGCGACCGCTCGTGGCGAGCTTGTCGCTCATCGTCATCCCTCGGTCGTTCCCGGCGACCAGCCACGTGGTGGAGCCGCTGAAGACGAAGCCCGCCTGCAGTCCTGTTCCGCCCGCGGGCATCTCGAGGGCGGCGGCGGGCATCCGCCGCCAGTGGTTGGACCCGACGGTCGCCGTGGCGATGGTGGCGCTGCCGTAGTCGTTGGTGCCGAGGAGATAGGCGTGTCCCCCGTGGGAGGCGACCGCGAAGATCGCGGCGGCGGTCGGGAGCGGTGCCAGGTTCACCTCGGACCAGGACCTCCCCGCGTCCGTGGTCGCCCACAGCCGCACCACCGACCGCCACGGGCCGCCGAACCTCCAAGCCGTGGGGAGCTCCCCGTAGATCCATCCGCTGTTGCGATCGGCGAAGTCGATGGCGACCAGAGTCGGCTCGTAGAAGTACCAGGGGGAATCCTCGGTACGCGAGCGCAACGTGATGGGCAGGGGCATCGTCGCCCAGGTCCGGGCGGAGTCGACGGTGCGCTCCAGGCGGTAGCAGTACGTGCCACCGTCGCATGAGGCGAGTCCGAGGGCCCAGCCGACCGTGGCGTTGGGGAAGGACACCGAGAACGGGCTGAAGCGGGCGGCGGCGGATTGCGCCGCGGCCACGCTCGTGATCATGGGCGAGAGAGCGAGTGCGGCCGCGACGGGTATCCACCGGGCTCTGCGGACCGCCACCGCCAACTCCCTCCAGCCGAGGTGTCCCCGCCTATCGGTCTGGGACCCGATCTCCACTATGCCCGGGACTGTCCGCGGTCACGCTGCGACGTCGTGGTGCGCCCGGGTCGACGATGGGCCCGATCTGCGCCCCGACCAGCGGGTACCCGTCGTTGCGTTGAGGGACCCTAGGTTCTGCTGGCCGTCGCCACGGCGCGAAGTGGCCAGGAACTTTCGCGGGTCGGGGTCACCGAGGTCGGGTAGTGAGGGGACGTATCGCAGCACGGAGCTAGCGCGCCTGCACGGTCGCGTATCGGTGGGGGCGACCGGGTCAGTGCCAGTCGCGCGAGGGCGTCGTCGCGCCCAGCGTGAGCGCCTCGACGTGCTCGGCCGCGAGGGCGAGCGTCCCCTGACCTCGCTCGAGGGTCCCGCGCACGAGCAGGGCCGGGGCACGGTCGGCGACCGCCCGCCAGCGGACCCAGGCCCCGCGAGAGAAGATCACGTTCACGTGGCCGGTCTCGTCCTCGAGGTTGACGAAGACCGCGCCGTTCGCCGTCTCGGGTCGCTGGCGGTGCGTCACCACCCCCGCCACGCTCACCCGGGCGCCCTCGACCGCGGCGAGGGTCGCCGCGCGGGCCACCCCGCGCGCGTCGAGGGCCGGGCGCACGAGCTCGAGCGCGGTCGCCTCGGTCGTGAGCCCCATCGCCCACAGGTCGTCGGCCACCCGCTCCAGGTCGCTCGCCGGCGCGAGCGGCGGCGCGACGAGCCCGGTGACGACGCCCTCGAGCCGGTCGGGTCGGGCCTGGCTGGCCGCGCCGGCCGACCAGGCGAGGGCGCGCCGGTCCCCGTCCATCCCGTCGAGCGCCCCCGCCGCGGCCAGGGCCTCGAGCGCGGCCGTGGAGAGCCCGGCGCGCCGGG
>JAJXZW010000043.1 GCA_021779855.1 Actinomycetes bacterium
GCCGCGAGCGACCTCGCGACGCTGCCCGGCTGAGGACCGGGCTCGCGGGCGCCGCCGCCGACCGAGCGGGCCGGCCCCGGGGCGCGTAAGAAGGGGAGCGCACCGGACAGGTGAGGGTGTCCGTCGCAGGAGGAACCATGCCCCATCCCCGAGTCGCGCGCCGCGCGGCTATCCGCGTCAGCCTCGCCGCGCTGGGCGTCCTCGCGGGCGCCCTGGGCCTCGCGGCGCCGATCGCGGCCCCGGCCGTCGCCGCAGCCCCGGCCGCCTTCCACTGCGCGGACCTGCCGACGTTGGCGCCCCGGGCCGGGACGACCGTGACGGTGTCGACCTCGCTCGGGCGAGCCCGCGTCACCTACCGCGCGACCACCACGACCGCGACCACCGTGCCCACCCCGGGGGTGGGCCTGCCCTTCCCCGGGGTGCTGCGCGTGAGCGACGGGGCGACCTCGTCCACCTTGGCACCGCCTAAGGGCTTCTCGGGCTCGGCGGTCGTCCAGCTCTGCGCCCTCGCCGACGGGTCGCGTCCGGCCGTCCTCCTCGGCGCCTACTCGGGCGGGGCCCACTGCTGCTACGAGAGCGCCCTCTACGCGCCCACGCGCGCGGGCTACGCCCTGGCGCTCGACGCGAACATCCGGTCGGTGAGCCCGGCCATCCGCTACGACCCGAACGGGGGGCTGGCCCCCGCTCTCACGGGGGGCCACCTCGTGATGAAGAGCGGGGACGGGCGGTTCCCCTACCGGTTCGGCTGCTACGCCTGCACGCCGTCACCGCTCGCCCTGTACCAGCTGCGCGGCGCGCGCCTGGTCGACGTGACCTCGCGCTACCCGGGCCCGGCGCGCGCGTGGCTCGCCTCGCTGAGGACCGCCCTGCGCCAGGCCGAGGCGCCCGGGAACCGGGGATCCCTCTTCGGGGTGCTCGCCGCGTACGTCGCCCAGTCCTGCACGCTCGGGTCGGGTGCGCGCGCGTGGGGCGAGGTCACGACCCTCGAGCACCGGGGGCTCCTCAGCGACGCCGCCTACCACCAGGCGGTGTTCGTTAAGAAGGGCTCCTACGTGCCGGCGCTGCGCCGCTTCCTCCTCGGCGCCGGATACTGCCGCGGGGTGGTCTAATCGCTCGCACGACCACTGCCCATTACCCCGTCCCCTGCCATCCTGGCGTCGGTCGTGTGGGCGGACGCGGGCTCACGAGTCCCCTACGGCTGAGACGGGGAGAGGCCGGAGGTCGAACGCGCGAGCGACCGGTAGCGAACCCGCGTTCTGAGCTGGTGAGAGATCCCGCCCTAACCCAATGCGAAGCCGTAGCGACCTGATCAGATCCCAGACTCTCAGGTGGCCGACCTCATCCGGTCACGATCGGGCGGGCCGTGGGCGGGTCAGGCCGTCAATCGGAGCCGGTACGGATTCAAGAGCCGTTCCCGCGCGCAGAGTGTGATGCCCCACTCTCCGCTCGAAGAGCGTTGATCCGACGCCGATCTCCGCTCCTGTGTGGCCCGGCGCAACTGGTCCGATCGGACACTCTTCGGGCTGGCAATGTCTACGCGGACAACCTCGTGAGTTGGGATCGAATGACGTCGACCACTTCTCCCGGAACCCCTGGAACCTCCTCCGCCGCCGCCGTGAGTGCGTCGTCGGCGCGCGCGAGCAGCGTGTCGAGCATCTCCTGGGCTCGCGTGCGGCGCAAGCCCCAGGATGCGGCCTCCTTGAGTAGACGTTCCCGCACGACTCCGTCTGTTCTCCGAACATCGTCGATGTACATAGCCAAGCGGTCGTCGCCGTACACGAGCGTGCACATGACGTCATAGATCGGTGACAGTGCCAACTCACCCGTTGGCAAGTGCAACAGCGAGAAGTTCTTGGCGTGTGCGTCACCGTTGGCGACGAGGACGTTGAGGGTGACCGCCTGGAAGAGACGCTCTTGCGAGTCAACGCTCGCGACATCGGAGAGGATCCCCGCGATCCGTGACAGGGATGGTCCGCCATCCTCTTGGTACTTGTCCGACGGACGTGTGCCCGTCGCTTGGCAAAAGTCCTCCTGATGGACCCGGTCCACAGATCCATCGACGTGAACGACTCGGTCGTAACGCTCGACAACGATGAGCTTTCGGTTCGCGATCTCCGTCGTGTCAACTCGAGCGACGTCCAGTCCGAGGTGTCGGGCGAAACGCATGCAATAGGCCTCGTTCTCAACTGCGTTCGGGTACTGGGCAATCTCCGGCTTCAGGATGTGCGTGGACGGTGTGTGGTCAACGGGACGCCCCCACCCACCGTCGGTCATTTTCGTGAGAACGAGCTTCTCCTGCACTCCCGCCAGCGAGACGCGGACACGACCCCCCGCCCCGAGCGGCGCTTCGCGAAGATTGAGGACGAGCCCCTCAAGGTGGTCGCCGTCTAGCCTCTCGGCTGTGTGCGTCGTGTGTTGAGTCGGTGCAGGATCTTCGATGGGCTGGATGACTACCGCACCCGCGCAGTCACGGCCCAGTGCTTCGATGAGTCCATACGTGTCGACGTCGGCAACCCCGAAGTCGCGTGCAATCCGTCTGCGCGACTCACCCTCCGGAAGTAGTCCGTCCAGAAATGGGCTCGTTGCACCCTGCGGGTACGGGCGCGTGTCAACGGGGAGGGCAAGCGAGAGTAGCGGAGTGCCCAGCTGGTATCGGTGCCGGGCGTCCTCGGTGTAGGTGAGCCGAGGACGCCCGCGGAGTCGCTCGATGGTCGCGACGTGAACCCCGTAGAGCCAGACGGCCAGTCCGCCGGACCTCACCATTCCGCTTCGCCGACCGTCATGCGGACGCCAAGCAGTCGGAAGACTCGGAACAGCCGCTTGAGCTGTTGTGTCTCCTTGCCGGCCTCCAGGCTCGCCAGATAGGGGCGATGGAGCCCGGCCCTGTCGGCGAGTTCAGCCTGGGTTAGTCCGGCCTTCTGGCGGTAGTGGCGGATCGCGGACCCGAGCGACGCCGGCGTGTAGATCCGGAACTCGCCTTCCCTCGATTCGTATTCTGTACTCATATGAGTACATTGTAGTGTGTTCTGAAATCAATACAGTTCGCTGTGTATGGATATCAAGACATCAATTTGCACCATTTGGACGATGTCCTCGCCGACTTCGGGACTAACCCCTGATCAATCCCGCTCGTGTCCCGTTTGCGACCAGTCTCAGGGCGCTGCCACCCTCGGCCTCGTGACGCGCCGGCGACACTGAACCGGGGGCCAGATTCTCGGCATCGATCGAGGTGGTCGAACGGTTCAGCCTGCCGATCTTCGAGAGCCTTGAGGAGGCGGACAGGAATCAGTCGATCACCTAGTCGAATTGATGACTCGGGGGAATGGGGACCTTCGCCGCCGGGTTCACCAGGTCGTGGAGAGCACGGGGTCTGCGACGTCCGGAGCCGGGATCGAGGTGGGCGGTGACCCCTACGCGTCGTCGGGCGCGCCGGGCCTCGCGCGCGGCCAGCTGCGCTTCGTGCGCACCGTGGCGCTGTCGGTGGGCATCCAGGGGCCGGTGGCCGGGGTGATCGTCGGCCCGGCGATCCTCGCCGGCCTCGTCGGCGGGTCGGGGGCGCTCGCCTACCTGCTGGGCCTCGTGGCCATGTCCTTCGTGGCCTACGCCTTCGTCGTGTTCGCCCGCTCCTTCAACTCCTCGGGGTCGATCTACGCGTTCAACTCAGCCGCGCTGGGTCCGACCTACGGGTTCCTGTCGGCGTGGATCCTGCTGCTCGTCTACCTCTCGTTCGCCGCCGCCGTCTACGCGAGCACCGCCGACATCGCCCAGACCCTGCTCGCCTCGTGGGGCGTGCACGTGCCGTGGGTGTGGCTCGCCCTGGCCGGATTCGCCGTCACGATGCTCTTCGCCCACCGCTCGATCCGCTTCGCCACGGCGGCGATCTTCGCCGTCGAGGGCGTCGCGGTGGTGCTCGTGAGCGTGGTCGGGGTCGCCGTCGTGGCGCGTCACGGCGTGGGCCACGCCCTCTCGCCCGCCCCGTTCGGACTGCACGGGCTCGGCCTCGGCGCGCTGGCGCTGGGCGTCGTCAACGCCTTCGGGGCCTTCAGCGGCTTCGAGGGGGCGGCGACCCTCGGGGAGGAGTCGACCGACGCGACGCGCACCATCCCCCGGGCGATCGGCTGGTCGCTCGCGGGCTCGGCGCTCGTCTACATCGTCTTCACCTGGATCGCCGACAACGCCTACTCCTCCCCGCACGCCCTGGCTGCCGACCCGGCGCCCATCGTGCACCTGGCCGACCTCTACGTCGGGTCGTGGATGGGCACGGTGGTGAACATCGCCGGGGTCGTGAGCGCCTTCGGCGCCCAGCTGGCCTGCGTCGTCGCGGCCAACCGGCTCATCTACGCGCTGGGGCGCGACGTGGCCCCCGAGGGCGGCGGGCTGCGCCGCCTCCTCACCCGCGTCCACCCCCGGTTCCGCTCGCCGTCGGGGGCGCTCGCGGTCTCGGGCACGGTGACCCTGGTGGCGCTGCTCGCCTTCTCGAGGGAGGCGAGCGCGGTGCGCGCCCTCACCCTCATCGTCGAGCTGGGCGCGTACCTCATCATCGTGGCCTACCTGCTCACCGTGGTGGCCGCCGGCGCGTGGGTGGTGCGCCGGGACCGGCGGCCCGGCCCCGTGGTCGCGCTGGCCCTCGGGACGCTCGTCCTGGGGGTCGTCCTCTACGACACCCTCCACCCGTTCCCCCCGGCGCCCTTCGACTGGATCGTGGCGTCGGCCGGCCTGGCCGTGGCGGCCGGCCTGGCCCTGGCGCTCGTCCCGGGGGTGCGCCGCCGCCTCGCCGCCTCGCCGCTACTGGCGGCGGCCCGCCGCGCCCCCCGGCTCCCGCCGGCGAGCGCT
>JAJXZW010000029.1 GCA_021779855.1 Actinomycetes bacterium
GCTCCGAGGCAACCAGAAAGGCGGTGCGACAACCCATCACGAAGTAGTCTCAGCAGCAACCCGCTGACGCTCTCGGGTGGGGAATTTCGATGATCGAGAGTGGGGAGTTTCCCGAATCCTCGTCAACTCCGAGGCACAGACTCGTGTGTGCTATCCCGCACCGAGTACGGAACGTTACGACGGCCCGGCCCGCAGTACGAGTCACCTGCTCCCCGACGTCGTCAGACCTTCCGGTTGTCTTGGAACGCCCACAGGCTCACTCAAGGCCGACACGTATGACCGCACCGTGTCGAGACCCCGATCCCTTGTGCCCCGCTGCCCGACCACCGGCGTCGCCGACACGACGTTCAGCGCACCAGGTACGACACCCGGGTTCGCTGCCCGTGGGGGAAGATGATGGTCATCCGGTGCCACCCCCGGCGACTCCCGTGCCCCACGCGGACGCGTAGCGTGAGGACCCGACCCGTGTCGCGCACGACGACGGCGCTAACCCCGAGCAGGTTGCTCGCGACCAGGGGACGGCCGTAGAAGCGCGCGCCGATGACCCGGATCGTCGACGTGCGACCGACCCAGAGCACGGAGCTGACGCGCAGGGCCCGCGGCGCGAGCGCGGTGACGGTGATCGTCGCCGCGGGAGAGGTCGCCGCGAGATACGTCTGGTAGGCCGCTTTGGTGGCCACCACCACGCATGTGCCCGCGTGGCGACTCGATAGCACGTCCCCGTCAATCGAGCAGTCGGCCGAGCCGGCCGACGCGACGGTGTAGGTGACCGCCCCGTAGCCCGACCCCCCTTCGGTTGTGAGGATCAAGGTCCGCCCGTACGGTACCGACACACTCGTGATCGCCAGGGGGCTCTGGGGCGCCGGGTTCCCGTAGCCGACGGTGATCGACCGCTTCACCTCGGCCGCGGCGGCGAAGGCGCCGTTCCCGGGATCGTTGAAGTCAATGACGCACACGCCGTTGTCGGTGAAGGTCACCTGGCCGTGGCTCAGGCTGCAGCCCGTCGACGCACCGTCGAGGGAGATAGCGACAACATCGCCGGACGTGGCCGACGCGACCGGCGTGTACGTCGCGTGAATCGCACCGGCGCTGGGCGACGGCCTGACGTCGATCTCGTTCGAGGCGTAGACCTTGACCGACTTCTGGACCTGGTCGGCCGGGCCGAAGGACCCGGCACCAGGGTCGTTGAAGTCCACCTTGCAGTATCCAGGGCCGGTGAAGTCGACCCACACGCCGCTCATGGAGCACCCCGACGAGCTCGGATCGAGTGTGATCAGGACTTTGTCGCCGGAGGTTGCGCTCGCCCCCGGGGCGAATCGTCCGCCCGTGCTCCCCGCCTTTGGCAGGGTACTCGTCGTGATCGAGTTCGCTGCGAACACCTTGATCGACTGGGTGACTTGTGCGGCAGGGGCGTAGTTCTCGTTCCCCGGATCGTTGAAATCGACAAGACACTCTCCAGCCCCGGTGAAGGTCACGATGGACCCACCGAGTGCACAGCCTGAGGAGTTCTTGTCGAGAGTGACCTTCACCACGTCGCCCGAGGTCGCGGTGGCCTTCGGATCGTACGCACCGTGCGGACTCGCCTCACTGGGCGCGGGACCCACACTTATCGAGTTCGGGGTCGTGCCTACAGCTCCGGCAGAGGATGAAGGCAGAACACCCAGGGTGAGAGCCAGCACGAGACCGGTGCCCCACGCCAACTTCCGAGCCGTGCTCTTCTTGCCGTGTCGGATACTCAGAGACTCTGCACCGGATGTCATGAATCCAGCCTGCACCGACGACAATCCCAGTGCTCAGCGCCCCGACCGTTCTCAGGTCGTCCACAAGGAAGGGTGAATCCCTTTCAACGGCCGCGCATCCACGTCCTCAAAGCTCCGCTTCGTTAATACCTCTCAGACCGTTCTAAGTCGACCCGATTACCCACGCGACGCGATTAAACACAATGTCCGCGATCTGAACCGTGAAGTTACCAATTGGCCGTGGAAGACTGGCGCGTCTGACCCCTTGCGTGTCATGCGACCCGGCGCAGTCTGTACAGGTCCATGGTGAGCCCAATCACCCTGGGAATGTTGGTGATCAGTCGTTGACATGTCTACCTATGTGTCCAGGTGTCGGTGGGCGTTGCTGACATGGTTGCTGACATGACTGGAGCTAGTAGCTGTTGTGACTCTGGGCAAGCGACCGGCACAGTGTCGTGATGATTTCCTTCATCTGCGGCTTTAAGAGCCGAAACTTGTATGCACTTGGGATCAATTTTGTCGCAGAGATAGTGAAGATCCAGCGTCCGTCAACGACTGTCTCGTGGTCAAAGCCGTCGTCAGTACCCAGTTCGTGCTCGAAGGAGCGCAGCTCCCGGGTTTTCGTCGAGGCGATCACGACTGGGACGTACTCGGTGCCTTGTCTCAACTGAGGAGAGATGATGACAATTGCGTACTTGAGGGGTGGACCATATTGATTTACCGCCTCGTTCCCATCGAACTCAAAAGGGATTTTGAACACGTCCCCATAGAGAATTGAGGGCGGTTCCAAGAGGTCACTCAGCGTGTGGAAACGTTTGAAGTCCGACTAGGTATTCAATGGCCTCTGACACTCCGTCTGATGGCAAAGCGTCGGTCGCGCCCGTATTCGGTGCGCTCGCAGCAATGGCCTCGAACCACGACTCGGCATCCAAAGGAGTTTCCATTTGGGTCGAGGGCTCGCCAAGGCAAACTGAAACGAACGAGGAGGTGGTGCCGACTAGTTGTACCGCTCCTTCACACCGAAGAACCTCACAAATAGAGTCGCCGGTGGTTGTGGCCGGGCCGATGCTGAAGTACTCGGTCTCGTATTGCCTAGACAAGTGGTCTGAGAGATGAAGTGCCATGATCAAGACCATTCCTTAGCTCTAGAATCGAGGAAGTCGTTTAGTTGGTGGCGCACGAAGTCCTCGACCGAAAGTACTTTGTCCTTCAGGTTCGAGACGGTCACCCCTGAAAATTGCGCGTCCACGTCAATGTAGATGAATGCGCGATCGACTTGCAGGGGTTCAATAAGTATGGTCTGTCGCCTGTCCGGACCCTGGATGATGTACTTTACGCTGCCCTGGACATCAAGGGCGCCGGTACCGAGCGCCTTGAGGTCGTCTTCTCCCTTCAGGAGTTCTGTCCGAAGAAAAGATACAGAGTCGCGAGCAGGTGCGGGAGCATGGTAGATGAGCTTCACTCCAAAATTGATTGTCGGGGGAGCTGGGAGGTACCTGAGGACTGCCTGTATGACATGAGCGATCTTCGTAGCCTGGGTCTCTGCGTCTACTACTGAGTCGTCGTAGGGCGATCGGACTTGGACCAATTGAGGTTGGATGACGGCCAAGTCTTCCGGGCCCTTCGCCCCTATGAAGACGGCACCCCGACCGGTCTGGTCGAACTGGAGGCTTTGGTACGGGTACTCCTTCAGGACATCTGCCCAGATCTTGTTGATGTCATCGCGCGGAATCGGATTCTGAGCTTGGCCGACTAGTCCCTGGATTCCGATTCCAGCGAGAACCGGCTGGGCGGTGACGACACCGGCAACCACAGCCTTAGGTATGAGTTCCACGTCAATCTCCCGTGTTACGCGCCAAGAACAGGACCACGTTGGGACTACCTAGCCTAACGAGTTCACGGCGTTCTTGCTCCTAGGGTGCGCTCCCTGTAACCACAGCACCCGCAATCAGCGTTCTACACGACGGTGGACGTCGGTGGACGGCTATTTGGTCGGAGAGACTCTACAAGGTAGGAAGCCGATGGAAATGGCCGCGAGGTCGACGGGGCGCCGCTCTCGCTTCTCTCGCCTCCTCGCCTGGACCCGCTCAGCGAAGGCGCTCATCTTCTTAGCCGCCCCCTCTACCAGCGGCTTCACCTCGGCCTGCTCCACGTAAAGGGTGGGGTCATCTAGGAACGGAAAAGACTTCTTGAAGTTGGCGTGGTCCCGGTAGGCGGTGCGCACCGAGGCGCCCCACCACTCAGCCACCTCCTCGACCGTGGGGTCGTGGCCGATGTCGGCACGGGTGATCCCCCAGCACCAGGCCCAACTAATGGCCGTGGCGGCCCGGACCATCCCTGCATTGGCGACGGCCACCTGTAGCCAACTCGGGGCCTTCGGGGGCGCCTCGTTTCCCTCGCCGCTTACTGCCACACGAGCAGCATACTGCCATATGTTGGCAGACGGCGCTATACTGCCAAACAATGACAGTTCAACGTAGTCTCGACTACCGCCCGGAGGGGATGCGGGAGCTAGCTGGGGGGATTGACACGCTGATCCTGTCCTATTACGGCTCGGTCGATGACCGGTTCGCGGAAAGCCTCGACAACGCCAAGGAGGCGACGCGGCGCTTCGAGAAGACCCGGACGCTGTCGCTTGGTGGCGAGATCTTCACGGTCTCCCCCTCCAGCCTCAACCGGATGGCCTACCGTCTCGACCACCAGTACGGCGTGATCGGGGTTAGCCCAAAGGCGAGCCTTCCCGTCGTCCGATGGCAGCCCCGCGCAGAATTCCTCCACGCCAGCGGCCCAGCCGGGGTCGCGGAGTGGCTTCGAGGGGTCACGTGCCAGGAGTTCACACTTGAACGTGAGGTCGTGAGCCGCGTCGATCTCCACGCGGACTTCCAAGGTATCGGCTTTGACCGGTACGCGGTCGAGGACTTCGTGACCCGGTCAACCCACCAAACAATTGAGCGTGAGCACAGCGTCTTCACGGGCTTCCGGTTCGGTAAGCGGAAGAGTGGAACGCTCACGGCTCGCATCTATGACAAATCCGCCGAGATCGAGGCGAAGGGCGGCGAGTACTGGTACTCGATGTGGGGCGAGGAGTGGATCCCCGACGAAGTGGTCTGGCGAGTCGAGTTCGAGTTCGCTCGCGGCATTCTTCGAGACCTGGGAGTGGAGGACCTCGACTCGCTCTATGAGAGGGTTCCTGGAATGTGGGCCTACGCCACTCGCGACTGGCTCTCGCTGCGCGTGCCGACTACCGACGAGACTCGGAGTCGCTGGCCCCTAGACCCGAGGTGGGCGAAGGTTCAAGCGAGCCTGCTGGGCACCCAGACAATGCCTCTCGCTCGGATTCGCGAGATACAGCGCCACCGCTCGTTGGAGGAGGAGATCCCCCACTTCGCGGCCGCTGCCGTACGACTTGGGGCCCTCCTGGGCGATGGCGACCCGGCGAGCGTCCTGAGGCGTGGGCTTGAGTGGGCGCGCCAGTACTGGGATGGCCGAGGCGACGTCTTCACGCATCTCGCCCTAGTGAAGGCAATCGAGATGGGGCTCGTGTGACGGACTTCCCGCCCGAGGTGAGTGCCAGGGAGCCCGCGGGCCCCGTCGACGGGGGCGTCCGCTGGACCCCCGTCGACGGGTCCCCGGACCCCCGGTACCTCTACTCGCCGGAAGAGGCGGCGCATCGGCTCGGGATCAGCCGGTCGAAGGTGTATCAGCTCATAAAGGCGCGCTGGCTGACCTCCATCAAGATCGGGAGGCGGACGTTGATCTCCGACGACGAGGTCCGGGCCCTCATCTCACGCCTCGTCGCCGAGCCCGGACTGCTCGCCCGGTTCTAGTCCTCTCCCCAGAGAACGTCGGCGATGGCTGCAGCGGCACTCTCTCGATCAGGGTCGAGAATGTGTCCGTAGACGTCGGCGGTCATCCTGATCGAGGAGTGGCCCAAGACCTCGCTTACGACCTGCAACTTGACACCTTGGGCGAGCATCAGGCTGGCGGCGGAGTGGCGGAGTTCGTGGACGTGCCAATCGCCAAGGCCCGCCACCTCGCAGACCTTCTTGAAGTCCCTAAGGAGATTGCGCGGGTCGAGCGGACCACCGATGGCCGTCGTGAAGATGAACCCCGAGTTGATCCATCCTCGCCCGACCAGTCGTTTTGCCACCTCCTGCTCTGCGCGGTGGCGCTCCAAAAGGTCGACAATCTGTGGCGGGAGGTTCACCACTCGGCGGCTCCGACTGGTCTTGGGCTCGCGGGTTACGAGGCCCTCCCCTTCCCGCTGAAGCTGGCGTCGGACCCTGAGGACCCGCTTCTCGGGGTCATAGTCCTTCCACATGAGACCCAAGGCTTCCCCACGTCGGAGACCGGTGGCGAGCATCACCGTGAAGAGGACCTCTAGCCGGTGGCCTTTCAGGGCGGTGAGGAACGCCCGGGCCTGATCCTGGGTCAGCGTGCGTCCCTCTCGGCGGGGCATTTTGGGAGCCCTGGCGAGTGTCGCGGCGTTGCGGTTCACCCACCCCCACCTCATGGCCTGGTCGAGAGCCTGGACGAACACCGAGCGGATCCGGCGCACCGTGGACACCGACTTGCCCTCGGAGAGTTTCCTCGAGATGAGGCGGTCCACGTCGGCTGTCGTGAGATCCAGGAGCTTCTTCCTGCCCAGGGTGGGGACGATGTGGTGGACGGCCACGCTCCGGTAGTTCCGGGCCGCCGAGGGGGCCACCTGGTGACTCAAGACGTCCTCGTACCACCGCTCGAACAGGTGGGTGACTGTGATCGAGGTGTCGGGGGCGGGGAGCCCATCCTCCACCCGGCGCTGGAGCTCGCGGAACTTCTTCGCCGCCTCTGCCCTCGTCCTGGCCGAGACGGTCTTGCGGACGGGCCGGCCCGTGGGACTCCAGCCCACCACCAGCACCCCCAGCCATCTCCCGTCGGAGGCGCGCTGGTAGACCGTCCCCTCGCCATTGCCGCGCTTTCCCGCCATCTCCCCCCCCGGTCAATCGTTGCTGACGCCGTTGCTGACGGAACCTAACGAAGGGGTGTCACGCGAGGACTTGAACCACGGAAAGCCTTTACCCTCAAGGCTTTTGAATGGTGGGCCGTACAGGACTTGAACCTGTGACCCCTTGCGTGTCATGCAAGTGCGCTACCAGACTGCGCCAACGGCCCGTGACGCGACATCCTACCACTTGGGCTCCAGGCGCCGCCCCGCCGACTAGCGCGGGACCGAGTCGAAGTAGGAGTCCGTGTCGGTGGTAAGGGCCAGGCTGGCCTGCCCGGCGTTGCTGGTCATCACCTGCTCCAAGAAGACCTCGACCGCAGCGCGGGCGTCTCCGAGCGCGTCGTGTCCGCCGGGACGGACCCCGTAGTGCTGGCACAGGTGCTCGAGGCCCCGACGCGGCCGGACGTCGCGACTCGGCTCGATGACCAGATCGTGCTCCACGACGTCGATAATCCGCAGCAGCGAGAGGTCCAGCTCCTCGTCATCGAGGGCCCGGCCGAGGACCGAGAGCGAACTGCGACGAAGCATCTCCAGATCGAAGCGACTGACGTTCGATCCCACGACGTAGGCGCCCCGGCGGTGGAAGTCTCCGAGAACCTCGATGGCGCGCAGCAGTCCCCCGGCGAGCGGGTAGACCGGGTCGCTCGCGCGCTTGGACTCGATGTCTTCGAGGGTTAGACCGTGGACCCGCTGCGCCCCAGGCGTGATGGGGCGATCAGGGACGACGAAGAAGTGCTCCTGCCAGAAGGGCACCCCGAAGCGATAGGCGCTGAAACCGTAGGCGATGGCCCGCTCGCTCGTGACGCTCAGGCCCGTCGTCTCGGTATCGAAGCCGAGGAGCAACTCGGGGACCTGGGTGTAGCGCTTCACCGGAAACCCATTGTGCCACCTCGCTGTGACCCCCGCATCCGGGTCACGGCGTAGTGGCCACGGTCGTCGAGGTGCTGGTCGTCGTCCCGGATGGCACCGTCGTGGTGGTGGTAGTGGTCGTGGTGGTCGTCACCACGTCCGAATTCGAACCGATCCAGGCCACCGAGGGTCCCTCCGGCGAGTTGAGGACCCCGATCGAGGGCACCAGCGAGCGTGAGAGGGCGAGCGCGGCGTTGCCCGCGCTTCCCAAGGGGTCGCTCGTGTGCTGTCCCAGGACGACGGCATAGGTGTAGACGACGTGCCCATCGACCTCAACGCGCCGCAGCATCACGTCACAACCGCCCGCGGGCCCGGTGAAACCCGACTTCACGCCAATCACCCCGTAGTTGCCGATGTAGGGCGTAAAGGAGTCGACGTTGCCGGCGACCGGCAGGGCAACGTGGGTGAGGCCAATGATCGGGAAGAGGACCGGCTCGTGGGCGAGCAGCGCGATGGCGAGGTTCAGCTGGTCCTCGGCAGTCGAGCGGTCCCGCGGGTCGATGCCGGTGGGCTCGACGTAGTGGGTGTTGGTGAGCCCCAGCGCCCGCGCGTCGCGGTTCATGAGCCCCACGAAGCGCCCGAGCCGCAGGCCGGACAGGTGGACCAGGTAGATCGCGTAGTTGCCCGCCGAGTGCACGAACAGCCCCCGCAGGAGCTGGATCTCACAGAGCTGCTCGCCCTTGGCGACCGCGACGCTCGACTGTCCGGTCGCCACGTCGTGGTTGTAGAGGCGGACGTCGGCGGACGTCATCTCCTCGCAGGGCCCGGTCGCGCCCGGCGCCAAGGGCATCAGGTGCAGCGCCACCCACGTGGTCATGAGCTTCGTGAGGCTCGCGACCGGCTGGACCGTCTGGGGAGACGAGGCCGCCTCGACCGAGAGCTGGGGGATCGCCACCGCGGCGCTCCCCTCGTGCGGCCACAACAAGTGGGTGACGTGCGAAGGCAAGGTGGTCGTGGTCGTCGTCACGCTCGTCGTCGTGGTCGATCCCGGGGGTGCCGTGGTCGTCGTGGTCGGCACAGAGGTAGCCGAGCTCGGGGCACCCAGCACGTAGAGGGAGGCCGCCAGGATCCCCGTGAGGCCGAGGCCCGTGGCCCGTCCCCACCGGTGGCGCAGCCGTCCCCTCACGGGGCCAACCTACCGGCGCGCTCCGCCGCCATCGGATCGGACAGGTTACGACGCGGTTGAGAATCTCTGGTCGGACGGGGAGAGGTCGTGGCGTCGCGGTCGGGAGCGCCGCGGTGACGTACTACCCGCGCCTGCCCAGAAGTATCCTGGTCACGTGAGCTTTCGTAAGGCGCGGTGCTGGACGGTGGCGGTGGCGGGGGCGCTGGTCGCGACGACCGTGCCCCTCCTCGTTACGGGTGCGGCCGGTGCGGCCCATCCACGCGCGATCCCCGCCTACACCATCCGACTCGAGGACCAGATCCTCGCCGAGTTGCGCTACCTACCGGTGAGTTTCGTCGCGGCCGGCACCACCAGCACGACGACGACCACGACGACATCGACGACCACCACGACCACCACGACGGCGCCGCCGTCGACCGGGTCCACGTCGACCACCACGACGGCGCCTCCCACGACCACCACGACGGTGCCGACGCGGCGCCGGCCCACCGGGACGAAGGATCCCGCCCTGCTCCAGCCCGGGTCGTTCGTCTGGCGCTTCCCCACCCTCCCGGCGAGCTTCAGGCAGAACTGGAGCGTCGGCACCGACAACGTCATCGTGCAAGGGGCCCTCATGCGCTTCCAGGACGACCACGGACTTCCCACCACCGGGTCGATGGACGGTTCGACGTGGCGACTCCTCGTGGAGACGGTGCGCGCGCGCGGGTTCTCGAGCGAGCCCTACGACATGGTGCTCGTCAGCCAGACGCTCCCCCAGCGGCTCGACCTCTACCAGAACGGCCGGGTGACCTTCACCACGCTCGTGAACACCGGCATCTCGGCGTCACCCACCGCCAACGGCACCTACCCGGTGTACCTGCGCTTCACCTCCACGACCATGTCGGGCACGAACCCCAACGGCACCAAGTACCACGACACGGGCATCCCGTGGGTCTCGTACTTCAACGGGGGCGACGCCCTGCACGGCTTCATCCGCCCGGGCTACGGCTACCCCCAGAGCCTGGGGTGTGTCGAGATGCCCTTCCCCGAGGCGAAGACCCTCTGGCCCCACACCCCGATCGGGACCCTCGTCACCGTTCAGCCCTGATCAGCGCGTCCCCGGCCGTGAGTTCGCGGACCCGGGGGATGACGGCGGTGCCGTAGAGCTCGATGGAGCCCATCATCAGCTCGTGGGGCAGGGTGCCGTTCGAGTACTTGAGGTCGAAGCGGGCCAGACCGAGTGAGCGCACCGTGTCGGCGATCTTGCGCGCGACGGTCTCGGGTGAGCCCACGTACATCGAGCCCGACTCGACCTCGCGCTCGAACTGCTCGCGGGTGATGGGCCCCCAGCCCCGCTCGGCGCCGATGCGGTCGTGGCTCGCCTTGACGTGCGGGAAGAGGGCCTCGCGAGCGGCCTCGTCGGTCTCGGCGACGAAGCCCGGCGAGTGGACCGCCACCGGGAGCCGGGGGGCGTCGAAGTGGGCCAGGGCGCGCTCGTAGAGCTCGACGTGGGGCACGAAGCGGGCCGGGCTGCCCCCGATGATGGCGATCACGAGGGGCAGTCGGTAGCGGGCGGCGCGCACCACCGACTCGGGGTTGCCCCCGATCCCCACCCAGACCGGCAGGCGCCCGCCCTCGGTCCTCGGGTAGGCCGCGAGACCCTCCAGCGGGGCGCGCACCGTGCCGCGCCAGGTGACGGGGCCCTCGTCGAGGAGCCGGGTCAAGAGGTCCAGCTTCTCCTCGAAGAGCTCCTCGTACTGAGCGAGGTCGTAGCCGAAGAGCGGGAACGACTCGGTGAACGAGCCCCGTCCCACGATCACCTCGGCCCGACCACGCGAGAGCGCGTCGAGGGTGGCGAAGCGCTCGTAGACCCGGACCGGGTCGTCGGAGCTCAGCACGGTGACCGCCGAGCCCAGCCGGACCCGCTCGGTGCGCGCGGCGACGGCGGCGAGCACCACCTCGGGCGCCGAGACGGTGAAGTCGGCCCGGTGGTGCTCACCCACCCCGAAGAAGTCCACCCCGACCCGGTCGGCGAGGACGGCCTCGTCGAGCAGGTCGCGCAGCACCTGGGGGGGCGTGACGGGCGTCCCGTCGAGGCGACGCGTCACGTCGCCGAAGGTGTCGAGTCCGAGCTCCACGTCCATACGCCTCCGTTCGCGGGGCCCGAGCCTACGGGCACGCCGGCCACGCGTGCCCTAGAGGTAGCTCACCTTCTTCTTGCCGCGCAGTCCCGGGAGCGTGCACGGTCCGTACTGGGCGTTCACGCAGATGGTGGACTTCGTCGTGACGGCCCCGCGGTACGTCGCACCGGTCAGGTCGGCCCCCTGGAGGTCCGTCCCGGCGAGGTTCGCGCCGTCGAGGTCCGCCCTCACGAAGGTGTCCTGCTGGAGGTCGAGGCCGGCGAGGTCCTTGTGCGCCAGGTCGCAGCCGTTGTAGTCCGCCTTCGCGCTGGAGACCGCGCAGTCGTGGCTCGACGCCGCCCCGGTCGCCGCGGGGGCGCCCCCGCACGCCGCGAGGAGCCCTCCCGCCAGGGCGAAGGCGCTGAGGAGGCGGAGGCGGCGCACTCGTCCGTTCTACCAGCACCCCCCGGGGGCCGGTCTAGCTCTCGTGCGCCAGACCCCGTGAGGGCTGGATGATGCCGTCGATCAATCCGTACTCGAGCGCCTCGCCCGCGGTCATGAAGAGGTCCCGGTCGATGTCGCGGGTCACGCGCTCGACGCTCTGGCCGCTGTGGTGCGCTATGACCTCGGCCATCCGACGCGTGAGCGAGAGCACCTCGCGCAGCTGGATCTCCATGTCGCTCGGCGCGCCCTGGGCGCCGGCACTGCCCTGGTGGATCATCACCCTCGCGCTCGGCAGGGCGAAGCGCTTGCCCGGCGCACCGCCGCAGAGCACCATGGCCGCGGCCGACATCCCCATCCCGACGCAGATGGTGGACACGTCGCAGCGCACGTGCTGGATCACGTCGTAGACGGCCATCCCGCCGTAGGCGAGGCCCCCGGGGGAGTTGATGTAGAGGCTGATGTCGGCCGTGGGGTCCTGGGCCTCGAGGTAGAGCACCTGGGCGATGATGAGGTTGGCCACCTGGTCGTCGACGGGCTGGCCGAGGAAGACGATCCGCTGGCGCAGGAGCATCGAGTAGATGTCGAAGGCCCGCTCGCCGCGCGACGACTCCTCGAGCACCATCGGCACGACCGACTGGCGGGGCTCCCACAGCGTCACGTTGGCCATCGATGCCTCCTTTGCGCAACTGCGTGGTTGCACTATACCACGAGCCGTCACTTGTGCAATAGGATGGTTGCATGAGTGACGCGATCCAGCGTTCGGCCTCCCTGCCCGCGACCCCCGAGGAGGTCTGGGCCCACGTGACGCACCCCGACTGGCTGGGCGATGACGGGGATCTCGACCCGCGTCCCGGCGGCGAGGGGCGGGTTGACGAGGGCGACGTTACGCGCTTCATCGTCGTAGAGGAGGTCGAGGAGCCCCGCCGACTCGTCTATCGCTGGGCCACTTTCGCCGACGAGCCCACACGGGTCGAGATCGACCTCACCCCGACCGAGGGGGGCACCCGGGTCACCGTCATCGAGTCCCCCCTGCACGCGACGCCCCCGGCCCAGCTGCTCGCCGCGTGAGCGACACCCTCTCCGGGGTTTTCGCGGCGCTGGCCGATCCGATGCGACGCCGACTCCTCGACGACCTCGACGCCCGTCCGGACGGGGCCACGGCCACCGAGCTCGCCCGTGCCGTCCCGGTCACTCGCCAGGCCGTCGTGAAGCACCTCCAGGTGCTCGTGCGCACCGGCCTCGCCGAGACCCGGCGTCACGGCCGCGAGGTCCGCTACCTCGCCCGTCCCGCCAGTGCCCGTCCCGCAGCCTCCTGGATCGAGGAGCGGGCGTCGGCCTGGGAGCGGCGACTCGATCGGCTCACGACGCTCGTCGGGGCTCGCGCCCCCGACGAGGTCGCGCCCGGGCGGGGTCCGGGGAGCCCACCTCCCGTTAGGTAGCCTCGGCCCTGGTGCGCCGGGCGGTCGTTACGAACCTGATCCTGGCCGAGGTGGGGTTCTTCGCCTTCCTCATGGTCGCGGTCGTCATCACCACCGCCGCCTTCCAGCGCAACCACGGCCTCAGCTTCTACGGCGAGCATTGGAACACCGCGATCCCCTACGGCGCCGGCTTCATGGTGTGCGACTACTTCTTGTTGAACGCCGCGGCGCTCTTGCCCCGCGAACCACGCGAGCTGCGCCCCCTCGCCTGGGGCCTGCGGGTGCTCGCTCTCCTCTTGCTCGCGGTGCTGCTCACCCCGGACACGGTGAACTCGTTCTTCAACGACAGCCACCTCATCGCCTCGGCGGTGCTCTTCGCCTACGAGTTCGCCTTCGCGGGGCTCCTCGCCCACCGAACCGGGGCGACGGTCGTCACCATTGTCTTCCTGCTCGTCGAGTCGGCCGCCGCCGTCCTCGCGATGCTCTCCAACCTCCACGTCGTCTACTACCTGAGCGAGGGGATACTCATCTTCCAGCTCGTCTTCTCGACCCACCTCGTCTACGGCGTCACCCGGTGGCGACGGCTGCTCGAGTGCTCCGCCGAGAGCGCCAGCGGGGACTGAGCTCAGTACACCCAGACGACCCGCCCGAGCGGCATCTGGTTCGTCGCCCACACCCAGTTCATCGCCTCGATCGAGAGGCGCACGCACCCGTGCGAGACCGGCGTCGGCGGCACCGACCACGACCCGTGGATGGCGACGCCACCGACGAAGTACTTGGGCCGCCACAGCTCACCCAAGGGGCTCACGTCGAGACCGTCGACCTGGCGGTAGATCGTGAAGCGCCCCCGCGGGGTCGAGGCGACCCCACTCATACCACCCTGGCTGTAGGCGTAGCCTCCCCCGGTCGAGGTGTTGAAGGCCTCGAGGAGGGCGTGGCCGCGTACGAGCAGCACAAGGTCGCGACCGAGGTCGATCTCGACCGCCGCGCCCGCGACCGGACGGAAGGGAGCACGTACGCCACGTCCCAGCGCGCGCCACGTCGCCGGCCCGACGACGCCGTCGGGGACCAGGCGGGCCGCCTTCTGCAGCGCGTACACGGCCTGCTGGGTCGCGTCGCCGAAGACGCCGTCAACCGGTCCGACCCAGTAGCGCAGGGAGGCCAGACGCTGCTGCAGTGTCCGCACCGCCGGCCCCCGGGCCCCGTAGCGCAGAACCGGTCCCGTCGAGGTGGTGACGGCCGTGGTCGTCGGCCCCGTGGCGCCCGAGGTGCCCGACACCGCCTGGAACAAGGTGGCGGCGAGCGCCGCCACCGCCACGAGTCGAACCAGCCCGCCCCGTGAACCGACCGCTCCTCTCACGTCCCCACGCTAGGAACGACCGCGACGCCGCGGTAGGGACTTCCGTAGGGGCCAGACCGTCGGAGCGTCCGACCCGTCGCCCATCCCCCGTGCGGACGCGTGGGGTGCCGCGAGGTCAGAATTGCGTCGTGCGCGTGCTGGTGGTCGAGGACGACAAGGCGATCGCCGCGGCCCTGCACCGGGCTCTCGAGCGCGAAGGGTTCTCACCGGTGACGGTGGGCACGGCGGCCGATGCCCTCAACGCGCTCCCCGTCGACTTCGTCCTCCTCGACCTCGGACTGCCCGACCGTGACGGCGTGGAGCTCTTCGGTCGCTTGCGAGAGATCTCGTCCGCGCCGGTGATTATCGTCACCGCCCGCGGCACCGAGGAGGATCGGATCGCCGGTCTGGACCTAGGGGCCGACGACTACGTCGTCAAGCCCTTCGGTGTGCGCGAGCTCGTCGCGCGAATGAACGCCGTCCTGCGCCGGACGGGCGGGCGCGATCCCGGGGCGAGCGATCAACGCGTCGGCGCCCTCGAGATCGATCGCCGCACCCGCAGCGTGCGGGTCGCGGGCGACGAGGTCACCTGCACGCCCAAGGAGTACGCCATCGTCGAGTTCCTCGCGCGGGACCCCGGGAGCGTCATCACCCGCCAGGAGCTCCTCGACGCGGTCTGGGGGGCGAACTGGTACGGCTCGACCAAGATGATCGACGTCCACGTCGCCGCACTGCGCAAGAAGCTCGGGGACGCCGTCACGATCGAGACCGTGCGCGGCATCGGCTTCCGGTTGGTCACCCCCGGATGAGGAGCCGCCTCCTCCTCGGCTTCGTCATCGTGGCGGTCGTGGCGATCGTCCTGCTCGTCGTGCCCGTCGGGTTCACGCTCGACGCACGAGAGAGGGGAACGACCCTCGCCTCCCTCCAGCGGGACTCGCGCTCGGTGGCCTCGGTGCTCTCCGAGGAGCTCGGCGACGGGAACACCGCTCGAGCCCGACGTTTCGCCCGCGCCTACGCCCGCTCCACGGACCGCCAGATCCTGGTGACCGGCCCGCAGGGGACCCTCCTCGCAACCCGGCCGTCGCAGGTCCACGACCCCGAGATCGCGGGGATCATCAAGGGGTTCCACGGCGCGGCGAGGTCGGGCACCGTGCCGAGGTCGGCGTTCGAGGGTTCTCAGTACTACTCCGTGGTAGCCCTTCACCACAGTGACACCCAGACCCACCCCCTGAACGGCGTCGTGCTCGTCGTGACCTTCCCCCAGACCGTCGTGCGCCGGGCCATCCGCGGCGACTGGGAGAGGCTGGTGATCTTCGCCCTTCTCATACTGCTCGTGGCCGTGGCTCTCGGCTACGTCCTCTCGACCTCGCTCACCCGAACGGTGCGCCGGATCGGCCAGGCGGTCGAGGCCATCGGCCAGGGCCGCCTCGAGACGACGGCGCCGACCGACCTCGGGCCGCCCGAGTTGCGCCGGCTCGCCGAGGCGATCAACGCTACGGCCGCACGGCTGATCCGACTCCTCGAGGTCGAACGGACCTTCGTCGAGAACGCCTCGCACCAGCTGCGCACGCCGCTCGCGGCCCTGCAGCTGCACGTCGAGAACCTCCAGGGCGGGCCGGAGGGGCCCGACGCGGCCGCCTTCGCGCCCGTGCGTCGGGAGATTGCCCGCCTCACCCGACTCGTCTCGTCGCTGCTCGAGATGGCCCGCATCGAGGCGGCACCCGCCGTCGTCACCTCGGTCGACCTCGCGGGGGTGGCCCGCGAGCGCGTCGAGTACTGGCAGCCGCTGGCCGAGGAGAGCGGGATCGATCTCGCCTACGAGGGCCCCGACACCCTCCACGCGCGAGCGCTCGAGGGCGTCGCCGAGCAAGTGATCGACAACCTCCTCTCCAACGCCTTCGACGCGAGCCCCAACGGCGGCCCGGTGCGCGTGAGAGTCTCGAGCGTGGGTGGGCGCGTCCTCCTGGACGTCATCGACTCCGGTGTGGGGCTCAGCGAGTTCGAGCGTCACGCGGCACTCGCCCGCTTCTGGCGAGGCACCACCGACGCCGACGGCACCGGGCTCGGCCTGGCCATCGTCGACCAGCTGGTCCGTCTCTCGGGTGGGACCGTGGAGCTGCTCGTCGCCGACACCGGTGGCGTCGACGCACTGGTGACCTTCGACCTCGCGACGGGCTAGTCGACGGCGTCACGTCGCCCCCACTCTTAGAGCCCGATTCACGGGCGATAAGCGCGGTCTAAGGGGACCGCCGAGTGCGAGCAATCTTTGCTCTTTCTTTGCCGTGGGCCTCGGTGGGCCGCGAATCGCGTCGGTACCGTGAGCCTCGGACGTCGAGAGAGACCCACGAAGGCTCGATCCCGATCCCCCAACCAGTCCAAAAGGAGAACAGATGAAGAACACAATGGCCAAGGCGATCCTTCCGGTGGCGCTCACGATCGGGTCGCTCGGTCTGGGCGTCGCGGCGACCGCACCGGCGGGAGCCGCGTCGAAGCCGACGCACACCAAGACCCACGCGGTCGCCCCCACCACCGTCACCGGAACGGTCTCACGCGTCGACGCAGCCAAGACGACGTTCTGGCTCACCGTCGGGTCCAAGACCTACATCGTCAACTACAAGAAGGCGACCTTCAGCGCCGGCTCGGCGGCGAAACTCGTCAAGGGGGCGGCGGTCTCGGCGACCGGACGGCTCGCCGGCAAGAACAAGAACGTGATCGTCGCGACGAGCGTCAAGGCGTAGCGTCCCCCATCGCTGCACGCGACGAACCCCGGGGCCCCGCCCCGGGGTTCGTCGCGTCCGTGGCCGTGACGTCAGACGACGCCTCGGCTGGTCCGGGCCCGACCCCCTGGCCGTCGCGCTGCGGGGCGCGACCTCGACCGCGGTCGGGAGCCGGCCCCTCCGCTGACCCACGACGCGTCGGAGCAGCCCCGGCCGGCCCCCTCCGGTACGACGAGGGGGTCGCTACGTCCGCCGAAGCCGGAGTCGAGGTGAGCGACGGGGACGCCGCCGCCTCCCGCCGCCACGGGGCGACGGCAAGGCCGTGGTCTCGTCGCGGCCTTCTCCGACCTCGCGGTCGGCGGTGGCTCCCCGGCGGTCGTGGCCGTCGGCGCGCGCGGCCGGTCAGCCGGCGTAGCTCCCGACGGTCTCGGGGAACATCGCCTGGACGATCTTGAAGTTCGACACGTCGGTCGTCCCGTCGGAGTGCAGGTTGATCAGGGCGTCGCGCAGGTACTTCTCGATCCCGACCTCCAGCATGGCCCCGTAGCCCCCGTGGAGCTCCATCGCGTTCTTACAGACCGCCACGACCTCGTGGGAGGCGAAGACCTTGACCATGTTGCACAGCACGTCGGCGTCGGGCGAGCCCTCGTCCACACTCACGGCGGCGTGACGCAGGAGCGCCCCCACCGCCTCGAGGCGGGTCGCCATGTCGGCGACCCGCGAGGCCACGGCCTGGTGGTGGAGGATGACCCGGCCCCCCTGAACCCGTTCGCGGACGAAGGCGACCGTCTCCTCGTACGCGCCCACGCCGATCCCCAGGCTCTTCGCGGCGACCAGGACCTTGCCGGGCCGGAAGTAGATGCCGGCCTTCGCCAGCGCGTCGTTGTGGGCGAGCAGGTGGTCGCCGGGCACGCGGCAGTCCACGAAGGCGATCTCGCCGTTGTTCATGAACCGTCCGCCCACCGTCTCGTTGCACCGCACCACCTCGAGCCCCGGCGTCTCTCGGGGCACCAGGAAGCTCGAGGTCCCCTGCTGGAGCCCGACGGCGTCGTCGGTGTTGGCGTAGACGACGAAGAGGCTCGCGTCGTAGCCGTTGGAGATGAAGTGCTTGCGGCCGTTGATGACCCAGTCGTCGCCGTCGCGCACCGCGCGCGTGTCCATGTTGACCGACGGGGCGTTGTAGGGCAGCCACCGGTCCGACGCGCCGCGGGGCTCGGTGAGGCAGTGGGCCATGAGGAACTGGGGGTCGGCGTTGTAGCGGGCGAAGTACTCCTCCTGGAGGTGTTCGGGGGCGAGCTGCGAGATGAGGACCGAGATCTTCCAGTTCTGGACGAGCTTGTCGGCGAGCCCCGAGTCGCCGCGCGCCAGCTCCGTCGCCACGAGGGCCAGGGTCTGGGAGAGCGCCGTGGGTTCGAGGGCGACGCCCCCGAAGCGCTCGGGCACGCCCAGGCCGCGCAGCCCCGCGGCGTCCGCCTCCTCGAGGATCTCCGGCACGAGGCGGGCGGTGGGGTCCATGTCCCACTCGCGCGTTCGATTCTCGCGCAGGAACGGCACGACGACGCCGTCGACGTAGCGGCGGCACGTGTCGCGCATCAGGCGTTGCTCGTCGGTCAGGTAGCGGTCCTGGAAGTACACAGTCCCCCCTCCGCCGGGCGCGGTGGCCCGGTCGCGTTCACCCTACCGACGGTCTGCCCGGCGGCCGGGTGAAAAGTGTTCAGCGCCATCACCAACCGGTCGGGCGCCGCGCGCGCCCGGGTGCCGGGTCAACCGGGGGACGCCGGCGGTCAACTCCCGCGGCCGGTGGCGATCAGGGCGCTCCCCGGCGGCCTCACGTCCGGCGGATGACCTCGGCGCGCTGGCGGAACTCCTCTTCGGTTATCTCGCCCTTCGCGAAGCGCTCCTTCAGGATCGACATCGCGGTCGACTCCGACGACGTCGCGTCGGGCCGGCGGGGACCGGCGTTCCAGCGCACGACGCCCACGACGCCCACGATCGCCGCGACCAGGAAGACCAGGAGGAAGAGAGTCACGACGACCCCCCACCCACTGTTCATCCCGCCTCCGTACCATCCGTACACGGGCGTCTCCTGACTCCTCGGGGCCTCCTCCATGTTCGGTCCCTCGTCCTCACAGGGGGTGGGGACGAAGGTCCACACCCTCGTCGCCGCGACGCGCCGGCGCCGTCCACCCGGGATGTCCGTGCCGCCCGGCCACCCGGGAGGATGCGGGCCGCCGAGCCCGGGCGCCCGTTCTGTGTCGTGCCCGCGGCCGACGTGGGAGATCCGGGCGAGGGGGGCGCACCGGCGCCTCGAATCTAGGCGGTCTTGGGGAGCGGTCCGCCCTGTATGGAGGTGACACCGAAGTGGAAGCCCGCGAAGCAGAAGTTGACGTTGAGCGTGGTGGCGTAGCCCATCGTGTAAGGGTCGGGGTGCACCGGCAGCCACACGCTGACGCCTCTCGTCAGGCAGGGCCCGCCGTTGGGGTCCCCCTGGTTCGCGGCGTCGCCGTATCCCAGGCCGAACGACGCCGTCGCGCCCGGCTCGATGACGACGACGCGCGGCGGCACCGTCGCGAAGATCTGGCTGCCGCCATTGCGCGTCACTCGAATCGGCGTGCCACGGTAGGACGACGGGTAGAAGGAGACCTTCGGATAGCCCCGGAGGGTGCACGCTCGGTGGCTGACGTTCACGATGAGGTAGGCGACACCCTGGTTTCCGGCCGCGGCGTAGGCGCCGGACTCCGCTTCCACCGCCACCGTGATCTGACCGCCGGCGCAGGTCGCGGGGGGACGTCGAGCCGTCGCCGATGCGAGCGCCGCGGCCATCGGGCTCATCGGGCCAAGGAGTGCGGCGCACAGTACGCCGACGAGGGCCCCGCGTCGCAGCGTTGAGCGAGTGCTCGAGGTCACTTGGGCCCTCCCTCTGGGCTCAGAGCCGAAGGCTACCCTGGACGGCGGCGTCGTCTCCTGGCGGCGCGTCTCCGAGTCCTCGCGGCGCGCGACGACCGCCCGCCGCGAGACCCGCAGGGTCCGGCGTGCCCCCAGAGCGCACTCGACGGGCCCCGACCCCGGTCGCGCTGCTCCAAGGGGAGTCGCCCGAACGCGAGGCGCCGGCTCGTTGAGAGGAGGCGGGTGGGTGCCCCCTGCTCGTCATTTGACCTTGACCCCGTTTGCGGGACCACTCATATGACAAATTGGCCGTGATCTACCAGGAGGTAGACATGCCACGGCACCACCCCGCCACCCTGCGGCGCGAGGCCTGCGAGCGGATGCTCGCCGGC
>JAJXZW010000030.1 GCA_021779855.1 Actinomycetes bacterium
GCGGGGGCGCCCGACCCGCTCGCCGTGGCCGCGCGCCTGGACGGGCACGCGGAGAACGCGGCCGCGTCGGCGCTCGGGGGCCTGGTGGCGGCCGGCACCCTCGAGGGGCGGGTGCGGGCGCGCGCGCTGGTCCTCGACCCGGCGTGGCGCTTCGTCTGCGTCGTGCCCGGGACCGAGCTCGCCACGAGCGACGCCCGTCGGGTGCTGCCCGAGAGCGTGCCCTTCGCCGACGCGGTCTTCGAGCTCAACGCGCTGGCCCTGCTGCTCGCCGGACTCGCCGACCACCGGCGCTTCGTCGCGGGCTCGATGGACGACCGGCTCCACCAGCCCTACCGAGCGGGGCTGCTGCCCTTCGCCGCCGACCTGCTCGCGCTCCTGCGCGAGGCCGGCGCCGCCGGGGCGTGCTGGTCGGGCGCCGGCTCGACGATGCTGGGCCTCGTCACCGAGGAGTCGGCCCCGGCGGTGCACGCCGCCGCCCGCGCCTTCCTCGACTCGCGGGGACTTCCCGGCGAGGCCGTCCTGCTCGAGGCCGACCGCCGGGGGCTCGTGTTCTCGTGAACGACGCGCGCCCGCCCGCGGGGCGCGGCCTCGCCGGCGCGGGCTTCATGCTGCTGGGCGCGACGCTCATCCAGTGGTCGGCGGCCATCGTCCTGCCCGCCTTCTCGCTGCTCGGTCCGTCGGCGACGAGCGCCTGGCGCTTCCTGCTCGGGGCGATCGTGCTGGTGGCCCTGTCGCGACCCCGGGTGGCGCAGTTCTCGGCGCGCCAGTGGCGCGCCGCGCTCGCGCTGGGTGTGACGACCGCGCTCATGAACCAGTGCTTCTACCAGGCGATCGCGCGCATACCCCTGGGCGGGGCGGTCGCGATCGAGTTCCTCGGCCCCTTCAGCGTCGCCGCGTTCGGCAAGCGCGCGCCGCGCCACCTCGCCCTGGTCCTTCTCGCCGCGGCGGGCGTGGTCGCCCTCACCCGCCCGGGCGGCGGCCTGCACCTCGCCGGGGTGCTCTGGGCCGGGGGATCCGGCCTCTTCTGGGCCGGCTACGTCTACTCGTCGCACCGACTGGGCGGCACGACCTCGGGCTTCGGGGGCCTCGCGGTCTCGATGTCGATCGCCGCCCTCGTGACCCTCCCGTTCTCGATGGGCGCCTGGGGCCGCATCGCCCTGGACCCGGCGGTCCTGGGGCGTCTCGCGCTCGTCGCCACGATGGCCGTCGTGGCCGGCTTCGGCGCGGAGTTCTCGGGGCTGCGCCGGGTGCGCCCCCACATCGCGGGCGTGCTGATGGCGGCCGACCCGGCGGTCGCCTTCCTCGTCGGGTGGGCGCTGCTGGGCCAGCGCGTCACCGCCCTCGACCTCGTGGGGGTGGGCTGCGTGGTGGTGGCCGGCGCGATGGTGACCCTGGGCACGGCCGTCGGCGAGGGGGAGCTCCCTCAGTAGGCTTGGGCGGTGACGAACCCGCGCACGTTCGCGATCCGCACCTTCGGCTGCCAGATGAACGAGCACGACTCGGAGCGCCTGGCCGGGCTGCTCGTGGCCGACGGGCTCGTCCCCGCCGCCAGCGAGGCCCAGGCCGACGTCATCGTCCTCAACACCTGCACCATCCGCGACAACGCCGACCAGCGCCTCTACGGCACGCTCGGGCACCTGAAGGCCCTGAAGGACGCCCGCCCCGGCCTGCAGATCGCGGTCGGGGGCTGCGCGGCCCAGAAGGACCGCGAGCGCATCATCGAGCGGGCCCCGTGGGTCGACGTCGTGTTCGGCACGCACAACCTGGCCGCGGCGCCGGCCCTGTTGCGCCGCGCCCTCGGCGACGGCCGGGTCGTCGAGGTGCTCGACGCGCCGGACCCCGAGGTGAACCGCGACGCCGCCCCGGCGCTCTACGCGGTGCGCGAGCTGCCCTTCGCCGCGTGGATGACGATCCAGACCGGGTGCGACAACTCCTGTGCGTACTGCATCGTGCCGGCGGTGCGCGGCCCGGAGATCTCCCGGCCCTTCGAGGACCTGGTGACCGAGGCGACCCGGCTGGCCGCGAGCGGGGTCACCGAGGTCACCCTGCTCGGCCAGAACGTCAACTCCTACGGCCGTGACATCACCGGGCGCCGGCCCCTCTTCGCCGACCTGCTGCGCGCGATCGGGGCGGTCGACGGCATCGAGCGAGTCCGCTTCACGAGCCCCCACCCCAAGGACCTGCGGCCCGAGACGATCGACGCGATGGCCGAGACCCCGGCCGTCTGCCCCCAGCTCCACCTCCCGCTGCAGTCGGGCTCGGACCGGGTGCTCGCGGCGATGCGCCGGGGCTACCGCGTCGAGCGCTACGAGCGCCTACTCGCGGCCGCCCGCGCGGAGATCGCCGACCTGGCCGTGACGACCGACCTCATCGTGGGCTTCCCGGGCGAGAGCGACGCGGAGTTCGACGAGACCCTCGCGGTCGTGGCCGCGTGCGACTTCGACTCGGCCTACACCTTCATCTTCTCCCCGCGCGAGGGCACCCGGGCGGCCGCGATGGGCGAGGCGTTCGTCGACCCGGCCCGGGTCCAGGAGCGCTTCGCGCGCCTGAAGGAGGTCGTCGACCGCTCAGCGCTGCGCCGCCACGAGGCGCGGGTCGGGCGGCTGGAGGAGGTGCTCGTGGAGGGGCCGTCGCGCCGCGACGAGGCGGTGCGCTCGGGGCGTACCCGCCAGGGCAAGCTGATCCACCTGGCCGACCCGACGCTGCGCGAGGGGGCCCTCGTCGAGGCCCGGGTGACCCACGGCGCGCCGCACTTCTTGCTCGGCGAGGTCGTGGGGACGCTGCGCCCCCCGCGCCACAAGATCCGGGTGCCCCTGGCCGTCTCGTGAGCCGGGCCGTCGCCCTGGTGGGGGCGACCGCCTCGGGCAAGTCCCACCTGGCCCACGCGGTGGCGCGCGCCGCCGCCGGCGCGGTCGAGGTCGTGAGCGTCGACGCGATGGCCGTCTATCGGGGGATGGACCTCGCCACGGCGAAGCCCGCCCCCGCGCAGCGCCGGGAGGTGGCGTACCACCTCATCGACGTCCTCGACCCCGACGAGGAGTGCACCGTGGCGCTCTTCCAGCGCTGGGCCCGGTCGGCCGCGGCCGCCATCGCGGCGCGGGGCCACGCGACGCTCTACGTCGGCGGGACCGGGCTCTACCACCGCGCCGTCCTCGACGACCTGGCGATCCCCGGGGTCTACCCCGCGGTGCGCGCGCGCCTCGAGGTCGAGGCGGCGCACGACCTGGCGGCCCTCTACGACGAGCTGGCCCGGGCCGACCCCGTGGCCGCGGCGCGCCTCGAGCCCACCAACGCCCGGCGCGTGGTGCGTGCCCTCGAGGTGGTGCGCGGGAGCGGGCGGCCCTTCTCCAGCTTCGGTGCGGGGCTCGCCACCTACGGGCCGGTGCGGGTCACCCAGGTGGGCCTACGCGTCGATATCGCCGAGATCGACCGGCGCGTGGAGGCGCGCTTCGCGGGGTGGCTGGAGGCCGGACTCGTCGAGGAGGTGGCCCGCCTGGCCGCCTCGCCCCGGGGCCTCTCGCGCACGGCCCGCCAGGCGGTGGGCTACCGCGAGCTGCTCGCCCACGTCGAGGGGGGCGAGCCCCTCGAGGCGTGCGTCGAGCGGGCCCTCGTCGCCTCGCGCCGGCTGGCGCGGCGCCAGCTGGCCTGGTTCGCGCGCGACCCGCGCGTCGAGTGGTTCGACGACCCCGAGCGCGCCCGCGCGCGCGTCGAGGCGGTGCTCGAGGGGTCCGCCGCGGTGCGAGACTAGGCGCGTGGCACTGCGCAGCCTCCAGAAGTGGCACGGGGCGGGCAACGACTTCCTGGTCGACGTCCAGCTCTACGGCCGGCCCTCGTGGTGGACGCCGGAGCGGGTGCGCGCGGCCTGCGCGCGCACGACCGGGGTCGGCGCCGACGGCCTGATCGTCGCCTCGCTCGGCCCGCGCGTGCAGATGACCCTCTTCAACGCCGACGGGTCGCGGGCCGAGATGTCGGGCAACGGGGCGCGCTGTCTGGCGGCGGCGGTGCGCCGGGCCATCGGCTCGGAGGACGAGGCCCTCGAGATCGACACCGACGCGGGCCCGCGCACGGTCACGCTGCGCATGGACCCCGACTCGGAGATGACGAGCGGCTACGGCGAGGTGGCCATGGGCGAGGTCTCCTTCGTCCCGACCCCCGCGGGCGCCCTGGGCGCGGCCCACGTCGGCAACCCCCACGTCGTGGTCGCCGACGACCCGGCCCTCGACGATCCGGCCCGCGAGGCGCTCGCCGCCCGGTTGGCCGGCGAGCTCGGCGGCGCGAACGTCGAGTTCGTGCGCGTCGAGTCGCCCGAGCGGATCTCGATGCGGGTCATCGAGCGGGGCGTGGGCTGGACCCTGGCCTGCGGGACGGGGTCGTGCGCGGCGGCGGCCGTGGCGCGGCGGGCCGGGCTCGTCGGCGACGTCGTCGAGGTGGCCAACCCCGGGGGCGACCTGCGCGTCACCTTGGAGGGCGCGCGCGCCACGCTGGCCGGGCCGGTGCGCTTCGTCGCCAACGTCGAGTGGCTCGAGGCGTGACCTACCAGCCCTCCACCCTCATCTCGAGGGAGATCAAGGAGAAGATCGTCCTGGTGGGCGTGCTCTTCCCCGGCGACACGGTCGACGAGCTCGAGCGCCAGCTCGACGAGCTCGCCGAACTCGTGAGGACCGCCGGGGCCGAGGTGCGCGGCCGGGTCGTCCAGCGCCGCGACCGGCCCGACCCGGCGACCTTCGTGGGCTCGGGCAAGGCCGACGAGCTGCGCGAGCTCTGCCTGGAGGTCGACGCCGACACCGTCGTCTTCGAGCACGCCCTCAGCCCGGCCCAGCAGCGCAACCTCGAGGCCATCCTCGGGCGCACCGCCATCGACCGGACGGCCGTGATCCTCGACATCTTCGCCCAGAACGCCCGCACGCCCGAGGGCAAGGCCCAGGTCGAGCTGGCCCTGCTCGAGTACCGGCTGCCGCGGCTGCGCCGAGCCGGCGGGTCGCTCTCCCAGCAGGCCGGCGGGATCGGCACCCGCGGCCCGGGCGAGACCCAGCTCGAGGTCGACCGCCGTCGGCTCGTCCAGCGCATCCACCGGATCAAGGCCGAGCTGCGCGAGGTCGACCGGACCCGGCGGGTCCAGCGCCAGGGCCGCGCCCGGGGCCGTCACCGCGAGGTGACCCTGGTGGGCTACACCAACGCCGGCAAGTCCTCGATGCTCAACGCGCTCACCGGCGCCGGGGTGCTCGCCGAGAGCCGCCTGTTCGCCACGCTCGACCCGCGCACCCGCCAGCTGGCCCTGCCCGGGGGCGAGACGGTCCTCGCCACCGACACCGTCGGGTTCATCTCCAACCTGCCCCACGAGCTCGTGGAGGCCTTCATGAGCACGCTCGACTCGGTGCGCCTGGCCGACCTCTTGGTGCACGTGGTCGACGGCGCGAGCGAGCACGCCGAGGAGCAGATCGGGGCCGTGCGCACGGTCCTCGAGCAGATCGGCGCGGCCGACGTGCCCGAGCTGCTCGTCTTCAACAAGTGCGACCTCGCCGAGGGGCGCGCCCGCGAGCTCGTCGCGCGCCACCCGGGCAGCGTCTGGTGCTCGGCCACCACCGGCGAGAACCTGCCGGCGGTGGTCGGGGCCATCGCCGCGGGGCTGCGGGCCCACGACCGGGCGGTGACGCTGCGCCTGCCCTTCGAGCGCGGCGATCTCGTGGCCGCGGTGCACCGCGAGGGTGAGGTGCTCTCGTCGCGCAACGAGGAGGGCGCCGTCGTGCTCGAGGTCGTCCTCGACGAGGTGGGCGTGGCCCGCTTCGCGCCCTGGCGGGTGGCGTGAGCTTCGTCCCGCCGCCCTACCCCTACGAGCGCCTGGAGGGACTCAAGCGCCTCGCCGGGACCCACGAGGGGGGAGCGGTGGACCTCTCGATCGGCACGCCCGTCGACCCGCCCCCCGAGGTGGCCCTGGCCGCGCTGGCCGCGGCCCACGGGGCGCGGGGCTACCCGCCCTCGGCCGGGACGGCCGACCTGCGCCGCGCGGCCGCCGAGTGGCTGGCCCGTCGCTTCGCGCTGGGCTCGGTGCCCGAGGCGCTCGCGGTCTGCGTGGGCACCAAGGAGTTCGTGGCGAGCCTGGCCGGCCTCCTGCACCTGCGCTCCCCCGAGCGCGACACCGTGCTCTACCCGGCGGTCAGCTACCCCACCTACGCCATGGGCGCGACCCTGGCCGGGTTGCGCGCGGTGCCGGTGCCCCTCGCCGCCGGACGCCTCGACCTCGCGGGGATCGATGAGCGCGACGCGCAGCGGGCCCTCGTGCTGTGGGCCAACTCGCCCGCGAACCCCACGGGGGCCCTCGAGGACCTGGGCGCCGTGGCGGCGTGGGGGAGGGCGCGCGGGGTGCTCGTCGCCAGCGACGAGTGCTACGCCGACTTCACCTGGGAGGGCCCGGCGCGCACGATCCTCGAGCACGGCAGCGAGGGCGTGCTGGCGCTGCACTCGGTGTCCAAGCGCTCGAACCTCGCGGGGCTGCGCGTCGGCTTCTACGCCGGGGACCCCGAGGTCGTCGAGTACCTGCGCGCGCTGCGCCAGCACGCCGGGCTGATGGTCGCCGGTCCGGTCCAGGCCGCCGCCGCGGCGGCCTACGGCGACGAGGCCCACGTCGAGGCCCAGCGCACCCGCTACCGGGCTCGTCTCGAGCGCCTCGCGGGGGCGCTGGTGGCGCTCGGGGTGGAGGCGCCCCGGCCGGCGGGCTCGTTCTACCTCTGGGCGCGCGCCGGGGGGCTCGACGGCTGGGCCCTCGCCGAGCGGTTGGCCGGCCTCGGCGGGGTGGTGGTGAGCCCGGGCGAGCTCTACGGCCCCGACGGCGCGCCCTACGTGCGCATCGCGATGGTCGCGCCCGACGAGGCGATCGAGCGGGTCGCCCGGCGCCTGGAGGCCGCCGGGGCCTAGTCCCCGGGACCGAGGTCGTCAGTCGAAGTAGTGCCCGTCAGCGAGGTCGGCGAGCAGGCGGGGGTGCTCGGGCCGCCAGTCGAGCAGGGCCCGGGTCGCGGCGCTCGAGGTGGGGTTGTCCACCTGGGCGAGCGCGCCCAGGAAGCCCAGGCGGGCCGCGGCCTCCTCGGGCCCCACCGAGACCGTGGGCACCCCGACGCCGCGGCCGATGGCCCCGGCGATGTCGCAGAAGGCGACCCCCTCGTCGTCCACCGCGTGCAGGCGCGCGCCGGGCGGCGCCGACTCCACCGCCCGGCGGAACAGCCGGGCCGCGTCGAGGGTGTGCACGGCCGGCCAGCGCGCGGCGCCGTCACCGACGTAGGCGCTCGAGCCGTGCTCGCGCGCGAGGCGCACGAGCACGGGGATGAAGCCGTGGGCGTCGAAGACGCTGTGCACCGTCGGTGGCAGCCGCACCACGACCGCGCGCACCCCGCGCGCGGCCAGGGCGACGACGTCGTTCTCGGTGCGCGCGCGACCCGGCGCGTCGCCCGACGCGGCGACGTCCTCGGTGCCCAGCCGACCGGGGGCGGCCGCGGCGAGCGTGAGCGTGCCCGAGGCGATCACCAGGGCCCCGCCCGACCCGGCGAGGGCCTCGCCCATGGCGCGCACGGCGGCGCCGTCGAGGGCGGTGTTCTCCTCCATGCGCGAGAAGTCGTGGCGGAAGGCGACGTGGATCACCCCGTCGGCCCCCGCGGCCGCGCGCGCCAGGCCCTCGGGGTCCTCGAGCCCGCCGCGCACGACGCCGACGCCCCGGGCCTCGAGCGCGGCGGCCGCCGCGCCGTGGTGGGCGAGGCCGCTCACCTCGTGGCCCGCCGCGAGCAGCTCGTCGACGACCCGGCTCCCGATGTGGCCGGTGGCCCCCGTGACAAAGACCCGCATGGCGACTCCTCTCCGGGGACTGTCCCCTGATGTCAGTGTCTGACATCACCCTAGCACGTGATGACAGTCCCTGACATGGGCGCCTAGGCTGGCCGGGTGGGACGCTGGGTCAGTGACGCGCCGGGGCGGCTTCGCGCGGCGGCCCTGGAGCTGTTCAGCGAGTGCGGCTACGAGGGGACCACCGTCGCCGACGTGGCGGCCCGGGCGGGGTTGAGCGAGCGGACGTTCTTCCGGCACTTCGCGGACAAGCGCGAGGTGCTCTTCGACGGCTCGCGCGCCCTCGAGCGCGAGATCGTCGCCGCGATCGCCACCGCCGGTCCGGGCCCGTCCCTCGGCGTCGCCCTCGGGGGCATCGCCGCCGGCGCGCGCGTTCTCGAGGTGGCCGTGGGCCACGAGCGCGCCCGGCGGCGCGCGCGTCTCGTGGCCTCGTCCGACGAGCTGCGCGAGCGCGAGCAGATGAAGATGGCCGAGCTCTCCGACGCCGTCACGCGCGCGCTCGCCGCGCGGGGGTGCGCGTCGGGTGAGGCGGGCATCGCCGCGGGGGTGGCCGTCGTCACGTTCCAGGCCGCGTTCGCCGCCTGGACCGGGGGCGACGGCGAGGCGGGACTCGCCGAGGAGCTCTCCCGCGCCGTGGGCGCGCTCGCCACCCTCGCCGCGGGCGTGCGGCCGCGCGAGGAGTCGTAGTCCCGACGGCGCGCGGCGCGCTCGGTACCATGGCGCGATGAGCGACCTCGAGACCCGGATCGGCCGCTGGTTCGACGAGATCGGCTCGATGACCCCGGAGAGCCACGAGGCCCGCCGCGACGTCGAGCTGGTCCTCACCAAGCTCGACGACGGCCAGGTACGGGTCGCCGAGGTGCGCGACGGCGAGGTCGTCGTCCACGAGTGGGTCCGCCAGGCGATCCTGCTGCTCTTCCGGCTGCGCGGGCTCGAGCGGGTCGAGGTGGGGCCCTTTGAGTACCTCGACAAGCTCGAGCTCAAGCACGACTACGAGCGCCGCGGTGTGCGCGTCGTGCCCGGCGCGTCGGCCCGGCGGGGGAGCTACCTCGCCCCCGGGGTCGTCCTCATGCCGAGCTACGTCAACGTCGGGGCGTGGGTGGGCCAGAACACGATGGTCGACACCTGGGCGACCGTGGGCAGCTGCGCCCAGATCGGTGCGAACGTCCACCTGGCCGGCGGGGTGGGCATCGGCGGGGTGCTGGAGCCGGCCAACGCCGTGCCGGTCGTCATCGAGGACGACGCGATGGTCTTCAGCCGGTGCATGGTCGTCGAGGGGGCGCGGGTCGGGCGGGGCTCGGTCCTCGGCGCGGGCTCCCTGCTCAACCCGTCGATCCCGGTCATCGACGCCGCGACGGGTGAGGAGGTCTCGCGCGGCCACGTCCCCGACTACTGCGTGGCCATCGCCGCGAGCCGGCGCCGGGAGTTCCCGGGGGGTGAGTTCTTCCTGCCGTGCGTGCTCATCATCCGCCGGCTCGAGGAGGGCGAGCGCCACGACAAGGCCCGCCTGAACGCGATCCTGCGCGACCACGGCGTCGCGACGTGACCCGCCTCGAGGCGGCCCTCGAACTCGTGGCCGTGCCCTCGGTCAGCCGGGGTGAGGGGCGCCTCGCGGCGCTCGTCGAGTCGCGGCTGCGCGCGGCGGCCCACCTCGAGGTCGAGCGGGTGGGGGACAACGTGGTGGCGCGCACGACGGGCACCCGCGCGAAGCGCCGCCTCGTCGCGGGGCACCTCGACACCGTGCCCGGCGACGCCACGCGGGCCCGCCTGGAGGGGGAGCGACTCGTGGGGGTCGGCGCGTGCGACATGAAGGGGTCGCTCGCGGTGATGCTCGAGCTCGCCCTCGATCCCGCGCCGCGCCCCGTCGAGGTCACCTGGGTCTTCTACGCCCGCGAGGAGGTGGCCCGAGCCGAGTCGGGGCTGCTCGAGGTGGCCGAGCTGCGCCCGGACCTGCTCCTCGCCGACTGCGCGGTGCTCGGCGAGCCGACCGGGGGCCGGGTCGAGGCGGGCTGCCAGGGGAGCCTGCGGGCCGGGGTGACCCTCGTCGGGCGCCGGGCCCACACGGCGCGGCCCCTCGAGGGGCGAAACGCCATCCACCGTCTGGCCGGGGTGATCGAGCGCGTCGCGCGCTACGAGCCCCGGCGGGTGTCCCTGGAGGGCGTCGAGTTCCTGGAGCAGCTTCAGGCCGTCGCGGTCGAGGGCGGCGTCGCGGACAACGTCGTACCCGACCGGGCCACGCTCACCCTCAACCACCGGGTCGCCCCCGACCGGGACCGGGCGGGCGCCGTGACGTGGCTGCGCGGGTACCTCGCCGACGTGCTCGAAGGAGGGGACCGGCTCGAGGAGCTCGACTGGGCCCCCGCGGCCGCACCGCACCTCTCCGACCCCGCCCTCGGCGCTCTCGTGGAGGTGAGCGGGGCGCCCGCCCGCGCGAAGCAGGGCTGGACCGACGTGGCGACCTTCGTCGAGCGGGGCGTGCCCGCGGCGAACTTCGGTGCGGGGGATCCCTTGCGGGCGCACACCTCCGACGAGTACGTCACCGCCGCCGAGCTCGACGCCTTCGCCGGCGCGCTGGGCGCGTGGCTCGCGCGGCCCTAGTAGCGACGCAGGACCGAGACCACCTTGCCGTAGAGGACGACCTCGCGGGCGTCGAACTCCATGGGCTCGAGCATCGGGTTCTCGGGCTGGAGGACGACGCGCGACCCCTGGGGGAAGAAGCGCTTCACGGTCGCCTCCTCGCCGGGGATGCCCGCCACCACGATGTCGCCGACGCGCGCGTCGGTCTCGCGCTCGACCACCACGTAGTCGCCCGAGAGGATGCCCGCGCCCACCATGGAGTCCCCCCGGACCCGCAGGACGAAGCACTCGCCGCGGCCGACGAACTGCTCGGGGAGGGGCAGCGCCTCGTGCTGGGTCTCGCTCGCCAGGGTCCCCACGCCCGCGGCCACGTCGCCCACCAGCGGGACGGTGCGCACGCGCTGGTCCGCGGCGACCCCGGTGGCGTCCATCCGAACGGTCAGGGTGCGGGGCTGCTGGGGGTTCTTCGCGATGTAGCCGGCGTCCTTCAGGACCTTGATGTGGTTGGCGACGGTCGCCGACGACGACAGGCCCACGTGCTCACCGATCTCGCGGATGGTGGGTGGGAAGTTGCGCTCGCGCTGGCAGGCGACGATGAACTCCAGGATCTGGCGGCGCATCGGGGTGAGCACTTCGGCCATGGGGGCCTCCTGTACGAACGGGTGTTCGTAGACTACCCGACGGGCACTCGGGGGTCAAACACCTGTTCGCCGCGGGACGGGCGGCTCAATTCGGCCATTCCAGCACTGGTATGGTTTCGCGGTGGCCAGATCGGCCAAGTCATTCCTCGGGGGGCCGGACGTCGCGTGACGCGTCGGTGACCACTGGTGGAGGGGCAGTAAGGGAATAAGTGGAGGAACGACAGCGTATGAAGCTTCGTTTTAGCAAGACGGTGGCGGCGATCGCCTCCAGCGCCCTCTTGGTGATGGCGGTGCCGGCGGTTGTCGCGTCGTCGTCGGGCGCCGCGGTTAAGCATCGCCAGACGCTCCCGACGTACGTCATCGGCTACGAGGGCCCCCTCTCGGGCGGGAACCTGCAGCTCGGTCTGAACATGGTGTTCGCGGTCGAGTTGGCGATCAACCAGAACAACGCGAACCCGCACCGGCAGTTCAACCTGAAGCTGGCGCGCTACGACGACCAGGGCGACCCGACGATCTCGCCGACCGAGGCCCAGGCCGCGGTCGCCAACACGAAGCTGATCGCCATCGTCGGCCCGGCCTTCTCGGGCGCCACGGCGGCGGCCGAGCCCTACTACTCGAAGGCCCACGTCGCCACGGTGAGCCCGTCGGCGACCAACCCGACCCTCGCCACGAAGGGGTGGAACAATTTCTTCCGCGTCGTCGCGGACGACTCGGTCCAGGGGCCCGCTGACGCCAACTACCTCGTCAAGACGAAGGGCTTCAAGAGCGTCTACGTCGTGAACGACGGCTCGTCCTACGGCGCCGGGCTCGCCCAGGCGGTGGCCACCCAGGCCCAGTCCGACGGCGCCAAGGTCACCACGGCCACCGTGCCGGGCACCGGCCAGTGCAACAACGGCACTGCGTCGGCGACCGAGTACCAGGCCGCGGCGACCCAGGTGGTCGCGAGCGGTGCGAGCGCCATGTTCTACGGCGGGTACTACTGCGACCTCGGCCTGTTCCTCGGCGCGCTCAGCTCCTCGGGCTACTCCGGCGTCGTGATGTCGGGTGACGGCTCGGACTCGCCGGCCCTGATCCAGGGCACCACGCCCGCCTCGGCGGCCAACGGCGTCCTGCTCTCGTGCGCGTGCTCGGCCTCGAACAACGCGGCGTTCAACAAGGGCTACGGGAACCTCGCCAACTTCTCGGCGACGACGGCGACCTACGCGCCCGAGTCCTACGACGCGACCAACACGATCATCGCCGGCATGAAGGCGTTGCTCGCCCAGCACAAGAAGATCACCCGCGCGAACCTCGTCGCGGAGCTCCACACGATCACCTTCAAGGGCATCACGAAGGTCGTCAAGTTCCAGAAGAACGGCAACATCGCAGGCTCGGCGATCTACGTGAACAAGGTGGAGAACGGCAAGATCGTCCAGCTGGGGCTCGAGTAGTCCCCACGCGGTAAGGGACCGACCTCGAGGGGCCGGGGGAGTCACCTCCCCCGGCCCCTCGAGGTCGGTACACTCAGGCCCGACAGGGAGGGGCTTTGGGCTCGTTTGGTCACTATCTGGCCGCACACTTCGACACGCTCAAGGCCGAGTTCTGGTACCTGTTCGTGGGCGGCGTGGCCAACGGCCTGCTCTACGCGATGGTTGCGGTCGGCTACACGCTCGTCTACGGCGTCCTGCGCCTCATCAACTTCGCCCACTCCGAGATCTTCATGTCCGGGGGGTTCGCGGGCTACTTCGTGCTGCGCGCGATGGTCGGGGCGACGGTGCCCGCCGGGTTCATGAGCGTGCTCATCATCGTCCTCGGGATCGCCGCGGCCGGGACCGCGGGCGCCGCCGCGGCGACCCTGGTTGAGCGGGTCGCCTACCGTCCCCTCCGGCGCCGTCGCGCCCCGCAGCTGGCCTACCTCATCAGCGCGATCGGCGCGTCGTACTTCCTCTTCAACCTGGCGGGCAAGGAGTTCGGCCACCTCTCGGTGAGCGACCCCCAGCCCTATATCAACCACACCGTCTTCACCATCTTCGGCGCGCCCGTCTTGATGTACGACCTCATCATCCTGGTGGTGAGCGTCGTCATGTTCATCGCGCTCGACTGGCTCGTGGGACGCACGCGCCTGGGCCGCGGCATCCGCTCCGTGGCCCAGGACGCCGAGACCGCCTCGCTGATGGGTGTGAATATCGACCGCACCATCGCCATCACCTTCATCGTCGGTGGCGCCCTCGGCGGCGTGGCCGGCTTCCTGTACGGGCTGAACATCGGCGTCGTGTACAACATGGGCTTCGTCCCCGCGCTGAAGGCCTTCACCGCGGCCGTCCTGGGCGGCATCGGCAACCTGCGTGGCGCCGTCGTGGGCGGTCTACTGCTGGGCATCGTGGAGAACCTCTGCGTGGTCTTCGTCCAGGCGGCCTACATCGACGTCGTCGCCTTCGGGATCTTGGTCCTCGTCCTGCTGGTGCGCCCCACGGGCATCCTCGGCGAGCGTCTGGGCCGGACCGCGTGATGAGGGAGTTCTTCCAGCGCGCGCCGATCCGTCGGCTCCTCGTCATCCTGGGCGTGGTCCTGGTCGTCGAGCTCATCACCGGGCCGCCGGGCTCCAACGAGCACCCGGTCGCGGGGTTCACCGGCTCGTACCACGAGGCGGCCTCCTACTTCGGCCTCTTTAGGACCCAGCGCTGGGTCGTCTTCTTGACCCTCGCCCTCGTGGCGTGGGGGATCACGGAGTTCTGGAACTGGAGGGGTCCCACGATCCGCGCCCGGGCCTCCGACGCGCTGGCCGGGCCGCGCCAGGTCGGGGAGAAGCGCCCGGTGAGGGTCGGCTTCGCCCTGGTGCTGCTCGTCCTGGCGATCCTGCTCCCGCACATCGTGAACAACGCGTTCTGGCAGTCGGCCCTCGTGACCTACGTCGCGATCTACGTGCTGCTCGCCATCGGGCTCAACGTCGTGGTGGGCTTCGCCGGCCTGCTCGACCTCGGCTACGTGGCCTTCTACGCGATCGGGGCCTACACGACGGCGTGGGTCACCGGGGCGCTGCCCACTCCGCCGCCCTTCGGTCACGCCCTCGACGCCTTCTGGGCCATTCCCTTCGCCGTGGTCTTCGTCGTCATCGCCGGTGTCCTGCTCGGCGCGCCGACGCTGCGCCTGCGCGGGGACTACCTCGCGATCGTGACCCTCGGCTTCGGCGAGATCATCACGATCTTCGCCAACAACCTCTACGGGATCACCGGCGGCTCGACCGGCACCAAGCAGATCCCCCATCCGGTCTTCCACGTGGGGCCGATCAAGTACACCTGGGGCCTCGCGCCCGTGCCGTACTACTACCTGGCCCTGGGCTCGGTGGTGCTCTTCCTTATCATCTTCTCCCTGCTGCAGCGATCGCGGGTCGGTCGCGCCTGGACCGCGATCCGCGAGGACGAGGTCGCCGCGGAGTCCCTCGGGATCAACCCGCTCAAGTTCAAGGTGATGGCCTTCGCGGTGGGGGCGGCCTCGGCCGGCTTCGCCGGAGTGATCACCGCGAGCGCCGACAACTTCCTCTTCCCCTCGAGCTTCACCCTGACCTTCTCGATCAACATCCTGGTCCTCGTGATCCTGGGCGGGATGGGGTCGATCTCGGGTGTCGTGGTGGGCGCGGTCATCATCCAGGTGGTCCAGGCGTACCTCAACCACACGCCGCCGGCGGGCTACCAGCAGCCCGACCTCTACATCTACGTGGGGGCGCTCCTCATCACCATGATGATCTTCCGGCCGGCGGGTCTCATCCCGTCACGCCAGCGCCGGCGCGAGATAACCCTCTACGAGAAGTCCCACGAGGGCCACCCCGACGAGGCCCTGCTCGGAGACGACGTATGACGGCCGAGAACATCTTCGAGGTCGAGCACGTGACGCTGCGCTTCGGCGGGGTCGTCTCGCTCAACGACGTGAGTCTCTTCCAGAAGCGCGGCGAGATCCTCGCCGTCATCGGGCCCAACGGCGCCGGCAAGACCTCGCTGTTCAACTCCCTCACCGGCGTCTACCAGCCCCAGGAGGGCACCATTGTCTTCCACCGGGCGGACGGGCGCTCGATGTCGGTCATCGGCAAGAAGCCCCACCGCGTCGCCGGTGCCGGGGTGGCCCGGACCTTCCAGGCCTCGCGGATGTTCAGCGCCCTGAGCACCTTCGACAACGTGAAGATCGGCGCGGAGGACCACCGTGGCTTCGGGGTGGTCGGGGCGATGCTCCGCGGCCCGCGGACCCGTCACGACGACCGCCGCTCGGACGAGCGGACGGCCGAGCTCTTGCGCTTCGTGGGGCTCGCCGAGCGGGCCAACGTGCTCGCGGCCTCGCTCTCCTACGGCGAGCGCCGTCGCCTCGAGATCGCCCGGGGCCTCGCGACCGGGCCCGAGGTCCTGCTGCTGGACGAGCCGGCGGCCGGCACCAACCCGGCCGAGAAGCTCGACCTCGCCCGGCTGATCCGCCGGGTGCGCGACGAGCTCGGCGTGACGATCCTGCTCATCGAGCACGACATGAAGCTCGTGATGTCACTCGCTGAGCGGCTCTACGTGTTGAACTTCGGCAGCGTGATCGCCGAGGGGACCCCGGCTGAGATCCGGGCCAACCCGGTCGTGATCGAGGCCTACCTGGGCACCTCGACGGAGGCCTCGGCGTGATGCTCGAGGTCACCGACGCGGTCGTTCGCTACGGGGCGATCACCGCCCTGCACGGGATCACCTTCGAGGTCAACGAGGGCGAGATCGTGACGCTGCTCGGCGCGAACGGCGCCGGCAAGTCGACGACGCTGCGGATGGTCTCGGGCCTGCAGCCGCCGGTGAGCGGGTCGATCACCTTCCGGGGCCGCGACATCAGCCGCACCCGGGCTCACGACTTCGCCAAGCTCGGGGTGAGCCACGTTCCCGAGGGTCGGCGGATCTTCCCGCAGATGTCGGTGGAGGAGAACCTGGAGATGGGGGCGTTCCGCCGCCGCGGCTCGACCAGCGAGGACCTGGAGGGGATCTACGAGACGTTCCCGATCCTGAAGGAGCGGCGCAAGCAGTTGGGCTCGAACCTCTCCGGGGGCGAGCAGCAGATGCTCGCCATCGGCCGGGCCCTCATGAGCCGACCCACCCTCTTGCTGCTCGACGAGCCCTCGATGGGCCTCGCCCCGATGATCGTGGACACGATCTTTCGCATCATCGGCGAGATCCGCGCCGCGGGCACCACGGTGCTGCTCGTCGAGCAGAACGCCGCGCACGCGCTGCGCCTGGCCGACCGGGGCTACGTCCTCGAGAACGGCCGGATCGTGCTGTCGGGCCCGTCGTCCGAGTTGCTGGTCGACCCCCGGGTGCGCGCGGTGTACCTCGGTGAGGACGTCGAGGCCGGTTCGTAGCGCCGGGCTCGGCGAGCCCCGTACAATCTGGTGACGCCGTCGCGCGGTGTCATCGTCCGTCGCTAGCGTGGAACGCTCTATGGAGTTCCTCGACCGTCTCGTCCCCGCCGACTTCCGGCGCGAGATTCGCGGTCCGCTGCGCCGGCTCTACCTCTGCACGTTCGTGAATTCCCTGGGCAACGGCCTGGCCTTCGCGATGTTCGTGGTCTACCTGCACAACGTGCGCGGCTTCTCCACGACGTTCTCGACCCTCCTGCTCACCGTGACGGCGATCGTGGGTCTGGTGACGGGACCCGTCTGGGGGACCCTCATCGACAGGTTCGGCCCGGCGTGGGTGGGCATCGGGTCGTACCTCGCCTCGGCGGTAGGCCTCATCCTGTGGACCACCGTCCACACCCGGACCGAGGCGATCGTAATCGCGCTCGTCATCACCGTCTTCGAGGGCGCGGGCTGGGGGCCGGGCGCGGTGCTGATCGCCCGGCTGGTGGGCGAGACCCATCGCCAGCGGGCCTACGGGGTGAACTTCATGATGGTCAACCTCGGGATCGGCATGGGCCTACTGGTGTCGGCCTCGATCGTGAGTCTGCGCCACCCCGAGAGCTTCACCGTGCTCTACCTCTTCGACGCCGCGGTCACGGTGGCCGCCGGCGCCATCTTCGCGACGCTGCGGGCCCACGGCGCGCCCGTCCACGAGGACCACCACGAGGGGCGCGCGCGTGACGGGTGGCGGGTGGTGCTCGCGGACCGGCGGCTGCGCCGCTACGTCCTGGCGAGCCTCGTCCTCATCCTCGGGGGCTACGGCTCGGTGGACTCGGGGCTGAGCCTGTTCATCGTCAACAACCTGCGCATCAGCATCCACGTGATCGGGATCACCTTCTTCTTCAACACCCTCACCATCGTGGTCGGCCAACTCTGGATCCTCAACCGGATGGAGGGGCACAGCCGCACGCGCGCCATGGCCCTGGTCAGCCTGCTGTGGTTCGTCTTCTGGGCGGCGCTCGGGGTGTCGCTGGCCCTGCCGGTGGTGGTCGCCGTCGTCTCGATGTGCCTGACCCAGGTGGTCTTCGCCGTCGGCGAGACGATGCTCCAGCCGGCCGGGACCGCGCTCGTCAACGAGATCGCTCCCGAGCACCTGCGCGGGCGCTACAACGCCGCGGCGGGCACCGCCTGGGGCGTCTCGGGCACGCTCGCCCCGGCCATCACCGCCCTGTACTACGGATTGCACCTGGGCAACTGGTGGCCGATCGGCACGGGGATCACGGCCCTCGTCGGCGGAGGCCTCATGCTCACCTTGCGCTCGTCGCTTACCCCCGAAGAGGACGGCGTCACCGCGGCCACGGTCTAGGTCCGCGCGACCGTTGGGTCGCGAAGGGGGTCGAGGTGGACGACGAGGTGGACGACGAGGTGGACGAGGTGGGCCAGTGCTGGCGCGACGTGAGTGAGGTCCTCGGGGCGGGGGTGGACCGACTCCTCCTCTACGGCCCGCCGGGCACGGGCAAGACCTACGCGGCGCTGACCGTCACGTCGCGCGCGCCGGCCGAGCGGATCGTCTGCACCGAGGACCTGACGGGCGCCGAGGTGACCGGCACCTGGATGCCCGGCGAGGGCGGCCGCTTCGCCTGGCGCGAGGGTCCCGCGATCCGCGCGTGGCGGGCCGACGGCGGACGGGGCGGGCGCCTCGTGCTCGACGAGGTCGATCGGGCGGCCGGGGACGCGCTGGCCACGCTGCTCGCGGTCACCGACTCGTCGGCCTCGGCGCGCTGGCGCCACCCCGAGAGCCTCGAGTGGCTCCGCCCGGGACCGGGCTACTCGGTCGTGGCGACCTCGAACGCCGAGGACGTCGAGGACCTGCCGGCCCCCCTGCTCGACCGCTTCGCCGTGCGGGTGCGGATCGACCGGCCCCACCCGGCCGCCGTCGCCACGCTCGCGCCCGACCTGCGCGCGCCGGCGCTCGCCGGATCGCTCGGTCCCTCCTCGCGGCGGGTGTCGCTGCGGCGCTTCTACGCCTTCGACCGGTTGCGGGCACGGCTCGGCGCCGAGCGGGCCGCCGCACTCGTCTTCGGCGCGGCGGCCCGCGACGTCCTCGACGCGCTGGCCATCGCCACGCTGGCGTGAGCGTCTTCCCCGAGCTCGTCACCGGGCGCGAGGACGAGGTCGGACCGGGCCCCTGGCGGGTCGAGCCCGGGGCGGTGGCCCGGGGACGGGCGAGCTGTGACCTGGTGGGCCGGGTCCTGGAGGTCCCCCTCGCCCCCGACGCGACGGCCCGGGTCGTGCGGGCCCACGAGCTCCTCCACGCCCGGGTGAGCCCGCACCCGCGCCACCTGGCCGAGGCCCTCGCCGAGGTGGACGCCCGGGCGCTCGAGTGCGCGGAGGAGCTGCGAGTGAACGAGTTGCTCGGACGACTCGGCCACGAGGTGGGGCTCCTGGTCGACGGGAGCGAGCGGGCCGGGGGGGAGCGGGTCGCCGGCGCCGGGGACTGGGCCGAGGCGGTCTGCTTCGCGGTGGCCGTCGCGGGCACCGGTGCCGAGCGACCCTTCCTCGCCGGGGTGCGCCGGGCCCGCCCGGAGTGGGTGGGCGGGGTTCGCGCCACGGTACGCGCGGCCCGGTCGCGCGTCCAGGGGCTCTCGAGCGAGCGGCTGGGCGCGACGGCGCCCGACGAGCTCGGCCGACCGCGGGGCTTCGCCGAGGCGACCCTCGAGGTCGCGCGACTGCTCACCCGGGCCGCGGGCGCCCGCGCGCCGCTCGGCCCCGACGAGTTGCGCCGCTATCGCCGTGCGCTCGCCGGCGGCGGGCGCCGACCCCCGAGCGGGCACTTCGCCGAGCTGGCGCTGGTGGACGCACGCCTCCTGACCCGCGACCCGGTCCCCGCACTGCGCCGGAGCCGCCCGTCGGTCACGGGAGTCGACCTTCGCTACCCCTCGCGGCTCGCGACCGACCCGCTGCGGCGCGCCTTCGTCCGTCCGGCCCGGGCCGTGGGCGGGGTCGTGCTCGTCGACCAGTCGGGGTCGATGGCCGTGGACACCGCCGAGCTGGCCGGGCTGGTGCGCCGCTCGCCCGGGGCGCTCGTGCTGGGATACAGCCACCGGCCCGGGGACCACGGCGTGACCCCCAACGCCTGGGTGCTCGTCGCCGGGGGACGGGTGGCGGCCGATATCCCTCCGGGCAACGTCGGCAACGGCGTGGACGGGCCGGCCCTGCGCCTGGCGCTCGCCGAGCGGCGCCGGGGCGAGCCCGTCGTGTGGGTGACCGACGGCCAGGTGACCGACTCCAACGACCACCCCGACGAGTCGCTCGCGCTCGAGTGCGCCCGGCTGGTCGAGGGCCACGGGGTGATCCTCGCGCGCACCCTCGCCGACGCCGTCCACGCGCTGCGCGGCCGGGGCCGCCAGAGCGCCGCGGAGCGCCGGTCCTTCGGACGGGTCGGGTCAATGATACCGTTGACCAGGGAATAAGTAACGGGGAAGGTGCTCGGCGCCCCTTGAAACGAACACCCGTTCGCTATAGAGTACGAACAGGTGTTCGTCGAACAGGGAGTCGCCATGGCCGCCGTCGAGATCCTCCAGAGCCCCGAGCGCGGCGCGCCCGCGCTGCGCCTCGTCGCGCCGGGCGAGGTCGCCCCAGGGGCGCGCCGGCTCGCCGGGCCCGGCGTGCACGAGCGCG